>NZ_LT906447.1:1306635-1959953 GCF_900186985.1 Staphylococcus piscifermentans | reverse complement strand
TTATTACGGTATTGATGTGTCAACACATGCTGAGTTAATGGCTGCACAACATACAGTAGAAGAAATGCAAGAAATAATCGGAGCAGATTCATTAACGTACCTTTCAGTAGAAGGTATGCACGAAGTATTCCATGAATTTGATTCAAAAGGCGAATGTGATGCTTGCTTTACAGGAAACTATCCAATTGAAATTGTCGATCATCAATTACCAGAAGTAAAAGAACTTAAGAGAAGAGGAGTGTAAAGCTGTGGCAGAGTCATATAAAAATGCAGGTGTAGATATTCATGCAGGTTATGAAGCGGTTGAACGTATGAAAAGTCATGTGCAACGTACAATGCGTAAAGAAGTCTTAGGCGGTTTAGGAGGCTTCGGTGCAGCATTTGATTTATCACAATTAAATATGCAGAAACCAGTTTTAGTTTCAGGTACTGACGGCGTCGGCACTAAATTAAAGCTTGCGATTGATCATGACAAACATGACACAATCGGCATCGATGCAGTCGCAATGTGTGTCAACGATATTTTAACAACAGGTGCTGAACCACTTTATTTCTTAGACTATATCGCAACGAATAAAGTTGTACCTGAAGTCATTGAACAAATTGTTAAAGGTGTCAGCGATGGTTGTGAAGAAACAAATACCGCTTTAATCGGCGGCGAAACTGCTGAGATGGGCGAAATGTATCACGAAGGTGAATACGATTTAGCAGGCTTTGCAGTAGGTGCAGTTGAAAAAGATGACTACATTGACGGTTCGTCAGTTGAACCAGCTCAAGTCATTATCGGACTCGCTTCAAGCGGCATTCACTCAAATGGTTACAGTTTAGTACGTCATTTGATTAAAACATCAGGTGTGGACTTAAACGCTGAATTTGCTAACGGACGTACGTACTTAGACACATTCTTGGAACCGACACGTTTATATGTCAAACCCGTGCTTGCAGTAAAAGAACAAGTGAAATTGCATGCGATGACACATATCACAGGTGGCGGATTCTATGAAAATATTCCACGTGCATTGCCTGAAGGTGTCACAGCTGAAATCAATGTTCAATCCTTCCCGACACCAGCTGTTTTTGATTGGCTGCAAAAAGAAGGCAACATCGAAACTCAAGAAATGTACAATATCTTCAATATGGGTATCGGCTTTACATTAGTGGTTGATGAAGCAGAAGCTGAAAAAACATTGCGTATTTTGAAAGAACAAAATGTGGATGCTTATCAAATCGGTAAAATTGTTGAAGCGGGCGACGAACCGATTGTATTAACGGGGGTTAAAGCGTGACTAAAGTAGCAGTTTTTGCCTCAGGTTCTGGAAGCAATTTTGAAAATATCGCACAACGTGTCCAAGATGGACGATTAGACAATATTGAAATTACAGCATTATATGTGGATCATGCAGATGCTTATGCGATTGAACGTGCTGAGAAACTAGATATTCCAGTACATGTAACACTTCCTAAAAACTTTGATTCTAAACAAGAATATGAGCAGCAATTGCTGCAATATTTAAAAGAAGAAGAAGTAGAGTGGATTATCTTAGCAGGTTATATGCGTTTAATCGGTTCGGATTTATTAGATGCATATGAAGGTCGCATTTTAAATATTCACCCTGCATTATTGCCGAAATATAAAGGCATTGATGCAATTGGTCAAGCTTATAACAGTGGCGATAAAGTCACAGGTACAACAGTACATTTTGTCGACAGCGGTATGGATACGGGTGAAATTATCGAGCAAAGCCAATGTGACATCTATCCAGATGATACTAAAGAACAACTTGAAGACCGCATTAAGAACTTAGAATATGAATTATATCCTAAAGTCATTGCGAACATTATTCGATAAGAGGGGCTATTTTTAAAATGAAAAAAGTAATTTTAAGTGTTTCAGATAAAAGTGGAATTGTAGACTTTGCTAAAGCATTAGTAAGCTTAGACTACGAATTATATTCAACTGGCGGTACAAAACGTGCTCTAGACGAAGCAGGGGTGCCAGTTAAATCAGTATCAGATTTAACACAATTTGATGAAATCATGGATGGTCGTGTGAAAACATTACATCCAGCCGTGCATGGAGGTATTTTAGCAGATAGAGACAAACCTGAACATTTACAACAATTGAAAGATAAAGGCATCGACTTAATTGACATGGTCGTTGTAAACTTGTATCCATTCAAAGAAACAGTTGCTAATCCAGATGTAACTGAAATGGACGCGATTGAAAATATTGATATCGGCGGACCAACAATGTTGCGTGCAGCTGCGAAAAACTTTAAACATGTCACTACTGTAGTAAATCCTGCTGATTATGATGCGGTAATCGAACACATCAAAAATGATACTTTAGATGAAGCATTCCGCAAATCATTAATGATTAAAGTATTTGAACATACCAATGATTACGACAATGCAATCGTTAATTTCTTTAAAGAAAATAAAGAACCTTTACGTTATGGCGAAAATCCACAGCAAGATGCATACTTTGTACGTACATCTGATGCGTCGAATACCATTGCAGGTGCGAAACAATTACACGGTAAACAATTAAGCTTCAATAACATTAAAGATGCAGATGCGACGCTTGCATTAGCTAAGAAATTCGAAGAACCTGCTGCTGTAGCAGTGAAACACATGAATCCTTGCGGTGTAGGTGTAGGATCTTCAATCGAAGAAGCTTTCCAAAACGCCTACGATGCAGATAGTCAATCTATTTTCGGCGGAATTGTAGCAGTTAACCGTCCCGTTTCCAAAGAACTAGCTGAAAAATTACATTCAATCTTCTTAGAAGTAGTCATTGCACCTTCATTTACTGAAGAAGCGCTAGAAGTATTGACTAAAAAGAAAAATATTCGTTTGCTAGAAGTTGAAATGACAGTAGACCACGATGAGAAAGAATATGTATCTGTATCTGGCGGTTATTTAGTACAAGACAAAGATACAAAAACAATTTCTCGTGACGATATGAAAGTAGTGACTAAAGCAGAACCGACTGAAGAACAATGGAAAGCTATGGAATTAGGCTGGAAAGTCGTTCCTTCAGTAAAAAGTAATGCCATCATTTTAAGTAATGATCATCAAACAGTTGGTATTGGCGCAGGTCAAATGAATCGCGTAGGTTCAGCTGAAATTGCAATTGAACGTGCGATTGAAATTAACGACAATGTAGCACTTGTATCAGACGGCTTCTTCCCTATGGATGACACAGTAGAATTAGCAGCTAAATCAGGCATCAAAGCGATTATTCAACCAGGCGGATCTATTAAAGATCAAGACTCTATCGATATGGCAGACAAACACGGCATTGCAATGGTAATGACAGGTGTACGCCACTTCAAACATTAAGGTATCAGGAGGTTTAAGCTGAAGATGAAAGTATTAGTAATCGGCGGCGGGGGCAGAGAACATGTCCTTGCGCATAAATTAAATCAATCTGAACTTGTAGACCAAGTGTACGCAATTCCAGGTAATGCAGCGATGGAAACAGTTGCTGAAGTGCATAGTGAAATTGCTGAAACAGCCCATGATGAAATTGTTGAATTTGCAAAAGACCATGATGTTGAATGGACGGTAGTAGGACCAGAACAACCATTAACTGAAGGTTTAGGAGATAAATTACGCCAAGCAGGTGTTAAAGTCTTCGGACCAGGTGAAAAAGCAGCACAAATTGAAGGTTCTAAATCATTTGCAAAACGTATTATGGAAAAATATGGTATTCCAACTGCAGAATATGTAGAAGTAGATTCTAAGTCTGAAGCTTTAAAATATGTTGAAGACTGTAAGATTCCTGTAGTCTTGAAAAAAGACGGCTTAGCTGCCGGTAAAGGTGTTATTATTGCGATGACACGCGATGAAGCTATAGACGCTGTAGAAACACTTTATCCGGAAGAAGATGGAAAAGTAGTCTTTGAAGAGTTCTTAGAAGGTGAAGAGTACTCTGTCATGACCTTCGTCAACGGAGATTATGCTGTACCATTTGATACAATTGCACAAGACCACAAGCGTGCATTTGATGGCGACAAAGGACCTAATACAGGAGGTATGGGTGCATATTGTCCTGTACCGCACATTTCTGAAGACGTATTAGAACGTACGAATGCTGAAATTGCACAACCTATAGCGAAAGCCATGCAAGAAGAAGGGTATCCATTCTTCGGCGTGTTATATATAGGTGCAATTTTAACTGACGAAGGACCTAAAGTCATTGAATTTAATGCGCGTTTCGGTGATCCGGAAGCACAAGTGTTATTGACACGCTTAGAGAGTGGCTTGATGCAGCATATCTTAGATTTGGAAGCACGTAAACCAATTGATTATCAATGGAAAGATGAAGCGGTTGTAGGCGTTATGCTTGCATCTAAAGGCTATCCAGGCTCATATGAAAAAGGGGTAAAAGTCAGTGGCTTTGATTTAGACGGTCAAACATTTGTCAGCGGCTTGAAAAAAGAAGGCGATGACTACGTTACTTCTGGAGGACGTGTTATCTTAGTTATCGGCGAAGGCAAAACTGTAAGTGAAGCTAAAGCGAATGCTTATCAAAAAGCTGATGCAATTGATAGCGAAGGTTTATTCTATCGTCGTGATATCAGCGATAAAGCAATTAAACACGAAGCGTAATAAAATAATAAATTCGTTCCTAAAACAGCCAAACTAAGTGTATTGGCTGTTTTTGCTATGTCAAAACAAAAAAGTAAGGAAGCAAAAACTTCCTTACTCTTCTGGAACTGATTTAGCCATATCAATATAGGCTTGTTTGTAACCTGCGATAAAACGTGAGCTTCTTTTATTAAATAACTGGCGGAAACGCCATGCTCTTTTACGTTTCTTAATATAACGATTTAAACGTCGCTTTTTATTTTTCAATTTTGCCATAGTATCAATTTCTTTAGCGGCTTGCTGATAGCCCTTATCATATGCATCGTTTCTCTTTTTCATAATGAAATCCTCCAGTTTATGTGCGAATATTCAGTATATATTTATTATAGCATTAATTGCTCGATACTTTTAATTATTTTAAGGTAAAGAAATAGCAGCAAACGGCTGAATCGGTAACCGCTCACTGCTGGAAAAGATATGGATGAATGAAAATGTAAAATTGGTATGGGTTGCAGCTCGACTACCACAACCCAGATATGCATTGTAAGGAAATATTGACGATGCGTCAACCGCGAACGTCTGTGATTCCTGTAATTGGTAAATAATGTGCTAGTAATACAGCAATAATTAAGATTGCCGCAAACAACAGGATAAAGAGGATATCACGGTAACTGAACGGTGCGTAATAATAATAGGTTCTTGGACCGTCTTTGAATCCTTTTTTCTCCATAGCCACTGAAAGCTGATGCGCTTTGCGAATATTTTGGCTGAGCAGCGGAATAATTAAATGCTTCATACGAGCAAAACCACGATAGTTGGCTTTATCCACCATTTGATAGCGCATCTTCAATGATTTACGCAATTGCACAAATGATGAAATAATCAGCGGAACCATACGAATCGCTGCCATAAAGGCATAAGCTACTTTAGGTTTGACTTTTAAATGCTGCATCAAGCTATAGAAGATCATCACAATTTGTGAGGTGAAGGCCATCACAATACCAAAGAATGTCACTGTATCTGTACGCATAGATAAATGTAGCCCGCGTACTAAACTTTCAGTTGTGATATTGATGATACCTAACTTAAATAAGGTATGTGTTCCGTCCCCATAGAAAATCATAAAGAGGGCAGATACAATACTGAAAATTATTGTATAAAGTACGAATAGTGCTGTCACTTTAAATTTCATACCGCCGAAGACCAGCAAGAAAATCAACATGAGTGAAGTCAGGTAAATCATGACATCAAAGTTATGCACAAAGATGACAAAGAAGAATAAGAATACACCTAATCCTAACTTAGTAATAATATTTACATTATCTACAAAGGTGAAATAGCGTTTCCATGCCTCATACATTGTCTTCACCTGCCGTTTCAAATAGTTGTTCTTCGCATAGTAAATGATCTCTTAGCTCAATACGTCTTGTAGGGTAACGCTCAATAATATGGGGATCGTGCGTTACCATGACAATCGTCTGACCTTGTGCCACACGTTTTTGGAAAAGTGATAATAAGTTGAAAGTATTATGACTGTCTAAACCGAATGTAGGTTCATCCAATAGAATAATATCAGCTCGAGAACTTAAAGCTGTTGCAACACTTAAACGGCGTTTTTGTCCCATCGACAATTCAAAGGGATGGTGGTCACGCACCGCTTCCAAATTCAACAAGTCTATCAACTTCTCTGTTTCTTCTTTTGCATTTTCGCCACTAAAGTTGATAAAGATTTCTTCGTAAACAGAATTAGTAATAAATTGTAATTCTGGATTTTGATAAACCAAATACATATGTTGAGCAGCTTCTTTAATCTTATGCAGTTGCTGACCTTGATAAGTCATTTTACCGCGATATTTAATTAACTGCATCATAGATTCCAACAACGTTGTTTTGCCAGCACCATTTTTTCCAGTAATCGTAATCCACTCGCCTGGGCCTACAGCTAATTCTGGAACCTGAATCAGTGATTTTTTTCCGCGTACAATCTCACCATTGCTGAATTGGAAATCAGGTTTGATGTGAGTCTCTGATGACAAAGTGCTTTCAGGAGCATAATCCCAAGCATGCGGATGCCACACGCCGTATTCAGTCAGTAGTGCTTCATGTTGATGCAAAATCACATCAGGAGAATCATCTGCAATAATTTCTCCGCCGTAATTCATTAAAATAACGCGATCGATATGTTCCCAGATGTGTTCAACTTTGTGCTCTACAATCAGCACGGTCTGGTCTTGCCACATATCTTTAATGTGATTCCACAAGTCTTCAGTCGCATCTACGTCCAACATAGCTGTCGGTTCATCTAAGAAGAGGGTATCCGCTTCTTGCAGCACTGTTTCTGCAATGGCTAACTTTTGTTTCATGCCGCCGCTTAATTTCTGTACAGTCTGCTTAGGTCCCACATCTAAATCCACTGAAGCTAAAGCCTTCTGAATTAAGTCATCCATGTCTTTGCGCGGTACTTGCTTGTTTTCTAATACAAAAGCAAGTTCTTCATAGACCTTGGGCATGCAAAATTGTGTATCTGGATCTTGAAAGATGACACCGCTATTTAAATCGACTTCTAACTCATCATATTTCATCGGTAATTCTATTAAATTCGGAACGATGCCACTTAAGACATTCAGCAATGTACTTTTACCGCAGCCTGAAGGTCCTAATAATAGGACCTTTTGCTTATCTGGAATTTCGATATCTAATCCATCAAAGGTTTTTTCAGGCGCATTTGGATATTTGAGTCGTAAATTTTTTGCACGTAACAAGGTAAATTCTCCTTACAAATTATCGTAATCTTTTTGAGAAGCAGGTCTGAATAATTTCGTCACACCCGTCTTATCGAGCGCTTTCACTAAGTAATAAGGGAAGAGACCTGCAAGCACAATACCGCTGACACAACGGAAGAATACATATAAGAATAAGTTCCAGCCAGCTACTTCGCCTAAATAACCATAGTAGAAGTCGATAGGGAAAGTAACTAATGCTGCAGCTAAACCAGCAAGCATTGCGACCATCACAGAGCGTGATTTATAACGGAAGATAGCAAAGATAATCTCACAAGCTAAACCTTGTAATAAACCATAAACGATTGTTGCAATATCAAAGCGTCCCATGACGATAGTTTCACCGGCACCTGCTGCAAACTCAGCAAGTAAGGCAATACCCGGTTTAGGGATGATGAGGTAAGCTACGACTGCTGCCGCAAACCACATACCATAAGAGAGCTCCTCTAGATGTAATCCAGTCACTTGCATCGCTTTGTATACGAAGTTCCAGATGTTGTAGATGATAGCGAAAATAACTGCAATTAATACAGTTACCAAGATATCTGAAAGTTTAAGTCCTTTTGACATGATCAATAATTCCTCCTAAATATAAAAAAACACACAAACTTGTCTAGCAAGCTGCGTGAAATAGGCATCGGAACAAACCGGCATAACCCTTAACCAAATTGCCGGCAGATCTCCTGCACTTTCCTACGCTAGTCTCAGCTAGATCAGGTTCAAAGGGTTTGAAGCAAAACTGCTTCATCTCAGTTACGAAACACCCCTAGTGCTTTTCTTTATTGATTTATACTAAATGTATGCTTTTTAAGAGGAAATGTCAAGATGATTTCAGTAACAGAAGCCTTGAGGCGCCCACAATTTCATTCGATTTTTCTAAGTAAGCATTTTCATAGAAATTTAGGGTATTATCCGATTGAGTGCAAGGAACAATTTCGATATACTATGTACTACCATAGAATGATTTATTACATTCTCTAAAGACACAACACTTATGTTCCTATATAATAATTATGAGGTGAAAAACATGTCGTATATAAAGAAGCACGCTGAGATCATTTTTAGTTTGATTATTGGCATTGTTTCACTTTTCATTGGAATCATAATATTATTAAACGTATCCTTTATCCATAAACTTGCTAAAGGCGGCAAGGCCGATATACATATCTACAACGTATGGGATTTCATCAATGCATTCTTCGGAGAAATCATCCGGATTATGAGTCGATTTATCGGTCAATTTCCTGTTTTTAGTGCCATCTTTATTATAGTGTTCGGCATTGCATTGTTATGGATTGGTTATTTGTTATTTATGACGACGAAATATGATTATGATATCTCAATTTTCTTCCTTATTATAGGAATTCTCTTCTTTATTATTACTATTATCTTGATGACCCAAGTTTATGGGTTTGCGGCCATTATATTTGTGGTGCCGTTTGTGGTACATACAGGATATATAGTATATAAAGATGAATTGAATCATAATCATCGAAAAGAACATTATTTATGGATTATTTGTGCTTACGGTATCAGTTACTTAATCACGCAAATTGCTTTGTACGGACGTATTGAAAGTCATGAAATTGCAATGATTGATATTTTAAGTGTAAATGCATTCTTTATTGTAATGTGGATTTTAGCACAAATTTCGATTTGGAATTTCTTGTTCTTGCGCAGATCTTTACCGCTGACGAAAGCGGAATTAGGGGAAGAGATGGAATTTTCACGTACGGATAAAAATGGCACAATGAGTCAGACTAAAGAACAACTGCGTGAATTCCAAGAGCGTACACAAGAATTTACGCATCGTACAAGACGCAGTATCGATTTAGAAAAAATGAGAAATAAGCGTGATAAATTTAAAAATACAATCAAAGAAAAAATTGATATCCAAGATGATGATATTCCAAATTGGATGAAGCGTCCGAAATGGATTAAGCCCGGAATTGTAGAATTAATTTGCGGTATCATTTTATTCTTATTTACATTGTTAGAATTAAATAATAGAAATGCTTTGTTTGCATCTGGAGAGTGGGAATTATCACAGACTTCTTATGTGATTGAGTGGATCACTTTATTCTTATTACTCATCGTCATTATTATTTACATCATTACGACGTTAACACATTTCCTACGCGGCAAATTCTATTATGTGCAAATGTTTATGATTAGTATTTTATTCTTTAAATTATTGACTGAGTTTGTGAATATTATGATTCACGGATTGTTATTATCGATTTTTATTACACCAATTTTATTAATTATGCTGGTTGCAGTGATTATTGCATTTGTGATTCAGATGCGTACACCTGTGGATGGCCAGTAACATATTGAGCTGGGGAACTCTAAACGGTTTCTCAGCTTTTTGAGTCTTTCTTTTTAGAAAGGGAAGTTCGGATGCGTTATGATGAAGAAAAATACTTATAGAAGGCGGAATTGATTATGAAGACAGCGGTTATTAATAAAGGCAAGGAGCAGAAGTATTTGAACCACTATCCGTTAGTGGATGAAGAGGATATTTATGAGCACAGTCACTTGGCGGATGGAGATGTTTTCCATTTGGTGACGGATGATGGACGTTATTTGGCGACGGCTTATGTCGGACGTCAGCATAAAGGTTTGGGCTGGGTGCTGAGTTATGAAGCTGAGCAGCGGATTGATGAAGCATTCTTCGCAGAATTATTCCAAGAGGCTTTGGATTACCGGCAATATTATTTCAATGTGGATGGCACGAATGCCTTTCGTCTATTCAATGCAGAAGGGGATGGCGTCGGCGGTTTAACGGTTGATAATTATGATGGTCATTTGCTAGTGCAATGGTATTCTAAAGGGATTTATGCTTTTAGAGATATTGTGTTACAGGCCATTCAAGAGGTCTTTCCTTATACTTCGATTTTCGAAAAAACCCGCTTCAAAGATGATGCAGTTGAAAGTGGATTTGTAACTGGAACAGCGCCGGAATTCCCAATTATCATTGAAGAGAATTTCACGTTCTATAATGTGGATTTAGATGATGGCCCAATGACGGGTATTTTCTTAGATCAAAAAGAAGTGCGTAAAAAGTTACGTGATGTGTATGCGCCTGAGCGCCATGTATTGAATCTGTTCAGTTATACTGGTGCTTTCTCAGTGATTGCAGCGGAAACGGCTGCGGATACGACGAGTGTGGATTTAGCGAATCGCTCTAGAAGTTTAACAGAGGAGAATTTCGGGGTAAATGGTATTGACCCGAAATCACAATTTATTTACGTGATGGATACCTTTGATTTCTATCATTATGCTGCAAGACATGATCGTGTGTACGATACGATTGTAATTGATCCGCCAAGTTTTGCGCGTAATAAGAAGAAGGTATTTACGGTGCAGAAGGATTATCATAAGTTGATTGAAGAAGCGTTGCCTATTCTTAATGAAGATGGCGTCTTAGTGCTAAGCACGAATTCAAGTGCACTTTCTTCTAAAGCATTTAAAAATATGATTAAAAAGACGTTGGATGAAGCGGGAGTGGACTTTGAAATTGAAGAGGTAATGGGACTGCCGAAAGATTTTAGAACACATCCGCATTATAAACCTTCTAAGTATTTAAAAGTGGTCTTCGTTCGGGTATCGAGTAAAGAAGTAATCATATAATGGAGGGTCATAATTATGGGAATTAAAGATAAATTCATTAAAAATACAAGTGATAAATTAAGTAATAAAGTTTTGGATTTGGAACCTGTTACTGGAAAGTCGGCTTTGCCAGTCAATGAGAGTGACTTGTCACGCAGACGTGAACGTGCTGAAGAATTGGTACGTAAGAAATCACTGTGGTCTTCAGCAGCAAGTGTAGTACCGATTCCAGGACTCGACTTCGGTGTAGATTTGAAATTAATGAAAGATATTATTGAAGATATCAATAAGATTTATGGATTGAATCACAAACAAGTCAGTCATATGAGTGATGATTTAAGAGAGCGTATCTTGGCAGCTGCTACGATTCAAGGCAGTCAGTTTATTGGACGTACTGTTTCTAAAGCTATTTTAAAAGTAGCGATTAGAGATGTAGCGAAACGTACTGCGGCGAAACAAACGAAATGGTTCCCTCTAGTTGGTCAAGCAATTTCTGCCTCTATCAGTTATTACTTTATGAAGAAATTAGGTAATGAACATATTGAAAAATGTGAAAACGTTGCCAAAAGAATTTTAGAAACACCAACTGGCAAATAATTGTTAATTTTTTCACAAATTGATAAAAATACTACGCTTACAAGGAATTAACAAATTGAATTTAAAGGCATATTTTGGTAAAGTTAAGGTGTAATAATGTTAAGGTGAATAATCACCAATTAATTGATGCGAAGGAGAAAGATTATTATGGAACAACAATCATACACTATCATCGACGAAACAGGTATTCACGCTCGTCCAGCTACAATGCTTGTACAAACAGCTTCAAAATTTGATTCAGATATTCAATTAGAATACAACGGCAAAAAAGTCAACTTGAAATCTATTATGGGTGTTATGAGTTTAGGTGTCGGCAAAGACGCAGAAATCACTATCTATGCTGACGGCAGTGACGAAGCAGACGCAATCCAAGCAATTACTGAAGTGTTATCTAAAGAAGGATTAACTGAATAATATGGCTAAACACATCAAAGGCATTGCAGCATCTGACGGTGTTGCAATTGCAAAAGCCTATTTATTAGTTGAGCCTGACTTATCATTCGATAACGAACCGGTAACGGATACGGATGCAGAAGTTGCTAAATTCAATGGCGCACTTAATAAATCTAAAGTTGAATTAACTAAAATTAAAGAAAATGCCGAAAAACAATTGGGCGCGGATAAAGCAGCGATTTTCGAGGCACATTTATTAGTGCTAGATGATCCTGAACTGATTCAACCGATTGAAGATAAAATTAAGAATGAAAATGTTAACGCTGCACAAGCTTTAACAGATATTTCGAATCAATTTATCACAATATTTGAATCAATGGATAACGAATATATGGCTGAACGTGCCGCTGATATCCGCGATGTTTCTAAACGTGTATTAGCGCACATCTTAGGTGTTGATTTGCCTAATCCAAGTATCATTGATGAAAGCGTAGTCATTATAGGGAATGACTTGACTCCTTCTGATACAGCACAATTGAATAAACAATATGTGCAAGGGTTTGTGACAAACATTGGAGGCAGAACATCTCACTCAGCTATTATGAGCCGCTCGTTAGAAATTCCTGCAGTAGTGGGTACTAAATCTATTACTGAGGAAGTAGAAGCGGGAGACACTATAATCGTTGATGGTATGACTGGTGACGTACTTATCAATCCAAGCGATGAGGTAATTGCAGAATATCAAGAAAAACGCGATAATTTCTTTAAAGATAAGAAAGAATTGCAAAAATTACGTGATGCAGAATCAGTAACCGCTGATGGCCATCATGTCGAACTTGCAGCGAATATCGGAACACCTAATGATTTACCGGGTGTGATTGAAAATGGCGCTGAAGGTATTGGTTTATACAGAACTGAATTCTTATACATGGGCAGAGACCAAATGCCGACTGAAGAAGAACAGTTCGAAGCCTATAAAACAGTATTAGAATCCATGGAAGGCAAACGTGTAGTAGTACGTACTTTAGATATTGGCGGCGACAAAGAGTTGCCTTATCTTGACTTGCCTGAAGAAATGAACCCATTCTTAGGTTACCGTGCGATTCGTCTTTGCTTAGCACAACCTGAAATTTTCCGACCACAATTACGTGCGTTATTACGTGCGTCAGTCTTCGGTAAATTGAACATTATGTTCCCGATGGTTGCAACGCTTCAAGAGTTCCGTGACGCGAAAGCTTTACTTGAAGAAGAACGTGCAAATCTTAAAAATGAAGGCTATGAAGTGGCAGATGATATTGAATTAGGAATTATGGTAGAGATTCCTTCAACAGCTGCACTTGCTGATGTATTTGCGAAAGAAGTCGACTTCTTTAGTATCGGAACAAACGACTTAATTCAATATACAATGGCTGCTGACCGTATGTCAGAACGTGTTTCTTATTTATACCAACCATACAATCCAGCAATTTTACGCTTGGTTAAACAAGTGATTGAAGCTTCTCACGCAGAAGGTAAATGGACAGGTATGTGCGGTGAAATGGCCGGCGATCAAACAGCAGTTCCATTGTTGTTAGGTTTCGGTTTAGATGAGTTCTCTATGAGTGCCACATCTATTTTGAAAACACGTCGTTTAATCAGAAAGCTCAACGAAAGTGATATGAAAGAATTAAGCGAAAAAGCTATTCAATGTGCGACTCAAGATGAAGTTGTAGCATTAGTTAAAGAATATACTCAAAACGCTTAAGGGTTATCTTAAAAAATAAACCGTGCAAGCATGAATTTTCGAGTTCATGCTTGCACGGTTATTTGTATGCAGAAATTTAATGGTTGGCGGAATAAACGCAATTTCTATTCGGATAACTAATGACGGTCCAAAAATTAGAGGTGGAACATCAAATTGTTCCACCTCTATCAACTGTTTAAACAATATTTAATTGTGCGTACGTAACTTTATCTTTTACAAATTTGTGACAAAATATTAGGATAAAAAAACTATATAATGTGAAAACTGATTAGAATAATTGTAAAGAAGCCTTAGGAAGCGTAACATAGTTAGTACTGTGTCAATGTGCTGAGCAAATTATAATTGTTTAAACTCATACACTTCATGGTAAATATAAGAATACAGTGCATTCTATTACAGTTTAGGCATGATCGATATGAAGTAATTGATTTATTTTATCTAAATCAACCTGATACATAGGTTCTTGATCGATTAAGATAAAAGGTGTTGAAAAGGCATCATAATCAATCATTTCATTACGATATTCCGAGTTTGCAATATTTTTTTCAGTATAAGCAATGTTATGCTCATCTAAATAATTTTTCACAAATTGGCACGGCGGGCAATCATTTTGTGTATAAATTGTTACTTGAGTCATTGTTAAATCTTCCTTTTTTAATAAATTGATGATTTAACCTTATTAAAAGTGAAAAATAAAATCAAGCTTGGTGCATCATGCGTAACGAGATAGAGTGCTACAAGATATACCACATGTGTGAAGTTGAAACTAAGAATCCGCTTCAAGATCAACATCAAATATACCTCTCAACTTCTTAGAAACTTGCGGGCATTATACAGTATCAAATATAAAAAGATTAGGGTGATATCATGGAAGCGGTAGAATTAAGCAGATTTTTAACTGCTATGACTTTAGCTGTCCACATAGTTTTCGCTACCATCGGCGTGGGGATGCCGCTAATGTTCGTAATTGCTGAATTTATCGGCATCAAAAAGAACAGCGCTCGCTATATAACATTAGCTAAAAGATGGGCGAAAGGCTATGCCATTACAGTTGCAGTCGGCGTTGTAACCGGTACAATTATCGAGTTGCAATTATCATTATTATGGCCGACATTTATGAAAACAGCAGGACACGTCATTGCCTTGCCATTATTCATGGAAGTATTCGCATTCTTCTTTGAAGCGATTTTCTTAAGTATTTATTTCTATACTTGGAATCGATTTAAAAACAAATGGACACACATGATTATTGGTTTACCTGTTGTTATCGGCGGTATGTTGTCAGCGTTCTTCATTACTTCAGTGAACTCATTCATGAATACGCCAGCAGGATTCCAAATGAAAGACGGACGTATGATTCACGTGGATCCAGTTGCAGCAATGTTCAACTCTTCTTTCGGTGTAAGACAGTTCCACGTTATTATGACAGCTGTCATGACTATGGCATTCTTATTAGCGGCGATTGCAGCATTTAAATTATTGAGAGATAAAATTCCGCAAGATAGAGACTATCATAGAAGCGCATTAAAATTGACAATGATTGTCGGTTTGATTTTTACATTAGGTTCTATCTTAGCAGGGGATATGTCAGCGAAATTCTTGCATAAAGAACAACCTGAAAAATTAGCAGCATACGAATGGCATTTCGATACTGAAAAACGTGCAGATTTACAAGTATTCGGTGTCTTGAATGAGAAAGATCAGAAAGTAACAGGCGCTATCAAAATTCCTGGTATGCTCAGCTTCTTATCTGATAACAATATCAATACTAAAGTAGAAGGATTGAATGAATTCCCTAAAGATACACAACCTCCTATGATAGTCCATTACTTCTTCGATTTAATGGTTACAGGCGGTATCTTCTGCTTAGTCGTATCAGGCGTTTATACACTAACAAGAATCGTTAAAAAATGGCGTAAATTCTCTGTTAATAAAGTGTTGTTGTATGCAACCTTGATTACAGGACCGGCTGCTATGTTATCGATTGAATTTGGTTGGTTCCTAACAGAAATGGGTCGTCAACCATGGATTATCAGAGGTTACATGAAAGTTTCAGATGCAGCAACTAATGCAGGCGGCTTAACAGGCGTAACGATTGCGTTCGGATTAGTATACTTTATCATTCTGTTCACATCAGCTTATGTACTGATTCGCATGTTCAGAAACAAACCGCCATATAAAGATATTGAGAAATTAGAAGGAAACCGAGGTGAAGCATCATGAGTTTCACAGCATTAGGAATGATCGTATTGTACTTGTTCTTATTCTGTTACATCGTCATTGCTTCAATTGACTTTGGTGCTGGTGTTTTCATCTTGCAATCTCGATTAAGAGGAACACAAAAAACACTGACTCCGGTCATTGCACGTTACTTGAATCCAATCTGGGAAGTTACTAACGTATTCTTAGTGTTCTTTACAGTAGGTATCGTAGGATTCTTCCCTGACTTTGCCTATTATTACGGAACAGTGTTACTTGTTCCAGGTTCTATTGGATTACTACTATTGACCATGCGCGGCAGTTTCTATGCTTTCCAAAATTATGGTGTAGATTCCAAGTTCTCTTGGCTATTGATTTATAGTGTGTGCGGTTTATTAATTCCGCCATCTCTCAGTATGGGATTGGTAATTTCTGAAGGCGGTTATATTACGAAACACGGCGGCCATGTAGACTTGAACTGGGCTGATTTATTCTTTAGTCCGTTTGCTTGGGCAATCGTTTTCTTAGCTCTCATTTCAGTAATGTATATTTCATCAGGTTTCCTAACATTCTATGCTAGAAAAGCCAGAGCGATGAAAGCTTACGCATTACTTAGAAAGTGGTTTATTTTCTGGGGACCGCCAATGGCCCTTGTATCATTATTCGCATTTATTACCTTGCGCACGCAAAACAAAGAGCATTTTGATACTGCTGTTTCACAATACTGGTGGCTATTCTTAATCAGTATTATCTGCTTAATTGCAGCTTGGGTACTCACAATTATGAAGAAATCTCCAGGCACAGCTTTTATTTTAGTCATTCTGCAAATGGCTACAGCAATCGGTGGATACGGCATCAGTAAATGGCCATATATCCTTTATCCGTTTATCAACGGTAACGTCAATAAAACAGATGACCCAATGGCATTAGCACTCACAGTTGCAGCAGTTTGTGGTTTACTTTTATTGATACCATCGTTAATATTATTAATGAGATTATTCATCTTCAGCAAAGACTATGTTGAAGGTAAAAGTGAAGAAGGTCATTATTAATATTTAAAATCAGATGGGGCGAGGCAATCTATAGACTTGGTTTCAGCCAAACTATAGTTCAACATTGCCTGGTCCCATTTTTATTTTTCGGAGGTTACAATGGAAAAAGAATTTGTAGTGATTGGATTAGGACGCTTCGGCGGAAGTATCGTCAGAGAACTCAATGCGCTAGGCATGGACGTCATGGCAATCGATATGAGCGAAGCACGCGTTAATGAATACAGTGAGATAGCAACACATGCAGTAGTTGCAGACACTACTGATGAAGCGGTGATGAAAAGTCTCGGAATCAGAAACTTCGATCAAGTCATCGTAGCTATTGGTGAAAACATTCAAACAAGTACATTAACGACTTTAATCCTTAAAGAACTCGGCGTTAAAAAAGTTATCGCCAAAGCACAAAATGATTATCATGCTAAAATATTGAACAAAATCGGTGCCGACTTAGTCGTACACCCTGAACGTGACATGGGTCGTCGTATCGCACATAACATCGCCAGTGCCAGCGTACTCGACTATCTAGAACTCGCTGACGAATACTCTATCGTCGAAGCCAAAGCAAACGAACGCATTGCAGGCCAAACAATCGTAGACCTAGACATCCGTGCACATTACGGCATCAATATCATCGCTATCAAACGTGACAAAGATGTCATCATCTCCCCAGACCCTAACATGAACATCGAATTAGGCGACATCCTCATCATGATCGGTCACGATAACGACCTGAACCGCTTCGAGAAAAAAGTAGTACACTAATATACTTCATCGTGCCGTCGTCCGGCAAAGTTGATGAGAATAGAAAACTAGGATTAGGACAATTTAATGTTCTAGTCCTTTTTTTCTTGGAATTTTTTGGGGAAAGAAAGCTTTAGAGAGAAGTTAAGAAGAGAAGAGTGCACCTTGAGGAGAGAGGCGAGGGGATTAGGGAGTATTTGAGGACAGTGTGAGTGGTGTTTTTCGCGAGTGTATAGGCAGTGAAGTGGAAGCCTATACACTTAGGGACGAAACTGTCTAGGCAGCGAGTTGAAGCCTATACACTTAGGGACGAAACTGTCTAGGCAGCGAGTTGGAGCCTATACACTTAGGGGCGAAACTGTCTAGGCAGTGAGTTGGAGCCTATACACTTAGGGCCGAAACTGTCTAGGCAGTGAAGCGGAGCTTAGACACTTAGGGGCGAAACTGTCTAGGCAGCGAAGCGGAGCCTATACACTTTCAAGCTACCCATAGAAAAAGGCCGGAACATTTTTCATGTCCCAGCCTTTAACTGATTAATATCAATTTATTCTAAATTCGCATGATTTTTCTGCATTGCCGTTTCATCAATATTGAAATCCTGCATGAAGTCCAACACGACTGCATCTAAGAAAAGTTGTGCAGATTGTTCAAACAAACTGCCGAGCGGCTGTTCTGAACCTTCAGCATCATATTTCGTACCGGCCGGCAATTCGATAACCGTATCAGCTAACTCGCCGATTTTAGAATCAGGTTGAGTGGTAATTAAGGCTACTTTAGCGCCTTCACCTTTGGCTTTTTCAGCAAGCAGACGTAAATATTCTGTACTGCCTGAACCTGAAATGACGATGAACAAGTCGCCTTCATGAATCGAAGGCGTTGTAATACCGCCGATGATGAAAGCAGGTTGTTCGAGTTGATTCAAACGCATCGTAAAGCCGTCTGCGACAAAGCCTGAGCGACCTTTGCCGGCTACGAAAATATGCTTGGCATCTTTGACAGCCTGTTCAAAGTTTTCAACATCTTCATCTTTGACGTTGGACAAAGTCGTTTTCAACTCATCCAAAATCAATTGATATTGTAGTTTAGTCATAGATTATTCACCCTTAACTGCGTCACGGCAAGCTTTCGCAGCTGCTACAGGATCGTCAGCATTTGCAATACCGCCGCCGACGATAACTAAGTCTGGTCCTTCAGCTACGATATCTTTGATAGTGTCTGGTTTAATACCGCCAGCAACCGCAACTTTAGAATTTTTGATAACAGATTTAACTTTGTGCAAGTCTTCTAATGGAGATTTACCTTCTGCTTGCAAGTCGTAACCGATGTGTACCGCAATGTAGTCAGCACCCATTTCATCTAATTCTTTTGCGCGTTTTTCAATATCTTGCACAGCAATCATATCGACTAATAATTGTTTGTCATTTTTGTGTGCTTCTTCGATAGCAGCTTTGATTGATGCATCTTCAGCCACACCTAAGATAGTCACAACGTCAGCGCCGAATTTAACCGCTTGGCTGACTTCATAATCTGCAGCGTCCATGATTTTCATGTCTGCAAGAACTTTAACACCGTCAATATGCTCGTCCATGTATTGCACTGATGGCAAGCCTTCGTTATATATGATAGGAGTACCGATTTCTACGATATCAACATAATCTTTTACTTTGTTAGCTAATTCTGCCGCTTCTTCTTTATTTAATAAATCAATTGCTAATTGTAGTTCCAAAATGATTCATCCTTTCATATCTAATGTATATCAAGTATTACATAGCATATAAAACCTGGCAATACTGACAAATTCGACATGTACTGACAATAATAGCAGTGTTATCCTATTAATAAACAGTTGATAATAACCTTCAATTTACATCCAAGTTTAAAACATAACCATTAAAAATTAAATATATATCAAAACTACAAGGAGCATTCCCGATGTTAATAGAGTATGACAATAAAGAGTTTTTTACCTCTAAAGATTTAGCTCTTTCAGTAATAGGAGGAAAGTGGAAGATTCCGATTATCTTTCATTTACTAGAATCGAAAGTTTTAAGGTTAAGCGAATTTGAGAAAAGATTACCAGACGTGAATCAACGCATGTTAATTAGACAATTAAGAGAGTTAGAGAATGATCAAATTATTGAAAGAGTGGTCTATCCAGTAGTACCGCCAAAAGTGGAATATAGATTGACAGAAATTGGTCAGTCCTTAGATAAAGTTGTATATGCAATTTGTGAGTGGGGAGACGAATTTTTAGACTTTATCTCTAAAAAATAAAACGAAAAGGGATTTGAAACATAATTTTGTTTCAAATCCCTTTTCTGAACTAGGAGCAGCGGTTCCGCTCCTAACTGTTTTCTATTCTTTGTTTCCTTTATTAGAATCAGATTTATTTTTTGATTTTGCTTGAGATGGCGATTCTTGCTTAGCACCTGACTCATTTTTAGCTTGTGGTTTATTATTTTTAGATTGAGGCTTGCGTCCATTAGTATTACGTTTTGTAGGACGTCCACCTTGGTTATTTTTGGAATCATTATTTTTATTAGATGTTTTACCTTTAGAGTTATTTTTCTTAGGTCTAGAATTTGATTTCGATTTAGATGGTTTCGTAATTTGTTCGCCATCTTCATTTACTTTCATAATAACAGGTAAAATCATCGGTTTACGTGCTGTTTTCTCATAAAGATAAGGTTGCAATGTTTCAATAATCGATGATTTGATTTGATGCCATTGAATATCTTTATTCTGATTTAATTTACTGATGACATCTGTTTTAATTCTACGCTGTGCATCGTAAATTAAATGACCTGATTCACGCATATAAACGAATCCGCGAGAAATAATATCCGGACCGGAAAGTAGTGTATTAGTATTGAAATCAATGCTTACTACTACAATTACTAAACCTTCTTCAGATAAGAGTTTACGGTCGCGAATTACAACATTACCAATATCGCCGATACCGCTTCCATCAACTAATACATCGCCAGAAGGGATACGTCCGGCTTTACGTGCAGAATCTCTAGTCAATGCCAATACATCACCGTTATCAAAGATGAACACATTATCTTCGTCGACGCCGCATTGAATACCTGTTTGCGAATGTGCTTTTAACATACGGTATTCACCGTGAATCGGCATAAAGAATTTAGGTTGAATCAAGCGTAACATTAATTGTTGGTCGCCTTGTGATCCGTGTCCAGAAGTATGGATATTAGAGATTTTACTATGAATAACATCCGCACCTGCACGATATAACGCATTGATTGTACGATTAATACTTTTAGTATTGCCAGGAATAGGTGATGAACTGAATACAACTGTATCTTCAGGAATAATTTTAATTTGTTTGTGTGTACCATTCGCAATTCTTGAAAGGGCAGCCATCGGTTCACCTTGAGAACCTGTACATAAAATTAATAATTCGTGTTTTGGCACAGAATTGATTTTGCTTGGTTCAATAAAAGTTTCTGGTGGTGCTTTGATATAACCTAATTCCATACCAATTTTAATATTATTTTCCATTGAACGGCCAAAGACTACAATTTTACGATTATATTTGATTGCAGCTTCAACAGCCTGTTGTACACGGTAAATATTAGAAGCAAATGTTGCAAAAATGATTCTTCCTGTACATTTACGGAAAATTTTGTCAACGTTTTGTCCTACTTCGCGTTCACTTAAAGTAAAGTTAGGCACTAATGCATTAGTAGAATCAGAAAGCAGACAGAGTACACCTTCTTCTCCGATTTTTGCCATTTTAGCAATATTCGCAGGTGTTCCTACTGGTGTGAAGTCAAATTTGAAGTCACCTGTATGCACAATTTTGCCTTCTGGTGTATCAACAATGACACCGTAAGCTTCCGGAATACTGTGAGTAGTCAGATAAAATGAGATATTGAAATATTTCGAATCAATTTCAGTATCTTCATTAATTTCATGCAACTCAGCAGTTCTAAGCAAATGATGCTCTTCAAGTTTATTGCGGATTAATCCAAGTGCTAAAGGGCCACCATAAATCGGTATATTAAGTTCTTTTAGTAAGAAGGGCACACCGCCGATATGGTCTTCATGTCCATGTGTGATGAAAAGTCCGATAATCTTATCTTTGTTTTGTACAAGATAAGAATAATCAGGGATGACATAGTCAATCCCCAATAAATTGTCATCAGGGAATTTAATCCCTGCATCAATCAAGACAATCTCATCTTTATATTCGACTGCATACGTATTCTTGCCGACTTCACCAAGTCCGCCAAGCGCGTATACGCCGACCTCATTATTTTTTAATTGTTTCATTATTGAATATGCTCCACTTTAAAGTGATCAGATTGTTGTTCATATTCTAAATGTGCGCCCTCTAATTTAGTTATAAACTCAATGTTATAATTTCTGTTTTTCAAATATTTTCTTACTTCTTCTTCAGAATTACCTTCAACGTAAATAGTGTGTGTGTTTTCACGTACGATTACTTCTGATTTGTCATCTTGAAAAAATACTTTGTAAATTGCCATAATTTATTTCTTCCTCCTATGTTTTCTGTTCTTATATATTATTAATTACAATCCTAGTTGTTATTTGTTGTCTCATTCGTCTTAATAAGATTTGCTTGCTTATTCTTATAAATAAATACAACATACCAGCTTAACTGCCTAGTATGTTTGCCAGGATTATTATTTTAAAGACGTTCTATTTTGAAATGAGCCTCAGCATAATTGAGTATAAACTTATACTGATTTTACTCATTTTCAGTTACCTTTTATTTTACATGATGTATATCAATAAATAAAGCGGTTTTACTTTTATATCGATAATCTGACAGAGTACTTCTTTTAAAAAAGAGGAGCTGGGACGTAACAATGTCCCAGTTCCTCTATCTGAGCTGGCAATAGCTATCTGAATAGCTTCGCCAAGAAGGGACGACACGTCCCATCATCAGTATTCTTTTTAAAAATTATTTTTAAAACAGACGGATTGCATCTTCATGCGGTTGTAATGGATTTTCTTTATCAATATGGTCATAGAACATAATACCATCTAAATGATCGATTTCATGTTGAACCACTATCGCAATATAACCTTTAAGGCGTAAATTGATATCATTGCCGTCAATATCTTTTGCCTTTACAGTTACGCGGTTATGACGATGAACAAGTCCTGGAATATCTTCATCCACACTCAAGCAACCTTCGCCAGTAGGTAGATAAGCCTCTTGAACGCTATAGCTGACAATTTTAGGGTTGATCAGCATTAATTCATAAGACTTGCCGTTGCCGTCATCAGGAAGATGGACAGCAAGCATACGCTTAGAAATGTTTAATTGCGGCGCAGCAATACCCACGCCTGAACGTAAACCGTATTTTTTCGCAATTTCATCATCTTGGCTATTAACTAAAAACTCATGCATTTCTTGAATTTTATTACGTTCTTCTTCTGATAAAGGAAACTCAACTTCTTTTGCTTTTTCACGAAGTGTAGGGTGTCCGTCTCTTATAATATCTTTCATAGTAATCATGTCATACACCGTCCTTATTATAAAATATAACAAAAAATATTGAGATAGAACAGAAAAGTATTTGCGAAATGAGCGGAAATTAATTAACATCATTATTGAAATACCCAAGGAGGCACAGTACAGTTACTAAAAATGTAATTAAAAGGCAGTAAATATCTCTGAATATAGTTATAATTGAATTGAGGTGATAATGATGAATAAGACTAAAGAAATAATTGGAAAATTAGGGAATGCTATTTCCACCCCATTTAATCCTAAATATACAGTACATAGTTGGGTTACGAACCCATTGCAACCTATTACATTACAAAATCAATTGGAAATTTTAACACATCACCGCAACTATCCTTGCTTTTAGCGGTTGTATCTATGGTTTTGGTCCATTTAAAAAAGGGGGTGGCAGGATATGCTGAGAGCATATAAAACCGAAATCAATCCTTCTTTTGAACAACGTCAGACCATCAACCAAACCATCGGTACATGTCGTTGGGTATACAACAAATTTATCGAGACTAACCAAAATTTCCATAAAACCGGACAATCATATATGAACGGTTTTGCTTTCAGCAAATGAATGAACAATGTATATCTTCTCAATAACCCTAATAAACATTGGATTAAACAAAGTGCCAGCAAAGCTGTCAAACAATCCATTATGAATGCACATCGTGCTTATCAGACATTTTTCAAAAATAAGCAAGGTTGTCCGAAGTTTAAGAAGAAATCCGGTATTGGAAGCTATTATTTGATTGGTACAATCCATATACAACGACATCGCATCCAATTGCCGAAGTTGGGATGGATTAAATTAAAAGAAAGAGGTTACATTCCAACAAATAATATAAAGTCGGCAACAGTCATCAGAGAATTCGATCGTTACTATGTATCTGTACTGATTAATTGTGAATGTCCCCTCCTCTCTAAACCGGAACAGACAGAGGGAATCGGTATTGATTTAGGATTGAAAGAGGCTGTGTTCACACACTCCGGTGTAAAAATCAGAAGCTTCAAAACGAATCAAACCATTATCAAACTTGATAAATCTTTGAAACGACAGCAGCGAAAATTATCCAGAAAGAAAAAAGGTTCTCATAATTGGTATAAACAGTTGTTGAAAGTACAAAGATTATATAAACGTATCAAAAATATTAAAAAAGATATTAAACGCAAAGGCATACTCTCTATTCTCCGCACCAATCCGCAATTTATTACCGTTGAAAATTTAAACATCAAAGGCATGATGAGAAATAAAAGATTGGCCAACAGTTTTCAACAAATCGGACTCGGTTACATGGTTGAATGGTTGAAAATTAAATGTCGAGATTATGGTATTGAATTACGCCAAGTCGATAGATTTTATCCATCCAGTCAAATATGTTCTGATTGCGGTCACATACAACCTATGCCTTTGAATCAAAGAACGTATCATTGTAATCATTGCGGAATGATTAAAGATAGAGATATCAATGCCAGTATTAATTTGAAACAAGCAACAGATTACACCGTGATAGTGTAATAAAATAAAGAAAGGAAAACTGCTAAAAGGTTATCACACAATTTAAATGTATAGATAAAGTTTCAAACTACGGTGGGCTACATCGGAAGTAACGCTCTGGGAGAGGTTCATAGACCTGATTTCAATCGAAATCAACCTCATTGAAAAGAGAAATCCTCTAATAACATTTGAATATGTTTTTAGTAGCAGGCTAATCAAAGTATGAAATTTAATAAGACGCTCGGTTTAGTGGTTGCATCTTCACTCGTATTAGGTGCTTGTTCAACAGATACGCACGAGATTAAAGAATACAACAAGACGCTTAAAGAAGCCGTCAACAAAGAAAATGCAGCAGTTAAAGTCGGAGAAAAACTAAATAAACTTACTAATGAGAAAAATGATTTAGCTAAGAAGATTAACGGGAAAGATACGAATAAAGTCGTCGATACTTCTAAGAAAATCATCGATAATGTCGATCAACGCAAGAAAGAATTCAAGAAAGAAGAAAACGCTTTCGACGCATCTGAAAAGAAATTTGATGAAGCGAAAAAACGTACTAGCAAAATTCGTAATGATAAACGTAAAAGTAGCATAGAAAAAACGAATAAAGCAATGGAAAAAAATTATAAAGCGCATGATGATTATGCCAAAGCTTATACAAATAGTTTGGATAAAGAAAAAGATTTATTCCAATATATTGTGAGCACCAATGGTAAAGCGGAACAGTCTAAAATCGATGAGAAAACGAAAGCTATTGATGATTCTTATAAAGATGTGAATAAGAAAATCAAAGACTACAGTAAGACGCGAAATGAACGTGGCAAACAAATGGAAGCGGCTGAACAAATCAAATAAACAACACTAGTACAGTTTCATATTTCTCACTAGTACAGCCCTCTAAACTGTACTTTACATCAGTGATACAGAACTTTTTAATATTATTTAACAGTGTAGAGAATATATGTTATAATACTTATTGGATGAAATGAATTTTAATTATACGGGAAAGGTATGGTGAATTGAATGGCTCCGAAGTTACAAGCCCAATTCGACGCTGGAAAAGTATTGAAAGATACTGAAGCACAATTTAAGATGGTTCAAGTATTGGACCAAGACGGGAACGTAGTTAACGAAGACTTATTACCAGACTTATCTGATGAACAATTAGTTGAATTAATGGAAAGAATGGTTTGGACTCGTGTGTTAGACCAACGTTCTGTTTCATTAAACAGACAAGGACGCTTAGGTTTCTATGCACCTACAGCTGGTCAAGAAGCTTCACAACTCGCTTCTCAATATGCTCTTGAAAAAGGGGACTGGATTCTTCCAGGTTACCGTGATGTACCTCAATTGATTTGGCACGGTTTACCATTAACAGAAGCATTCTTATTCTCTAGAGGACATTTCAAAGGTAATCAAATGCCTGAAGGTGTAAACGCATTCAGTCCTCAAATTATTATCGGTGCACAGTACGTACAAACTGCTGGTGTAGCACTTGGTATTAAAAAACGCGGTAAAAAAGCAGTAGCAATTACTTATACTGGTGATGGTGGGTCATCACAAGGTGATTTCTACGAAGGTATCAACTTCGCTTCTGCATATAAAGTACCTGCAATCTTTGTAATTCAAAATAACAACTATGCGATCTCAACACCAAGAAGCAAACAAACTGCTGCGCAAACATTAGCTCAAAAAGCAATTGCAGTAGGTATTCCTGGCATCCAAGTTGATGGTATGGATCCATTAGCAGTTTATCAAGCAACTAAAGAAGCACGTGATCGTGCAGTAAATGGCGAAGGACCAACTTTAATCGAAACAATGACTTATCGTTATGGTCCGCATACAATGGCTGGTGACGATCCAACTCGTTACAGAACTTCTGATGAAGATTCAGAATGGGAGAAAAAAGACCCATTAGTACGTTTCAGAAAATTCTTAGAAGGCAAAGGTTTATGGTCTGAAGAGAAAGAAACTGCAGTTATGGATCAAGCTAAAGATGACATTAAGAAAGCAATCAAAGAAGCTGACAAAGTTGAAAAACAAACAGTGACTGACTTAATGGATATCATGTATGAAGAAATGCCATCTAACTTGGCAGAACAATATGAAAATTACAAAGAGAAGGAGTCGAAGTAAACCATGGCACAAATGACAATGGTACAAGCAATTAACAACGCACTTAAAACTGAACTGCAAAATGATGAAAATGTGTTAGTTTTTGGTGAAGACGTTGGTGTTAACGGTGGCGTATTCCGTGTAACGGAAGGTTTACAAAAAGAATTCGGTGAAGATCGTGTATTCGATACTCCATTAGCTGAATCAGGAATCGGCGGTTTAGCATTAGGTTTATCTGCTGAAGGTTTCCGTCCAGTAATGGAAATCCAATTCTTAGGTTTCGTATTTGAAGTATTCGACTCTGTAGCTGGACAAATTGCACGTACACGTTTCCGTTCAGGCGACACTAAATCAGCACCTGTAACAATCCGTACACCATTCGGCGGTGGTGTGCATACTCCAGAGCTTCACGCTGATAACTTAGAAGGTATTTTAGCTCAATCTCCAGGATTGACTGTAGTTATCCCTTCTAACCCATACGATGCAAAAGGTTTATTAATCTCTGCAATTAAAAGCAACGACCCAGTTGTATATTTAGAGCATATGAAATTATATCGTTCATTCCGTGAAGAAGTTCCGGAAGAAGAATATGAAATTGAACTTGGAAAAGCTAAAGTGAAAAAAGAAGGTACAGACCTTACTGTTATCGCTTATGGCGCAATGGTTCAAGAATCATTAAAAGCAGCTGAAGAACTTGAAAAAGACGGTGTTTCTGTAGAAGTGATCGACTTGCGTACAGTTCAACCGGTTGATTATGAAACATTAGTGGCTTCTGTTGAAAAAACAGGTCGAGCTGTAGTAGTACAAGAAGCACAACGCCAAGCAGGTGTCGGTGCTCAAGTTGCAGCTGAATTAGCTGAACGTACTATTCTTTCATTAGAAGCTCCGATTGCACGTGTTGCAGCAGCTGATACTGTTTATCCATTTACAGAAGCTGAAAACGTTTGGTTACCAAACAAAAACGATATCATCGAACAAGCTAACGCAACTTTAAACTTCTAATTGTGTTCAATTAGAAAATGAATCGGCATATTAACAATAGCTTTCGGGTAGATGACAACTAAGAACAGCTATCTGAAGGTTTGACAAAACATTTCTGTCCTTGCAGCTATTAAGTAGTGCAAGGGCAAATGGTTTGTCCGAGAAGTAAAATGATAAATTGAAGATAGATTTCGTTGAAACGGAATCAAGTTTTATGTCAGAATATAAACTAGAACAATATATTGATTTGATTTCAGTATGACTGTCGGCTCAAGGGTTATAGCTTGAATAAATGACACTTTGTTTCAAATTTTGTTCTTTGTACTAGTTTATAAGACTTAAATTGACTTTTAGGAGGACAAGAACGTGGCATTTGAATTTAAATTACCCGATATTGGTGAAGGTATCCACGAAGGTGAAATTGTAAAGTGGTTTGTTAAAGCTGGAGACGAAATTGAAGAAGATGATATCTTAGCTGAGGTTCAAAATGATAAATCAGTTGTAGAAATTCCTTCTCCGGTTTCAGGTACTATTGAAGAAGTAGTAGTTGACGAAGGTACAGTAGCAGTTGTGGGTGATACAATTGTTAAAATTGATGCACCAGATGCTGAAGAAATGTCATTCAAAGGCGGACACAGCCATGACGACAGCAAAGATGAAGCATCAGAACAACAAGAAACTAAACAACAAGCAGCAACAGTTTCAGAAGAAGGAACTGAAACAGCTTCTGGCGATGCACCGCAAACACCAGCACAAGATGAAGAAATTGACGAAAACCGCGTTGTGAAAGCAATGCCTTCTGTTCGTAAATTTGCACGTGATAACGACGTTAATATCAAAGCTGTTAAAGGCACTGGTAAAAACGGACGTATTACAAAAGCAGACGTAGAAGCATACTTAAGCGGAGATACTAGCTCAAGCGTTGATGAAAGCGCTACATCAAGCGAAGCTGCATCAGCAGATACTTCATCAGCACAATCAGCACCTGTATCAGCTGAAGGCGAATTCCCAGAAACACGCGAAAAAATCCCTGCAATGCGTAAAGCAATTGCAAAAGCTATGGTAAACTCTAAACATACTGCGCCTCATGTAACATTAATGGACGAAGTAGAAGTACAAGCTTTATGGGATCACCGTAAAAAATTCAAAGAAATTGCTGCGGAACAAGGTACTAAATTAACATTCTTACCTTATGTTGTGAAAGCTTTAGTTTCAGCGCTTAAAAAATACCCAGCATTAAACTCTGAATTTGACGAAGAAAACGGTGAAGTAGTAAACAAACATTACTGGAATATCGGTATTGCTGCTGATACAGAACGTGGTCTATTAGTACCAGTCGTTAAACACGCTGATCGCAAATCAATGTTCGAAATTTCAGATGAAATCAATGAACTTGCTGTTAAAGCACGTGATGGTAAATTGACTTCAGACGAAATGAAAGGTGCTTCATGCACAATCAGTAACATCGGTTCTGCAGGCGGTCAATGGTTCACTCCTGTAATTAACTACCCAGAAGTAGCTATTTTAGGAATCGGCCGTATTGCTCAAAAACCTATTGTTAAGGATGGGGAAATTGTAGCAGCACCTGTATTAGCATTATCATTAAGCTTTGACCATAGACAAATTGATGGCGCTACTGGTCAAAACGCAATGAATCACATCAAACGTTTATTAAATAATCCAGAATTATTATTAATGGAGGGGTAAAACATGGTAGTTGGTGATTTTCCAATTGAAACAGATACTATTGTAATCGGAGCAGGTCCAGGGGGTTATGTTGCAGCAATTCGCGCAGCACAATTAGGACAAAAAGTTACCATCGTTGAGAAAGGCGAATTAGGCGGTGTATGTCTTAACGTAGGATGTATCCCATCTAAAGCATTATTGCACGTTTCACACGTATTCCAAGAAGCACAACATTCAGATAACTTAGGTATTATCGCTAAAGATGTTGAGCTTAAATTCGACAAAGTACAAGACTTCAAAAAATCTGTTGTTAACAAATTAACAGGCGGCGTTGAAGGATTATTAAAAGGAAACAAAGTTGAAATTGTTAAAGGTGAAGCTTACTTCCACGACAGCAACAGCTTACGCGTTATGGATGAAAAAAGTGCACAAACTTACAACTTCAAAAATGCAATCATTGCTACAGGTTCTAGACCAATTGAAATTCCTAATTTCAAATTTGGCGAACGTGTTATCGACTCAACAGGTGCTTTAAACTTACAAGAAGCTCCTAAAAAATTAGTCGTAGTAGGCGGCGGTTACATTGGTTCTGAATTGGGCACAGCATTTGCGAACTTCGGTACAGAAGTTACAATTTTAGAAGGTGCTAAAGATATCTTAGGCGGCTTCGAAAAACAAATGACTCAACCAGTTAAGAAAAAAATGAAAGAAAAAGGTATTGAAATTGTTACTGAAGCAATGGCTAAATCTGCTGAAGAAACTGCAGATGGCGTTAAAGTAACTTACGAAGCTAAAGGCGAAGAAAAATCAATCGAAGCTGATTATGTATTAGTTACTGTTGGACGCCGTCCGAATACTGATGAAATGGGTCTTGAAGAAGTCGGCATCAAATTTGCAGACCGCGGATTATTAGAAGTTGACGATCAAAGCCGTACATCAGTTAAAAATATCTTTGCAATCGGTGACATCGTTCCTGGTTTACCACTTGCACATAAAGCAAGCTATGAAGGTAAAGTTGCTGCTGAAGCTATCTCAGGTGAAAAATCTGCAGTAGACTATATCGGTATGCCAGCTGTATGTTTCACTGAACCAGAATTAGCAACAGTAGGTTATAATGAAGCACAAGCTAAAGAAGAAGGCTTGGATTATAAAGCTTCTAAATTCCCTTACGCTGCTAACGGCCGTGCTTTATCATTAGATGATACTACTGGATTTGTTAAATTGTTAACACTTAAAGAAGATGGTACTTTAATCGGTGCACAAGTTGTAGGTACTGGTGCGTCTGATCTTATCTCTGAATTAGGTTTAGCAATCGAATCTGGTATGAATGCTGAAGATATCGCATTAACAGTACATGCTCACCCAACTTTAGGTGAAATGAGCATGGAAGCTGCTGAAAAAGCAATCGGATTACCAATCCACACTATGTAATAATACCCAACATTAGATTAAGCATATATTTAGAAACCGTCGAGCCATGGCTCGGCGGTTTTTCCGCCTTTCGAATAGTAAATCACGTGGTATAATACTATGGAAATCGACATAATAGAAGGAGGACTATAGAATGGAATACCAATACCCGATAGATGTTGATTGGTCCCAAGATGAAATGCTTGCAGTTATCAATTTCTTTAATAAAGTTGAAGATTACTACGAAAGAAAAGTAGAAGGTTCTGCTCTTAAAAACGCTTATAGCGATTTTAAAAAAGTAGTACCAGGTAAAGCAGACGAAAAAAATATCTTTGCTGAATTTGAAAAAAGCAGCGGTTATAACAGCTATAAAGTAGTGAAATTAGTGAAAGATAATCCTAATGAAAAATATTTCAGTGCAAATGCAGAATAATAGTCGCCAATAATCTTAAAAAGCCTTTTATAACAGCCATGAGCTAGGACAATAATTTGTTCTAGCTCTGGCTTTTTTTCTCCAAAAAATAAGATGAAAAGGTTACCAAACACCTATTTACAAAATAATATTCGGCAAAGTATAATAGTATAGATAAACAAAAAGTTTGGTAATACTAAACAAATCGAATCATACAGACTTAAAAATTTAAGTTGAAATAGAAAGATATAGGTGAACAGTTTGAATATTGGTCAGAAACTGCGTAACTTACGTAAAATAAAAAATTTAACACAAGAAGAATTGGCGGAACGCACCGATTTATCGAAAGGTTATATTTCCCAAATTGAAAGCGGACAATCCTCTCCCAGTATGGAAACCTTTTTACATTTATTAGAAGTGCTCGGCACCTCTCCAGAAGTATTTTTCAAAGAGAAGCCCAAAGAAAAAATATTATATCCAAAAGCAGAACAAGCAATTTACGACGAGTACGATGAAGGTTACATATTAAATTGGCCGATTAATCGCTCTAACGAATTTGAGATGGAACCGTTGATTATTACACTGCGCCCACATACCAACTACAAAACCTTCAAACCATCAGAGTCAGACACCTTCATTTACTGTCTTGAAGGTGTATTGACCTTGAATTTAGGCGAGGAAGTTTATACAGCAAGAGAAGGGGATGCACTATATTTCAAAGCAGAAAGCAATCACCAACTCTCGAATACTACACAAAGATACGCAAAGGCAATGATTGTTGCGACTGCGTCATATTTATAGGAGGAAAAGACAAAGATGACACCTTTACTATCACTGAAAACAGTCAGCAAACAATTTGACGGCCAACAAGTATTAAATAATATCGATTTAGATTTCGAGCCCGGCCATTTTTATACACTGTTAGGCCCGTCCGGCTGCGGGAAAACAACCATCCTGAAATTAATCGCAGGCTTCGAACAAGCTGACGCAGGATCCATTATTTACCAAGGGAAGACAATCAATAATATTCCCGCCAACAAACGTACCGTGAATACCGTCTTCCAAGATTATGCCCTCTTTCCGCACCTGAACGTCTATGATAATGTTGCTTTTGGTTTGAAACTGAAGAAAAAGAAAGATTCAGAGATTCAAGAAAAGGTGAGAGAAGCTCTGAAACTCGTTAAGTTAGAAGGCTATGAGCATCGCAGCATTGAAGAAATGAGCGGCGGTCAGAAACAAAGAGTCGCCATTGCACGTGCCATTGTCAATGAGCCGGAAATCTTATTATTAGATGAATCCTTGTCAGCGTTAGACTTAAAATTGCGTACGGAAATGCAATATGAATTACGTGCTTTGCAATCACGTTTAGGCATTACTTTTATATTTGTCACTCATGACCAAGAAGAAGCTTTAGCTTTAAGTGATTATATTGTGGTATTGAAAGATGGGAAGATTCAACAATTCGGAACGCCTTTAGATATCTATGATGAACCTGTAAACCGGTTTGTCGCCGACTTTATTGGCGAATCTAATATTATTGAAGGAACTATGGTCGAAGATTACTTAGTGAATATTTATGATAAAGACATAGCATGTGTAGATATGGGTATCCCTTCAGGTCAAAAAATCGAAGTAGTGATACGGCCAGAAGATATTACGATTACACCGCCGAGTGAAGGATTATTCCAAGCTAAGGTAGATGCATTGCTTTTCAGAGGTGTGCATTATGAAATCAACTGTATGGACCAAGAAGGATATGAATGGATGATTCAAACGACTAAGAAAGCTGAGGTAGGCAGTACTGTAGGTTTATATTTTGAACCGGAAGCGATTCATATCATGGTGCCAGGAGAAACTGAAGAAGAATTTGACAAACGTATCGAAAGTTATGAGGAAGTCGAGAATGAGTAAATTAAATAAGTGGTTGTTTATACCTTATATTCTTTGGATGATCGGATTTATTATTATACCTGTGATTTTACTCATTTATTTTTCTTTCATAGATATTCATGGACATTTCAGTTTTACGAATTATGAACAAATCTTTTCGTTCCGTTATTTTAAGATGATGGCTTACTCGATTTTGTATGCGGCGATTATTACTTTGGTCACTTTAGTTATCAGTTATCCTGCAGCCTACTTCATTAGTTATTCCATTCATCAAAATTTATGGATTCTTATTTTGATTATCCCGACATGGATTAATTTACTCCTCAAGACGTATGCATTTATCGGGATTTTCAGTCATGATGGAATTATCAATCAAATTCTAGGTTGGTTGCATCTTCCGAAAGCAGATTTGCTGTTTACAGCACCCGCTTTTATTATTGTAGCCAGTTATATTTATATTCCTTTCATGATACTGCCGATTTTCAATAGCATGAAAACAATTCCAAAGAATTTATTACAAGCTTCTAGTGATTTAGGAGCAGGCAAATGGACGACTTTCAGAAAAATTATTTTGCCGTTGACGAAAGAGGGCGTCTTATCTGGGATACAAGTGACGTTTATTCCAGCTTTATCGCTCTTTATGATTACACGTTTAATTGCCGGCAATAAAGTGATGAACATCGGTACTTCAATCGAAGAACAATTTTTAGTTATTCAAAACTATGGAATGGGGTCGACCATCGCTATTGCGTTGATTGTCTTTATGGCTTTGGTGTTAATCATTACCAAGTCAGGCAATGAAGGAGGCAGACGCTCATGAAATGGTATGGTAAATTATATCTTGGTGCATTAATTATCGGATTATATATCCCAATTATTTTTCTGATGGTCTATTCATTTAATTCAGCAGGCAATATGATACATTTTGAACATTTTACCTTAGAACATTATCAGACGCTTTTCCAAGATGACCGTTTAATGTCGATCCTCTTTAATACGATTGCTGTAGCTTTACTTGCAGCGGCTGTATCGACAGTAGTAGGCACGTTTGGTGCGATTGCTTTATATCATTTGCGACAAAAGAAATTGCGCTTAACATTTTTAACATTAAATAATGTATTGCTCGTTTCTTCAGATGTGGTTATTGGTGCTTCATTTTTGATTATGTTTACAGCAATCGGCCATTTTACAGGTTTAGGACTAGGATTTTGGACAGTGCTCACTTCTCATATTGCGTTTTGCATTCCAATTGTGGTTATTCTTATCTTGCCGCAACTCTATGATATGAATCAGCATATGTTTGATGCAGCGCGAGATTTAGGTGCAAGTGAATGGCAGATACTGAATCGTGTGATGCTGCCTAATTTGATGCCGGCCGTCCTTGCAGGATTTTTCATGGCGCTGACTTATTCATTAGATGATTTTACAGTGAGTTTCTTTGTGACAGGCAATGGATTCAGCGTATTGTCAGTAGAAGTCTATGCTATGGCGCGTAAAGGTATCAGTATGGAAATCAATGCGATTTCGACATTAATTTTTGCAGTCATCGTTATCGGAATTGCAGGTTATTACCTAATTCAGCATACTACTAAAAAAAGACAATCTGTGAAACGAGGCTTGATGCGATGAAAAAAATGGTTCAGTTGATTATCGGCGCATTAGTACTCGGACTTTTATTTTTAGGTTTAAGCAAATGGTATAGTGCTGAGGATAATCAGAAGACTGGTAAGAAGATATATGTTTATAACTGGGGAGAATATATCGACCCTGATTTGATTAAGAAATTTGAAAAAGAAACCGGAATCAAAGTCGTATATGAAACCTTTGATTCCAATGAAGCGATGGAAGCTAAAATTCGTAACGGCGGCACACATTATGATGTGGCGTTTCCAAGCGAGTATACGGTTCAGAAGATGAAAAAGGATCACTTATTATTACCTTTAAATCATCGTAAGTTGCCGAATATGAAAAATTTGGATAGTGATTATATGAATATGTCATATGATCCGCACAATCGCTATTCTATTCCTTACTTTTTCGGAACGGTAGGGATTATTTATAATAAAGCAGCTTATCCGAAAGAAGATTTTACAAGTTGGCAGAGTTTATATAATCCTAAGTTTAAAAATGATATTATATTAGTGGACGGTGCTCGAGAAATTATGGGCATGAGCTTAAATAAATTAGGTTATAGTTTGAACGATGCGAATCCGAAACATTTGCAGCAAGCTGAGAATGATCTGAGTCATCTGGCACCTCAAGTTAAAGGGGTAGTAGGCGATGAAGTCACTATGATGTTAGAACAGCATGAAGCAAATATCGCAGTCGTTTGGAGCGGTGCTGCTGCACCTATCGTTCAAGAACATCCTGAGTTTAATTACGTCGTGCCTAAGGAAGGCTCGAATTTATGGTTTGATAATATGGTAATTCCTAAAACCGCTCAAAATAAAGAAGGTGCCTACCAATTTATTAATTTCTTGTTAGATGCCAAAAATAGTAAACAAAATACAGAATGGGTCGGATATGCAACACCGAATAAAGCAGCTGCACAAATGTTGCCGGCTGAAATTCGCAACGACCATCGATTTTATCCGACGAAAGATACTCAAAATAGGCTTGAAGTATATAAAGATTTGGGTAAAGATATTCTAAGTGATTATAACGAACATTTTTTGAATTTTAAAATGACGTTACAATAAAAATAGATAAGTAAAATGTAATAGGGAGTGTTAGTGATGTCTGGAGAACCACAATACACACAAATTAAACGGCCAGTGAGCAGAGTGGCAGAAAAAGTACTGGGGTGGCTGAACTGGATTGGTTTGCTGCTGCTTACGGTAGCCACAATGTTTATTGCGCTGGTGTCATTCAGCAATGATACCTCCATCCAAAAGTTAGAACAAACATTGACCAATAATGAATTTGCGCAACAAGTATTGACGAATAACGGGTTGAATACCACTCAATTTGTCATTTGGCTGCAAAATGGAATATGGGCAGTGATAGTGTATTTAATTGTTTGTTTATTAATTTCATTCTTAGCACTTATTTCGATGAATATTCGAGTGCTGTCTGGTATTCTGTTTTTAATTGCATCAATTATTACTTTACCGCTTGTGTTATTGCTTGCGACTGTCATTATACCTATTCTTTTCTTTATCGTAGCAATTATGATGTTTGCCCGTAAAGATCGTGTTGAATCAGTGCCTTATTATCCAGGCAGCTATGGTCCTTATGACCGTGATTACGATTATGGACGAGATGATTATTACAATCGTCCTGAATACGATAGAGGCAGAGGACGTTACGAAGATGATTATGAAGATGAGAGCAATCGTCGTCCCCGTCATGAACCTGCATATGAAAAACGTGATAGAGAACTTGCAGAAGAAGAGGATGATACTCGCGTATACCGTCCTGAAAAAGAACGAGGTGCTGAAGCGGATGGTCGCTATCAAGATGAACAGAATCCGCAAGCTGATTATGAAGAAGAACCACAGTTCTTATCACGACAAGCTAAATATAAACAAAAATCTGCAGACGAAGTAAAAGAAGAACAAGAGATGGACGCTTATGAACGTGAACAAGCACGCATTGATGAAATAGAAGGCAACAACGAATCTGAGGAAGAAATACAAAATCGTGTCAATGAACCACGTAAAGGTGAAACACCTGAAGAGAAAGCAGCACGTAAGCGTGAAAAGAAAGAACGTAAAAAACGTGCGAAAGAACTCCGTAAGCAACGTCCGAGTGCAGTGAACCAACGTCGTATGAATTTTGAAGAGCGTCGTTCCTTCAGTCAGCAAAAATCTGAACATCCTGAGCCGGAAAAGCCAGAGGATAAAACAACAGATAATACTGAAACACCAACAGATGACGCAAAAGAAGATAAATAAATAAGTAACGGTTAGGTCTATATTAATATGTAGATTTAACCGTTATTTTTTATTTTCGACAAAGTAATGAATTCAAATGTAATTTATATAATAATTAGTTGTAATATGAAACTATGCATGCATAAACCTTATTTGACAGGGTATTAACGATTATAAGACCAGTTCAAATGGCCTTAAAATAACGGCTGAGGTTAGCGAACAACAAATAAAAATGCAACCTCGATCTTGCCTAATCAGGAGGGTAAATCCATGAATAGAAAATTAGAGAGAGTGATAGGTTGGATTGGTGTAGGCTTAACCCTACTATATACCTTATTGTTTCTCATAGGTTTAGCCATGGGGAAAGGCGCAATATCTAAATTATTATTAAAACAAGGCGATTCAAGTATGTCTGCCTCATACTTGCAACACTCAATGATTTTTGAAGCGGTATCATTAATTGTAGTTGCCATCATCGCAGCAATAGGTATTGTTTTAAGTAAGAAAAACCGTATTTTAGGCGGTGTTTTACTCGTTATTGCTGCAGTAATCGGCGTATTCTTATCTAACTTCATCGCTTCAATCTTATTCTTCATTGCAGGCATTATGTTATTTGTAAGAAGAAGTCAGAAGAAGCATAGAGAAAATCAAGAATACGATAGAAAACACGGTTACTTTGATGCTACAACAAGCAAAGATGACGATTTAGATGAATTGCATAAAAAAGGTAAAGTAGATCCAAACTTAGAAGACCCTGAACATTATTCAGAAGCAGAACATGCTGCACACAATCGTAAAGAAAGAGAAAGACGCGAAAGTGGTGTTTTAGGCGGCAAAAAACACGAACATGAAAATAACCAGCATCAAGAAAATAATCACAATCCTAAAGAAGAACGTATTTATACTGAGGAACGTGGTTATGATAAAAAAGGAAATGAATTTGTCGAAAAAGACGAAGAAACTTTCTATGAAGACAACAAAGATGATATCAGCAACAATGACTTAACAAGTCAACGTCGCCGAAATAATGACGAACGACCAAGCCGTCACGATTTAGATGATAAGAAATAAAAGAGCAACATAAAAGCCTCGCTCCGGTAAGGATGCGAGGCCTTTATGTTGTGTTTAAAGCTCTTGGAAAGTTTGAATAATTAAATGGATGTTCAAAATACTGAGCACACCAATTAAAATCCAAGAAACAATATTAATCCATAATTTGTTTTTAAAACGACCCATTAAATCTGAGTTGTTAGTAGCAAGTTGTAAAGGAATCAATGAGAACGGCAAGGCAATACTTAAAAATACTTGTGAGAAGACCAGCAATTGTTCCATCATCGCTTCGTTACCGTTAAAGATAATGAGGCAGACGATGACAGGAATGATAGCAATCCCACGTGTGATTAAACGATTCAACCAATTCGGTATTTTTAAATTGATAAAGCCTTCCATCACGATTTGTCCAGCTAAGGTACCCGTAATCGTTGAGTTTTGACCTGATGCTAGTAGTGCTACAGCAAATAAGGTGCTCATCAAACCGCCTAGAGAAGCGCCTAATAACGGTTGTGTCTTCAAGGCGTGGTATAAGTCATAGAATCCGCCAAGACTTTCTGAATTGCCGCCATAGAATAAAGCGGCTCCTAATATCAGCAATAAACAGTTAATAATGAATGCAATACTCAATTGAATGTTAGAGTCAATTGTTGCAAATTTAATAGCTTGTGCTTTAGAATCTTCATCTTTACGGTCATAAGTACGTGATTGCACGATAGAAGAGTGCAAGTATAAGTTATGCGGCATAATTGTCGCGCCTACGATACCTAAAGCAATATATAGCGCACCGTGTTCCGTAATAATCTTGCTGCTAGGGATAAAGCCGTTTAAGATACGTGTTACATCCGGAGAAGCAATATAGACTTCAAAGATAAAGATAGCTAAGACTGTAAATATTAATGTTCCAACAATCGCTTCAATCTTTCTAAAACCGAATTTCATAATGAACAATAAGATAAATACATCTAACACGGTTATGATAGCCCCGACGATTAAAGGAATTCCGAATAATAGGTCAAGTGCAATCGCGCTCCCGATTACTTCGGCAACATCGGTTGCGATAATTGCGAGTTCAGCTATAATCCAGAATATATAGCCTAAAGGTTTGTTCAAGTAATGTTTCGTAACTTGTGCTAAATCATAGCCTGATGCGATTCCTAATCTGACAGTCATACTTTGTAAGAGCATGGCAGACAAACTGGAGACAAGGATAATAAACAGCAGAATATATCCGTATTTCGCACCGCCTTGCATAGATGTAATCCAGTTACCTGGATCCATATAGCCAACAGCGACCAGTAATCCAGGTCCTAAGAAAGACAAGAATTTCTGTTTGATACTGCTGCTGGAGTTAAAACTGACAGAATTATTGACTTCATTTAAACTGTCAGTGTCATATTTGACCTGCTTTTTACTCAAGAAGGTCACCTCCGCTTCTAATACTTCTAATATTGTTCAATAATAAAGTAAAAATAAAGTTAGGTCAACCTAAAAATTTAATGTGAACGCTTTTTTAGCGTAGAACGACACAAATTTTTTATAGAAAAAACACCTCATCTGTTAAAACAGAAAAGGCGTGGAAATAATCCTGAGTGTAGTTATAAGTTTTAGAGTATGCTATTATGAGTAAAACTTAAGTAATTGCTCAAAAGTATCTTCTAAATAACTTTTAAAGGCTTTATCAGTTTTAAGTTCTGGTGCTTTAGGGGATAATGTACGTGCAATGAAAAATTCGCCTTTTTTCAATTGATGAGCGCGATGTAATGCTTCATGCAACTCATCAGTAGTAAGGTCTTTAATCAATGGTTTTTCCATTTTTACGTGGTCCGTACAAATCCGGTAATCCTCCGGCAAGTTTTCAATCTCATCAAAGTGCTTGTCAAAGACTTCAATGTAGTGATTTTTATTTTTAGCTTCATGCATGACACCGAACATGACAAAGACTTGATCTTCGTAGAGACCGATTTGGAAGTGAGGCAGCATTTTATAACCGCGTTTATTAGTTGAAAAGGCCACCCAGGTATCTTTAGGCGGATTAACTGTACGGCGAGCATGTTTTGCAATATGTGCATAGAACTCATCAGGCGTGTGGGTATTCAAGAAATCAGTGAAGTAATCACCAAGGGCTGCGAGTTTAGGTTGAATTTCTGATTCAATGGCAGCCATACGTCCTTCTAAACCTGGAACTTCAAAGACTTTAAAGTTTTGTTGAGTAAAAGTAAATTTAGACATCATTTGCCTCCTGTTTGTTGTATTGAAAATATTGTAGCATAATTTGGATAGACAAACAGAGCAGATGCAATTTCCTACAGTATAGAGAGCGTTATAATAACAATGAAGGGGTGTTCGACATGGCAGTATATGATTACGCAAAAGGGCTCGTGATTGAAGCGGGCAATAATATACGAAAAATGATGCAAGAAGAAATAGATATTGAAACAAAATCTAATCCGAATGATTTAGTAACCAATGTTGATAAAGCAACGGAGGATTTTATTTACAATAATATCATGGAGAATTATCCAGATGCGCAGGTGATAGGGGAAGAAGGACATGGCAAGCCGATGTCTGAATTGAAACCTGAAGGAGTCGTATGGGTGATTGATCCGATTGATGGTACATTGAACTTTGTGCATCAGCAAGAAAATTTTGCCATTTCCATCGGTATTTATAACGACGGCAAACCTTATGCAGGATTTGTCTATGACGTGATGAACGACAAATTGTATCATGCTAAAGCCGGCGAGGGTGCATTTGTGAATGAACATCCGTTGAAACCGATTGCAGGCAGCGAATTGAAGAAAAGTTTAATTGGAATTAATCCAAACTGGTTAACAAAGCCGCAAATAGGTGTTATATTCAAAAAGGTAGTAGATGATGCGAGAAGCGCACGGGCTTACGGTTCAGCAGCTTTAGAAATCGTGAATGTCGCGCGAGGCAAACTCGCTGCATATATGACACCAAGATTACAGCCTTGGGATTTTGCAGGCGGTTTGATTATTTTAAATGAAGTAGGCGGCGTCGGTTCAGATTTATTAGGCAAACCCTTAGAACTGACACAACCTCATTCCGTTTTAGTAGGCAACCAAGCAGTGCATGAAGAGATTTTGAATAAGCATATGCTTTCTGAAAAAGAAACCTTAGAAGCACTGCACGCAAGATACAAACAATAAAAAGGTCGGGACCATGTATGCATAAGCAAATGAGCATTAAGCTGCTCATCTGCTGCATGGCATGAACCCAACCTTTTTCTTTTGACTGAAATTTATGAGTAATCTCCATTATGCAGGGTACTGCAATAAATGGATACCTTTGTTACAAATATGTCAATTCGCTTATAGCCAGCCATTTTCTCGGTATTTCTTTTTCGTAGCAAATCCTGCGCCGAAGATACCAACCATGATTACAAATGTAATAATCGCGAATGGTAAGCTCTTAGCTCCGATACTGAAACTGAACAGTAAAAGGAACAGAACTGCTAGAACTGTGTATACCCAAAAAATCGCATGTGATTTTTTTTTCTGCATTCAAACCCCACCTTATTATTCTTTGCTCAATAATATGATATAATAAAAAAGTTGCAAATTGAAGTGGGAATTTACTCAAGAAAGGAAATTTAGTATGACAAATTTAAGAAATGACGTTCGTAATATTGCTATTATCGCTCACGTTGACCATGGTAAAACAACTTTGGTAGATGAATTATTAAAACAATCTGGTATTTTCCGTGAGAATGAACACGTTGACGAACGTGCAATGGATTCAAATGATTTAGAAAGAGAACGTGGTATTACAATTTTAGCAAAAAATACTGCGGTTGATTATAAAGGCACTAGAATTAATATCTTAGATACACCAGGACACGCTGACTTCGGTGGCGAAGTTGAACGTATTATGAAAATGGTAGACGGTGTTGTATTAGTTGTTGATGCCTACGAAGGTACAATGCCTCAAACACGTTTCGTGTTGAAAAAAGCCTTAGAACAAAACTTAAAACCTGTTGTGGTTGTAAATAAAATCGATAAACCTTCAGCGCGTCCTGAAGCGGTTGTAGACGAAGTATTAGACTTATTTATCGAATTAGAAGCAAACGATGAACAATTAGAATTCCCAGTTGTTTATGCTTCAGCGGTAAACGGTACAGCAAGCTTGGACCCTGAAACTCAAGATGACAACATGCAATCATTATATGAAACAATTCTTGAAGAAATTCCAGCACCAAAAGACAATAGAGACGAACCATTACAATTCCAAGTTGCATTATTAGACTACAATGACTACTTAGGACGTATCGGTATCGGTCGTGTATTCAGAGGAACAATTAAAGTCGGCGACCAAGTATCATTATTGAAACTTGACGGCAGCGTTAAAAACTTCCGTGTCACTAAATTATTCGGTTTCTTCGGATTGAAACGTGAAGAAATTGAAGAAGCACACGCAGGCGACTTAATTGCAGTATCTGGTATGGAAGATATCAACGTTGGTGAAACGGTTACACCGCACGACCACCAAGAAGCATTACCAGTATTGCGTATTGATGAACCAACATTAGAAATGACTTTCCGTGTTAACAACTCACCATTCGCTGGTCGTGAAGGTCAATATGTCACTGCACGTCAAATTCAAGATCGTTTAGATCAACAACTTGAAACAGACGTATCATTGAAGGTAACACCTACAGATTCACCAGATGCTTGGACAGTAGCTGGCCGTGGTGAATTGCATTTATCTATCTTAATCGAGAACATGCGTCGTGAAGGATATGAATTGCAAGTTTCTAAACCTCAAGTTATCTTAAAAGAAATCGATGGTAAATTATGCGAACCGTTTGAACGCGTACAATGTGAAGTGCCACAAGAAAATGCTGGTGCAGTTATTGAATCATTAGGTCAACGTAAAGGTGAAATGTTAGACATGGTCACAACTGACAATGGCTTAACACGTTTAATCTTTATGGTACCAGCACGTGGTTTAATCGGTTACACAACTGAATTCATGTCTATGACAAGCGGTTATGGTATTATCAACCATACTTTCGAAGAATTCCGTCCACGTGTTAAAGGGCGTATCGGCGGCCGTCGTAACGGTGTGCTAGTATCAATGGACCAAGGTAAAGCAAGTGCTTATGCTATTATCGGTCTCGAAGATCGCGGTACAAACTTTATGGAACCTGGTACTGAAGTATACGAAGGTATGATTGTTGGGGAAAACAACCGTGATAACGACTTAACAGTTAATATCACTAAAACTAAAAACCAAACCAACGTGCGTTCAGCAACAAAAGACCAAACTGAAACAATGAAACGCCCACGTATTTTGACTTTAGAAGAAGCGTTAGAATTTATTGATGATGACGAATTATTAGAAGTAACACCTGAAAATATTCGTTTGAGAAAGAAAATCTTAAATAAAGCACAACGTGAAAAAGAAGCAAAACGTGTAAAACAAATGATGCAAGAAGACGAATAATAAAATAGATATTATTAGATAGCGATGCACGCCGGGAAGTTAGATTGAATACTAACTTCCCGGCGTGTTTTTTATTTTGGTGGAGAGTAGAGAGAAAGGGTGATGTGGATGCGGGCGGGGTATAAAGTGAAATCGGTTGAATAGGAAGGTTGGCGGAGTATGCGGGTGAGAAGGGGGCAGTTGATGAGGAAGGTTGTCGGAATTAGCGGTTGAGGCGAGGATAGAATTTTGCTTTTTTGGGCAGATGAGATACTGTTTCTTCAGAATTTTTGTGTAATCTAGACATTTCTGCGGAACTAGTGTCTAGAATAGTAGGTTTTCTAGACACTTCTCGGATACTAGTGTCTAGAATCAGTACTATCTGTCAACTTCGTGTCCAATATCCTCCCTCTATCTTCTTTTTCCCACACCAACTTATAACCATCCGCTCCATATTCCCCTATAAAGACAAAAAAATATCGAAGACCAGCAAGTCTTCGATATTTTTTCTATTCATTAAAATGAAATTCGTTATTTTCTTGGTAGAAATTATTACGTTGCTTTGGAACATCTAAACGGCTTTTGCATTCGCCGCACATAAACGTGCGCATCGGATTATTTTTCAGCTGTTTAGCCTCCAAAGTATTTTCGTCAATGAGTACTTCGGTATCACAGATGATACACTGTACTTTTTTCAAATTATACCACCTCAATATAAATCACATGTTTGAATTCATGTGAGTAACCTTCTTCAGGTATGTAAATGAAACTATCAACGCCATTGTCATCGTATAAGCGTTTACCATGATCAGCAAATTTAAAGAATAGATATGGTAATAAGCTGATTGGAATTTCAATAGAATCTTCATCGTTTGATAAACGGATTGCAGTAGCATTATCGCTCGGCTCAGCATTTTTAAAGAAAGGTGTCATGTTGATAACAAATGTATCTTCAATCATGGCGCGTTTCTTATATTTTGTTTCTGAGTTTAACGTTGGCGGGTTAGTTTGACCTTCTAAAATGGCACGATTCCAAGCACGATTGTTTTGGAATTCAATCGGTTTTGTCCCTTCGAAAACACCATTTTCCAAGTCTTCAATTTTGACTTTGCGATCATCAAAAATCCAAGTCGTACTATCTAAAGTGATTGGAAATTTAACGTTACCCTTAATTTGTATCATTATTATGCGCTCCCCTTTATTATATCTGAGTATATAATAACATAGATTGGATAAAGTGAATTGAAATTTACTTGCAATTTAGTATCGAGTAGGCTAAAATTTTTAATATGACAACAAATGATAGGGGGAGTATGTCATGGCTAAAACGAAGAGTATAAATAATGCGGCATATGACCAATTAAATAAAGATGCAGACCGCATCCTACAATTAATTAAAGTACAGATGGATAATCTTACATTGCCGCAATGTCCATTATACGAAGAAGTTTTAGATACACAAATGTTCGGATTGCAAAAGGAAGTAGACTTTGCAGCTAATTTAGGCCTTATTGATATTGAAATGGGCAAAGAAATTATGTTGCGTCTTGAAAAAGAATTGTCTAAACTTCATGAAGCATTCACAAATGTTTAATTTTTAACATATCAGCACCAGATAAGACATTTTCATCGGCTGTTTATCCATCGATTTAAGATTGGATGCAGCCGATTTTTCTTATCAATCTAAATAGGAATTACTTGCATCATTTTGTAAATTTATGGTTCTATAAAGAGAGATTGTAAATTCAACTTTACATTATAGTAAAGTGTATTTATAACGGATTGAGGAGAATGTTTGGAGTACTTTCAAATATTAGAATTGGATGATTAACTAAAATGAATAATTTAAAAGCAATCTTTCGACATGTGGCAAAATACTCGAAATTTATCGATTATCCGCTTGTCATTACTTACATAACGCTTTGTTTAATCGGTTTAATTATGGTTTACAGTGCCAGTATGGTTGCTGCGACAAAAGGTACACTGACCGGCGGCATACCTGTATCAGGCACTTATTTTTACACAAGACAGTTAATGTATGTCATTATGAGCTTTATCATAGTCTTCTTTATGGCATTTTTCATGAACGTTAAATTCTTGCAGCAGAAAAAAGTACAACAAGGTATGATGTTCATTATCTTTATATTGTTATTTGCGACGCTCTTGATAGGGAAAGATATCAACGGGTCTAAAAGTTGGATCAACCTCGGCTTCATGAACCTGCAAGCTTCTGAATTATTAAAAATTGCTATTATTTTATATTTGCCTTATATGATTAATAAGAAGCGGCCTCAAGTATTTACGAATTCTAAGTTGATTAGAGGACCGATTATATTTATTCTCCTTTGTGTAGGATTAGTATTTTTACAAAAAGACGTTGGTCAAACGATGTTGATTTTAATCATCTTCTTTTCAATTTTGTTTTATGCAGGTATTTGGGTAAAACAAGTATTGAAATATGGCATAGGTATTTTTATTTTAGGCATCGTCATATTTGGTGGTGCTGCATTACTAGGCTTACTGCCTCCATACTTAGTAGCGCGTTTCAGTATTGTAACGAATCCTTTTAAATACGAATCTGGAACAGGTTACCACGTCGCGAACTCGCTTATGGCTATTGGTAACGGAGGATTATTCGGTAAAGGATTGGGCAACAGTGTGCTGAAACTAGGTTACTTACCTGAACCGCATACTGACTTTATCTTCGCAGTGATTTGTGAGGAATTAGGATTAGTCGGCGGAATGCTAGTACTAGGGCTATTGTTCTTTATTGTGTATCGTGCATTCCGGTTAGCATCTCAAACGACTTCCTATTTCTATAAGTTAGTTTGTGTCGGTATTGCGAGCTATATTGGAAGTCAAACGTTCGTCAACTTGGGTGGTATTTCAGCACTTATTCCTTTAACAGGTGTGCCATTACCGTTTATCAGTTTCGGGGGCTCTTCCATGATTGCATTAAGTATCGCTTTAGGACTGCTCTTAATTACGGCTAAACAAATTAAGTTGGATAAGAAACGAGCAAAGCAGCAACATGTTGATATACCAAGAAAATATTAAAACGCTTTTGGGGGTTGGGACAAAACATTGTTCCAACCCCTGTTTTTTGTGTCGAATGTAAACCTTTATATAAAATTAATTAACAAAATACAAACATTTTAAAAAGTTACCTCAAAAATGTTAAGGCTTTCAAATTAAGTAAACATGATTAGTGTTGAAGAAACATATAAATAATAATTATTATGGTTGATAAGGTTATGTGATATAATAGGGGTATACTGTTTAATACATCTACTAAAGTAGAATTATTACTATAAATGTAACTTGAACAGGGGGATATTTTAATTGAAAAAGGGATTTCAAAGGGTTTCTTTTTCAGCAGTAAGAGGTTGAAGTTGAACTTGAATGTTCGTGTTTCAAGGATTTTGTGCACATTAAGGGTTTTGAAAATTCTAATAATTCAGATGGGGGTAAGTGTCATTGAAGAAGATTAATAAGTTAATGGTTGCTAACCGTGGTGAAATTGCGATTCGTATTTTCCGTGCGGCAACTGAGTTGAATATTAAAACGGTAGCGATTTATTCGAATGAGGACAAGGGTTCATTACATAGAAACAAGGCGGATGAATCTTATTTGGTCGGTGAAGATTTAGGGCCAGCAGATAGTTATTTGAATATTGAACGTATTATTCAAGTGGCGAAGAATGCTGGTGTGGATGCGATTCATCCTGGTTATGGTTTCTTAAGTGAAAATGAAACGTTTGCACGTCGTTGTGCGGAAGAAGGTATTATCTTTGTCGGACCTGAATTGAAGCATTTGGATATGTTCGGAGACAAGGTCAAGGCGCGTGCAACTGCGATTGAAGCGGGATTACCGGTAATTCCGGGTACAGATGGCCCTATCGAGGATTATCATAAGGCAGCGGACTTTGCGAAAGAGGCGGGTTATCCGTTGATGATTAAAGCCACAAGTGGCGGCGGCGGTAAAGGTATGCGTATTGTGAATAGTGAAGATGAGCTGGAAGAAGCATTTTCTCGTGCGAAATCTGAAGCTGAAAAGTCTTTCGGCAATAGTGAAGTGTATATTGAAAAATATATTAATGAGCCGAAGCATATTGAAGTGCAGATCATGGGTGATTCTGAAGGCCATATTGTCCACTTGTATGAACGTGATTGTTCGGTTCAACGTCGTCATCAAAAGGTAGTCGAAGTGGCACCATCTGTTGGATTGGACGAAGGCTTGCGCGAACGTATCTGCGAAGCGGCTTTACAATTGATGAATAATGTAGGTTATGTGAATGCCGGAACTGTTGAATTCTTGGTTTCTGGCGATGATTTCTATTTCATTGAAGTCAATCCACGTGTCCAAGTTGAACATACGATTACTGAAATGATTACAGGTATTGATATTGTGAAAACGCAAATTCTCGTCGCAGATGGTGAAAGTTTATTTGGCGAAGAAATCGGGATGCCTCGCCAAGAGGATATTCAAACATTGGGCTATGCAATTCAATGTCGTATTACTACAGAAGATCCGGAAAATGATTTCATGCCGGATACTGGTCACATCATTGCTTATCGTTCTAGTGGCGGTTTCGGTGTACGTTTGGATGCCGGAGACGGTTTCCAAGGAGCGGAAATCTCACCTTATTATGATTCGTTATTAGTGAAATTATCGACGTACGCGATGACTTTCAAACAAACGATTGAAAAGATGGATCGTTCATTGCGCGAAATGCGTATTCGTGGCGTGAAAACTAATATTCCATTCTTAATTAATGTGATTCGTAATAAACAATTCCAAGAAGGCGATTATACAACTAAATTTATCGAAGAAACACCTGAATTGTTTAATATTCAAGCGACACAAGACCGTGGAACTAAGACGCTAGAATATATCGGAAATGTTACGATAAACGGCTTCCCGAATGTAGAAAAACGTCCTAAACCGGATTTTGAACGTCCGCATATTAAACAAATTCCGCAAGCTGAAATTAACCAATTACGAGGTACGAAACAATTATTAGATGAACAAGGTCCGAAAGCGGTAGCGGATTGGTTGTTGAAGCAAGATGATGTGTTGATTACAGATACTACTTTCCGTGACGCACACCAATCATTGCTTGCGACGCGTGTGCGTACGAATGATATTCTAGCGATTGCTTCTGAAACGGCTGAAATTCTGCAGGATGCTTTCTCACTTGAAATGTGGGGCGGGGCAACGTTTGATGTTGCTTATAATTTCTTAAAAGAAAACCCTTGGGAAAGATTAGAAAAATTACGTACTGCGATTCCGAATGTATTGTTCCAAATGCTGCTGCGTGCTTCTAATGCAGTAGGTTATAAAAATTATCCGGATAATGTGATTAAGAAATTTGTGAAGGAAAGTGCTGAAGCAGGTATCGATGTCTTCCGTATTTTCGATTCATTGAACTGGTTGGATCAAATGAAAGTTGCGAATGAAGCGGTGCAAGAAGCGGGCAAAATTTCTGAAGGTACAATTTGTTATACAGGTGATATTTTAGATCCGGCACGCTCTAACATCTTTACATTGGAGTACTATGTCAACTTAGCAAAAGAACTGGAAAGAGAAGGTTTCCATATTTTAGCGATTAAAGACATGGCTGGTTTATTGAAACCGAAAGCAGCCTTTGAATTAGTCGGTGAATTGAAAGCGGCGATTAACTTGCCAATCCATTTGCATACGCATGATACAAGCGGTAATGGTATTTTAGTATATAAACAAGCTGCTGATGCAGGTGTAGATGTGATTGACACAGCGGTATCTTCTATGAGCGGATTAACAAGTCAGCCAAGTGCCAACTCTTTATACTATGCATTGAACGGTTTCGGCAGAGATGCGCGTACTAATATTGAAGGCTTAGAACGATTAGGCCAATACTGGGATACTGTCCGTCATTACTACAGCGACTTTGAAAGTGATTTCAAATCACCGAACACAGAAATCTATCAATATGAAATGCCTGGCGGTCAATATTCTAACTTGAACCAACAAGCGAAAAGCTTAGGACTGGGTAATCGTTTCCACGAAGTGAAAGATATGTATCGTCGTGTGAACTTCTTATTTGGTGATATTGTCAAAGTAACACCTTCATCTAAAGTTGTCGGCGACATGGCCTTATATATGGTACAAAATGATTTGAATGAAGAAGATGTCATTAAAGATGGTTACAAACTCGACTTCCCAGAATCAGTTGTTTCTTTCTTTAAAGGCGAAATCGGCCAACCGACAAGCGGCTTCAACAAAGAGTTGCAAAAAGTCGTTCTGAAAGGTCAAGAGCCATTAACTGAACGTCCTGGAGAATATTTACAAGCGATTGATTTCGAAGCCTTACGTGAAGAATTGCAAGCTAAACAAGAAAAACCTGTTACTGACCAAGATTTAATCAGTTATGCAATTTATCCGAAAGTATATGAACAATATATCAATACTAAAGAACAATTCGGTAATATCTCATTATTGGATACGCCAACTTTCTTCTTTGGTATGAATGTTGGAGAAACAGTAGAGGTTGAAATTGATAAAGGTAAAACTTTGATTATTACCTTAGAAGCGATTACTGAGCCGGATGATAAAGGTATCAGAACTATCTTCTTTATTATGAATGGTCAAACGCGTCAAATTAAAATTCAAGATGAAAATGTGAAAACGGATGCGACTGTCAAACCTAAAGCAGACAAATCTAACCCAAATCATATTGGAGCCCAAATGCCTGGTACGGTATCTGAAGTGAAAGTGGCTGTGGGTGATCATGTAGATGCGGGTCAAGCATTATTGATTACTGAAGCAATGAAGATGGAAACAACAGTACAAGCGCCATTTGCTGGAACAGTGAAAAAAGTGACGGTGACAGATGGTGAAGGTATTCAAACTGGAGATTTATTAGTAGAATTGGAAAAAGATGAATAATTATAGCAAACATGATCTGAAACATTATTTTGTCTCAGACCTTGCTCTGGATATTTGAAAATAACTTCATATTAGATTGCGAAACAAAAGGACTAGAAAGATAGCTTGGCTTCTTTCTAGTCCTTTTTGACGTTCAAGATATTTAATAGGGGATAGTAAGCAATCAGACAAAAAACTCTGGGAGCGGGACAGAAATAATTTTTGATTAAAATTATTTCGTCTTCCCGTCCCGGCAAGGCTAGCTAGAATAGAAAAAGCTTGGAACAAGCGCATTTTCTATTCAGATAGCTACTGCCACTTCAAAAAATAGGAAGCGAGACCATATAATGTCCCGCTCCCAGAGTTAATTTTTTTAATAGGCATTATTTTTAGCTTTTTCTACCCGCTTCGTACGCAACATCAGCAAGATGAAGTAGGCGATGAGGCCGAATTCAAACGTAATAATCAAGGCGTGCAATAACGCGATTAAAAGATTAACGTGTGTGAAGATGGATAAGGCACCTGTAATGATTTGCAAGATAATCAATAATAAAGCGGCTGTATATCCATAACGGATAGTACGGTTATTTTGATAATGCTTGATTGCATAATTAAAGGCTAAGAATACACTGATACTTGCAATCAAAGCTAAAGTTCTGTGTGCAAGTTGTACCCAGTCTTGTTCTGTATGCGGAATTAAATCAGCAAATGGTAACGGCCAAGAACCGTATGCCATAGAAGATTTAGTGTGACGTACTAAAGCGCCAGTATAAATTCCGACATAAAGACAAATTGCCATTGTCCATGTATAAATACGTAATTTGCGGTCGATATGAACTTTGTTAGCTTCATATTTTTGGTCAACATCAAAGATAATTAATGTTAAGACAAAGACTGAAGAGAAGCTGATAAGTGAAATACCGAAATGCAAAGCAAGTACATAATCATTTTGCTGCCATAATACTGCAGCTGCACCAACAAGTGCTTGAATCAGCAAGAAACCTACGCTGATAATACTTAATGGTTTAACTTCTTTAATATACCCGATGTTCTTCCATGCTGTAATTACCAACCATAATACAACGATTAAAGACAATGCAGAAGTTGCTCTGTGACTGAGTTCGATTATAGTATCTATAGGCAAGTTCTGCGGTAAAAGTGCACCATGACATAAAGGCCATGAAGACCCGCAACCGTTTGCCGAGCCCGTTTTTGTAACTAACGCGCCCCCTAATTGTACCCATGCCATAATAATCGTTGCTAAAATTGATAACCATTTAAGGTTACGCTTTTTAAACAATTTTAAACACCCCACTGATTATTAACATAATTAAAGGCAGGGCATAGTAAAGATGCCCCAGCCTGTGTTGTCATTCAAATAAATTGTAAAGATTTATAAACATTATATCAATAATTGTCATAGATTTTAATAGCTGACACTTTGAATTTGTGTCACAAAAATGACGATTTGTAATGTCGATAAAGTGTCACAAATTTGTCTCATTTAATCTAGTCAATAGTTACCTTTTGCTTTATCATAGTATTATATGAATATTTTAAGGAGGGGCATTATGGATAAAGGACACACTTTGTCGCAAACTTCTGGGCGCGTTACCTTCAAAGAATTAAAGACGATTATAAAAATGGGACTCGTCCAAGGTAACCTGATTCCTGCATTTGCGGGTTCATGGCTTGCAATTGTATTGGCGAATCATTCCTTCCTATCATCTATACCGCAAATTTTGTTAATGCTGATCGGATCTACACTCATCATGGGGGGCGCATGTGCACTCAATAACTATTATGACCAAGATATTGACCGCATTATGCCTAGTAAACAGGGAAGACCCACAGTTAATGACAGAATTTCAAATAAAAATTTATTGATTTTAAGTTTCGGCATGATGGTTATCGGAGAAATTGCTCTATTTATTCTCAACATACCATCAGGCGTTATCGGTTTAATGGGGATGATCGGTTATGTATCGTTTTACTCAATCTGGTCTAAACGACACACAACTTGGAATACTGTAATTGGAGCGTTTCCTGGAGCAGTACCGCCGTTAATCGGCTGGACAGCAATCGAGGGACAGTTAAGTATGACAGCAATTGCATTATTCTTAGTCATTTTCTGTTGGCAACCGATCCATTTCTATGCATTAGCGATTAAACGCCAAGATGAATATTCAGCTGCGAATATTCCAATGCTGCCATCAGTTAAAGGATTTAATCGTACAAGAATCGGTATGTTTGTATGGTTAGTTTTATTATTGCCATTACCATTCTTATTAAGTGATTTAGGTCCAGTATTTATCGGATTGGCGACATTATTGAACTTAGGTTGGATTTATCTTGGATTTACAAGTTATAAAAAGAAATCTGATCATATGAAATGGGCTACTTTAATGTTTGTTTACTCACTGAATTATTTAGTGTTATTCTTTGCATTAGTTGTAGTAATTTCTTTAATCAATATGATTTAAATAAATTTGAGATAGGATGAGATGAATGAGCCTACCTATATTACCTACTATTAGTACAAGTTGTATTCAAATTTGTGCTGTATTGGTAGCCATTGGCTGGTATTTAATTAGAAAAGGCAATATTGAAGCGCATAAAAAAGTAATGTTAGCCGCTGCATTTTTCGCACTGACTTTCTTCATTATTTATGCAAGCAGAACTTTCTTCATTGGAAATACTGCATTCGGCGGACCTGCCTGGTTGAAAGGACCATATACTTTCTTCTTAGTTTTCCATATTATTTTGTCAACAGTCGGTGGTTTGCTTGGTTTGAACCAAATTATTACAGCATTTAAAGACAAATTTAACATCCATAGAAAAATGGGACCGATTGCTGCAGTTGTATGGTTCTGTACAGCCTTCACTGGTATCATCGTCTACATATTGTTATATGTTATGTATCCAGGTGGAGAAACAACTTCATTATTTAAAGCGACTTTCGGTTTTTAGTAGCTTAGTAATCGACTGATGACTCTGTGTTGTTAGTCGATTTTTATTTATGACTATGATTAAAAGACATTCCTTGCGAGTTGTTAATATAAACATGTACAATAAGAATACTTAACATTGAGGTGGGCGGAGAATGAGGAATTTACTTATTAAAGTTATCGGCGTTTTACTGCTCATAACTTTTCTTATTTATTTATTTTATTCGCCTCGGCTGAAATTTGATGTTTTAGAGAACCCAAATAAGAAAGCGCCGACGAAAACTGAACTAATTAAAAAAAATAATAATCAAACAGAAAATCCTAAACCTAAAACAGGAATAGGGACTTGGATTAATAATGATATTAGTCTGCTGACTAAGAAATTCGGCCAAGCAGATCGTGTTTATGCATATCATGATAATTACAAGAATTATGTCTTTAGAGAAAATAATCAATACTACATCGTAACGACTAAAGAAAATAAAATCAAATCAGTATATGCAACGGGAAGTAAAGCTGAAATATCACCAGTTAAAATTAATCAAAATGCTTCGCACATTTTTGAAAATACAAGCATTAATCCTGAACCACGTATTAAAGCAAACGGTAAGGAATATGATTTAGAACTTTCAGATGAAGACATGAAAACGCAAATGTTGATTAAATATGGTGATGAATATGCCCAAGTGTATATTGACCAACAAAATAATAAAGTAGTCGGAGTGCGTTTCTTAGATCCGGAAGCACTCGTGATGTTCAATCCATATCAAATGACTAAAGCATCTGACGATAAAACTATTGAAAATAATCATAAAGAAGAACCGTACGAGCAAAATGCAAATCAACTGATGACTTTATACGAAGTGACCAATCAAATCAGAAACTTAAAAGGCTTAAAGCCTTTTAAAGTGAATAATGATTTAGGTCACATTGCTTCAGTCAACTTATATGAAAGTACAAATAATAAAAGTGTTGAATTTACTGAAGCGGCTTTAAAACAGCAACTTGATGATAGAGGGGTACATTTTAAATCAGTAGGGCAAAACGTCGGTTATGATTTCAATGATGTTCCCACACTATTGCATAGCTGGTTGAACTCCGATACCCACCGTTCACGAATCTTGAATACCCAATATACAGAAATGGGCGGCGATGTCATGGATGGCTATTACACATTAATATTTATAGAAGATTAAAGATAGAAGGTGACTTGAATGATAAATACTGAGGTTATTGATGTATTAGACCAAGTAGATAAAGTAAGTGATATGATTTTAGATTCAGATATTTATCAGGCATATACGAAAGCCCGTTCAGTCATGAATGATGATCCAGTAGCACATGCGCGCTATCAAGAATTTATGAAAAATAAAGCGAGATATGATGAAGTCATGCGCTTTGGAAAATATCATCCAGATTATCAACAAGTAACAAGAGCGACTAGAAAATGCAAACGTGAATATGAAATGGTGCCATCCGTTATGGCATATAAACAACAAGAAGTTGAATTGCAGAATTTAGTAGATGAAGTGATTACTATTATTGCAACATCGATTTCGGAACATGTGAAAGTCGAAGTCGGAAATCCATTCTTCAGAACAGATATGCATGGCTGCAGCACTGGCGGTACATGCCAATGCAAAGTACATGCTTAATCAATATGACGCGCCCGAGTCAGAAGCGTACAGCTTTTGATTTGGGCGTTTTTTGATTTTGAAGGCTTTGGCTCATTGGGGAAGATGATAATTGTTGCAAACTGTATAGGCGGTCGAGTCGTGCCTTAACACTTTGACCGCAAACTGTATAGGCGGTCGAGTCGTGCCTTAACACTTTGACCCTAAACTGTATAGGCGGTCGAGTCGCGCCTCAACACTTTGACCTTAAACTGTATAGGCGGTCGAGTCGTGCCTCAACACTTTGACCCTAAACTGTATAGGCGGTCGAGTCGCGCCTTAACACTTTGACCTCAAACTGTATAGGCGAACAAACAGCGCCTTAACACTTATTACATCTAACCCGCCAAAAATTTCTTTTATATTCTTAGGCGCACTCATAAAATAAGAGAAGCTAGACATAATAGTGTCTTAGCTCCTCTCTTTAAACGGGCAGTAGCTATCTGAATAGAAAATGCGCTTGTTCCAAATTGGCAGTAGCTATCTGAATAGAAAATACGCTTGTTCCAAGCTTTTTTCTATTCTAGTTAGCTTTGCCGGGGCAGAACGACGAAATAATTTTAGCCCATGTTATTTCTGTTCTGTTCCCTATTCTAGTTAGCCTTGCTGGGGCAGAACGACGAAATAATTTGAACCAATATTATTTCTGTTGCGTTCCCCCCATACAATTTCTTATTTTTTAACTTGATTTTGGCGATATTGGAATGCAAGATCAGGACGATCTGTCACTACAGTATGCGCACCTTTATTGAAGAGGTCGCCCATCAAGTCGATACTATTTACGCCGTAGTAACCCGGTACAATATTACGTTCATTCAACCAGTTGATTAAACGCACAGAAGTTAACGGGATATTGTGGTAAGTTGTAGGCATTTGGAAAGTGTTGGCCTGCACTTCGAACATATTGCCGAGTCCAGCGAAGAATTTCATTAAGCCGACTGTTACTTCTTCTTCGCTCGCGCCAATCGCGACTGTACCTAAACTGATTTCGTTGAAGCGGCGAATTTGTTCTTGATAAAAGCTTGTGACCAAGACGCGATTTTGAGCGTTATGGCGGACAATAGATTCATAAATGAGTTCAGGTGCAATTTGGCCTTCCATTGAATCAGGATGATCTTTAAGATCTACATTAATCAACATTTCTGGGTAAGCTTCCAACAATTCGTCGAATGTCATAATTTTAGCATCCGGATGATTGCGGTAAGGAGTTTCGTTGTTGATGTCTTTGAAGTGGTAACCCGCATCTAGACGTTGGATTTCATCTAAACGGTGTTCGCTCACTTTACCTGAACCATTTGTAGTACGGTCAACTTCCGCATCATGAAAAACAATTAACTGTTCATCACGAGTGACACGTACGTCTGTTTCAAAGCCATCGACTTCATAATCTTGAGCTGTATCAAATGCAAGTTGAGTTAATTCAGGACGTAATGCCATTCCGCCACGATGTGCAAAAATGTATTGATTTTTGCGTGTAAAGAAAGGTGGAATAGGGTGAGATTCTGGCTGACCTTTGAATTTTGAATATAAGATAAGTCCGCTGACAATACCGGCAGCTCCTGCTACACTGTTTCTGAGTAATCTACTTATTTTTACCATATTAAAAAGCCTCCTAATTGAGTTTAAACTTAATTTCATAAGTGTAACCATTTAAACACGTTTGCGGCTGTTCGTTGGTTATTTCCAATTCAGTCAACTCGTGATACTATAGATTAAAGTAATGGAGTGATGATAATGACAGAAATCATACCAAGAACAAGTTTGATTATCTATCTTAAACATATGAAGCATGAGCGTCATATCCGTAAATATGGTCACATTATTCATAGTAACCGCCAACAAAAATACGTCATCATGTATATTAACGAAAATGATGCGGACCGTATTGTAAATCGACTCATGAAATTAAAGTACGTGCGCCAAATTGATGGTTCACCTTATAAATATTTAAAGAAAACGTATGAAAAAGAAAAATACGAAATCAATTAATTGCAGTTTAATCGTATCCTGAATTATAGCCTTTCTTGCATGAGATTAAACCTTATTGCAAAGGCGGAATCCAATGATAAAGGCGCAAGACACCGACCAAATAATTGAAATACAATTCTAAATCAGGGAAATCATCTGTAGATTTAACATCCAATTCATTGAGCGTTAAATCATATTGTTCCGCCCAATTCCGAATCATTTCAGATTTTTTATTATCTTCTGGATGAGGGTATGGAAAAGCATTGACCATGATGTACATAGCTTGAAAATAATTACCTTCTGTCGGATTCATAATAATGGCCGCAGAACTGAGCCCTTTGTGAGAATCAGGACTATTAAAGAACACAATACGATTAATTCTGCTGTGGTCATATTCGATTAAAGTTTTAAATTCGAATAAATCGGTGAGTCCTTCACCTAAAACGATAAATGATTGTTTCAATTGAGAAACCTCCTTGTTACCCAAATTATATTACAGATTTAGAGAGGAAGTGAAGTGTAAGATGAGAGTCATTGCTGGTAAGCATAAAAGTAAAGCTTTGGAGAGTTTGGAAGGCCGAAACACACGTCCTACCATGGATAAAGTCAAAGAAGGTATTTTCAATAGTCTGCACGAAGTATCCGGCATCGGGTTAGATTTGTTTGCAGGAAGCGGCGGCCTAGGTATTGAAGCGCTTTCTCGCGGAATGGATGAAATGATTTTTGTAGATCAGAATTTCAAAGCAGTTAAAATCATTAAAAACAACTTGAAAAACTTAGATTTAACGAAGCAATCTGAGGTTTATAAAAATAACGCTGATCGTGCTCTGAAAGCACTTGCAAAGCGTGAAATCCAATTTGACATTATATTTCTAGATCCCCCTTATCAAAAGGGATTGATAGATGATGCGCTAGCTAAAATTGAGGAGTTTAACTTATTGAAGAAAAGTGGTATCATCGTTTGTGAGTTTAACCATAAAGAAAATATTGATATACAATCATTTGAGGTTATTAAGCGTTATCATTATGGGTTAACTGATACTATGCTATTAGAAAAAGGAGAACGTGATGACTGAATCTAAAGCAGTAATACCAGGGAGTTTTGATCCGATTACATACGGACATGTGGATATTATCGAAAGAGTGGCACAACGTTTTGATGAAATTCATATTTGCGTTTTGAAAAATAGTAACAAGGAAGGGACGTTTACTGTTGAAGAACGCATGGCTTTAATTGAAGCTTCTGTTGCAGACATTCCAAATGTTGAAGTCCATCAATTTAATGGACTACTAGTCGATTTCTGTGACGAGGTCGGCGCTAAAACTATCATTAGAGGTTTGCGTGCAGTGAGCGACTTTGAATATGAATTACGTTTAACTTCTATGAATAAGAAGTTGAATAGCGACGTTGAGACACTTTATATGATGACAAGCACGAATTATTCATTTATCAGTTCAAGTGTAGTGAAAGAAGTTGCACAATATAAAGCAGATATCTCAGAGTTTGTTCCAGAACCTGTGGAAAAGGCTTTAAAAGAAAAGTTTGGAAAATAAGAGAAATCTCGTTTCAAAGCGATTTATTTTGAATTGCTTCGAAACGAGGTTTTTTATTTATTCTTGATTTAGTTTTTGATAAGCTCCAACGGCTACTGCTAAGTCAAAATAAGCAGCGCCGACACATTTAAATACCGTAATCGCCTCATCATTCTTGCGCGTTTGCTTATTAAGAGAAAGTGTTTTTAATTCGTCATCAATCTCTTCAAAGGTAAAGACACCCTCATCGTTTGCTTCAATAAGTTCACCAGATTCGTCTTTTACACCCTCTAAATCATCGACGACTACCCAATCTGCTTTAGGGAAAATGTTGTAATCTATTTCTTTCATAGAAGGTTGGTAAGAACCGATACCATTGATATGTGTGCCAGGTTGCACATCTCCCGCTTTAAAAACAGGCTCGGTAGAAGGTGTTTGACAGTTGATAATATCTGATTGTTTAACCAGTTCACTGACATCCTCAGTTACTTTGACTTCCAAATTCGGGTAATCTTTTAAAATGCGTTGTTTGAAGGTTTTTGCTTTTTCAGTAGTACGGTTATACAGAATAACAGTATCGATAGGGCGAACTTCCATATTACCTAGAAACTGTTCATAAGCCATGCCACCTGTACCGATCATCCCTAATATATGTGCCTCTGCTTTACTCATATATTGAGTGGCAATACCGCTTAAAGCCCCAGTACGCAATCTTGTCAGATAGCTGCCGTCTATAATTGCTTTATGTTCACCATTATCGAGCGAAGTAATCACAATTTGTGCTTGAGTTGTCGGTTTACCGGATTTCGGATTATCCGGTGTAATGGATGTGATTTTAATCGTACCGAGTTGCTGCTTCAAATCCACACAAGGCATATACAGCATAGCTTTTGCGCCTTCGCCAGTAGGTATCACTGTACGTTGCGCTTGCTGAATGTCTTCTAAATGTCCGAATGCCTGTTCAATATCTCGAATGGCATCTGACATTTTATAATGCTCTTCTACTTGTGTTTCTGAAAATACTTGCATCATGAGTTGTGCCTCCTTATAACTATTCGCTACTCATTCTTTACCCTAATTACGGGTGTATTGAAATCTGTTTGAGTTTGACCTGAGATTAAATTATATATTTCAGTTGCTTTAATTTCAGGTTGAAAATAAAGTGCATTTGTTTTATTTACATTTGTAATATAACGACGTTCTGGAAATTGTTGTTTCAATTGTTTTAAATAACGCTGGCCTGTTTCGTTCATTCCTAAAATACGGACCGCTTCAAGCGTTCTCGGCTTATTTTGTTGCTTGAAATTTAATAAGATATTCATTAGCATGCGTTGGATTCGGGTATAAGTATAACGCTTAGTCTTAAGTTGTGACATCAGCTGTTCAAAGGTGTCGGTGTTGATAATATGAGCTTTTATCCGGTGTTCGAATCCTTCGCTGATTGTATGAATTTCGTGCAATTCTGCAGGGTCAGTGCTGATTATCTTATATTTTAAAAAAGGAAAAAGTTGGTTCATGCTCAAGTGTGGCTCTACATAGAGAGAACGGATATTTTCTGGTACCACTTTTTCCCACATCTTATCATTAGTATTAAGTGCATGTCTGATAGCTGTTCCGCTCGCGAAATGCTGATCGTTAATGACTTGGTTATGATGTTCGGTTTTATGTCTTGGTATGGAAAAAGGCTGAATAGTCGGCGCCGATTTTAAGATGGCTTGTACATAAGAAAGCCCTAAGATATTGTTGGGAGTCTGCAATAGCGCAGGTTCTTCTAATAATTCGTTAATTATTCTGGGATAGCTTTTACCTTCTCGCAACTTTAGTTGAAATTCCGGATGTTCTTCGATATGGTTGATTTGCAAGGCGAGTTCTTCGAATGCTTGTATACTGCCTGATTCACTTCCGAATACAAGCGCATCAGCATTCATATAATCAGCAACTTCGACGCCCGTTTGTGCAAAGTATTCTCCAGCTGATAACGCTGCATAAGCCGGCAACTCTACGACTAAGTCACAGGTAGAAAGCGCCATTTGTGTGCGGAGAAATTTATTGTAAATTGCAGGTTCGCCGCGCATGACGAATTGGCCGCTCATAATTGCAATTGTTACATCAGCATCAGCGATTTGGCGGGCTTGTTCTGCATGATAAACGTGCCCGTTATGGAAGGGATTGTATTCAGTAATTAATGCAGCGCATTTCATTTGCAATCTGTCCTTTCAGAATTCATTATAATTATTGTATCAAAAAGTCAAGATGTTAAGAAAAAATCTTGACAACTTTACGCTAGAAAGTTAAAATAAATTTTGTGCTTGTTAGAGGTGAAGCCATATGAAATGGTCAATAACGCAATTAAGAAAATATCAAGGTAAGCCTTTTGAATTTGATCAAACAGTAAATTTTAATCATTTAATTGATAAATTAGGACTCATTGATTTGTCCGAAATACGAGTTAAGGGTCAGCTTGATGTCAAATCAAATGAAGTTGTTGCAGACATGCATATCACTGGTGAATATACGATGGAAGATGCGCGTACACTAGAACCGGTCAAAGTACCGATTGACGTTGAAACAACTGAAATTTTTGATTTAGAAGGTCATGAATACAGTGACGATGAAGATGATGAAAATGAACATTATCATCTCGCGTTAAGCGGAATGATTGATTTACGTGATATTGCAGAAGAGCTTGTCATCATAGAAAAGCCTATCCGAGCAGTGGCTGATGACAGCAGTATAGACGATATGCTGCAAGGTGGCCAAGGTTGGGATGTTATTGACGAAGACGAATTAGAACAAAATGAACAAGCAGAGGAAGAAAGTTCTAAGAAAGTCGATCCAAGGCTTCAAAAATTACAACAATTTTATGATGAAAAGCAATAGAAATTGATGTACAATAGAGAGTATTGTAATCATCATTTCCAAAGTAACAAAGATTTTGTGTTTGAATTTTAAGGAGGATTAAATCATGGCAGTACCAAAAAGAAGAACATCTAAAACTAGAAAAAATAAACGTCGTACGCACTTCAAATTATCAGTGCCAGGTATGACTGAATGCCCTAACTGCGGTGAATACAAATTATCTCACCGTGTATGTAAAAACTGTGGTTCTTACAATGGCGAAGAAGTCGTTTCAAAATAATGCATGTATAAAATCAGCTGCTTAAATGTGCAGCTGATTTTTTTATGTTTTTTTAGAAATGTATGTTTAGGGCGCTGAGGGTTGGACGTGGTTTAGGATAGGGAGCGGCGAGGATAAGTCCGGTTTGTTGTGTTTTCTAGACAGTTCTCGAAAAGTAGTGTCTAGATTCCGGTGTTTTTTAGACACTTCTCGAAAAGTAGTGTCTAGATTCATGTGTTTTCTGGACACTTCTCGAAAAGTAGTGTCTAGATTCCATGCTTTTTTAGACAGTTCTCAAAAAGTAGTGTCTAGATTCCGGTGTTTTCTGGACACTTCTCGAAAAGTAGTGTCTAGATTCCATGCTTTTTTAGACAGTTCTCAAAAAGTAGTGTCTAAATCCATGCGTTATCTTTACATTTCATATTCAATAAACAGATATATTGGCCAAGATTAGAAGCAACATGTCCAATATAACGAGTGCCGCCCGCCACTTGCACCGCACCCGCCCACGAGTCAAGTCAACTCTCCTCAATTCTCTAGCTTTCCAAGTTTTTCTTCCCCCGAATTAGCCGTTTCTTGCCAAAATCCAGCTTTCCAAGTCTTTCTTTTCCCAAGTTCGTGAAGCATGATAAAATAAGGTAAAAGTGATGAATGAGGAGATTGGTGCTATGGAGCAGATTACGTCGGCGCAAAATGCGAAGATTAAGCAAGCGAATAAATTGAAGAAGAAGAAGGAACGCGATAAAACGGGTTTGATTCTAGTGGAAGGGACACATTTGATTGATGAAGCGATCAAGAGTGGTTTAACGATTCAACAGTTGTTTGTGGTAGAACCAGAACGGTTTGCGCCTGAGTTGGTGGAAGCGGCTGAGGAACAGTATCAAATTAATTTCAAAGTTGCGGAAGTGTTGTCTGGAACGGTGACACCTCAAGGTATCTTTGCGGTAATTGAAAAGCCGGATGTTTCGAAGCAAGCGGAGGCTTCACAGCAAGTGCTGTTACTGGATCGCATTCAAGATCCTGGAAATTTAGGTACATTGATCAGAACGGCTGATGCTGCAGCGTTGGATTTAATCGTGATGTCACCTGGTTCAGCGGATCCTTTCCAAGATAAAGTGTTACGCGCAAGCCAAGGTAGTGTGTTCCATTTACCTATCATTTCCAATGATATTAAAGAATTTGTAGAACATTTCGACGGTCCGGTTTACGGAACTGCATTAGAAGATGCTATCAACTTTAATGACACTGCTGCACAAGAAAAGTTTGCTTTGTTGCTAGGCAATGAAGGGCAAGGTGTCGATCCGGAGTTGTTGGAATATACGACCGAGCGCTTAACGATTCCGATGTACGGCAAAGCTGAAAGTTTGAATGTCGCGATAGCTGGCAGTATTTTAATTTATAAATTAAAAGGTTGACCGGTAATTTTGGATTACTTATAATAAGATATGATTACAAACGCATATGTGCCGATAAAAAGACGTAAACTATAAAAATTTAGTTGAACAGGGAGAATAATCGAGACTGCAAATTATTCCAACTGAATATAGTTTTTTTCACCTTTTTGGCAACTTAAAGAGATTTAAGTCGGTTAAATACCGTTATAAATTATATAAACAAGTGTATGCGTATGCATAAATTTGGGTGGTACCACGGAAGACTTCGTCCCATATAAGAGGGGGTGAAGTCTTTTTTTATTGGAAAAAAGACCGTTTAAGACCGCAATATCAATAGGAGGGTTAACAAACATGATCCAAACTGAAGAAATGAATCAGTTGAAAGCTGAGGCGCTTGCTGACGTGGCTCAGGCATCTGATGAGAAAGCGTTGCAAGACGTTAAAGTAAAGTATTTAGGGAAAAAAGGTTCTGTTTCAGGACTGATGAAACAAATGAAAGATTTATCAAATGAAGAAAAGCCGAAATTCGGCCAAGCTGTTAATGAGATCAGACAAGCGATTGAAGGTGCGATTGCTGACCGCAAAAAAGTATTAGAACAAGAACGTTTGAACAAACAGCTTGAAGAAGAAACAATTGATGTGACATTACCAAGCCGCCAAATCAAACTAGGCGCAGCACATCCGTTGACGCGTACAATCCAAGAAATCGAAGACTTATTCTTAGGATTAGGTTTCGAAATCGTGAATGGTTATGAAGTAGAACAAGACTACTATAACTTCGAAGCGTTAAATTTACCGAAATCTCACCCAGCGCGTGATATGCAAGATACTTTCTACATTACAGAAGAAACGTTAATGCGTACGCATACTTCACCAGTACAAGCGAGAACTTTAGAACAACGCAATGGGCAAGGGCCTGTTAAAATTATTTGTCCTGGTAAAGTATATCGTCGTGACTCAGATGATGCGACACACAGTCACCAATTTACACAAATTGAAGGCTTAGTCGTTGCTGAAAACATCACAATGAGCGACTTGAAAGGGACATTAGAATTATTAGCGAAAAAACTATTCGGCGAAGACCGCGAAATCCGCTTACGTCCAAGCTACTTTCCATTCACAGAGCCGTCAGTTGAAGTCGATGTATCATGTTTCAAATGCGGCGGTAAAGGTTGCAACGTCTGCAAAGGTTCAGGTTGGATTGAAATCTTAGGCGCCGGTATGGTGCATCCGAACGTTTTAGAAATGGCAGGTTTTGACTCATCCAAATACACAGGATTCGCCTTCGGTATGGGACCTGACCGCATTGCAATGTTGAAATACGGTATTGAAGATATCCGTTACTTCTACACTAATGACGTTCGTTTCCTAAACCAATTCAAAGCTGTTGAAGATAGAGGTGAAGCATAATGTTAGTATCAAAAGAATGGTTAGAATCCTTAGTTGCTGTCAATGAGCCGATTAACGATTTAGCAGAACGCATTACACGTACAGGAATCGAAGTCGACGATATCATTGATTACACAGCAGAAATCAAGAAACTCGTAGTCGGTTATGTGGAAAGTAAAAATCCGCATCCGAACGCAGATAAATTAAATATTTGCCAAGTGAATATCGGAGAAGCAGAGCCCGTTCAAATCGTCTGCGGCGCACCAAACGTAGATGCTGGACAATACGTTATCGTGGCCACAGTCGGCGGTCGTCTGCCAGGCGGAATTAAAATCAAACGTGCGAAATTACGCGGCGAACGTTCAGAAGGCATGATCTGTTCATTACAAGAAATCGGCCTCTCAAGCAACGTTGTGCCTAAAGCCTACGAAGACGGCATTTATAACTTCCCGACAGCAGTAGAACCAGGAGCCAACGCATTGGAAGCCTTATACCTAAACGACCAAGTGATGGAATTCGACTTGACACCGAACCGTGCCGACGCCTTGAGCATGGTAGGGACTGCCTACGAAACCTCAGCACTTTATGGCGCACCACTGACATTGCCAGAGACACAGCCAGATACAACAGACCTTACTACGGAAAAAGAAATCTCTGTGAAAGTGGAAAATCCTGAAAAAGTACCTTATTACAGCGCACGCGTCGTGAAAAATGTGCAGATTGCACCATCACCAATGTGGATGCAAGCACGTTTAATGAAAGCGGGCATTCGTCCGATTAATAATGTAGTCGATATTTCTAACTATGTATTATTAGAATACGGTCAACCTTTGCACATGTTCGACCAAGACCACATCGGCTCACAAGAAATTGTAGTACGCCAAGCTGAAGCAGGCGAAAAAATGACAACACTTGATGATACAGAACGTGAATTAAAAGATTCTGATATCGTTATTACTAATGGTAAAACCCCAATCGCGCTTGGCGGTGTTATGGGCGGCGATTTCTCAGAAGTGACTGAACAAACGCACAATGTAGTCGTAGAGGGTGCTATTTTCGACCCAGTCAGCATTCGTCATACATCACGTCGTTTGAACTTGCGCAGTGAATCTTCTAGTCGTTTTGAAAAAGGTATTGCCACTGAATTCGTAGATCAAGCAGTAGACCGCGCTTGCTATTTATTAGAACACTACGCCAATGGTGAAGTTTCAGAAGGTCGCGCAGCAGCGGGAGACTTAGGCGAATTTATCACACCTGTGGAAATTACAGTAGATAAAATTAACGGCACAATCGGTTCTGAAATGTCCGTTGAAGATATCGTGCAATCATTTGAACAATTAGGTTTCAAAACAAAAAATCATGACGGCAACTTAACTGTGCATGTCCCTTCACGTCGTAAAGATATTAAAATTAAAGAAGACTTGATTGAAGAAGTGGCACGTATTTATGGTTATGATGAAATTCCGTCTACCTTACCTGTATTTGAAGATGTAACAAGTGGCCAATTAACGGATCGCCAAGCTAAGACACGTATTGTTAAACGTACTATCGAAGGCGCAGGCTTAAGCGAAGCGATTACGTATTCCTTGATTTCCAAAGCACGTGGCAAAGAATTTTCAGTGAGCGACCGTCCAAACATTGAATTATTGATGCCGATGAGTGAAGCACATGCTGTTTTACGTCAAAGTTTACTGCCGCACTTGATTGATGCAGCTGCTTATAATGTGGCACGTAAAAATGACAATGTCTTCTTATACGAAATCGGACGTGTCTTCTTTGCGAATGGCGAAGGAGAATTACCTGATGAAGTAGAATATTTAAGTGGTATCATGACAGGTGAATACAGCGGCAACACTTGGCAAGGTAAGAAAGAAAATGCAGACTTCTATCTTGCAAAAGGTGTGATTGACGCGGTAGCTGAAAAATTAGCGTTAAACTTTGAATATGAAGCTGCTCAAATGGACGGTTTACATCCAGGCCGTACAGCAAATGTCTTGTTAAATGGAGAGGTTATCGGATTTATTGGTGAACTGCATCCGCAATTGGCTGCAGATAATGACTTGAAGCAACGTACGTATGTATTTGAATTGAATTACGATAAAATCATGAATGTTTCAGTGGGTTATATTAACTACGAAGCGATTCCGAAATATCCAGGTGTAACACGTGATATCGCATTAGAAGTAGATACAGACGTGTCTGCTGCAGAATTAATCCATACTATTAAAGAACATGGACACAATATCTTGCAAGATGCACAAGTATTTGACGTCTATGAAGGTGAACATATGGAAGCAGGCAAGAAATCAGTTGCCATCCGTATTGCTTATCTAGATAGAGAAAATACTTTAACAGATGAACAAGTGTCCGCTGTACATGATGAAATTGTAGCAGCCTTAACTGCACAAGGCGCTGTAATCAGATAAATCGAAAGATAATAAAAAAGCTTCCTTCACTAGAGTGTACAAACATTCTAGAGAGGGAAGCTTTTTTGCTATTTAATGCTTTTTCTCATATAAAGCTAATGCTTTATCACGATTTTTAAAATGCGCTTTCGAAATCGCATCTAATTTTGCGATGCCGTATTGTTCAATCAGCTTTGCGGCAAATAAATCTACTTTATTACTGGCACCTTTTGGAACAGTGGTATGCAATTCACGTCCAATATGATCCATGTGTTTAACAAAGGCGTAACGTGAAATAATACTTGCTGCTGCAATAGCAATAGATTTAGACTCGCCTTTGGTTTCAAAGTGCGTTTTGTCAGGGTGAGGAAGCGGGGAAAGCGCATAATTTTGGTAGACGCCTCGTACTGCAAATTGGTCGATAACGATATAATCTAACGGTTCGTTATTCTGGTCAATTTTATTGACGACATTTTGAATCGCTTGATTATGCAGGACGGCTTTCATTTTCACTTGCGACCAGCCCTTACGTTGCTGTTCGTTATATTTAACGTTGTTCATCGTCAACAGAGAGTGTGGAATAAAGGTAATGATTTGTTCAGCAATTTCCACAATCTTTGCATCAGTTAACTTTTTAGAATCATCTACACCTAATGTTTTTAAAATTTCAGCATTTTTCTTAGACACGTAAGCGGCACAAACGGTTAACGGACCGAAGTAATCACCACTTCCAGCCTCATCGCTGCCAATACAATTCGCTTGATTAAAAGGATAACTCTGCTTAGTCGCAGTAGTTTTTTTAGCGGATGCTTTGCCGGAAACACTTGCATCCTTGTTGCCTAGCAATTGTTGGGCTGCGGTTTCGGCTTGGTTGCCTTGAAACATCACCTTGCCGGAATTATAAATATTGATAGTTGTGCCTTGATACTTCGTGCGTGCACGCATCCCAGGCGGTAAACTATCTGTTGAGAACTTTGTTTTCTCCATTAAGTGCTTTATTTCTGTTTCGGTTAATTTAAATACGGCATTTGCCATGATGAGACTCCTTGCTTATAAAAAATAATTTAAATCCATTTTACTACATTGCAATATGAATACCAATTTCCTTAGATTACAATTCGTTTAAGTTATGTTGTAAAAAGACAATCACTACTTACATATTAAATATGACTCGTGTATAATGGGTCGTGATGACGAGCAGAAACATTTCTAAGATAAGAAGTCAAATTTAAAGAGAAAATTAATCTGCTGAAAAAATAAAGGCAACCAGTTAGATGGATGGATTGCTGATCAGAATTTATAATTTACGCTAGATAGGAGTTATCATATGGGCGAATTTAAAAATAGAATCAACGTAACGATCAATAATAAAAATTATACGATAGTGGGCGAAGATAATCCTGAGCATATTCGTTATGTCGCACATTTAGTCGATGAAAAAATTCAAGATCTCGGGCGTAAAAGTGCCGGATTGGATACTACACGCAAAGCAGTATTGACTGCTGTGAATATTATGCATGAAAAAGTATTATTGGAAGAAGAAAATCGTCGTTTGACACATGAATTGAATCGCTTAAAAAATCAAGAACATTAGGTTCTGCCGATGATTTTAAATTTTATTATCTTTTTTGTCTTTTTAATCATTGCTGCGATGGGCTTTCGCAGAGGAATATGGCTGAGTACCTTGCACTTCCTGGCAACGTTAGCCTCTTTGTTTATCGCAGCAAGCTTCTATCATCCGATTGCAGAGCGACTCGAATTATTCTTGCCGTTTCCTAAGACACAAGCAGCATTAACGCATTATTATATTGAATATTCTCATATACATTTGCGATTTGAAGCGATAGCAGCATTTATTTTCATCTTTATTATCAGCAAGTTTATTTTATATCTTATTTTGACGGTATTTGATAAAATGACGTATATCAATAACATGACGCTATTCAGCCGAATTGCAGGAGTGATACTGAGCTTTGTGAGTTCAACTGCTGTGTTGCTGCCGGTATTATATATGTGCAGTCTCTATCCGAGTGTCTGGATTCAAAGTCAGTTCGCACACTCAATCATTGCGCAACTAATTTTGTTCCACACCCCATATTTATCAACGTTGATAATGGCATTATAATTTCATTTTTAAAAGAAGAAACTAAGAGGAGGCGCCGCTTTTCGCACATCAATTTTTGATAGCCGAACTGCTTTTTGTCTCTCTTTTTAATTGGAGTGAAAAAATATGAGTCAGAAGATAACTAAGAAAGATGTTGTCGGTTTACTAGAGAAAATCGCAACTTACATGGAACTTAATGGTGAAAATACCTTTAAAGTTTCTGCCTATCGTAAAGCAGCGCAAAGTTTAGAAACAGATGAGCGTACCTTGGATGAAATTGATGATGTGACGGATTTAAAGGGTATCGGTAAAGGTGTCGGGGAAGTTATTAATGAATATTTAGCGACTGGTCAGTCTGAAACTTTAGAAGCCCTAGAAAAAGAAGTGCCTGCAGGATTAGTGCCCTTATTAAAAATTCAAGGTTTAGGCAGTAAAAAAATTGCCAAGCTGTATAAAGAACTCGGAATCACTAACAAAGAAGCATTACAAGAAGCTTGTGAAAAGAATCAAGTGAGTGCTTTAAGTGGTTTCGGCAAAAAGACAGAAGAGAATATTTTGGCAGGCGTTAAAGCGCTGAGTGAACGCAAAACACATTTTCCGATTAATCTTCTTATCAAACTCAATAATGAAATTGAAGCTTATTTGACGACGGTAGAAGGCATTGATAAATTTCATGTCGCAGGCAGTTTCCGTCGTGTTAAAGAAATGAGCAAAGATTTAGATTATATTATCAGTTCAACTGATCCTGAAAAGGTGCAAAAAGCACTGATTGATATTCCTCATAAAGTGAAAGATGTCGCAGTCGGGTTGACTAAAGTATCCGTCGAAGTAGAATTTGACGATGAAATTATTGAAATCGACTTCAGGATTATTGAGCCAGCAGCTTATTATCATACGTTGCAACATTTTACAGGTTCCAAAGATCACAATATTCGTATTCGTCAACTGGCCAAAGAACGTGACGAAAAGGTCAGTGAATATGGAATTGAACAAGCGGACGGCACTTTATTGCAATTTGACAGTGAAGCTGCTATTTATGAACATTTCGGCAGACCGTGGATTGCACCGCCTATGCGTGTAGATGGCTCAGAGTTTGATCGTGATTTATCTGACATCATTACGTTAGACGATATTAAAGGTGATGTGCATATGCATACCACAATGAGTGACGGGGCTTTCAGTTTAAGAGAAATGGTTGAAGCTAACATCGCTAAAGGTTATGAATATATGGTGGTAACAGACCATTCACGCAGTTTGAAAGTAGCGCATGGACTAGATATCGACCGTTTATTACGTCAAAATGCCGAAATTAAAAAGTTGAATGCAGAATATGATGAAATAGATATTTACTCTGGTACTGAAATGGATATTTTAGCAGACGGTACACTGGATTATCCAGACGAGATATTAGCACAGTTAGATTATGTCATTGCTTCTATCCATCAAAGTTTCGGCCAAACAGAAGAGGAAATCATGCACCGCTTAGAGTCGGCATGCCGCAATCCTTACGTACGGCATATTGCACATCCGACAGGGCGCGTTATCGGACGTCGACCAGGTTATAAAGTTAATCTGCCACGCTTATTTGACTTGGCGCGTGAAACAGGTACGATTTTAGAAATCAATGCTAACCCGCAACGTTTGGATTTAAGTGCAGAGGTGTTAAGACCCGTGCATGATATCATGGTAACGATTAATACAGATGCACATCATATTGATAATCTGGAATTGATGAAATATGGTGTGGCTACTGCTCAGAAAGCCTTTATCAATAAAGACAGAATCTTAAATACGATGAGTCGTGCAGACTTTAAATCGTTTATTGAAAATAATAAAAAACTACAGAAATAGGGGAATGAAATGAGACAGAAAACCTTAGATGTGCTTGATTTTGAGAAAATCAAAGCAAGCGTTGAAAAAGAAGCAGTCAGTGATTTAGGAAAAGCTAAAGCAACCCAAATGACGCCTGCATCTGATTATGATACTGTCGTTTATCAAATGAATGAGACAGATGAACTTTCCCAAATCTATAACAAGCATCGTTTGCCGAGTTTAAGCGGATTGACAGAAGTCAAACCGCTGATTCATCGTGCGAAAATCGGCAGTATCTTAAATGTGAGAGAACTGAATCAAATTAAACGTTTAATTCAAGTTCAGAATCAATACAAAACTTTTTACAGTCAATTATTAGAAGAAGAGGAAGCCATCAATTATCCTATTTTAGATGAAAGAATGGCGCAATTGCCGATACTCTCAGATTTATATCAAGAGATTCATCAGAAATGCGATAACTTTGATTTATTTGATGATGCCAGTTATGAATTGCAAAGTATCAGAAGTCGCATTCACAGTACTTCAAATCGTATTAAACAGAATTTAGACAGAGTCGTTAAGAGTCAATCGAATCAGAAGAAATTATCTGATGCGATTATCACGGTCAGAAACGACCGTCATGTTATCCCTGTCAAAGCAGAATACCGCCAAGACTTTAATGGTATCGTGCATGACCAATCTTCTTCAGGACAAACTTTATATATCGAACCATCAGCAGTCGTGGAAATGAATAACAAAATCAGCCGTTTGCGTAATGATGAAAAGGTAGAAGTAGAACGTATTCTGAGTGCACTTTCTGCTGAAGTAGCTGCTGAAGCGGATGCATGTTTAATTGCCGAATCAGTGATGGGTCAAATTGACTTCTTAACAGCGAAAGCACGTTACGGCCAATCTATTAAAGGAACGAAACCTGAATTTACACAAGAACGCAATGTTTATCTGCCTAAAGCGTTTCATCCATTATTAGACCGTGAAACAGTAGTAGCGAATACAATTGAATTTGCAGAAGATATTCAAACAGTAATTATCACTGGGCCTAATACAGGTGGTAAAACCGTAACCTTGAAAACACTGGGCTTGATTATTGTGATGGCACAATCAGGTCTGTTGATTCCTGCTTTAGACGGCAGTAAATTAAACGTCTTCGATAACGTATATTGTGATATCGGAGATGAACAATCTATCGAACAATCACTTTCTACTTTCTCTTCTCATATGAAGAATATTGTAGAGATATTGAAACACGCAGACCATAACAGCCTGATTCTATTTGATGAATTAGGAGCAGGAACAGACCCGAGTGAAGGGGCTGCGCTTGCGATGAGCATTCTAGATCACGTGCAACAATTAGGTGCCTTAGTGATGGCAACTACCCACTACCCGGAATTAAAAGCCTATAGTTACAACCGTGAAGGCGTCATGAACGCCAGCGTGGAATTCGACGTCAACACGTTAAGCCCGACTTATAAATTATTGATGGGTGTGCCCGGTCGTTCCAATGCCTTTGAAATTTCCAGCAAACTAGGCCTGAGTGGCAACATTATCCGCGAAGCGAAATCCTTAATCGGTCAAGATGAACAAGAAATCAACAATATGATTGCTTCTTTAGAAAAGAATGCTAAGAAAGTAGAAACGCAACGTATTGAGCTCGACCAGTTATTAAGAGAAGCTAAACAAGTACATGGCGATTTAAATAAAAAATACGAGCAATATCAAAATTACGAGAAACAACTCATGGACGATGCCAAAGTCAAAGCGAATCAGCGTGTGAAAGCTGCGACGAAAGAAGCGGATGACATTATCCAAGATTTGCGTCAGATGCGCGATGAAAAAGATGCAGAAGTCAAAGAGCATGAACTGATTGAGAAACGTAAACACTTAGATGAGCAATATGAAGGCACAGATATCAAACAAAATGTTAAGAAACAAAAATGGGATGAAATCAAAGCCGGAGACGAAGTCAAAGTCTTGACTTACGGACAAAAAGGCGAAGTGCTTGAAATTTTGGATGATGATGAAGCGGTTGTCCAAATGGGTATCATTAAAATGAAGTTACCGATTGCAGATTTAGAGAAGAAAAAGAAAACTCAAGAGAAACCTGCCAAGACGATTTCACGTACCAACCGTTCCAGCGTGAAAATGGAGCTGGATTTGAGAGGATATCGTTATGAAGAGGCAATCACAGCACTCGACCAATATCTCGACCAAGCAATGCTCAGCAACTACGAAAACGTTTATATCATTCACGGAAAGGGAACAGGTGCATTGCAAAAGGCAGTACAGCAACATTTGAAAAAGCATAAAAACGTAGCTTCATTCCGCACAGGTATGCCGAGCGAAGGCGGATTCGGTGTAACAGTTGCCGAATTGAAGTAACTAAAAAAACAGTAAATGAATAGCGCAAACACGCATTATTACACAATTTTTCATGAGCAAAGCCAGTGCATTTTTAAAATGTATCTGATATACTTTGTTCATCATTAAATTCCTAAGGAGGAACGATATTTATGGCATTAGTAAAAGTAACTGACTCAAACTTTGATGAAAAAGTTCAAGACGGTGTTAAATTAGTAGATTTCTGGGCAACTTGGTGCGGACCATGTAAAATGATTGCTCCAGTATTAGAAGAATTAGCACAAGATTTTGAAGGTAAAGCTGACGTCTTAAAATTAGATGTAGACGAAAACCCTAACACTGCTGCTAAATTCGAAGTAATGAGTATTCCAACTCTTATCGTTTTCAAAGATGGACAACCTGTAGATAAAGTAGTCGGTTTCCAACCAAAAGAAAACTTAGCAGAAGTTTTAAACAAACACCTATAAGTTGCATAGAATAATGTCTTGTTTCGGCGTTTAAAGTTGAAACTTTGAAGAATATCGTCGATATGAAATAGGTTAGTTAAAAAGGCTGGATTCACTTTTTAGGGTGGTCCAGTTTTTTTGCGTCTGCTAAAGCGGTACTCAAAGTATTGCAACAAGCTAAGTAAGACGTTTAAATGTTATAATGACTGACAAATCAATGCATGTAACGCTTAAATTTAAAGAAAGGAGGAAGAAACGTGGAGGCATATCAAGAAAAAATTAAAGAAAAACTTTCAGTAGTGCCTTTTGAACCAGGCTGTTATTTGATGAAAGACCGCAATGATCAAGTGATTTATGTCGGAAAAGCCAAGCGTTTGCGTAATCGATTGCGTTCTTACTTTACAGGCGCTCACGACGCTAAGACGACACGTTTAGTCGGTGAAATCCGCAACTTTGAATTCATTGTCACCGATAGTGAAACAGAATCTTTATTACTGGAACTCAATCTCATCAAGCAATATCAGCCACGATATAATATTCTGTTGAAAGATGATAAAAGCTATCCTTTTATTAAAATAACGAAGGAAAAATATCCGCGGTTATTAGTAACGCGTACGGTTAAAAAAGGCACAGGAAAGTATTTTGGCCCTTATCCTAACGCCTATTCTGCTGTAGAAACGAAAAAGTTACTGGATCGTATTTATCCTTTCCGCAAGTGTGATAAGATGCCGGATAAACTTTGTTTATATTATCACATTGGCCAATGCCTAGGTCCATGTGTGTATGATGTGGATCAAGCAGAGTACGATAAAATGACGCAAGAAGTCAGCGATTTTCTAAATGGCGAAGATAAAACAATCATCAAAAACTTAGAAGCGAAAATGCAAGCAGCCAGTGAAAATTTAGATTTCGAGCAAGCTAAGGAATATCGTGATTTAATTCAACATATCCATAACTTGACGAAAAAACAAAATATCATGTCAGCAGATAACACTGCGCGTGATGTTTTCGGTTACTATATTTCCAAAGGCTGGATGTGTATTCAAGTCTTCTTTGTACGAAACGGGAACATGATTCAGCGTGACACTACCATGATTCCATTGCAGCAAACACCAGAAGAAGAGTTTTATACGTTTATCGGTCAATTCTATCGTTTGAATCAACATTTATTGCCGAAAGAAGTACACGTGCCGAAGAATCTAGATCGTAAAATGATTGAGTCGGTGGTAGATACTAAAATTTTACAACCAGTTCGCGGACAAAAGAAAGACTTAGTCAATATGGCTAACCATAACGCAGAAGTATCGCTGCAAAATAAATTTGAGTTGATCGCAAAAGATGAATCTAGAACCATTAAAGCGATTGAAGAGTTAGGCGAACAAATGGGAATTCAGACGCCGATTCGTATCGAAGCTTTCGATAACTCTAATATCCAAGGTGTCGATGCTGTATCTGCAATGGTTACTTTTGTAGATGGCAAACCTGATAAAAAGGGATACCGTAAATACAAAATTAAAACAGTTGAAGGTCCAGATGATTATAAATCAATGCGTGAAGTGATTCGCAGACGTTATACACGTGTGTTGAATGATGGTTTGCCATTGCCGGACTTAATTATTGTCGACGGAGGCAAAGGACAAATGTCTGTAGCCATTGATGTACTAGAAAATGAACTAGGATTAGATATTCCGGTGGCAGGTTTGCGCAAAAATGATAAACACCGCACCTCAGAATTAATTTATGGACCTGCAGCTGAAGTGGTACCTTTGAAGAAGAATAGCCAAGCTTTCTATTTATTACAACGTATCCAAGATGAAGTCCATCGCTTTGCCATTACTTTCCATCGTCAAACGAGACAAAAACATAGTTTCTCTTCAGTGTTAGATGAGGTAGAAGGAATCGGTCCAAAACGTAAAACAACTTTATTACGTACTTTCGGTTCTATTAAAAAAATGAGAGAAGCTACATTGGAAGATTTGCAAGAAGCAGGATTGCCTCAAAAAGTAGCGGAAAGTTTACAAAATGAATTGAATAAAGACGATTAAGGGTGTGTCACTGCATAAATAGTTATTATTTTATGCAGTTTGCGCACTCTTTTTGTTAATAAAAGTGTAATATTATTTGAATAAAATGCAAAATAGAAAAAAGTGCGATGAGAATTATTCTCATGCCCAAAAGACGGTCAAAAAATGTTACAATATCGTTAACGAGGTTTTATATTTTTTTAGGACTGTTTGTAAACGCTTTCTAAATGAAAACGTTTCTCAATTAGCTCTATATCAAAGTTTTTAACAGAAATTCAACAAGAAGCAAGCGTTCAGAAAAGACAGCTTAGATAGGGGTCAAATACATAGAAATACAATTTCTGAACTTGTGGGTTGCTCGCACAGACTGTGAATTACACACCAGTATTTTTATTTAGATACTTTAAAAATTTTGATTAGGGAAAATTGTGGGACAATTTAGGGCTTTTCCAATTCATATCCTTTGAATAAAACCATAAATACTATTTGTTTCACAGGGGGGACTTCCTTTTGGGTTATACTAAGAATCAATTCTACTTGCGACGTATTCACTCGTTACTAGGGGTTATTCCGATCGGAGCATTTTTACTTGTGCATTTGACGGTTAACCATCAGGCAACAAAAGGAGCTGGCGCATTCGACAAAGCATCTCAGTTCATGGAATCACTACCATTCTTGCTAGCACTTGAGATTTTACTTATTTACTTACCAATTTTATACCATGCATTATACGGTGTGCATATTGCTTTCACAGCTAAAGAAAATGTCGGGCATTATTCATGGTTCAGAAACTGGATGTTCATGATGCAACGTATTACAGGTGTTTTAGCATTTATCTTTATCGCTATCCACTTCTATCAAACTAAAATTGAAATGTGGATGGGTCATAAAACACTTGGCTTCACTATGATGCATGACTTATTAAGCAATCCATTTTGGTTGGTTTTCTATATTATTTTAACTGTTGCAGTTATTTTCCACTTCGCTAATGGTTTATGGTCATTCGGCGTAACTTGGGGATTCTTGCAATCACCGAAATCACAACGTGTATTCACATGGATTTCATTAATTGTATTCATCGTAGTCGCTTATATCGGCGTGAGTGCAATCTTAGCATTTGTTTAACAGAGCATAGAATCAGCGTAAATAAAGGTTATATTTTCAGGGAGTGACATTTAATATGGCAGAGAAAAAAGTTATTGTTGTCGGCGGCGGATTGGCCGGCATGATGACAACAATTAAAATAGCAGAACAAGGTGTACATGTTGATTTATTCTCAGTTGTACCCGTAAAACGTTCGCACTCTGTGTGCGCACAAGGGGGTATTAACGGGGCTGTTAATACAAAAGGTGAAGGAGACTCACCTTGGATTCACTTCGATGATACGGTTTATGGTGGCGACTTCTTAGCTAACCAACCACCAGTAAAAGCAATGGCTGATGCAGCACCAAAAATCATTCACTTGCTTGACCGTATGGGGGTAATGTTCAACAGAACACCTGAGGGCTTATTAGACTTCCGTCGTTTCGGTGGTACAATGCACCACAGAACAGCTTATGCTGGTGCGACAACAGGTCAACAATTAGTTTATGCACTAGATGAACAAGTTCGTAAATTTGAGGTTGATGGACTTGTAACTAAATATGAAGGATGGGAATTCTTAGGACTTGTTAAAGACCATGATGGTGCTGCTCGCGGTATCGTGGCTCAAAACTTAACAGATGCTAAAATTGATTCATTCCGTTCAGATGCAGTTGTTATGGCGACTGGTGGTCCTGGTATCATCTTCGGTAAAACAACAAACTCTATGATCAACACAGGTTCAGCAGCATCTATCGTTTACCAACAAGGTGCGGTATATGCAAACGGTGAATTTATCCAAATCCACCCAACTGCAATTCCTGGTGATGATAAATTACGTTTAATGAGTGAATCAGCGCGTGGTGAAGGTGGCCGTATTTGGACATATAAAGACGGTAAACCTTGGTATTTCTTAGAAGAAAAATATCCTGACTACGGTAACTTAGTTCCACGTGACATCGCAACACGTGAAATCTTCGATGTTTGTGTGAACCAAAAATTAGGTATCAATGGTGAAAACATGGTTTATCTTGACCTTTCACATAAAGATCCACATGAATTAGATGTTAAATTAGGCGGTATCATCGAAATTTATGAAAAATTCACTGGTGACGACCCACGTAAAGTACCAATGAAAATCTTCCCAGCCGTTCACTATTCAATGGGCGGATTGTATGTAGACTATGATCAACATACTACAATCAAAGGATTATTTGCAGCAGGAGAATGTGACTTCTCACAACATGGTGGTAACCGTTTAGGTGCGAACTCATTATTATCTGCAATTTACGGCGGTACTGTAGCGGGGCCTAACGCAGTTAAATACATTGATACAGTTGAACAATCTTACACAGAATTAGATGACAGCTTGTATCAAGACAGAGTTGACGAAGAACAAAAACGTTTCGACGAATTATTGAATATGAAAGGTACTGAAAATGCCTTCAAACTTCACCGTGAACTTGGTGAAATCATGACTAAAAACGTAACTGTAGTACGTGAAAATAAAGCATTGCTTGAGACTGACGAAAAAATTCTTGAGTTGATGAGACGTTACAAAGACATCGATATGGAAGATACACAAACTTGGAGTAACCAAGCAGTATTCTTCACTCGTCAATTATGGAATATGTTAGTGCTTGCACGTGTTATCACTATTGGTGCGTATAACCGTAACGAATCACGCGGTGCTCACTACAAACCAGAATTCCCTAATCGTAATGATGAAGAATGGTTGAAAACAACAATGGCGCATTACAATGGTAAATATGAAGCACCAACATTCACATATGAAGATGTTGATATCAGCTTAATTCCACCACGTAAACGTGACTACTCAAGTAAATCTCATACTGCAGAGAATAAGGAAGAAGAAGAAGGGAGCGAATCATAATGGCAGAAGAAGTAAAAGATCAAGCTGTTGAGCAACACCATCAACAACAGCAAGCTTCTAATAAACAAAAAACTGTAACTTTGATTATTAAACGACAAGATACAAGTGACTCTCAGCCATATGAAGAAAAATTCGAGATTCCTTATCGTGAAAACTTGAATGTTATTGCGTGCTTGATGGAAATCAGACGTAATCCAATCAATACTAAAGGCGAAAAAGTAGCGCCAGTAACTTGGGACATGAACTGTTTGGAAGAAGTTTGTGGTGCTTGTTCAATGGTTATCAACGGCCATGCACGTCAAGCATGTTCAGCAATCGTTGACCAATTAGAACAACCGATTCGCTTAGAACCAATGAAAACTTTCCCAATCATTCGTGACTTACAAGTTGACCGTTCTCGCATGTTCGACAACTTGAAACGTATGAAAGCTTGGATTCCAATCGATGGTACTTACGATTTAGGTCCAGGACCTCGTATGCCTGAGAAAAAACGTCAAACTGCTTATGAATTATCTAAATGTATGACTTGTGGTGTATGTTTAGAAGTTTGTCCTAACGTAACTAAAAATAATGGTTTCGTTGGTGCACAAGCAATTTCACAAGTACGTTTATTCAACCTACATCCAACTGGTTCAATGACAAAAGACGAACGTCTAGATGCATTAATGGGAGCAGGTGGATTACAAGAATGCGGTAACTCTCAAAACTGTGTAAATGCTTGTCCTAAAGGTATTCCTTTGACAACTTCAATCGCAGCATTAAACAGAGAAACTTCATTCTATATGTTTAAATCATTCTTTGGTTCAGATCACCAAGTGAACTAATTAATATTTTATAGAACGGCCTGGGATATTATTAAATGTCTCAGGCCTTTTTTGGTGCATGCCGCTCTCCAAAGGTTTCTTTCGACGGAGCCAGGGTAAGATGGGTAACAAATTCTGATTAATTCAATGCATTTGGCGATTGTGATAAAATATAGTTTAAGAATGTTTTGCGCAAGGATGAGAAAAATATGAACAAACCTATTGGAGTGATTGACTCAGGAGTCGGCGGCCTCACTGTAGCCAAAGAAATTATGCGTCAGCTGCCGAATGAAACGATTTATTATTTAGGTGATAGTGCACGTTGTCCTTATGGTCCGCGACCTGGTGATGAGGTGCGGAAATTTACTGTACAATTGGCACAGAAGTTAATGGAATTTGATATTAAGATGTTAGTCATTGCATGTAATACGGCGACTGCTGTAGCACTGGATACTTTAAAAGAATTGTTGCCGATACCTGTTATTGGCGTTATTGAACCGGGTTCACGTACGGCGATTATGACAACTAAAAATAATAATGTGATGGTGTTAGGAACTGAAGGGACTATCAAATCAGAGGCTTATACCAAACATATTAAAGCGATTAACCCGAATGTTGAGGTGACAGGAGTTGCTTGCCCGGACTTTGTGCCGTTGGTGGAACAGATGCGTTATCATGATCCGGTACCGACGAATATTGTGATTCACCAAACGTTAAGAGCGTTTCGTAATAATAAAGCGGATACAGTTATTTTAGGTTGTACGCATTATCCGTTGTTATTTGAGCCGATTTATGAATATTTCGGTGGTACGAAGACGGTAATTTCTTCTGGGTTGGAAACTGCGCGTGAAGTGAGTGCTTTGTTGACGTTCAGTAATGAACATGCCCCTTATACGCCAAATCCGCAACATCGTTTCTTTGCGACAGGAGACACAGAACATATTGAATATATTATTTCGCAATGGTTGAAGTTGGATGATGTTGCAGTCACAATGGTAAAAGTCGATTAAATAGAGGTGGAAGAGATGGAAGATTTAGTAATAGCAACAGGAAATAAAGGTAAAATTAATGATTTCAAAGTGATTTTTCCTGAGTATAACGTCATTGGCATCGGTGAATTGATTGAGGGGTTTGATGTAGAAGAAACTGGCTCAACATTCGAAGAGAATGCTAAATTGAAATCAGAAGCAGCGGCTCAAGCATTGGGCAAACGTATTATTGCGGATGACAGCGGCCTCGCAGTAGATGCGTTAAATGGAGAACCTGGAATTTATTCTGCGCGTTATGCAGGGACTGATAAAGATGATGAAGCTAATATTGTAAAGTTGTTGGATAATTTAGGTGAAAATGAAAATCGCGATGCGCAATTTGTGTGTGTTATCAGTATGAGTGCACCGAACGAAGAAACGGTGACTTTCCGAGGCACAGTTGATGGAGAAATTACACATGCGAAAGAAGGCGACAATGGATTCGGTTATGATCCGATATTCTTTGTTCCTGAAAAAGGTAAAACAATGGCACAGCTCTCTGCTGAAGAAAAAGGAGAAATCAGTCATAGACGTCGTGCAATTGATAAACTGCGAAACTATTTAAAGGGTGATCAAATTTGAGTAGATGGTTAATTGTCAGCGATAATCATACAGAAGCGGGTATCTTATTTGAAGTGTTTAATCACTATAATCAAGTAGATGTGGCGATTCATCTGGGTGATTCAGAATTTCAATATGATGATACGGAACTTAGTTTATATCGACGTGTGAAAGGCAATTGCGATTTTTATCCGGAGTTTCCGGGAGAAGAAGTGGTGGAAGCGGATGGTGTGCGTGCATTTTATACGCACGGCCACATGTATAATGTCAATACGACACGCATGCAATTGGCTGAAAAAGCAAAATCACTAGCATGCCAATTTGCTTTCTATGGTCACACTCATATTGCACGCTATGAAGAAATGGATGGGGTACATGTCATTAATCCTGGCAGTATTTCTCAATCGAGAAGTAACACTGAGGAAACTTATGCGGAATTATTGATTAATGAGAATGAGCAAACAGCTACACTGAATTTCCGCATTCGCCAACATACAATTATTGATACAGTTGAATTTAAGATATAAAAAATTGCCAGCGTATAAGCACCTCTTTGCAGTGCTGATTGACGCTGGCTTCTTTATTTATTTATTTTCTTTCACCGCGAAATAATTATCTTCAGAATCAGCGAAATTGAATACTCGACCTTGTGGTGATTGGACTAGTTCTCCCACAAAAATACCTTTGCTTTGAAAATCTTCGTAAAGATTATCAATATCATCTGTGCCGAACATCAAAGAAGGCGTTTCTGTGCTGATGCCAAGCGACATGGCCTCAACTTTAGCCTTATCATGCAAGACAATTTCAGTTTGAGATTGTGCTGTAGGCTTCACGACGATAGTTCGAATGGCTTGGTTAGCCACATCCGAGACTTCAACAAAGCCCAATTTTTCAATCCAAAAAGTCTTCGCAGCTTCTTGGTCATATACATACAACATAACTTGATCTAATTGATTAATCATTCTTTCACCTCAAATAAGTTTCATAATTTCTTACCTTTCACTAAAGTGTTTGAAACATAGTATAATAAGGTAAGTAAAAGTGCATATTTTTAAAAAAGGAGATAAACTGATGACTCAATTATATCCATATTTAGCATTTGAGAATACTAAAGAAGCTTTGCAATATTACGAAGAAGTATTTGGTGCGACTCATATCAATCGTTTGCCCGTTCAAAGAGAACAAGCTGAAAATTTCGGTGTTGATCCTGATAAAGCTGAAGAAAGTACGATGCATGCAGAATTTAAGATTGCAGACGTAACTTTGTTTGCTTCAGACGCATTTAATAATTCTGAAGATTATACTATTACGAAAGGCATTTCCTTATTAATTGATTATGACATTAATGATGCGGAAGATGCTAAACGTGTAGAAGCTTTGTATGAAAAAGTAAAAGATGATGAGTCTATTACTGTTGAGATGCCGTTAGCTGATCAATTCTGGGGAGGCAAGATGGGGGCTTTTTCAGATAAATATAACGTACGTTGGATGCTTCACGGACAAGATCATAGTAAAGAATAATATACAGGTTAGTTAAAAACGATGTAATGAAAGGACAAGCATATGGAAAATATCGAAATACTAATTAAAAAAACACCAGAGTTAACGCCCGAAGAATTAGTTCAAATTATGATTGAAAGAGTGAAAGTTTTTGTGGTTGAACAAAATTGTCCTTATCAAGAAATAGATGAGGAAGATTTTAATGCAGAACATGTTATTTTAAAAAAAGACAACCAAATTGCAGCATATGCTAGATTGCTGAAAACCGAAGAAGATTTTAGAATTGGACGCGTAATTGTAGTCAAAGCTTATCGTAAAAATAAATTAGGTTATCAACTTATGGAAATTGCTATTGATGCATTAAGAAAAAAGGACGCTGAAAAATCAATTAAGATATCTGCTCAAGAGCATTTACTTAAATTCTATGGTTCCTTTGGATTTAAACGTATTTCAGAAACTTATCTAGAAGATAATATCCCTCATGTTGATATGATTTTAGAGGGGAAATAATTTCATAATGAAAATAAAGCAGGACTCCTTATCATAATCGCTGAACATGTTATGATAAGGAGTCTTTTAAGGTCTATTATTTAATTTTAATCATCACAATTATTCTTGTGCATCAATATATTCTCTATAGCTTTCACGTTCCATAGATAAATTTTCCATAACTTTAGCAAATTCTACTGTTTCTGGCTTATCTTCGAATTTTAATTTTAATTCTTCATCTGATTTACCGTATTTAAATTCAACAGAATGCTCAAACATATTATTGTGGAATTTGACTTCATGCAAGTCTGCTATGACATAATCATAGACCTTGTCATCTAAGACAACATAAAGATTCACACGTCCAACAAATACAGCTCCTTCACCGTGACCTTTGCCATCGATTTTAGGATGCACATTCGCTTCAAATTCAAAGAGTACTTCAATCAAATCTGGTTTTTCTTTAGTTAAAACGTCAACATATTTTTGTTTTGCGTTCATTCTAAAACCTCCATATTAAAAAATATCATGCTAAATTGTACTCATGTCATAGTTTATAATTACCCTAAAATTCAAAGTTGATTGATGAGGGGGATAGAAATAATATTAGCCATTCTATTCAGGGTCAACTTTAACTATACTTACAAAATCAAATTGAGCATCTTGCGGTATTTTCATGATTTCTAAATTTAATGGATGATTTGAGTTCTCAGATTTTAAGTTGTAAATGTAAGGTGGTAATTCACTTTCGAATTCTACGGGATACTTTTCCAATGAATCTACTAACAGTCGGAAATAATTTTGAGCTGAATACTCATTAATTCGCTCAGTCAATAATTTTAAATACGATTTTCCAAATAAAGATTGATGCTTTCTAATTGTTTCAAATGCGCTTTCGTTTCTTAAGCTAATTAAATTCAAATCATCTTCATCAAAACTAGTGACATCCTTTAATACTACTTGTAATGATTTGAACTCTGGAATGAAATCTCCTTCATAAATAAAATGATTATATTCAAAAATAAGTTTGTAGCGATTGGAATAATTAGATGTGTTATTACTGATATATTTCAACAGAAAATCTAATTGCTGCATAAATTTTATATTCATTTTGGACAACCCCTTTACTGTTTTTAATCCATACCCCAAAATATATGAATTTGTCATTAGAATTTGAGACTTTTTTATTTCCCTCAATATTTTTGTTCAAAATACAAATTGTTGTATTAATTCATCTACTAATATATTAAAATAATCTTTAAGGAAATATATTAACCAGATAGGGGATAGAGTAATGAAAAAATTATTAATGCTTTTATTGGCTAGCTTTTTAGTATTAGGAGCTTGTGGCCAAAAGGAAGAAAGTAAATCTGATGATCAAAAATCAGATACGAGCCAAAAAAAGGACAAAAAAGAGGATAAGAAAAAATCAGATAGTAAGAAAGAAAGCAAAAAAGAAAATGATGAAAACAACCAAAACCAAGAAGCAGCTGTGCAAAATGATGATCAACAACAGGCGAATCAACAAAATACAGACAATCAACAAAATATGAATGCGCAAAATAATGAGCAACAAAATACGCAGCAAGCAACTGCTCAGCAAAACAACCAGCAGCAAAATGCTAATGTACAAAACAATCAACAAGCCACTCAACCACAACAATCTCAAGCTTTAACAAAAGAAGAAATGACTCAGAAATTAAAAAGCGGACAAAATGTAAATGGTATGGTTGATGCAGAAGGCAATACATGGCATCAAGCACCAGGCGGCGGTGATGCAGTAGGTGTGACTAAACCAGATGGCACTACATGCACAGTTGGCGGATGCATGACACCTGATGGAAGATCAGTACCAGATGAGGAATGGTAATATAATAGTTAATTTTTGAAAGGGAATAAAATGAAACAGATTATATTTTTAATTTTAGCAAGTTTATTAGTGTTGGGTGCATGTGGCCAAAAAGAAGAAAGTAAGTCAGATAACCAAAAGCGAGAGACTGCTGAAAAAGATAAGGAAAAAGTAAGAAAAGAAGAAAAAAGAAATGAAGAGTCAGATGATAAATCCACTAATAATAATGAAAATACCGAGCAAATATCAAATGACATAAATAATTCGCCCAAAGAAACAAATAAGCCTCAGATTGATGTTTCTAATATAACAGACCGCAATACTTTAGAGGCAGTTCTTAACGGCAATTATTCAGAAGAAGAAAAAATACTGGCTTATAATAGTGCAGTTGCTAATGGTGTTATTCCACAAGGAAATGTAATGGAAGGCCCAGCTAGCGCAGCTTATGAAAGTTCATTAAGAGTAGAAAACGGTACAGAAAAATCCGTATACGAACAACAACAAGAGAGAAAAGATTATGAGAATAATGGAGTTTACCGTACAGCAGAAGAACAAAAAGCACATGAAGACTGGGTAAATGGTCAACAAGAATGGCTTGATGAACAAAAAGCAAAGGAAGACAAGTTGCAAAAAGAATACTTCGATCTTTCAGATAAAATGTATCAAGATGGTGTTAGTGAAAGCGACTATAATGCAATGGAAAAAAGACAAAATGAAATACTTGATCAAGTGGAACCTATAAATTAATAGAGAGAAGCGGAACACCCTTAAAACTGTTTTGAGGGTGTTTCAAATATTTAATTACTCTTTGATAGAAATAGTTTAATTGTATTGTAATTATTAATTTTAAGTTATTATATAAAGGAGAAACATCTGATTATTTAATAACTTAGAAGTAATTAATCGTGCAATACGGTTATTAAAGTGAAAAATCATATCGAAAATTATGATGAACGGTATTGATTTCTATAATTTAATTAGATATAATTAATCTTGTGTTAAAAAAGTGTCCTGGTAGCTCAGCTGGATAGAGCAATGGCCTTCTAAGCCATCGGTCGGGGGTTCGAATCCCTCCCAGGACGTCCATAGAAGAGAATATTTTATATATTCTTTGCCCAACCCGGAGAAACGTTGATTTATTTCAACGTTTCTTTTTTGTGTTATGAAATTTACGGCTAAGTATAACTCTTATCGTATACTTCAAAATTGAAATATTGTGGCAACATACGTGTAACACGAGAAGAAGTAATTGAAGACAAGGAAGTCTAAATGACATTTAATATATAGGATAATTAAAACTAAGGACACTTAGGCATGCCCAAGTGTCGTAAAAAAGATTAGATTGTACAGTATTGAATGATACTCCATGAGTTGAGAATTATCATCCAATTTTTCAATTGAGCATAGTATAGTGAAATTAACAAAGGTCAACGAATTACATAAGTGGAGTAAACACAATTACCGTTAGTACCTTTAAATAAAATAATAGGGGTGAAATTTTATGGAAGGCTTATTTAACGCAATTAAAGGGACAGTTGAATCTGCAATTAATCACGATGGTGGGCAATTAGCTGTTAATATCGTTGATATCGTTCAAAATGGTATCCAAATCGCTTCTAAATTATTTGGTGCTTAATTCGATTAATTCAATTTCATAAATGACTATAAAAATAGAGAAAAGAGGAAATAGATTATGCTTACAAAATTAGCTCAAGCAATCGTTAATACAGTAAATGCTGCACAAGCTCATGATTCAACAAAATTAGGTACAAGCATCGTAGATATCGTACAAAACGGTGTAGGAATTGTAGGTAAATTATTCGGTTTCTAATTTTAAAACATACTTAGTAAAGCTATAAAGAAATCCATGACGATGGATTTCTTTATAGCTTTTTTAGTTAGGAAGAGAAGTAGAATGATGTATAGGCACGTTACCATCCGCCTATACAGATTCGATTCAAAGTGTCTAGGCGCGCCACCTCAGCCTAGACACTTTCACTACCATGCGACTTTATCCTAATACTTCCTTTTATTTCCCAAGTTTGACTGTACCTGATCCTTGGACTAGCACCACATCACCTTTTTTTAAATCAATATGCAAAGATTTCTTCGCATTTGCACTATCGTCGCCTATAATTTCGATTGCTTTTGATTCTCCTTTAGAGGATTGAACATTGAAATTAGCAGAGTATTTATTGCCAGGACGCACGGTATAACTGTCAGGCGCTATATCAGCTCCGACTACCCATACGCCTGTGTTTAAGTTGGTACGATATTTAATAGGTTCAGGAGTGAATTTAACATGCTTCATATCTTTGACCACTACAGTTTGGCCATCTGCTAAATAAGTGGTAATTTTACCAGCGATTGTCTCTGATTTTGCACTTAAAGCATTACTGAAAACATAGTTGCCATACTCATTGTCTACTTCGAGGATACCTATTTTATCGTTATTATGCGTAATAGTATAATGACCAGGTTGAATTTCTTTACCAACTTTATATTTACCTGAATTTATAGTAGTAGCCTGACCTTTAGCTGCTTTAGGATTAAAATCAGAAGGCAGCAGTCTATATTTACTTTCATAATCACTTGTGGATTGGGAAGTGGAATTTTTAGGTTTATCATGTTTAATAGAAGTCGGTTTATCTTCTTTTGAATGATTATCTACGTGTTGATTATCTTTTTTGTTTTGTGAGGAATCTTTATGTTTATCGTCTCCGAAGAGTGCTTTTAAAGGGTTAGGGATTGAAAGGGAAGACTTATTTTTAAAAAAGCTCGACCATTCTTTTTCAAGTGAATGATTTGAGAAAATACCAAAGAAGCAAACAATTCCTAGTATGAAGGAAATGAGAGCAACAGAAAGCCTTAATTTGAATCGTGTTTGCCTGCCGAGTGCACTAAGCGTAAGAAAAGTGAAAATTAAGAAAATGAGCGAGAAAAGAACCCATAGCAATAGATAAACTAGAGGGGAAAAGAACATGCGCGCCACTCCTTATTATTTTATTTTTTTGTTATTAAGTTAAGTATATAAAATTAATAAGATTGGAACAACAAAAATTGCAAAAATAAAAAAACGGCACGTCATCGCACCGTTTCCAACTTGCTTATCTTACTGGAGGTTGTTGGCTCCAATATTTAATTTGGGCAAAAGGTTTGCCGTCTGAAAGGCGTTGTAAGATAGCTTGTTCTTTTTCGTAGTCACTTAAAGTGCTCATATATGGCGCAGGTGGCATTTCTCCGAATTTCTCATAATATTCTTTATATAACTTAGGTACACGTTTATTCATAATTTCAACTTCCTTTCACATCTCTTAATTCAATTGCTCATTTATGTATTTACCCGTAAATGAAATGATTTAAATTCAATACGTTATTTTTAATACACACGACTTTAATTGTACTCCTTTTATCTGTAGTTAGCAATTGGAATTGAGTACTTGCTTCACTAGGGAGTTATTTGCATAATAGAGCAAGAGGTGAAATTTATGAAATACGATACGATTTTGCTTGATTTTGATGATACTATTGTGGATTTTCATGATGCGGAAGATCAAGCATTTTATCATTTAGCTGAAAGATATGACATTTCTCCTTCTAAAGAAAATTTAGCTTTATTTAAAAAGGTGAATCAAGCACATTGGGAAGCATTTCAAGAAAACAAGCTGACAAAGGAAGAAGTGTTGACGGAACGGTTTATCAATTATTTTAAACGGTTCGGGCTGGCAGTAAATGGGAGAGAAGCGGATATTATCTTTAGAGATGGCCTTGCGATGGCACCGGTCAAATATTTTCCAGAGACATTAGAAACAATTCAATATTTAACACAACACGCTAAAGTATATATCGTTACCAATGGAGTAGAAGATACCCAGTTACGTCGATTAGCTCAAACGCCTCTTAAAAATACGATACAAGACATTTTTATCTCAGAAGTAACAGGATATCAAAAGCCAATGCCTGAATTCTTCAATTATGTCTTTGATCGCATAGATGCTGAGCGCTCTCGTTCACTGATTATCGGTGATTCGTTGACTTCAGATATTCTTGGAGGGTTGAATGCGGGTATCGATACATGCTGGTTTAATGTCCGTCATAAAAAGAATGACACAGCAATTCAGCCGCATTATGAAATTACACAATTGAACGAAGTGAAAAATCTAATATAAAAAACGAGCGAAGTGTTGATCGCTCGTTTTTACATTTTAATATTCACTTTAATTATTTTGCGGTTCCCAAATCAACACATCATAGCCCTCATCATTGTTTGAGTGTAAATCTTTGAAACCATGTTTTACAAAGAAATCACGTGATTTGTTTCTTGCGAGTGCTTTAATCGGCAGTTGTGCTGATTTTGCGTAATCCACAAGTTCAGTTCCTAATCCTCTTGATTGGTAACTTGGTAATACTTCTAATTTCCATAAAATCAAATACTTATCATAGTCTGGGAAGTGCTTTTCTTCGACTTCGCCATTTTCATAAAGTGCCATTCTCGCTCCAATTTTTTCACCAATAAAAATACCATAGAAAGGTGAATCAGAACTTGCATCTATCATTTCCCCTGCAAGCTCATCAATCATTGCGAGGTTCGGGTTGCTGGTTTCTCTGAAATCTGCAAATAACTCGTCGGTTTTATAATTGATATCTAAATGTTTGACGTTGCCCATTCTCATTTCCCCCTTCACTTAGTTATATTAATTGTATAATAAATATTGCGGATATGCATTGAAAACGATAAGCCGTTAAATTGTGTTCTGCCACTATAAACATTATACTAATTGTTGAGAAAACACAGTAGTTAAGGAGAAAAGTGTATGGATTGTTTAACCGCAAATATCAATGAGCATGATCAATTTCTGGAAAAGTTGAAGGAAAGTGATGCATTGTTGAATAGCTTTTATCAATATGATGCGATGTCTCCTGAAAGCTTTAAACAAGCTTTGAATACGCCGAATAATGGCAGAGAACAGGAGCTGGCATCTGTAATCAGTGATTACATGTCAGATTTAGATATAACAGAGGCACAACAAGTAAATATTGATAAATTAAAACAAGGGGCTAAAGTAGTAATCGGAGGACAACAAGCAGGGTTGTTCGGAGGACCTCTGTATACTTTTCATAAAATATTATCTATCGTAAATCTGAGTCGCCAGTTAAGCGAGGATTACGCTAAAGATGTGGTGCCTGTATTCTGGATTGCAGGTGAAGACCACGACTTTGATGAAGTGAATCACACGTATGTATTTAATACTGAAAAGGCTAAATTGCATAAAGTGAAATATCATACGATGACACCGCCTGAAAGTAATGTTTCACGCTTTGTGCCTGATAAAGAAGCGATGATGCAAGCGCTAGATGACTTTTTAGTACAAATTCCTGAAACGATGCATACTAATCATCTACGTCAAGAGATGCAGCACATTATTAAGAATTATGCATCTTGGACAGAAATGTTTAAAGCGTTCTTGCAACTTGTATTTAAAGAGTACGGTGTTTTACTGTTAGATGCACAATATCAACCCTTGCGCAGATTAGAACAACCTATCTTAAAGGAAATGTTGAAACAACATGAGGCGGTAGATCAAGCTTTCAGAAAGAGACAAGCAGAAACTGTAGAGGCTGGACTGTCGGCGATGATTCAAACTGATACGAATGTGCATTTGTTTATCCATGAAGACGATATGCGTCAACTACTTACCTTTGAAGACGGCAAGTTTTATACGAGCAAATCTCAAACCACTTATACTTTAGACGAATTATTAGAAATAGTAGAAACTGCACCAGAACGTTTTTCTAATAATGTCGTCACACGTCCTATTATGGAAGAATGGCTCTTTAATACAGTTAGCTTTGTTGGGGGCCCTAGCGAAATAAAATATTGGGCTGAGTTGAAAGCGGCATTTGAAACTTTAGATGTAACTATGCCGATTGTCTTGCCGCGTATGAAAATTACTTACGTAACAAAGCGCATAGAAAAGTTATTACGTCGTTATCATTTAGATGCTGAACAAGTTATTGAGAACGGCATTGAGGAAGAAAAGGATAAGTTTATCAGAGCACGCGCTTCAGAAAGCTTTTTACAAGAATTAGATGATTTAGAAGCAAGACAGAAAGCCGCTTATGAGAAGTTGGCGGCAGAAGTACAAGATAACGAGGATAATAAAAATCTTGTAGAAAAGAACAATCAGATTCATCAATCGCAATATGATTACTTGCGCAAACGTTACTTCATTAATATAGAACGTGAGAATGCAATTAGCATGAAACACTTCCGAGAATTAAACGAGACTCTCCACCCAATGGGAGGGCTTCAAGAAAGAATTTGGAATGCACTGCAATTTATGAATGAATTTGGGACAGATATGTTCAGTCCCTCCACTTACCCACCACTTCGTTACACTTTAGATCAAATTATAGTAAAACCTTAGAAAAACAAGGCTTAGGCCCGTCTTCCCGGTCAGGGAGACGGGTCTTTTTTTCGTGAAAAATGAATTTTTTTTGATATGTTTATATAAATAGTGGAGGATAGTGGGGAGTTGTGGTAAATTATAAATAAGGTGAGGTGAGTAGAATGTTCATGGGTGAGTACGAACACCAACTAGACGCAAAAGGCCGCATGATTGTACCATCTAAATTCAGATATGAATTAAATGAACGTTTTATTATCACTAGAGGCCTTGATAAGTGTTTATTCGGTTATACTTTAGAAGAATGGCAGACTATCGAAGAAAAGATGAAGTCATTACCGATGACTAAGAGAGACGCGCGTAAATTCATGCGCATGTTCTTTTCAGGTGCTACTGAAGTTGAATTGGATAAGCAAGGGCGTATTAATATCCCGAAGAATTTACGGGAATACGCAAATTTAACTAAAGAATGTACAGTGATCGGGGTTTCAAACCGCATCGAAATTTGGGACAGAGCGACATGGAATAATTTCTATGATGAATCTGAGGATAATTTCGAAGATATCGCTGAAGATTTGATAGATTTTGATTTTTAAATGGAGGAATGAAAGTGTTTCATCACGTAAGCGTCATGTTAAAAGAAACCATTGATGAGCTCAATGTGAAAAAAGATGGTGTATATGTTGATTGTACGCTGGGTGGTGCAGGACATGCCCTTTATTTATTAAATCAACTTGATAAAAATGGACATTTGATTGCAATTGACCAAGATTTAACGGCAATTGAAAATGCTAAGACGGTCTTGAAGGACCACTTAGATCAAGTCACGTTTGTACACAGTAATTTCAGACAAATCAATCAAATCCTAGACGACTTGGACATTGACAAAGTAGACGGTATTTACTATGACTTGGGCGTTTCCAGCCCGCAATTAGACGTACCGGAACGAGGATTTAGCTACCATCAAGATGCGCGTTTAGATATGCGTATGGACCAAACCCAAGATTTATCAGCTTACGAGGTGGTAAATGATTGGCCCTACGAAGATTTGGTGAGAATCTTTTATCGCTACGGCGAAGAGAAATTTTCCAAACAAATCGCCCGAAGAATTGAAAAAACAAGAGAAAACGAACCAATTGAAACCACTTTACAGCTTGTCGACGTGATTAAGGAAGGTATCCCTGCGAAAGCGAGACGTAAGGGCGGACATCCGGCCAAACGTGTTTTCCAAGCCATCCGAATCGCGGTTAATGATGAATTGAAAGCATTTGAAGATTCATTAGAACAAGCAATCGAAAGAGTTAAAGTACACGGACGCATTTCTGTTATTACTTTCCATTCTTTAGAAGATCGTTTGTGCAAACAAATTTTCCAAGAGTATGAGAAAGGCCCAGAAGTTCCCCGTGGCTTACCTATTATTCCAGAAGAATATACGCCGAAATTGAAACGTGTTAACCGAAAACCGATTACCGCAACCGAAGAAGACTTAGCAGAAAATAACCGAGCGCGCAGTGCCAAATTGCGTGTCGCCGAAATTTTGAAATAACAGGGAGTGACAAACTGCTATGGCTGTAGAAAAGATTTATGAACCTTACAACGAAAGTTATGAACCCGCTAGACAGACCCCAGAAGTAAAACCTTCGTCTTCACCAGCCCGTAAAGTGAAGCGTAAAGTTGTTGTGCAACTGACAAAGTTTGAAAAAGTACTATACATATCTTTAATCGCTGTCATTGCAATGGTAAGTATTTATATCCTATCTTTAAAAATGGACGCTTATGATACTAAAGGTAAGATTGCTGATTTAGACCAAAAAATCGAAACACAATCCAGCCAAAATAGTGCATTGAAGTCTGAAATCAAAAAGAACTCTTCTTATGAACGCATTTACGAAAAAGCTCAAAAACAAGGCATGAGCTTAAAGAACGATAATGTAAAGGTAGTGCGTAATGATGCCGAAGCGAAAAATTAAAATTAAAAAAAATAAAATAGGGGCAGTCCTCCTCATCATTTTGTTCGGACTGCTCTTTTTTCTATTGGTTTTAAGATATAGTTATGTCATGTTAACCGGACATTCCTCCGGCCAAGACTTAATTATGAAAGCCAATCAGAAATATCTCGTACAACAACAAGAACAACCCGAGCGAGGGAAAATCTATGATAGAAATGGGAAAGTCCTTGCGGAAGATGTAGAAAGATTTAAATTAACTGCCGTAGTCAGCAAAAAAGCTGACGAAGGTTCAGAAAAACCGCGTCATGTTGTCGATAAGAAGAAAACAGCAGAGAAGTTAGCTACCGTGATTGATATGAAGCCTAAAGAAATAGAGAAAATGCTTGATAATAAAAAAGCGTTCCAAGTTGAGTTCGGCCGAAAAGGCAGTGATTTGACTTACCAAGAAAAAGATAAGATAGAAAAAATGAAATTACCAGGTATTATGTTATACCCTGAAACAGAACGATTTTATCCTAATGGCGTTTTTGCCTCTCATTTAATCGGTATGGCACAAAAGAATCCGGACACAGGAGAGTTAAAAGGCGCGATGGGCGTTGAAAAGATATTTGACAGTTATCTCGCAGGTAAGAAAGGGGCATTATCCTATATTCATGATATATGGGGATATATCGCTCCGAATTCTAAAAACGAGGTAGCCCCGCAACGTGGCGATGATGTACACTTGACCTTGGATTCGAATATTCAAGTATTTGTAGAAGAAGCATTAAATGACCTGGACAAGCACTTTGAACCTAAAGATGCATTTGCGGTAGTTATGGATGCGCATACGGGTGAAATTTTAGCATTCAGTCAAAGACCAACCTTCAACCCTGAAACAGGTAAAGATTTCGGTAAAACTTGGGCGAATGATTTATATCAAAATACTTATGAACCAGGTTCTACATTCAAAACGTACGGTTTAGCAGCAGCGATTCAAGAAGGGAAATTCAAACCTGACGAAAAATACATGTCTGGTCACAAAGACATTATGGGTTCGAAAATTTCCGACTGGAATAGAACAGGTTGGGGTAAAATTCCAATGAGTTTAGGATTTACTTACTCTTCTAATACCTTGATGATGCATCTGCAAGATTTAGTCGGTGCAGACAAAATGAAATCCTGGTATGAAAAATTCGGTTTCGGTAAGAAAACAGGCGGTTTATTTGACGGAGAAGCGCCAGGTGGTATCGCTTGGGATAACGAACTGCAACAAAAAACTTCAGCGTTCGGTCAATCCACAACAGTAACACCAGCTCAAATGTTGCAAGCGCAATCAGCAATTTTCAACAAAGGTAATATGGTGAAACCTTGGTATGTCAACAGTATTGATAATCCGGTCAAAGATAAATCATTATATAAAGGTAAAAGAGAAATTGCAGGAAAACCTATTACTGCAGCTACAGCTGAAAAGGTAAATAAACAGTTGGATTTAGTAGTCAATAGTAAACAAAGTCATGCAATGAACTATCGTATTCATGGATATAGAATAGGCGGTAAAACCGGTACAGCACAGGTTGCCGATCCAGATAACGGCGGCTATGTTGACGGACCTTTCCCTTATTTTGTAAGCTTTATTGGACATGCGCCAAGTAAGAACCCTAAAGTTATCGTCTATGCAGGTATGAGTTTGGCACAGAAAAATAAACAAGAAGCTTATGAAATGGGTGCCAGCAAGGCGTTTAATCCAATTATGGAAAATACCTTGAAATATCTGAATGTCGGCAAGAACAGCGAAACTTCATCTAAAGATACGTTCAGTAAAATTCCTGATGTATCTAATGAAACAGTTCAAAAAGCTGAAGATACTTTAAAATCTAAAAACTTAAAACCAGTGGTCATCGGACAAGGTGATAAAGTGACACAGCAAGCACCAAGCACTACTGAAAAAATTATTCCTCATAGTAAAGTATTGTTGAAAACAGATGGTGATATGACAATGCCTGATATGAAAAATTGGAGTAAAGATGATGTGATTGCTTTTGAATCATTGACTGGAATTAATGTTAAAATGAAAGGAAGCGGATTTGTTTCCAAACAATCTGTCAGTCCAAATGAATCGCTGCAAGGCAAGAAAGAAATTACAATTGAACTTTCTGCACCAGATGCCAGCTAACAATTAATTAATAAGGCGAAGGGAATAAATTAGAAATGGGACAAAAAAATAGCGAATGTAATTTTTGCCGTCCCATCCCTTTGCCTACTATACATAAGAAATAGAATAAGAATAAATGAGGAGATAAATATGGTTTACGTTTTAGCAATTATCGCTTTCTTAATTACATTAATATTGGTGCCTATACTCATTCCAACATTGAAACGAATGAAGTTTGGCCAAAGCATCCGTGAAGAGGGTCCGCAAAGTCACATGAAGAAAACTGGAACACCGACAATGGGTGGTTTGACATTTTTAATCAGTATTATCATTACGACAATCATCGCGATTATCTTTTCAGACAATGCCAATCCCTTTATCTTATTGTTGTTTGTCACTGTTGGATTTGGATTGATCGGATTCATAGATGATTACATTATTGTAGTGAAGAAGAATAACCAAGGCTTGACTAGTAAACAGAAGTTCTTAGCGCAAATTGCAATCGCAGTCATCTTCTTTATCTTAAGTGATGTCTTTAACATGATTCATTTTGCTACAGGAATCCATGTGCCGTTCACTAATGTGAATATTCCATTATCATTTGTGTATGTGATTTTCATTGTATTTTGGCAAGTAGGCTTTTCTAACGCAGTGAACTTAACAGATGGTTTAGACGGTTTGGCTACAGGATTATCTATTATTGCGTTTGCAATGTACGCCATCATGAGTTTCATGCTAGGCAACAATGCAATAGGTACTTTCTGTATCATTATGGTATTTGCTCTGCTCGGCTTCCTTTTCTACAATGTCAACCCAGCTAAAGTATTTATGGGAGATACAGGAAGTTTAGCACTTGGCGGTATTATTGCTACAGTTTCAATCATGTTGAATGCTGAAGTTTCTTTAATCTTCATCGGATTTGTTTTTGTAGCAGAAACATTGTCAGTAATCTTGCAAGTCGCTTCGTTTAAGTTGACTGGCAAAAGAATTTTCAAAATGAGCCCATTGCATCACCACTTTGAATTAAGCGGTTGGAATGAATGGAAAGTAGTAAGTGTGTTCTGGATTGTAGGTTTAATTACAGGATTGATAGGTTTATGGATTGGAGTGCATTAATAAATGCTTAAATACAAAGGTTTAGAAGGAAAAAATGTTTTAGTAGTAGGATTAGCAAAGAGCGGCTACGAAGCAGCTAAGTTATTACATCGTCTCGGAGCAAACGTAACTGTTAATGATGGCGGCGATCTTTCTAAAGACCCGCATGCCAAAGACTTAGAAAAAATGGGATTGAAAGTAATCGGCGGCCACCATCCGCTTTCATTATTGGACAGCAATCCGATTATTGTTAAGAATCCAGGTATTCCATATTCAGTACCGCTCATCAGTGAGGCTGAAAAACGCGGATTGAAAATTTTAACAGAAGTAGAATTAAGTTATTTAATTTCTGAAGCGCCTATTATTGCGGTGACAGGTACTAACGGCAAGACTACAGTAACATCGCTTATCGGTGATATGTTCGATAAGAGTCGTCAAACAGGATTACTATCAGGGAATATCGGTTTTGTGGCATCGAAAGTAGCACAAGAGGCGAAACCAGATGATTATTTAATTACAGAATTGTCTTCTTTCCAATTATTAGGAATTGAACAATATCGTCCGCATATCGCTATTATCACTAATATCTACTCAGCGCATTTAGATTATCATGGCACATTAGAAGATTATCGCAATGCGAAACGTCGCATTTATAAGAACCAAACGGCAGATGATTTTCTAATCTGCAATTATAATCAACGTCATCTTATTGAAACAGATACTTTGAAAGCGAAAGTTTATTACTTCTCAACTACTCAAGAAGTAGACGGTATTTATGTTAAAGACGGTTATATTATGTTGAACGGACTCAGACTGATTCACAAAGACGATATTGTCTTGCCAGGTGAACATAATCTAGAAAATATCTTAGCAGCAGTATTGGCAGCAGTGTTAGGCGGCGTATCTATTGATGCGGTTATTGCAACCTTGACTTCTTTTTCAGGAATTAAACACCGCTTGCAATATATAGGTTCAAATAAAACCAATAAATATTACAACGACTCTAAAGCAACGAATACGTTGGCAACACAATTTGCTTTAAATTCCTTTAATCAACCCATTATTTGGCTTTGCGGCGGCTTAGATAGAGGAAACGGCTTTGATGAGCTCATCCCTTATATGAAAAACGTCCGTGTGATGATTACCTTTGGTGAAACTCAAGATAAATTGACTAAATTAGGAGAAAGCCAAGGCAAATATGTTATCCGTGCAACTGATGTGAAAGATGCAGTGAATAAAGTACAAGATGTGATTGAACCGAATGACGTGGTATTACTTTCACCTGCTTGTGCCAGTTGGGATCAATACAATACCTTTGAAGAGCGCGGTGACATCTTTATTGAAAGTTTCCGCTCACATCTTCCGTCGAAGTAAGGGTGTGAAAATGCATGTCTGATAAAGTACGCAAAATTGATTCAGAATATCTGAAGGAAAAGCGTCGCAAACGTCGACAGAAACAACGACGAATTCAACTGGGTATATTCGGCGGTCTCATATTACTCATTGTTCTCATTGTACTGTACATGTTTACGCCGATCAGCCGAGTGGATCAAGTCTACATCAAAGGAAATCACCATGTGAGCCAAAGCGAAATAAAGAAAGCTTTAAATTTACAGAAGAAAACTAAAATCTATTCTTTTAATAAAGGTAAAGCCATTAATACCTTGAAAAAGAATCCCTATGTAAAAAATGTAGACATCACTAGAAAGTTTCCTAATGATATTGAAGTGAAGATCACCGAGTATGATTTGGTTGGCCTTATAGAAGAAAAGAATCATTATTATCCAGTGTTAGACAATGATCACATTTTAAAAGATGACAAACAGCAAGTACCTGAGGACGCGCCAGTCGTTTCAGGATTCACCAAGTCGAAACGTGCCCAAATTATTCAAGCACTTTCAGAAATGAAACCAGACATACGTAATTCTATTTCAGAAGTCACGTATGCAGATGATAAAGATAACCGCAATCAAATCAAGTTGTACATGAAAGATAATATTCAAGTGTTAGGAAACATTAATACGATTGCTGATAAATTGAAGTATTATCCAGAAATGTCTAAAGCTTTGGAAAGAGATGAAGATGGCAACCTGAAAAAATCAGGCTATATTGATTTATCAGTGGGTGCGTCATTTATTCCTTATAAAGATGGAGAAAAGACATCCTCAGACAGCAGTGAAAAACTTCAAGAAGGAACAGCTATGGAAGACAAAGCTAAAGACGAACTTCAGAACACCTTAAACAAGATTAATCAACAATCCAAAGATAGTTCTAAAGATAAATCGAAAGCTAATAGTACAAATAATTAAAAAAGTCTTGAATATCTTGTGTTTATAGTTCACAACGTAAGAAACGTATTGTAAACTAACTATAGTGTATTTTTTAAAGAAATTGTCAGGAGGTGCCTATCTATGGAGGAACATTACTATGTGAGTATAGATATTGGTTCATCTAGTGTTAAAACAATAGTAGGCGAAAAATTTCATAATGGAATTAATGTGATAGGTACAGGACAAACCTATACAAGCGGAATTAAGAATGGCTTAATTGATGACTTTGATTTAGCAAAACAAGCTGTTAAAGATACAATTAAGAAAGCTTCAATTGCTTCAGGCGTTGACATTAAAGAAGTATTTTTGAAATTGCCGATTGTTGCAACTGAGGTTTATGATGAAACCAACGAAATTGAATTTTATGAAGATACAGAATTAAGCGGCACACATATTGAAACCGTGCTGGAAGGCATCAGAGACAAAAACGACGTCGAAGAAACTGAAGTAGTGGATACTTTCCCTGTTCGTTTTGTAGTAGACGGCGAAAATGAAGTCTCTGATCCTAAAGAATTGATTGCAAGACACTCTTTAAGAGTAGAAGCGGGCGTTATTGCAATTCAAAAATCAATATTAGTTAACCTAATTAAATGCGTTGAATCATGCGGTGTAGATGTATTAGATGTTTATTCTGATGCATACAACTATGGTTCAGTTCTAACTCCTACAGAGAAAGAATTAGGTGCTTGTGTTATTGATATCGGTCAAGATCTTACTCAAATTGCCTTTTACGAACGCGGCGAACTTGTTGATGCCGATTCAATTGAAATGGCAGGTCGAGACATTACAGACGATATCGCACAAGGTTTGAATACGTCATTTGAAACGGCTGAAAAGGTAAAACATCAATATGGTCATGCCTTTTACAACTCAGCTTCAGATCAAGATGTGTTCACAGTTGAACAAATTGACAGCGACGAAGATGCTCAATTCACTCAGAAAGATTTAGCTGATATCATTGAAGCACGTGTGGAAGAAATCTTCTTCAATGTGTTTGATATCTTGCAAGAATTAGGTTTGACAAAAGTGAATGGCGGTTTCGTAGTGACAGGCGGTTCAGCAAATTTATTAGGTGTGAGAGAATTATTACAAGATATGGTGAATGAGAAGGTCAGAATACATACACCTTCACAAATGGGAATTAGAAAGCCGGAATTCTCTTCTGCGATTTCTACAATTTCCAGCAGTATTACTTTCGATGAATTGTTAGATTATGTTACAATTAGTAATCATGATAATGAAGAATTTGAAGAGGAAGTAATCGAATCTGAACCTAAAGAGCACACTGAAAAATCAGGCGGATTCGACTGGTTCAAGAAGAAACCGAACAAACAAGCTCCCGGAGAGCATGTTGAGGAAGAACCAAAAGCAGCGGATGATGATAATCGTGAAGAAGAAACACATCGTCCTAACCACGAAAATGATCAAAACTCAGACCAATCTCATGAGAAAGAAGAAAGTAAATTTAAAAAATTATTGAAATCTCTATTTGATTGATTGCCCATTAAAACTAGGAGGAAATTTAAATGTTAGAATTTGAACAAGGATTTAATCATTTAGCGACTTTAAAAGTCATCGGTGTCGGCGGCGGAGGTAATAACGCTGTCAACCGAATGATTGACCACGGAATGAACAATGTAGAATTTATTTCTATCAATACAGATGGTCAAGCATTGAACTTATCTAAAGCTGAGTCCAGAATCCAAATCGGTGAAAAATTAACACGCGGTTTAGGTGCTGGCGCGAACCCAGAAATCGGTAAGAAAGCTGCCGAAGAATCACGTGAACAAATTGAAGATGCCATCCAAGGCGCAGACATGGTATTCGTAACTGCAGGAATGGGCGGCGGTACTGGTACAGGTGCTGCACCAGTTGTTGCGAAAATCGCAAAAGAAATGGGTGCTTTAACAGTAGGTGTTGTTACACGTCCATTCAGTTTCGAAGGTCGTAAACGTCAAACACAAGCTGCTGCAGGTGTTGAATCAATGAAAGCAGCGGTTGATACATTAATCGTCATTCCAAATGACCGCTTATTAGATATCGTTGATAAATCTACGCCGATGATGGAAGCATTCAAAGAAGCAGATAACGTATTACGTCAAGGGGTACAAGGTATTTCTGATTTAATCGCTGTTTCAGGTGAAGTTAACCTTGACTTTGCAGACGTTAAAACAATTATGTCTAACCAAGGTTCAGCATTAATGGGTATCGGTGTTTCATCTGGTGAAAACCGCGCTGTTGAAGCAGCTAAAAAAGCAATTTCATCACCATTGCTTGAAACTTCAATTGTTGGGGCACAAGGTGTCTTGATGAACATTACAGGCGGAGAATCATTATCATTATTCGAAGCACAAGAAGCGGCTGACATTGTTCAAGACGCAGCTGATGAAGATGTGAATATGATCTTCGGTACTGTTATCAACCCTGAATTACAAGACGAAATCGTAGTAACAGTAATTGCTACAGGCTTTGAAGATAAACCAGCTACACATGCACGTAAACAATCTAATACTGGTTTCGGATCAAGTGCTTCTAATACTTCAAGCAGTGATGAAGGTATCGGACATGCACCAAGATCTCATAGTTCAGAATCATCTAGTGAATCAAGAGCACACACTACTAAAGAAGATGATATCCCAAGCTTTATCAGAAACAGAGAAGAAAGACGTTCAAGAAGAACTAGACGTTAATTTCTCTATTAGGTTTGCTTTGAGCAATCAATAATAAGTATCACGCAAGATTAGATGCAACAGGTCATCGAGTGGTCTAGTGAGAACAATAACAAAGGTGTCATCAGATCGTTTGGTCTGATGACATTTTTATATTCTAAGTTATTTGAAGAATTATATATTTCGTTTTAATATGAAAGTAAGCACGACTTAAAAAATTGGCAGCTACCAAATTACGGGAGAGATGAAATATGCCAGAAAAATTTATTAAGAAACCACACTACTTAGAACATACAGGTGCTTCAGAAGAAGGGATTATGCTCGGCTTTACTACACGAGAAGATGGAGAGAGCGATTATCCTGAACATGCTTTTAACATGGCTAGATACATTGATGATACAGACGAAAACGTCACAAAGCACCAAGAAATTTTAGCTGAATCCATCGGTTATCCTAGGAATAGATGGGTGTTTCCGATTCAAACACATGAAACGAATGTGGTAGAAATTACCGCAAAGGATGCCAATACAAATATTGATGCACTCACTGATGCACTGCATGGTGTGGACGGCATATATACCTATGAACCGGATTTATTGCTGACGATGTGTTACGCAGATTGTGTGCCAGTTTACTTTTACAGTAAGCAGCATCATTTTATTGCATTGGCACATGCAGGCTGGCGTGGGACTGTCGGCAGAATTGTAGAAGAAATCTTAGCTCATGTCGACTTTGATTTGAATGATTTAAACGTGGTCATCGGTCCAGCTACTTCCAACAGTTATGAAATTAACGATGATATTAAATCGAAATTTGAAAAGTTGCCTATAGACACGAACAAGTTTATTGAAACACGTGGTCAGGATACACATGGCATTGATTTGAAAGAAGCAAATAAACAATTATTACTGCAAGCAGGCGTGCCAGAAACGCAAATTGATGTTACTGATTACGCAACTTCGGAAAATTTAGACTTATTTTTCTCATATAGGGTAGAAAAAAGTAAGACTGGCCGTATGCTTGCATTTATCGGACAGCATAAGTAAGGGGTAATAAGCATGAATGTGAAACAAAATTTAGAAGAAATCAACCAGAACATCCATAAAAGTTTGGAAAGTGCCGAAAACGACACACAACCATGCGTGATTGCGGTTACGAAATATGTTACAATAGAGCGAGCTAAAGAAGCTTATGATGCAGGTATCAGAAATTTCGGAGAAAACCGTTTAGAAGGTTTCCAAGCTAAAAGAGCAGCCTTGCCGGAAGACGCAGTCATGCACTTTATCGGCACTTTACAATCTAGAAAGGTTAAAGAAGTCATTGATCAAATTGACTATTTGCATGCTCTAGATCGTAAAAGTTTAGCAAAAGAGATTAATAAACGTGCTTCACATGTGGTTAATTGCTTTGTGCAAGTCAATGTTTCTGGAGAAGCATCTAAACATGGCATTCCACTTAATGAAGTCAATGAATTTATCGACATGTTAAGTCAATATGAGAACATTCGTATTGTCGGATTAATGACGATGGCACCATTGACTGAAGACGAAGCGTTGATTAGAGACGTATTTAAACAATTAAGAGAAAAAAGAAATGAAATCCATAAATTGAATCTAGATTATGCGCCATGTACTGAGCTTTCAATGGGAATGAGCAATGATTATGAAATTGCGACAGAAGAGGGCGCAACTTACGTTCGAATCGGTACAAAATTAGTAGGAAAAGAGGAGTGAGCCACTTGGCCTTAAAAGACCTATTTAGCAACTTTTTTGTCATAGAAGAAGAGGAAGATGAAGTTGCTGATAATCAGCAGCAAACAAAGAAAAATAGAGCTCAAGCTGAACCAGAAACAGAGAGACCGACACAACAAAATGCTTATAATGAGTCAACACAACAACCTACGCAACAATCTAATCATCAATACAATGAAAGACAGCGTGCAATTAAAACAGTACCAAAGCGTCAAACACAATCAAATCGATTGCAGTCGTCTTCCAATGAAAGGAAATACCAACCTATGAATGAATCTACTGCAAGGAATGTGGTTAACATGAATGCTTCTAATTTACATGAAAGCTCAAAAATGTGTTTATTTGAACCACGCGTATTTTCAGATACTCAAGATATTGCAGATGAATTAAAAAATCGTCGTGCAGCTTTAGTCAACTTGCAAAGAATTGATAAAGTATCTGCAAAACGTATTATCGACTTTTTAAGCGGTACAGTATATGCTATCGGCGGCGATATCCAACGTGTAGGCAGTGATATATTCTTGTGTACACCAGACAATGTCGAAGTAGCAGGCAGTATCACTGAAGATATGGAAACTACAGAATATGATTATGAATAGAGGTCACAATCAATGGGTTTAGTTGATGGTTTAAGTATTGTCTTTAACTTCATAATGATTTTACTGCAAGTGTATTACTATGGAATGATTGTATACTTCTTTATGTCTTGGATTCCAAATGCGCAAAGCTCGAAATTCGGACGTTTTTTACAAAGTATATATGAACCATTCTTGGCACCATTCCGTAAGATTATACCGCCAATCGGTATGATTGATATCTCAAGCCTTGTAGCAATTTTCGTTCTGATCTTTTTCCAAAGAGGTCTCGGTGCGATATTCAATTTGATTTTACAACAATTACTTAAATAAACATTTAGAAGGTATGCCGCTTTTCAAGAGAAGATGCTGGCTTGCCTTTTTCTATTTTTAGAGAGGTGAATGAAGATAGATATTTACCAGCATTTCAGACAAGAAGAACAACCGGTGATTACGATGCTGCTGGATAAGGTCAATCAAGCAGAACGTAATTACGCGCCAGTGTTGACGCACTTTCTAGACCCTCGCGAACAATACATCTTGGAAGTTATTGTCGGAAGTTATCCGGAGCTCACTCTAACTTTCAATGGCGGCAGTCCGAGTAGTGAACGCAAACGTGCTATGATTGCGCCCGAGTATTTTTCTCCGCAAAAAGAAGACTTTGAATTGGTCTTGTTAGAAGTAGGTTATCCTGAAAAATTTGCGACGATTGATCATCGTAATGTCTTAGGAACCTTGATGTCCCTGAGTATTGAAAGAGACCAACTGGGGGATATTATTGTAGGCGATAAAATTCAGTTTATTTTGACAAAAAATATTCAATCGTATATAATGTTAGAATTAAAACGTATTAAAAATGTGCCGGTCAAACTGCATGAAGTTCCACTAGAAGATATGATACAATCAAAAGAGGATTGGACAACACATCAAGCAACGGTTAGCGCACTGCGTTTAGACGTTGTGTTGAAGGAAATGATTCGTAAATCACGTTCAATTGCGAAACAGTATATTGAAAAGAAACGTATCAAAGTAAATCATACCATTATTGAACGTCCAGATTTCCAACTTGAACCTGGAGATTTGCTGTCGATACAAGGACATGGCCGTGCGAGAATGACTGAAATCGGTCATAAAACAAAGAAAGACAAACTGCGCATAGTATATGAAACTTTATTCAAATAGTGTATGATTAAGGAGGACAATCAAATGTCTTTTACACCGAGTGAAATTAAGAACAAAGAATTTTCCCGTACTAAAAATGGTCTTGAACCAAGTGAAGTTGCTGATTATTTAAGCCAGCTCAGTCAAGAAATTGAACACTTGAAAGATCAGAACAAACAATTAGAGACGGTAGTTCAAGAAAAAGAAAATAACTTAAAATCTTACAAAGAAGTTCAACAATCAGTAAGCGATGCTTTAGTACAAGCACAAGCTGCCAGTCAAGAAACAAAGGCTGCAGCTACTAAAGAAGCGGAAGCCATTATCAACAAAGCGCAAGCTGATGCCGACCGCATTGTAAATGATGGAGTAGAGAAAGCAAGACGCCTTTCTTTCCAAACTGAAGACATGAAACGTCAATCTAAAATCTTCAGATCTCGTTTCCGTATGCTAGTTGAAGCACAATTGGATTTATTAAAAAATGACGATTGGGATTACTTGTTAAATTACGATTTAGATGCTCAACAAGTGACTGAAGAAAATGTTCAGCACTTGCATCAGAATGATTTGACAGAAGCTGAAAAACAACAAGCTCAACAAGCCGAACAAGCTAAAGCGCAACAAACAGCTGCTGAGAATGAAGAAGCAAACAAACCCAATAAATAGATATTGAAATGCAGTATGCACAAGCTTATACGAATATAGAGACAGACGCGTAAGAATTAGCTGGACATATCAAACACACAGCGAGTTAGGGATGGTGGAAGCCTAATATATGTTTAATTCTTATATCACTGTCTTTTTAACAATTACAGAACATGGAATGAAGAGAACTCTAAGTTGAGTTAATCAGGGTGGTACCGCGGTTGTTCGCCCCTGTTAATTGAACTTAGAGTTCTTTTTTATATTTTTAAGGAGTGAAACAAATGAACTACAAAGACACGTTACTTATGCCAAAAACAGATTTCCCAATGCGAGGCGGATTACCAAAAAAAGAACCTGAAATCCAAAAACAATGGGACGAACAAGATTTATATCACAAAATTTTAGAAAAAAATAAAGGTCATGAATCATATATTTTACATGACGGTCCTCCTTATGCGAATGGTAATTTACACATGGGGCATGCACTCAATAAAATCTTAAAAGACTTTATCGTGCGTTATAAATCTATGCAAGGTTACTATTCTCCATATGTACCAGGTTGGGATACACATGGTTTGCCTATCGAGCAAGCATTGACTAAAAAAGGGGTTAAACGTAAAGAAATGCCGATTTCTGAATTCCGTAAACTCTGCGAAGAATTCGCGTTAGAACAAATCGACATTCAAAAGAAAGACTTTAAACGTTTAGGTGTAAATGGAGATTTCAATGATCCATATATCACTTTGAAACCTGAATACGAAGCAGCACAAATCCGTTTGTTCGGTGAAATGGCGGATCGCGGCTTGATTTATAAAGGTAAGAAACCAGTTTATTGGTCTCCATCAAGTGAATCTTCATTGGCTGAAGCGGAAATCGAATATCATGACAAACGCTCACCATCTATCTATGTAGCATTTGATGTTAAAGACGGTAAAGGTGTCGTTGATGAAGATGCGAAATTCATCATCTGGACTACTACACCTTGGACATTACCTTCAAACGTAGCCATCACAGTTCACCCAGACTTGAAATATGGCCAATATAATGTCAATGGTGAAAAATATGTAGTAGGCCAAGACTTAGTGGAAGAAGTAGCTGAAGAATTAGGTTGGAACAAAGAAGATATCCAACTTGAAAAAGAATTCACTGGTAAAGAATTAGAATATGTTGAAACACAACATCCATTCATCGACCGTGTATCTTTAGTTATCAACGGCTTACACGTTACAACTGATGCTGGTACTGGTGCCGTGCATACAGCTCCTGGACACGGGGAAGATGACTATATTGTCGGCCAAAAATACGGCTTGCCAGTTATCAGCCCGTTAAATGATAAAGGGGTCTTCACTGAAGAAGGCGGTCAATTTGAAGGTATGTTCTATGACAAAGCCAATAAAGCTGTGACAGACTTGCTTAAAGAAAATGGCAGTCTCTTAAAATTAAAATTTATCACACATAGTTACCCACATGACTGGCGTACGAAAAAACCAGTTATCTTCCGTGCAACACCACAATGGTTTGCTTCAATCAGCAAAGTTCGCCAAGATATCTTAGATGCGATTGAAGATACACACTTCAAAGTCGATTGGGGTAAAACACGTATCTACAACATGATTCGTGACCGTGGTGAATGGGTAATTTCACGTCAACGTGTATGGGGCGTGCCTCTTCCAGTATTCTATGCTGAAAATGGCGACATCATCATGGACAAAGAAGTTATCTATCACGTGGCAAACTTATTTGAAAAATATGGTTCAAATGTATGGTTCGATCGTGAAGCGAAAGACTTATTGCCAGAAGGATTTACACATCCAGGCAGCCCTAACGGCGAATTTACTAAAGAAGAAGATATCATGGACGTTTGGTTCGACTCAGGTTCATCACATCGTGGTGTATTAGAAACTCGTCCAGAATTATCATTCCCAGCTGACTTGTACTTAGAAGGCAGTGACCAATATCGTGGTTGGTTCAACTCATCTATTACAACTGCAGTAGCAACTCGCGGCCAATCTCCATATAGAATGTTATTATCACATGGTTTCGTAATGGATGGCGAAGGTAAGAAAATGAGTAAATCATTAGGTAACGTTATCGTCCCTGACCAAATTGTGAAACAAAAAGGTGCAGATATCGCACGTTTATGGGTAAGTAGTGTAGACTACTTAGCAGACGTTCGTATCTCTGACGAAATCTTGAAACAAACTGCAGACGTCTATCGTAAAATCCGTAATACTTTACGTTTCATGTTAGGTAACGTTAATGATTTCAATCCTGAAACAGATGCAGTACCTGAAGCGGAATTATTAGAAGTAGACCGTTATTTATTGAACCGTTTGCGTGAATTCACAGAAAGTATCATCAATCACTATGATAATTTCGACTACTTGAACATTTATCAAGAAGTTCAAAACTTCATCAACGTGGAATTAAGTAACTTCTACTTAGATTATGGTAAAGATATCTTGTACATTGAAAAACAAGATTCTCATAAACGTCGCAGTATGCAAACTGTGCTTTACCAAATCTTAGTCGATATGACTAAATTATTAGCACCAATCCTTGCACATACTGCTGAAGAAGTTTGGTCATACATTCCTCACGTTAAAGAAGAAAGTGTGCACTTAGCTAATATGCCGGAAGTAGTTAAACCTGATGAAGAACTACTTGAAAAATGGAATACCTTCATGAAATTACGTGACGATGTGAACCGTGCATTAGAAGAAGCACGTAATAACAAAGTAATCGGTAAATCGTTAGAAGCGAAAGTAATTATCGGCAGCAACGAAAGCTTCGATGCGGCTGACTTCTTAAAAGACTTCGAGAATTTACATCAACTCTTTATCGTGTCACAAGTTGAAGTGGAAGATAAAGTAGAAGATGGTACTGAATATTATCACGGCGACATTAAAGTCGTACACGCTGATGGCGAAAAATGTGAAAGATGCTGGAACTATAGCACTGAACTTGGCTCAGTTAATGGTTTAGACCATTTATGCCCACGTTGCCAAGGCGTTGTAGCTGACCTATAATCTAAATGAAATTTTAAAATGAAAGCAGGAACTGGGAGATAATTTCATCTCAGTTTCTGCTTTTTTGTTTTTGACACATTTAAGTAAATAATTAGAGAACATATGAGCGCCTTAGAAGTAATTAAAAGCAAAAATAGTTATAATTAAAATTACTTGTGCACAGAAAAACGAAAAATTATAAATAGAACTGAACGAAAGGAGATTAACCTTGACGGAGTATAAAAGAGACCATTATCCAAACGGTGTAACCTTAAATGTCAGAGATAAAGAAGCATTGAAACCGTTCTATGAAGATATGTTAGGCTTCACAGTAATGAACGAAACATATACTTCGATTCAATACGAAGTAGGCGATTCAGGACACCGAATTACATTAAGACAATTAGATCATGGTAGGGAGCCCTTAGTTTCTGAAGCGGGACTATTTCACATTGGAATTAAATTACCGACACATGCAGATTTGGCAGATTTAATGGCACATTTAACAGAACAAGATATTGTGATTAACGGCGCTGAACATGATGTCAGTACTTCTATATATTTGAGTGATCCAGAAGGTAACGGCTTTGAATTTTATGCAGATTTGCCAGAAGAAACTTGGAATTATGATAAAGAAGACCGCGTCATTATGGATACGAGACCATTATATGCTTCCAAATTGATGAATTTAAGAACGCATAAAGATTGGGAAACCTTACCGCCTGATACGAAAATAGGAAATGTACATCTAAAAACGATTCGATTGAAAGAAGTAAAAGATTTCTATTTGAAGTATTTTGGTTTAGCAGAATCTTCTTATGTAAACTCTTCATCACTTTTCATGGCTTCAGGTGGTTACCATCATCATTTAGCTGTAAATCATTGGATGTCGAGCATGAAACGTATGGAAAGCTCAGAAACTTATGGCTTAGCTTATGTAGATTACCACTACCCAGAAACTGCACATAAATGGATTAAAGGTCCGGATGGTATTGAGTTTAGATTTAATTATTTAGGAGCATAAAGAGATAAATTAATGAAAAAACTATTAAAAATAGCTGTGTTGCTCGTGATTTTCGGAGGCGCTGCATTCTTTTTCTATGAAAATAAAAATGAAGTAGCGAAATGGATTGAGCAATTGAAGCCCGATCCTATGCGCAACAATACGTATGAAAAAGGACAGTGCACTTACTATGTATTTGATAAAGTGAAAAAAGATGGCAACTTAATCAGCAACCGTTGGGGTGACGCAGAAAATTGGGCTAAAGATGCTAAAAAAGACGGATATGTGGTCAATCATAAACCCGCCGTGCATGCCTTAATGCAGACAACAAAAGGTAAATTAGGACATGTAGCCTATATAGAACATGTAAATAAAGATGGCTCCTTTGATGTATCAGAAATGAATTACATCAAACCCTATAAAGTATCCTCACGTCCTATTACTGCAGAAGAAGCCAAGACTTATGAGTATATTCATCCTAAAAAGAATCCCAAAGCAAAGGATGAAAAGGGTAAAACTGAATAACTAGTTTATAAATTTTTAGAGATTCATATAAATGTCTGTGGATAAATCTAGTTATCCACAGATTTGCCCTAATATATTTACAAATCTAAGATTCCTTTCATAATTAAACATGAAGAAAGCTTTTTTGTTCTGTCCTTTCTTCTAATTAGACGTCTAAAAATTGTATACAATTGGAGTGTGATTGTATAGCCTTGACAGTGGACTTATAACTTGTCGTTGGTCCTGGTAGTAGACACCATTACTACCCACACACTCAATACATAATTTCCCTGTTGCTTAAAAGTGGCAGGGAAATTTTATAATTTTGAAGGCAAAAATGAATAAAAATAATATTTACAAAATTGAATATAATGATATTATTGATTTTCGTCTTCTTTTGAATGATTATATTAATTGTTTTACCAGAAAGAAATGTTTTTTGCATATTTCTGATAAATCTATAAAAGTGGCAGAAATAAGATTTAGTAAAGACCATTTACCTCATATTCTAGGATTGCATAAAGTGATAAACGAGAGTGCTAATGTTTTTTTAACTAAAATATTGCAAGGAAAATTGACGCATTCTTCTATTAAAAAGCATCATAATTATCAAAATATTAAAGATTGGTTGTATAGCTACAACTTTTTACATAGATGTTTCATTGAAAAAATTTGGCATGGTGTATAATTTTGAAATCACGTCATAATAATTCGTTAAACTTAGATATGGTATTCATAGATCATTTTAATAGAAAAGTAGTTGTTTTCGGGTTGAGAAAAATTAAAGATTTCTATATTCCAACCACTATGTACATAATGAAAAACAATAATGATCAATATAATCTGAAACCTCGTTGTAAAATAACAGGCATGGAGTGGGTTGACTATTAATAGTTTCTGAATACAAAATAGTGCTTTCTTTATTAGTTTGAAAATATACATTCAATCAAGGTATAATATAACATGTTGTAAAGAACATACGGAGAATCGTTGAATCAGATAAATTGTATTTCTCCGGGGAGGAACAAATGAAAAAACCATATTTTGTTAGTATCACATTGTTTATCACCATTGCTATTTTAGTTTTAGATCAAGTGACTAAAGCAGTTATTGCAAAGTCGATGGCAGTTGGTGATTCTTATACAGTGATACCTAAATTTTTGTATATTACTTCACATCGTAATAATGGGGCAGCCTGGGGAATTTTAAGCGGAAGAATGAGCTTCTTCTTTATTGTAACCGTTGTTGTCTTAGGATTATTAGTCTTCTTCTATATCAAAGAAGCGAAAGGCAATTTCTTAATGCAAGTAGCCATTAGTCTATTATTTGCAGGCGCGTTAGGTAACTTTATTGATCGTATGTTACATGGTGAAGTGGTTGACTTTATTGATACTAAAATTTTCAGTTATGATTTTCCAATCTTTAACGTTGCAGACTCGAGTTTAACGATCGGTGTGATTCTGGTATTAATTGCCTTATTATTTGACTCCCGCAAATCGAAAGTTCAGTAAAGGAGTATTTACATGACAGAATTTAACTATGAAATTACAGAAGCTGAGCAAGCTGGTCAGCGTATAGATAAGCTGTTGCCAGAATTTAATTCGGATTGGTCTCGAAGTCAAATTCAAGATTGGATCAAAGAAGATTTGGTAACAGTGAATGGTAAGAAAGTGAAAGCAAATCACAAAGTGAAATTGAATGATAAGATTGAAGTAACTGAGAAAGAGACAGTTGAAGCGGACATCAAACCTGAAAACTTAAATCTAGATATCTACTATGAAGATGCAGATGTGGCTATTGTGTATAAACCTAAAGGCATGGTAGTGCATCCATCACCTGGCCATTATACTGGTACATTAGTTAATGGACTCATGTATCAAATTAAAGATTTATCAGGCATCAACGGTGAAATTCGTCCGGGCATCGTCCATCGTATCGATAAAGATACTTCCGGTCTTTTAATGGTCGCGAAAAATGATATTGCACATCGTAATTTAGTGGAACAATTGATGGCTAAAACAGTGACTCGAAAATACACTGCTTTAGTTCACGGTAATATTCCGCATGATTACGGTACAATTGATGCGCCAATCGGACGAGATAAAAAAGACCGCCAATCAATGGCAGTTGTTGATGATGGTAAAGATGCAGTGACACACTTCAATGTCTTAGAGCATTTCAAAGACTATACCTTAGTAGAATGTGAACTAGAAACAGGACGTACGCACCAAATTCGTGTGCATATGAAATATATTGGTCATCCATTAGTTGGAGACCCAAAATACGGTCCGAAGAAAACAATGGATATCGGCGGGCAAGCCTTACATGCAGGCGTAATTGGTTTCGAACATCCTGTTACAGGTGAATATATTGAACGCAAAGCAGACTTGCCAGATGACTTCAAACAAGTATTAGAAGATATAAGATTGAGAGAAGCGTAAAAATAATCCCTTGAATTCAGTTAGAGAATACTGAAATCAAGGGATTTTTGCATAAAAAAAGTCTTACTGACACAGTAAGACGTTAGCATTTAAGCTACATTTTCGCTTTAAGCTTGTTTTAACTTATTTATGATCTTTTAGAATGAAGTAAACTTCTTTTACATCTTAACATAACACTTTCTAAAATGAAAGAATTTTGAGATAATTAGATAAAATAATACGACATCAGGTGATGACATGAAGAAAACAAACCCTTATATTCTCAGTTTAGATATTGGAACAGCAAGTATTGGTTATGCTTGCATGGACTTAGATTTTAATATTTTGAAATATCATGATAAAGATGCGATAGGTGTTCTTACATTTGAAGGTGCGGATACTGCGGCAGAAAGACGTGGATTTAGAACAAGCAGAAGACGAAAAAATAGAAGAATCAAACGATTAGGTTTACTGCAGGAAGTGTTGGCGCCCTTAGTAAAGAACCCAAACTTTTATCAATTGTTAAACTTACATAAATGGAAAAATTCTAACGAAGATTTTAAACACCGTAGTTTATCTGAAGTATTAAAAAATTTAGGGAAGAACCCCAAAACATATCCCACTATTTATCATTTACAACAAGAAATTCAAAATCATCCAGAAAAGAAATTCGAACCCGAATTAATTTTCTTATCGCTTTATCATTTGGTTAAATATCGAGGACATTTTTTATTCAATAACTTAAGTTTTGATAAAGGAAAAACTGTAGATAATGAAGCACAGCTATCAGAGTTATTAATACAATATCAAAGCATTAATCCATATGAAGATACTATTTCAAATAAAGATATTAAAGTGATTATTGATACTTTGAATGATGATTATTTAACAAGAAATGACAAATTTAAAGACTTAAAGAAGAAAGTGTCTAAATCTCATGCTGAGTTATTTAAAATGTTAGCCGGTCTTAAATTTAAACAAAGTAATCTATTTGAAAACATGGAAAATGCGGAAGATATAAAAGAAACGACAACAGGTAGTGATTCAATTTCGTTATCTGAAGATTATTATGAAAATTTATCAGAATTTTTAACAGATGAACAATTAAATTTTATCGAGTCAGCTAATACTTTTTTTATGGGGATTATGTTAGATAGGATTTTAAAAGGGGCATCCAGTATATCTGCAGCTAAAGTGAGAGATTATGATAATTTTAAAAATCAGTTAAAGTTAATCAAAGATATCGTTTACCAAAATAAATACGATAAATATCATGAATTTTTCGTAACAAGCAAAGAGAACATGAATGCATATAAGAAAAATCCTGATGCGAAAAATTTTGGAAAGCTTTCTAAGTTTGATCAATATTTAATTCATCCTAAAGATCAATATTCCAAATTAATGAAAGATTTAAAAGAAATTGTACCTAAAGCGTATACTGAAGTTTTAAATTTAATAGAAGAACAAAAATTCTTAGTGTTGCAAAATACAATTGATAATGCGAGTATACCGTATCAAAATAATGTGTTTGAAGCGGTAAATATACTTAGAAATCAACAAAAATATTATCCAGAAATTACTGAAGAGATGATTGATAAAGTCATTAATTTAATTACATTTAGAATTCCATATTATGTAGGTCCGATCACTAACAAAAATGGACAATCTGATTTTGCATGGATGGTACGAAAATCAGATGGACAAACTTTACCTTGGAGCTTTGATAAAGTTATTGATAAATCTAAAAGTGCTGAAAAATTCATTAGACGTATGACGAGTAAATGTACTTATTTATTAGAAGAAGATGTATTACCTAAAAATAGTCTATTATATCAAGAGATGGAAGTTTTAAATGAACTTAATAACGTTCAACTTCGAGGCGAAAATGAACCAAAAAATCGAATTCATAGACTCGAACCTAAAGTAAAACAATTTATCTATCATAAGCTGTTTCAAAAGAAAAAGAATGTAACGCACAAAGACATAATTGAATTACTTCAAAACTCTGAATACGGAAGTATGATAAACAAACTAAGTGGCCAAAAAGTTAAAGTGTTTGGTACCCAAAATGAATCTAAATTTGCGACTAAACTTTCTACGTACAATGATATGAAATCTATCTTTGGTTCTGTTGAAAGTAGAAGAGACATGATTGAGCAATTAGTTTTATGGATTACTATTTTTGAAGACAAAGCAATATTGAAAGAGAAAATTCAAGAGAAGTATCCTAATATTACAGAAAACCAGCTTAGCCAAATCATCAAATTGAATTACTCTGGCTGGGGGCGTCTCAGTGAAAAGCTGTTAACTGAAGAAGTGAATAATCGCTCTGTAATTGATTTAATGTATAATACAGAAAATAACTTTATGGAAATTATCACAGATAAAACTTTAGGATTTGTTGAATTTATCAAAAATAGCAATAAAGTCAAAAACGCCAAAATTTCTTATAAAGATGTTGCTGAGTTGAGAACTTCACCAGCGCTTAAAAAAGGTATTTGGAATGCGATAAAAATGGTGAGAGAAATTAGCGGAATATTCGGTGTGCCTGAGAAAATCATTATTGAGTTTGCGACAGAAGATCAAGTGAAGGGTAAACGCCAAAAATCACGTAGTGAACTGTGGGATGATTTAGTTAAAAAGCATAACTTGAAACGAAATAAAGAATTCAAAGACTTATTTGAAGAGCTTAAAGTATATCCTGAGTTTGATTTTTCAAATCCAAAATTATGGTTATATATTCATCAGAATGGTAAGTGCATGTATTCAAAGCAACCTATTGATTTAGGAAAGCTGATTTCTGATAAAAATGATAGTCTGTATGAAATTGATCATATTCTACCGAGAACCTTTGTAAAAGATGATAGTATCAATAATAAAGTGCTTGTTATAAAAAGCACTAACCAGAAAAAGTCAGGCGATAAAATGCCTTTAGAAATCTTTGATAATCATACACTCGTCCCATTTTGGAAACTATTGCATGAAAATGATTTGATTAGCAGCAGCAAGCTTTCTAAACTGATGAAAAAAGAGTTTAATGATTTAGATAAAGAAGGATTTATTCAAAGACAGCTTGTTGAGACAAGACAAATCATTTCACATGTTAGCGACTTCTTGACAGAAGAATATCCATCAACAACAGTAGTGCCTATGAAGGCAAATGTGGTTTCTGAACTTCGACGAAAATTTGATATTCCTAAAATTCGTCAACTTAATGATTGGCATCATGCAGTTGATGCATATTTAAATGGTTTCGTTTATCAAGCTGCACGTGTCTTATATCCTAAAGTGAATTTATTTGAATTCAACTTTAAGTGGGAAAAGGTACGAGAAAAATGGAAACAATTAGGCGAGTTTACTGAGAATAATAAACAACGTGAATTCTTCTTATTCAAGCGTATGGAAAAATATGTCAATGAATATGGAGAAAGGATGATTTCGAAATTAATTTTTGATTTAGATAATTTTAAATTCAATTATTCCAGAAAAGTGGAAAGTACAGAAAGTGCGTTCTACAAACAAAGTGCTTTTTCTCCTAAAAATACGGTCGCACTGTATGAGTCGGATAAAAGTAATACAGCTGTATATAAAGAAATGAAAAATAAACGCGGTATTGTAGTGAGTTATGCTTATTTAAAAAAAGATAAAGAAATCATAGATTATGGTGTTTTTAATGAAACAGTATTTGATTATGTCAATAATCTCGATAAAGATATGAATGCTCGTGCATTGAAAATTGTTCAAAAGACATTTCCAAAATTAGACATTAAAAAAGCACAGTATCTATTTAGTCTGAATAAAGGCGATGCAATCTTTGTAAATAGCCATCCATTCTTATTTGTTTCAGCGAAAGAGCGAATTAATGCTAAGCAATTAGAGTTTGATATTCATATGCAGCGAAAGTTAAAACAAGCACTCAATCCATATAATAAAATGACTGAATTAGAAAAAACCGAGGTATATGATCAATTTGCAGAAAAAGTAGTTATGGAATTTGAAAATAGCTTTGGTATAAAGTCTAGAAATGAAAAAGTTGAGTTAATAAGAAATCAATTTAATGAATCTGATAAATCTAATGAAGCGTTAATCCAATGTATTTTGGAAGTGTTAAAAATGACTAAAGTCTCAGCTGAGAGATCGGCTAAATTGAAAATAAGATGGAACGGACAATCCCCTAATACATTTATAGATATTAAAAATAATACTGAAATACAATACAAATCTATTACAGGATTAAAAACTATCAAGCCTAAATCAATTTTCAAACTTGCGGAGTCTAAAAATGAGCTTTAGGACTGTCATTATCACTAAAGAATCTAAGTTATCACTGAGAATGAACCATTTAATCGTAAAAGCTGATGAATTATATAAGATTCCACTTCAAGAAATTTTATGTTTAGTGATTGAAAATCCAAGCATTTCAATCACTGGACATTTATTAAATGCATTAGCGGATAATAAAATTATTACGTTATTATGCGATAAAAAGCACTTACCTTCATCATTTGTAATACCAATATATGGACACCACAAGCAATCAAGGCATATTACCAAACAGATGAACTGGAAAAAAGAATACAAAGAACTACTTTGGCAGAAAATCATTAAAAATAAAATTGCTAAACAAAAGCAAGTGATTCAATATTTTTATAGAAATATAAATGTTTCATTCTTTGATAAATACATTCGCGAAACTCAATTAAATGATTGTACGAATCGAGAGGGATTAGCCGCAAAGTCTTATTTTAATATTATTTTAGATTCGGGTGTATCCAGAAACTCAGATGAATTTGTGAATGCGGGACTAGATTACGGCTATCAAGTTTTATTAGCCGTATTTGTACGTACTATTGTAAGTAAAGGTTATTTAAGCGAAATAGGAATAAACCATAAAAATGAATTTAATCCTTTTAACTTAGCATGTGATTTCATGGAAGTATTTAGACCATTGATAGATTTCCTGGTACTGCAAAACGTATATAATCATTTTGAGAAAGAGGAAAAGCGAGCGATTTTAAACATATTTAACGAAAAAATTAAGATAAATAAAAAGAATTATTTTTTAGTCAATGCAATTGAAATATACTTGGATGGAATTTTTAAATTCTTGGAAAGTGGAGAAGCCAACTATATTAAAATGCCTGTTTTCAACTTTTGATAATAAGCATTTGAAAGGAGTATTATGAGATTCTTGAGACTTTTTATTATGTTTGATTTACCCGTTGAGACTTCGAGAGAACGACGCGATTATAGAAAGTTTGTGAAATTTCTATTGAATGAAGGATATGTCAGAAGTCAGTATTCTATTTATTGTAAGCTAATTTTGAATAGAGGAACATTAAATCATCAGTTAAGTAAACTAAAACAAAATCTACCGAGTAATGGCATAGTACAAACATTGATAGTCACTGAGAAACAATTTTCTGATATGACTTATCTTGTTGGCGAACCTTCAACTAAATATGATGTAAATACAACAGAAAGAATGCTTGAATTATGAAGGTAGTAGGAGCATTTAATCATCCAGTTGAAATAGCAAAGCAACAATTAAATGTAATTTCATTTCAAGAATCTAGAAAAATAAATACTTTGATTGAGGGACTTATAAAATATAGTTGCTCGAAAGCTAAGCATTACGACGAGAAAGTTAGACTTGTAACAGACGATTATCAAACAATATTACCAAATAGAATAAATCTAATTGTTGTTCCTTGCGGTGATATGAATCTCTTTGATAGCAAGATCTTTAAAGCAGCATTATATCATCGTTTTGAACAACAAATTTTCAGCGATGAAATGACAAATTTATTATATAATGAGGTAGAGTTGACAATAGAAAAATTTCTAAACTCATTAGAAATTAAGAATGAAAGTTATCAAGTTGACTTTCAAACTCCTAATATTGTTTTGAAAAAATTTCTTGGCATGTTCAAACCAGATTTTCATAATGATTTAGAAAACTTAGATACAATAGAACAACGTAAATTATTTATAGATACATTAGCGTCGACAGAGAAAGAAAATGTATTAGTTTTAATTTTTCCAGAGACAAAATTGGGATTGTTAGATATGAAGTTGTTTAAAAACTATATTAAAAAATTAAATATGTATACTATCATTGTTACGAGTCATCCATATTTTATCATTGAAGCAGATATATTAGCCCTTGTTAAAACAAATGGAGAAGCGGTAGATATTGAGCAAATAAAAGACGAATTAGTATTGTTTAAATCAGAAGAAGCTATAAAAGATATTAGTAAGACTAGTAAAATGATAGCTTACCATGAGTTTTGTCAACATCCGTATTTGGATGATGAGTTGTTTATTCAATTTACGAACAAATATTAATCTGCGATCATTATAAAGGTCACTAAAACCTTGATTTTTCGTTGTTTGAGGTTTTAGAATTATGATTTTTTAGAATGAAGTGGAACAACCACAATTTCTAAAATATATACACCTTTGTTTTAGAATTATGATTTTTTAGAATGAAGTGGAACCAAGGATTAGAGGGTGCTTTTAAATCACTGTTTTAGAATTATGATTTTTTAGAATGAAGTGGAACTCCGCCAATGCCTTTACTGATACCGCCAAGTTTTAGAATTATGATTTTTTAGAATGAAGTGGAACGTTGAAAATATTTTCGACCATGTGAGAATGTTTTAGAATTATGATTTTTTAGAATGAAGTGGAACCGGGCTTTGTGAACTACGGAACGCGCTATAGTTTTAGAATTATGATTTTTTAGAATGAAGTGGAACGGTCAACGTGTTAATGTGGACGGAAGGCTTGTTTTAGAATTATGATTTTTTAGAATGAAGTGGAACAGTGCCTGAATCTGATAAACGAAAAGCAATGTTTTAGAATTATGATTTTTTAGAATGAAGTGGAACTGCGCATAAAGGCGAAAAAGCAAAATAAGTGTTTTAGAATTATGATTTTTTAGAATGAAGTGGAACTAATCATTTAACTCGTGCTGCGGAAGCATGGTTTTAGAATTATGATTTTTTAGAATGAAGTGGAACCGTGTTAGTAATTTCGGGTGCGATTGGCGAGTTTTAGAATTATGATTTTTTAGAATGAAGCGGAACTTTAATTTCATTTAGAATCCCGTACTATGGTTTTAGAATTATGATCTTTTAGAATGAAGTAGAAGTTAGCGATACGCGGTATTGATAATGATTTGTTTTAGAATTATGTTCTTTTAGAATGAAGTAGAACCTTTTTCGTTGCATTCAATTTGCGCGGTCGTTTTAGAATTATGATCTTTTAGAATGAAGTAGAACAGAATGTTAAGAATCTAACAAGGAAACGTGTTTTAGAATTATAATCTTTAGAATTTAAAATTTAATATGAGTTTCTATTGCATTTTGGAAACTTTCAACTTACAAGATCCTCATATATCCTTTAAAAATGGATGAAGAGCTTGTTTTTATTTAATTTCAGTTATAACAATACATAATTTTATTATGTAAACCACACCAACCAACAACCCTTCCTCCCCAAATTTCTCTTTGACTTTTCTTCAATCTATGGTAAACTTATTACAGTTTAATAAAGAAATCGTAAGTCTTTAATTGAGAGTACCGAGATGCTCCGAAGACAGGAAGTTTCAACAAGTGTAGTTAGAATAACTGTATCTACGCCTTTAACTAGACTTGAGTCATTATACCTAAGCAGACGTGTAATCGTAGTAGGTAGAATGGATTCTGACAGGAATCGGATTCCCGTGTCTCTCAATGAGAAGACACGGGATTTTTTTATAGAAAGGTGAGGGCGAGAATGTCAGAACGTATTGTGTTAGATGAAGCAGCAATGAAACGTACGTTAACGCGTATGGCACATGAAATCCTAGAATACAATCGAGGGACGAAAGACCTTGTATTACTTGGTGTGAAGACACGCGGTGAATTTCTAGCGAAGAGTATTCAAAGCAAGATTCAACAAATTGAAGATACAACTGTTCCGACAGGCACCATTGATATTACACAATTCAGAGATGATTTAGAATTACCTACGCCAAAGATTTCAGAGAAGTCATTTGTGATAGATGTTGATATCACAGATAAAGTAGTCATCATCATCGACGACGTGCTTTATACTGGACGAACAGTCAGAGCTTCACTTGATGCGATACTCTTGCATTCACGTCCTCAGAAAATCGGATTAGCTGCTTTGGTAGACCGCGGTCATCGCGAACTTCCAATTAGAGCTGATTTCGTTGGGAAGAATATCCCAACTGCACGCGATGAAGCTGTTTCTGTATACGTTAAAGAAACAGACGGCCGCAACGCAGTCATAATTGAATAGCCGTACCCTTTTAAATCAGTACGAGAGACTGACAAAGGGTTTGATAAGAAAGCATTGAAAGAAACTTGCATGACACGAGAGGTCAGCAGGTTTCGGGTCAACGAGCATCGTCTATATGCTTGAAAACTTAAGTTCAATGCACACACTTTCTTATCTCTCCCCTTAAGTCTCTTTGCCAGCTGATTGCTGTAAAGAGATTTTTTTCATGAAAGGAAGAAAAAGAGAATGGAAAATGAACAAATGTTTGAACGTACTGTGAAACCAGTACTCGATGTGAATGAGAAACCGAAGCCGTCGCAATGGGCGTTCTTGAGCTTACAACATCTCTTCGCAATGTTTGGTGCCACAGTATTAGTACCATTCCTGACAGGATTGCCGATTTCAGCAGCGCTTCTTGCATCAGGTGTCGGAACATTATTGTACATTTTAATTACCAAAGCGATGATTCCAGCGTATCTCGGATCTAGCTTTGCCTTTATTACACCGATTATTACAGGACTAAGCACACACAGCTTAGGAGATATGCTTGTCGCACTCTTCATGAGTGGTGTCATGTACGTCATTATCGGAATTCTGATTAAGTTAAGCGGCATCGGATGGTTGATGCACTTACTGCCACCTGTAGTAGTCGGACCGGTTATCATGGTTATCGGTTTAAGCTTAGCACCGACAGCAGCCAACATGGCTATGTTTGAAAATAGCGCCGACATGAAAGGTTACAATGTCACATACTTGATTGTTGCGATGATTACTTTAGTTACAACATTAGTTGTACAAGGTTACATGAAAGGTTTCTTCTCACTGATTCCAGTATTAATCGGAATCATAGTCGGATATATCGCAGCGACAATCTTAGGTATTGTAGATTTCAAACCCGTCATGAAAGCCTCATGGTTAGATTGGCCGCACATTTACTTGCCGTTCAAAGACTATACACCAAGTTTTCACATGGGGTTGATACTGTTGATGCTCCCAATCGTATTTGTCACAGTCAGTGAACATATTGGACATCAAATGGTTATCAACAAAATCGTAGGACGTAACTTCTTTGAAAAACCAGGCTTGCATCGTTCAATCATCGGCGATGGTGTTTCAACAATGTTTGCGAGCTTGATCGGTGGACCGCCAAGTACAACATACGGTGAGAATATCGGCGTGCTGGCGATCACAAAGATTTACAGTATCTATGTAATCGGTGGAGCTGCAGTGATTGCAATCATCTTAGCCTTTGTCGGTAAGTTCACAGCATTGATTTCATCTATCCCAACTCCAGTAATGGGCGGGGTATCCATTCTCTTATTCGGTATTATCGCTTCAAGCGGCTTAAGAATGCTGGTTGAAAGCAAGGTAGATTTTTCGGAAAACCGTAACTTAGTAATTACCTCAGTCATCCTAGTCGTAGGAATCGGTAACTTAATGTTCGATATCCACGGCGTGAAAGTAGAAGGAATGGCATTAGCAGCATTGTCAGGCATTGTTTTGAACTTAATTTTACCTAAAGCTAAAGCGTAAAAATTTAAAAATAAAAATTATACAAATCTTAGGGGGATTTAACAATGAAACAATTAGTATCAATGGAAGACTTAACAAATGAAGAAATTTACTCACTTATCGAAACTGCAATCGAATATAAAAAAGGTAACAAACCTAATAAATTTACAGACAAATATGTTGCAAACTTGTTCTTTGAAAACTCAACACGTACAAAATGCAGCTTTGAAATGGCTGAACGTCAATTAGGTTTACAAGAAATTCCATTTGAAACTAGTACATCATCTGTTAAAAAAGGTGAATCATTATACGATACATGCAAAACTTTAGAAAGTATCGGTGTAGACGCATTAGTTATCCGTCATCCGCAAAATGACTACTACAAAGAATTAGACGGCTTAAACATTCCAGTTATCAACGGTGGAGACGGAAGCGGTCAACATCCGACACAAAGTTTACTAGATATTATGACTATCTATGAAGAATACGGAAACTTCGACGGCTTAAACGTATTGATTTGCGGAGATATTAAAAATTCACGCGTAGCACGCAGTAACTACCAAGCACTTACAGCATTAGGTGCAAATGTTAAATTCGCAGCACCTGATGAATGGGTAGATGAAACACTTGACGCACCATATGTGAAAATTGATGATGTTATCGAAGAAACTGACATAGTAATGTTATTACGTGTGCAACACGAAAGACATGACGGTGAATTGAGCTTCGATCCACATGAATATCATGAAAAATATGGCTTAACATTAGAAAGATATAACCAGTTAAAACCTGAAGCAATTGTAATGCACCCAGCACCTGTAAATCGCGGTGTTGAAATCGACTCTGACTTAGTAGAAGCACCAAAAGCACGTATTTTCAAACAAATGAAAAACGGTATGTTCTTACGTATGTCAGTCATCACACACATCTTGAATGAAAAAAAGGAAGGGGTTATCTTTGATGTTGCTAATTAAGAATGCCAAAGTATTAAATAACAATGGTGAGTTAACAGAAGCATCTATCCTAGTTGAAAACGATAAAGTAAAAGAAATTGCACCTGAAATTGCGGTCGGTAACGAAGTTGAAGTTATCGACGCAAAAGGTCGCTTTGCTGCACCAGGCCTTGTGGACGTACACGTTCACTTAAGAGAACCAGGCGGTGAGCATAAAGAAACAATTGAAACTGGTACGAAAGCGGCAGCACGCGGCGGATTTACAACAGTTTGCCCAATGCCGAATACACGCCCAGTACCAGATACTGTTGAACACTTAGAACAATTGAACAAATTAATTGCTGACAATGCGAGTGTACGCGTACTTCCTTACGCTTCTATCACAGTGAGACAAGCAGGCAGCGAGTTAGTAGATTTCAAAGGTTTAGCAGATCACGGTGCATTTGCTTTTACAGATGATGGTGTAGGGGTACAAACAGCAGGTACCATGTATGAAGCAATGCAACAAGCAGCTAAAGTCAACAAAGCAGTTGTCGCACACTGTGAAGATAACAGCTTAATTTACGGCGGTGCAATGCACGAAGGTAAACGCAGCGAAGAATTAGGTATTCCAGGTATTCCAAATATCTGTGAAGCTGTACAAATCGCACGTGACGTATTATTAGCAGAAGCTGCAGATTGTCATTACCATGTCTGCCACGTTTCTACAAAAGAAAGCGTTCGTGCTATCCGTGATGCGAAACGCGCAGGAATTCGTGTCACTGCAGAAGTGACACCGCACCATTTATTAATGACAGAAGACGATATCCCTGGCGATAACGCTATGTTTAAAATGAATCCTCCATTGAGAAGCAAAGAAGATAGAGAAGCCTTGATTGAAGGTTTATTAGACGGCACAATCGATTGTATCGCAACAGACCATGCACCACATGCAGCAGATGAAAAAGACCAACCAATGGTTAAAGCACCATTCGGTATTGTCGGCAGTGAAACAGCATTCCCATTATTATACACACACTTCGTGAAAAATGGAGATTGGTCTTTACAACAATTAGTAGATTATTTAACAATCAAACCGTCAAAAATCTTTGACTTGCCATATGGCACATTAGAAGAAGGTAAAACAGCAGATCTTACTTTAATCGATTTAGAAGAAGAACGCGAAATCAAAGCAGAAGATTTCCAATCAAAATCAAGCAACACACCATTTATCGGTTATAAAGTATACGGTAATCCAGTATTGACTATGGTAGCTGGAGAAGTGGCATTCAAGGAGGATTAATTAAATATGTTGGCAAAACGATATCTTGTATTTGAAGATGGTTCTATTTACGAAGGCAGAAAGCTTGGATCAGATCATTTAACTAAAGGCGAAATTGTCTTTAACACGGCAATGACAGGTTACCAGGAAACGATTTCCGACCCGTCTTATACTGGCCAAATTATCACTTTCACTTATCCGTTGATTGGTAACTATGGTATTAACAGAGATGATTTCGAATCTCTTGTCCCCACTTTAAACGGAGTAGTGGTAAAAGAAGCAAGTACGCATCCAAGCAATTTCCGCAAGCAGAAAACATTTGACGCAGTCTTGAAAGAATTTGACATTCCTGGAATTTCTGGTGTAGATACACGCAGTATCACACGTAAAATCCGTCAACACGGTGTTTTGAAAGCTGGGTTTACAGACCATGCAGAAGATATTCCAGAACTTGTCGAATCATTAAAACACTTTGAACTGTCTCGCGATGAAGTTCCTACTGTATCGACGAAATCACCTTATGTATCAACTGGCTTTGATTTAAGCGTCGTTTTAGTAGACTTCGGAAAGAAACAAAATATCGTTCGAGAATTAAATGCGCGTGGTTGTAACGTTACAGTAGTGCCTTACAACACATCAGCAGAAGAGATTATTCGGATGGCGCCAGATGGAGTTATGTTATCTAATGGACCGGGCGACCCTGAAGATGTGCCTGAAGCGATTGAAATGATTAAAGGTATTCTAGGCAAAATTCCATTCTTCGGTATCTGTCTCGGCCACCAATTATTTGCACTTTCACAAGGTGCAACTTCATTTAAAATGAAATTTGGACACCGCGGTGCGAATCATCCAGTCAAAGATTTAGCTACAGGGAAAGTAGCTTTAACGAGTCAAAATCACGGTTATGCGATTGACGCTGATTCAGTTGAACAAACAGATTTAGAAGTGACACATATTGCTTTAAATGATCAGACAGTTGAAGGCTTAAAACATAAAACGCTCCCTGCCTTTTCAGTACAATACCACCCAGAAGCATGCCCAGGACCTACTGATTCAAATTATTTATTCGACCAATTTGTCTCTATGATGAATGAATTCAAAGCGAATGAGAAGGAGCGTTACACAAATGCCTAAGAATAATGAAATTAAAACGATTTTAGTAATTGGCTCAGGACCGATTATTATCGGCCAAGCAGCCGAATTTGATTATGCTGGAACACAAGCCTGTCTTGCTTTGAAAGAAGAAGGTTACAAAGTGATTCTGGTCAACTCTAATCCAGCTACAATTATGACGGACAAAGAGATTGCCGATAAGGTTTATATTGAACCATTAACACATGACTTTATTGCCCGTATTATTCGAAAAGAACAACCTGATGCATTGCTGCCGACTTTAGGCGGTCAAACAGGTTTGAATATGGCAATCCAATTGCATGACAGTGGCGTACTAGAAGCCAATAATGTGCAATTATTAGGAACGAAGTTAAGTTCCATCCAACAAGCTGAAGACCGTGAACTATTCCGCAGCTTGATGAATGAATTAGATGTTCCGGTACCAGAAAGTGATATTGTCAACACTGTCGAGCAAGCTTTTGCTTTTAAAGAACAAGTGGGTTATCCATTAATCGTAAGACCTGCTTTCACAATGGGCGGTACTGGCGGCGGTATCTGTCATAATGATGAAGAATTGAAAGAAGTCGTCACAAATGGCTTGCATTATAGTCCGGCTACACAATGTTTAATTGAAAAATCGATTGCAGGGTTTAAAGAAATTGAATACGAAGTGATGCGCGATAAGAATGATAATGCCATCGTAGTATGTAATATGGAAAATATCGACCCAGTCGGTATCCATACAGGCGACTCCATTGTAGTAGCACCAAGTCAAACGTTGACAGATGTGGAATACCAAATGTTGCGCGATGTTTCATTGAAAGTGATTCGTGCCTTAGGTATCGAAGGGGGCTGTAACGTACAACTTGCATTAGATCCTCATTCTATGAATTACTACATCATTGAAGTAAACCCACGTGTTTCACGTTCATCAGCGTTAGCTTCTAAAGCAACAGGTTATCCAATTGCGAAGCTCGCAGCGAAAATTGCTGTCGGTTTAACTTTAGATGAAATGTTGAATCCAGTTACAGGGACTTCATATGCCGCATTTGAACCAGCTTTAGATTATGTGATTTCTAAAATTCCACGTTTCCCATTCGATAAGTTTGAAAAAGGAGAGCGTGTACTCGGTACTCAAATGAAAGCCACTGGCGAAGTGATGGCTATCGGCAGAACTTACGAAGAATCATTATTAAAAGCAATTCGTTCATTAGAATATGGCGTGCATCATTTAGGTTTACCAAACGGTGAAAGTTACGAATTAGACTACATAAAAGAACGTATCTTACAACAAGATGACGAACGTCTCTTCTTTATCGGAGAAGCGATTCGTCGTGGTACTACATTAGAAGAAATACATGAAATGACGCAAATCGATTATTTCTTCTTAAATAAATTTCAACATATTATTGATATCGAACACGAATTAAAAGAACATAAAGGCGACATCGAATATCTAAAGTATGCTAAAGATTACGGTTTCAGCGATAAAGTAATTGCACATCGATTCGATATGACAGAAGATGAAGTGACGGAATTGCGTAAAGCCAACGACATCCATCCAGTGTACAAAATGGTCGATACTTGTGCAGCAGAATTTGAATCTTCAACACCTTATTATTACGGTACTTATGAAAGAGATAATGAGTCAATAGTAACAGAGAAAGAGAAAGTCATTGTATTAGGATCAGGTCCAATCCGTATCGGTCAAGGGGTTGAATTCGATTACGCAACTGTACATGCAGTATGGGCGATTCAAAATGCAGGATACGAAGCAATTATCGTCAATAACAACCCAGAAACAGTATCCACTGATTTCTCCATCTCTGATAAATTATACTTCGAACCTTTAACAGTTGAAGATGTAATGAATATTATTGATTTAGAACAGCCTAAAGGTGTAGTAGTGCAATTTGGCGGACAAACTGCAATCAACCTGGCGGACAAGTTAGCTGAGAAGGGTGTTCGCATTTTAGGAACTTCTTTAGAAAACTTGAATCGTGCAGAAGATAGAAAAGAATTTGAAGCGTTACTCAACAAAATCCATGTGCCGCAACCTAAAGGTAAAACAGCAACTTCTCCAGCAGAAGCATTAGAAAATGCACGCGAAATAGGCTATCCAGTGGTCGTACGTCCTTCATATGTGCTTGGCGGACGTGCAATGGAAATTGTATACAACGATGCGGAACTTGAGAATTATATGAGAGAAGCGGTGAAAGCAAGTCCAGAACACCCGGTATTAGTCGACCGTTACTTAACAGGTAAAGAAATTGAAGTCGACGCTATCAGTGATGGTGAAACGGTGATTATTCCAGGTATTATGGAACATATTGAGCGAGCTGGCGTACACTCAGGTGACTCCATTGCCGTATACCCTCCGCAAACACTCACACCAGATGAAATCAGCACCTTAGAAGATTACACAACGAAATTAGCAAAAGGTTTAGACATCATCGGCTTAATCAATATTCAGTTCGTACTTGCACATGATGGGATGTATGTATTAGAAGTGAATCCTCGTTCAAGCCGTACGGTACCATTCCTAAGTAAAATCACTCATATCCCGATGGCTCAGTTGGCAATGCGTGCTATCTTAGGTGAAAAGTTAAGTGATTTAGGATATCAACCTGGACTTCAACCTTATACAAAAGGTGTCTTTGTGAAAGCACCAGTATTCAGTTTCAATAAATTAAAAAATGTAGACATTACTTTAGGGCCTGAAATGAAATCTACAGGTGAAGTAATGGGTAAAGATTTAACGTTAGAAAAGGCGTTATTCAAAGGGTTGACTGCAAGTGGCGTAGAAGTTAAAGATCACGGAACAGTCTTAATAACAGTAAGCGATAAAGATAAAGACGAAATGGTTAAAGTGGCGAAACGTTTGAACGAAGTCGGCTATAAAATTTTAGCGACAGCAGGCACAGCTCAGAAACTTTCTGAACATCACATTCCGGTTGAAACAGTCGGTAAAATCGGTGGGGAAGACGACTTGTTGACACGTATTCAAAACGGCGAAGTACAGATTGTCATTAATACTATGACAAAAGGGAAAACAATTGAAAGAGATGGATTCCAAATCCGTCGTGCTTCAGTTGAAAACGGTGTCCCTTGCTTAACTTCATTAGATACAGCAAATGCACTTACAAATGTCATTGAAAGTATGACTTTTACAATGAAACAAATGTAACAAAGCAGCTTTTAGAATCTTACTTTTAACAGAAGGTTCTAGAAGCGCTTCGTTCTGTAAGCAGCAAAGCTGAAACTGTAGATTTTTTTAAGAACAGACACATACATTTTACGGGAATTCATGTACAATAGAGAAAGCGAATTAATGAACGACAGCCAAGTAATTTATATTGAAGGAGGATATTTGCGGTGGAAGAAAATATTATCGTATCCAATCAGGAAATTGCGGACCGCATTTTCGAAATAAAAGTAAAAGGGCCGGTAACACGGAAAATGAAACAACCTGGTCAATTTGTGCATATTAAAGTGGGAGAAGGTTCACTGCACATGCTGCGCCGACCAATTTCTATTTGCCATATCGAACCAGAACTCGATACCTTTACGATGTTATACCGTGCAGAAGGCGCTGGCACACAACGTCTATCTGAAATGAAAGCGGGCGATACGATTGATATCATTGCACCTTTAGGAAACGGCTTCCCAATTGAAAAAGCAGAACGTAAAGCTTTATTAGTCGGCGGCGGTATTGGTGTTCCTCCATTATATGAATTATCCAAACAATTAAATCGACTTGGTATTGAAACTGTACACGTGCTCGGATTCAGAAGTAAAAAAGATGTGTTCTATGCGGAGCAATTTGAACAATTAGGAGAAACACATATTGTGACGGAAGATGGCTCAATGGGTGCCAAAGGATTTGTGACGAATGTGATTTCGGATCTGCCTGTAGATTATGATATTTATTATACTTGTGGGCCTAAACCGATGTTAAAAGCGATTAAAGAACATGAGAAACTTGCGGATGTAGAAGGTTTCTTATCACTTGAAGAACGTATGGGCTGCGGTATTGGAGCTTGTTATGCTTGTGTCTGCCATACTCCTGAATCTGACACAAGTTACGTGAAAGTCTGTACGGATGGACCGGTATTTGAGAAAGGAGCAGTCATCTTATGAGCCGATTAAATGTTGAAATTCCTGGATTAGATTTGAAAAATCCTGTTATGCCTGCAAGCGGTTGTTTTGCTTTCGGTGCAGAGTTCAGTCAATTTTATGATTTGAGCGAACTAGGCGCAATTATGATTAAAGCAGCAACGAAAGAAGCGCGTTATGGCAATGAAACACCACGCGTAGCTGAAACAGATAGCGGTATGATTAATGCTATCGGGTTGCAAAATCCAGGTGTGCATCACATTATTGAACACGAATTGAAGAAGCTTGAACAATTTGATGTTCCGATTATCGCCAACGTAGCAGGTTCGATTGAAGAAGATTATGTTTATGTAGCGGAACATATTTCTAAAGCACCGAATGTGAAAGCATTGGAATTGAATATTTCTTGCCCGAATGTTAAAGAAGGCGGAATGCAATTCGGTGTTGATCCACAAGTGGCTGCTGAATTAACACGTAAAGTAAAAGCAGTGTCCGAAGTGCCAGTTTACGTGAAGTTATCACCTAATGTCACAAATATTGTTGAAATGGCAGAAGCGATTGCAGAATATGCAGATGGTCTTACTATGATCAACACTCTAGTCGGTTTACGCATCGATGGTAAATCAGGCAGACCGATTATCGCGAATACCGTAGGCGGTTTAAGTGGACCAGCGATTAAACCTGTAGCATTGCGTATGGTTTATGAAGTGCGCAAAGCAGTAGATATTCCAATTATCGCAATGGGCGGCGTACAAAACGCACAAGATGTCATTGACTATATTTCAGTAGGTGCGAATGCAGTCGCAGTCGGCACAGCGAATTTCCAAAATCCAATGGTTTGCAAAGAAATCATTGATGAATTACCAGCTTTATTAGACAAACTTGGTGTCAACCATATTAATGAATTGTACGGAAGAACTCATGAGGTGACGAAATAATGACAAACACAAACTTACCTTTACCGATTATTGCGCTTGATTTCGCAACAGCAGAAGAAGTAGAAAATTTCTTAGATTTATTTGATGAACCTTTATACATCAAAATTGGTATGGAACTTTATTATCAAACTGGTCCAGAATTAATCAACCGTATTAAAGACCGTGGCCATCATCTTTTCCTAGATTTGAAATTGCATGATATCCCGAATACGGTTAAACAAGCGATGGCAGGACTCGGCCGTCTGAATGTTGATTTAGTGAATGTACATGCAGCAGGCGGAACTGAAATGATGCGTCAAGCAGTAGAAGGATTACGCAGCGTTAACAAAGATACAAAGATTATTGCTGTGACACAGTTGACTTCTACAACTGAAGAAATGTTGAATAAAGAACAAAATATCCAAACGACTATTGAAGAAGCGGTATTGAATTACGCTAAACTCACTAAGCAAGCAGGATTAGATGGTGTTGTATGTTCTCCGTTAGAAGCGAAATTGCTCACAGATGAACTTGGACCGGAATTCTTGAAAGTAACACCAGGTATCCGTCCAGCAGATTATGGTCAAGATGACCAAAAACGTATTACTACGCCAGATGAAGCACGCAAGTTAGGCTCTACACACATTGTAGTAGGACGTCCGATTACTCAAAGCGAGAATCCAGTAGAAAGTTATCATCAAATTAAAGAAAGTTGGTTAGGTTAATATGTCAAAGAAAATTGCTCAATCATTATTAGATATCGGTGCAGTAGCACTTTCACCCAATGATTTATTTACATGGAGTTCAGGTATCAAATCACCGATTTATTGTGATAACCGTGTAACTTTAGGTTATCCAGCAGTACGTAATGACATTCGTGATGGTTTAATTGAATTGATTCAAGAACATTTTCCGGAAGCTGAGATCGTATCTGGAACTGCGACAGCGGGCATTCCACATGCAGCTTTCATTTCTGAAAAATTAGATATGCCGATGAGCTATGTTCGTTCTAAAAGTAAAAGCCATGGTAAACAAAATCAAATTGAAGGTGCACCAAGTAAAGGCAAAAAAATTGTGGTTGTAGAAGATTTAACCTCTACAGGTGGCTCTTCATTAGTTGCTGCTGAAGCATTAAGAGAAGCAGGCGCTGAAGTATTAGGAGTGGTAGCCATCTTCACATATGGATTAGCTAAAGCTGATACAATGTTCAAAGAAGCAGATCTTCCTCTATATACTTTGAGTAATTATAATGAATTAATTGACGTAGCAGAAGATGAAGGCAAAATTTCTACTGAAGATATTAAGTCTTTAGTTGAATGGCGCGATAATTTAGCATAAGATGTACTTGGAGGGGATGACCATGTCCAATGCAGAAGTACATTCAGCACAAAATCCATTTGCACATTTGAATAAATTTTTATCGGCAAATGAAGATTATCGAACTCAAGATGACAACCAAGAACAACCAGAAAATCAATGGTTATCAAACGAACAAAGTACAAACATTTTTAAAAAAGCAAAATCAGATATTAAAGATAAAGGTTATATTTAAAATTGAGGCGAGACAGTCCGAAGCAAGTTACTGGTTCACAGAATCGGCAATTTGAGGCGGGCTGTTTTGTTTTTCAGAAATTAAAAAGCGAGAGCAGAACATTATCTTGTTCCATTCTCGCTTCAATCTATTATCTAAGATACCATCTTACAAAGAGGTAACCGAGCAGTACGATTAATACCATAACGATAATCGGCCAAATTAAATAAGACATGATTCATCAACCTCCAGTTGTATTATCTCGAATCGGGTTTTACTTATCAATTCATAATAAACGTATTATACTATGTATAGTAAGTTACATATACTGAAAAGGGTTTCGGTAAGCAAAATAGTAGGAGGGGATTTTTGTGCACATTCCAAAAGTTACGACTTTTTTAATGTTCGACAATCAAGCGGAAGAAGCAATTGAATTATACACATCGCTCTTTGAAGACAGCGAAGTAATATCTATGGTGAAATACGATGAGTTCGGCAGTGGTGAAGCGGGCGCTGTGCAACATTCGATTTTCCGATTAAAAGACCAGATTTTAATGGCAATAGATAACACTAACGGAACAGAAATTCCGATGAATCCATCTATTTCGTTATTTGTGACAGTAGATAATGCGATGGAAATGGAACGTTTATACAGCGGTTTGAAGAAAGGCGGCGCAATATTAATGGCTAAGACTGAATTAGGGCCTTATCGCGAATTTGCCTGGATACAAGATCGTTTCGGGGTTAATTTCCAACTTGCTTTAATGGATTAAAATAGAGTTATATGAGGTCTGGGATATTGATTTATTCCAGGCTTTTTTTCGTTCCTATTACTGCTATATTAATGTATAATTATATAGTAATGTACAATGTAATGAATGGAGACGAATTACAGTGATTGACATACATAGTCATATTCTTATTAATATTGATGACGGTGCACAAAGCAGCACAGAGGCAATTGAACTGATTCAACAAGCGGAGGAAGAAGGTATAACAGGTATTATTGCTACACCTCACTTTACGTCTCACTTTCCAAACACTTTTGATAAAGTAGAGTTGAAAATAAAAGAATTATGTAACCTAAGAGAAGTTGAACATTCAAATATCAAATTATACCCGGGACAAGAAGTAAGAATCAGCGAGGATTTAATCAGTCATTTAGAAAACGGTGATATCAAAGGTTTGAATCATTCACGCTATATATTAGTAGAGTTTCCGCCAAATGAGATACCGCAGTACACTAAGCAAGTGTTTAAAGACTTGAAAAGTAAGGGGTATATTCCGATTATTGCCCATCCAGAGCGCAATCAAGCGATTATTCAAGATATGCATTTGTTATTCGAATTAGTAAGCGAGGGTGCATTGAGCCAGATTACTTCTAGTTCATTAGGCGGGTATTTCGGCAGAACTTTGCAGAAATCTGCGATAGAAATGATCCAATGCAACCTTGCACATTTTATTGCCTCAGATGCGCATCATATCGGTTACAGACCATTCATTATGGCTTCTTTATTTGAAGAAAAGCACTTAGTAAAACTGCATGAGGTAATGCGAGAAATAATCCAAAATGCTGAGTTAATTATCGATAACAAAATAATTAAACGTAAACCACCGCAACTTCCAACCAAGCAGCGAAGTATCAGAAGATTTTCATTTTAAAAAGTATAGACATGATTATAACAACTACGAACTACACAAAGGAATTGAGTATAAATGAAAAATATTTTAGTAACAGGCGTAAATGGATTTATTGGCAAGAATTTAATAACAGATTTAGAACAATATAGTGACTATAAAGTGCTTCCTGTATCACAAGCCACGCCTATAATATTGCGACAACAATATTTGATGGAGGCAGATTTCATAGTTTATTTAGCTGATGATGAACAAACGCCGCTAGATAAAGCATTTATAAAGAAGAATACCCAATTCTTACAGGAATTTTTAGAGAATTTAAAGCGTAATACAAAGTTACCACCCATTTTATTTATATCATCTGCCTTCGAAGAAAAAGATTCGTTGCTGGTGCAAAGTAAACGTGCAGCTGAACAGGCTTTAAATCAATTTTCAGAGGAAAACGGAAATGTCATTTTAATTTATCGCTTATACCAAATATTTGGTAAATGGGCACAACCGGGCAGCGAAAATATTGTAGCGACTTTCTGTGATGCAGTTATACATGATGCTGAAATTACGCTTCACGATTCAGAGGTTCCGCTTCAACTCAACTACATTGAAGATGTCATCCAAGAAATCAAGCGTGCAGTTGAAGGAAATCCCACAGTTACCGAAAATGCTTTAACGGTCCCCAATACTTTCCAGATTACGTTAGGAAATTTAGTGAAGCGTATTGAAACCTTCAAGAATTTGCGCAAAAACGCTGAATTACCTAATTTAGGAGAGCCGTTTGCAAAAGCACTGTACAGTACGTATATCAGTTACTTACCTGCAGAACAGTTGCGCTATGAGCTTCTCTCGAAAGACAATTTCACCGGTACAACAGCAGATTTTCTAAAATCAACAGAAAAAGGGCAAATTTCTATATCGGTTGCTAAACCAGGTGTCCTTAAGGGCAATCATTGGCATCATTCAAAAGTTGAGAAATACTTAGTCGTATCAGGTACTGGAGTCATCCGTCTTAAAAATATATTCAGTCATCATACTATGGAATACTTTGTATCTGGCGAACAATTTGAAGCTGTCGATATTCCTGCAGGCTATGCGCATCAAATTGAAAATCTAGGTGCAACAGACTTAGTAACACTTATTTGGAGCAGTGGCGCTTACAATCTTGAACAGCCTGATTCCTTTTACATGGAATTATAAAAAATGCTCCCTCTATTACTGCATTTTTAGAGTGCATAATGATAGAGGGAGTATTGCTATTTCAGACTATGCTTTTTGAGCATTATTTTTCATCTCTTGAATTTTATCGTAATCCGGTGTTGCGTACAATGTTTTTTGATTATCATAAGTTACAAAACCAGGTTTCGCACCTGAAGGTTTATGCACGTTACGGATTTCAGTATAATCTACAGGGACTTGGGCAGAACTTCCTGCTTTGGAGAAGTAAGCGGATAACATAGCTGCTTCTTCCACTGTCGTTTCGCTCGGTTCATCTGCAAAGATCACCACATGTGACCCTGGGATATCTTTCGTATGGAACCACAAATATCCTTTTCGTGCTTTCTTATTCGTCAGATAATCATTCTGCTTATTATTCTTACCTACATAAATTAAATCGCCATCTGAAGATAAATACGTCTGCAATTGAATTTGCGGTTGTTTCTTTTTCTTACGGTTCTGACGTTGTTTCATGAATCCTTGTTCTGCCAATTCTTCGCGAATTTCATCAATATCTTCAACAGTGATATGCGTTAGCTGTTGTTCTATAGATTCAAAATAAGCAATATTTTCTTCGGTCAATTGAATCTGTCGTTCCAATTCATGTTCACGTGTCTTCAAACGGTTATATTGTTTGTAATAATACTGCGCATTCACAGAAGGGGATTTCGTCGGATCTAAAGGAATCGTCACTTCTTCGCCTGTATAATAATTTTGTGTAGTCAGTGATTCGTCACCTTGTTGAATACGATAAATATTCGCTGTAATAAGCTCGCCGTATAGCTGTTCTGTTTCTTTAGATTGTGTACCTTCATATTCTGCATGCAATTTCGTCAATTTATTACGACTTTTCTGTAATTGCTGCTGCACAAATTTAACTAAATCATTAGCACGCTGTTTAACACGTTCACGTTCGCCGCGCGCATCATAGAAACGATCCAGCAACTCATCAAGTGAGTCATACACGACGCTATCATCGTCAAACTGCTTTAAGCGCATGAAATAGAAGTCTTCTTTTCCGGTTTCGTGATTTTTATGAAAAATCGGTACAGGCTCTAATTTAGTTTCTGCCATGACTTCATCGTAAGCAGCAGGCAATGTTTCAGAAGTCATAAACTGACGGCGCTCGGTGATTTCTTTAGTAATCAGCGGACTGAATCCTTCAAAGTTCTGCAATAATTGTCGCGCCACATTTCCTTGATTGAAATCAATATATTTGAGCACTTCTTGGCCTGATACTTCGTAAGGATTCATTTTATTTTGAGTAGGCGGCGCCTCATATTTGAAACCAGGCATCACGGTACGATAATGATTCGTATTCGGAGTCAGATGCTTGAATCCTTCTATAATCTTGCGTTCGTTATCCACTAAGATTAAATTACTATGTTTACCCATGATTTCTAAGATAACAGTACGATAAATTTTATCGCCGAGTTCATCCGTACTTTGAATATCGATTTCAATATGTCTGTCGTTGCCGATTTGGCGAATATCTTGAATAATACCTCCATCTAAGTGTTTACGGAAAACACGCGTGAACATCGGTGGATCAAAGGGATTATTATATTTCTTCTGAGTAATGTGCATGCGTGAAAAATTGGAATGGATGGAAAGTAATAATTGATGATTCTTTCGGTTCTGACGCACAACCATAATAATGGTATCATTATCAGGCTGATTGATTTTATGAATGCGTCCACCTTTTAGGAACTGAAGTTCTTCAACCATCTTTCTAGTAAAAAGGCCATCATAAGCCATTGTCATCAGCCACCTTTAATAGTTTCGTTGTACTTAATACGTTCTTATTATTGTATCATGCATAGTAAGAGTTGACACGTACAGGGCTTGTATAGAATTTTGCATGTGGCATCTATACAACTTTATAATAGATATGGTATCATTATATAATACAACAATAGCTTAGAGAGGTCGTAAGGCATGGATAATGAAAAAGGTTTACTGATTGTCTTATCAGGTCCATCTGGAGTCGGCAAAGGCACGGTTCGTAAAGAAATATTTGATGATCCTGCAACATCATATAAGTATTCTATTTCAATGACGACACGTGACATGCGTGAAGGCGAACAAGATGGCGTTGATTATTTTTTCAAGACAAAACGAGAATTTGAACAACTCATTGCTCAAGATCAATTCATAGAGTATGCGGAATATGTAGGAAACTATTATGGCACACCTGTTCAATATGTGAAGGACACGATGGATCAAGGACATGATGTCTTCCTGGAAATCGAAGTAGAAGGTGCAAAGCAAGTACGCAAGAAATTTCCTGATGCACTATTTATCTTCCTCGCACCGCCAAGTTTAGACCACCTAAGAGAACGTTTAATCGGCCGCGGTACTGAATCCGATGAAAAGATTCAAAGCCGTGTCAAAGAAGCCCGTAAAGAAGTCGAAATGATGAATCTTTACGACTATGTAGTGGTAAATGATGAAGTGGAACTCGCTAAAGAGCGGGTACAATCCATTGTTGCTGCCGAACATTTAAAACGAGAACGTATCGAAGCAAAGTATAGAAAAATGATATTGGAGGCCAAAAAATAATGTTATACCCACCGCTTAACCAACTGACTTCAAAAGTAAGTTCAAAATATTTAATCGCTACAGTGGCAGCCAAACGCGCACGTGAATTATACGATAAACCAGATACAGCACTTTTAGAGAAATACCATTCAGTGAAAACTGTAGGTAAAGCTTTAGAAGAAATTGCTGCTGGCAAAATCACTCCAATTGAACCAGAATTGGATGAAGGCGAATTTGAAACTAAAGACTGATATCTTTAAAAATACCGTAAAAGTTGGCATTTGACTTTTACGGTATTTTTATATCATTTTCAGCTGTTCCATAGATCGTTTCAGTTTTTCAAAATCGATAATACGAGCTTGACGATGAAATTCTTTACCATTTTTAAACAAAATCACAACAGGTGATGTGAAGAGGGAAAGTTGTCCGGCAGCTTCAGGCATTTGATTAACTGTAATTTGGACAGCGAGTAAATTTATCTCTTCGACTAATGCTTGTATTCTCGGTTGATCCGCATGACAAACTGTACATCCGTCAGACATCACGAATAACAGTAATTTCTCATGAGTGTTGATTTCATTTTGCAAATCTTCAAAAGTAGTAATGGTTTTCAATGGAAAGTCTCCTTTCTTTTTTAATCTGAAGATAGATTACTGAATTCAGTCTTCATTTACAATCAATATGATTTGCAAAGCAAAGGACTTTTTCTGTATACAGTGTTAAAATAATGTGTGAACATAAAAATGAGACATGTGATTTTGTATCCATGGCCTCATTTTTTATTGTAAGTACGTGATACATAGATAGAAATCAATCATGGAGGAAAAAATCTATGAAAAATATATTATTGGCAGTATCAGGAGGCATTGCAGCCTATAAAGCCATCGACTTAACAAGTAAATTAACACAGAGTGGCTATGAAGTGCGTGTCATGTTGACTGAACATGCGCAAGAATTTGTAACGCCGCTTGCTTTTCAAGCGATAAGCAGAAACCCGGTATATACAAATACATTTGTGGAAGAAAATCCTGCTGAAATTCAACATATTGCTTTAGGTGATTGGGCAGACGCTGTAATTATTGCACCCGCAACTGCAAATATTTTAGGTAAACTAGCTAATGGTATTGCAGATGATATGATAACTTCAACGTTATTAGCTACAACAGTACCTAAATTTGCTGCACCGGCAATGAATGTGCATATGTATGAAAATCCACGCGTGCAGCACAATATGAAAGTGTTAGCGCAAGATGGTTATCGTTTCGCAGAACCTGGTGAAGGATTCTTAGCTTGTGGCTATGTTGCGAAAGGCCGTATGATGGAGCCTTTAGATATCATGGCGTTTGTGGAACAAGAAATGAAAGCTTTGAACCATATGTCTGAACAGATACAAGATGTTTCTTGGTATCGTGACAAGAATGTACTCGTCACTGCAGGACCGACTGTGGAAGTTATTGACCCAGTACGTTACGTCTCTAATCGTGCTTCTGGGAAAATGGGATACGCTATTGCCGATGCTTTGCAGAAAAGGGGCGCTCATGTCACATTGGTCAGCGGACCGACGTATCTGACACCGCCAGATAATGTGGATTTCGTACCTGTAACGAGTGCTGAAGATATGTTTGAAGCGGTCAAGACACGATATGATGCACAAGATATGGTGTTTAAATCAGCAGCCGTTTCTGATTATAAGCCAGCCGACCAATTAGAACATAAAATGAAAAAACAAGACGGCGATTTATCGATTACCTTTACGAGAACACAAGATATTTTGAAATATTTAGGAGATTATAAAGCGCATCAGAAACTCATTGGTTTTGCAGCCGAAACACAAGATGTGGAAAAATATGCGAAAGATAAATTAGAACGTAAAAATGCCGATGTGATTATTGCAAATAACGTCGGAGATACTTCCATCGGATTCAATTCTGATGATAATGAAGTGACACTCTTTTTCAAAGAAGATGAAGCAGTCAGTATTGAGAAAGGGAAGAAACAGCAACTTGCTGAACGAATTTTAGATGAATTAGAACGTAGGTGGAAATAATATGATAGCAAAGGTTATCGTTGATGTCCCAGCGAAGAATGTAGACTTTACCTTTGATTATTTAATACCAGAACGGCTCGCACCCATTATTCAAGTTGGCGTGCGGGTCATTGTTCCCTTTGGACCTAGAACGATTCAAGGGTATGTCATGGAAATTGCTGAGGAAGCAGATCCAGAGTTAGATTTAGAAAAATTAAAAGAAATTAAAGAGATTCAAGATATTAAACCAGAATTAACACCGGAATTGGTAGATTTAAGTGAATGGTACGGCAAGTATCATGTGACGAAACGTATTTCTATCTTAGAAGTGATGTTGCCGAGTGCTATTAAAGCTAAATATACGAAAGCATTCGAGATGGTAGAAGATGAATTGATTCCTGAAGATTTGCTGAAAAAATTTGACCGTGAAGGCCATTATGCATATAAAACAGCACAACAAAATGGTGATTTAGATCGCTTGGTGCCATTAATGGAGGAAGGCGCAGTTCGAGAGGTTACCCTGTTGTCGCAAAATACTAAGAAAAAAACGCAGCGTGCGATACGGATTGCACCTGAACACAATCCTGATGATGTATTAGCGATGTTAGAAAAACATCCTAAACAATATGACGTGTATGCCTATTTATTGGATGAGCAAAATCGAGATGTACCATTAAAAGAAATTGAAGAAGCGGGCTTGTCACAATCAAGTGTGAAAACATTAGAAAAAAATAGCTTTGTCGAAAAATACGATGCGATTATGGAACGTGATCCTTATGCATCTCGTATCTTTGAACAAGAAGAAAAACGCCAATTGACGCCTGGTCAGCAAGAAGCTTATGATGCGATTAAAAAAGTGATTGATGAAGAAAAACAAGAGACTTTCTTATTGCATGGTGTGACAGGTTCAGGTAAGACCGAAGTATATTTGCAGACGATTGAGGCGGTGCTGCAACAAGATAAGCAAGCCATGATGTTAGTCCCTGAAATTGCTTTGACTCCGCAAATGGTCTTACGCTTTAAAAAACGCTTCGGTGATGAAGTAGCTGTCTTGCACTCTGCTTTATCTAAGGGTGAACGTTATGATGAATGGCAAAAGATTCGTGACGGTCGTGCACGTGTCAGTGTCGGTGCACGTTCAAGTGTCTTTGCACCTTTTACAAATTTAGGCATGATTATTATTGATGAAGAACATGAAGCGACTTATAAACAAGAAGATTATCCTCGCTATCATGCGAAAGATATTGCGCTCTGGCGTTCTGAGTATCATCAGTGCCCTTTGATATTAGGTAGCGCGACGCCAAGTTTAGAAACCTATGCTCGTGCCGAAAAAGGAGTTTATCATTTGTTGAGTTTACCAGAGCGTGTAAACAATCAACCGCTTCCTGCAATCAACATCGTGGACATGCGTGAGGAATTAGCAGAAGGTAATCGTTCAATGTTCTCAACATCTCTACGTGCAGCCATTGAAGAACGCCTCGCACGCAATGAACAAATTGTCTTGTTCTTGAACCAGCGCGGCTACTCATCCTTTGTGCTATGTCGTGATTGCGGCCATGTTCCGCAATGTCCGAACTGCGATATTTCACTGACTTACCACAAATCGAGTGACCAATTAAAATGTCACTATTGCGGTTATCAAGAAACACCGCCGAATAAGTGCCCTAATTGTGAGAGTGAACACATTCGTCAAATGGGTACAGGCACGCAAAAAGTAGAAGAATTGTTGAATCGGGAATTCGAAGATGCCAAAATCATTCGCATGGATGCGGATACGACATCACGAAAAGGCGCGCATGAAAAATTATTGAACGACTTCGGCGAAGGGAAAGGTGACATTCTGCTAGGAACACAGATGATAGCGAAAGGTCTGGATTTTCCGAATATCACCTTAGTAGGAGTATTAAATGCTGATACTATGTTGAACTTGCCTGACTTCAGAGCGAGTGAACGTACGTTCCAATTACTGACACAAGTTGCAGGTCGTGCAGGACGACATGAAAAAGAAGGAGAAGTCATCATACAGACGTATAATCCAGATCACTATGCGATTCAAGATGTTCAACTTAATGATTATTTATCTTTCTATCATAAAGAAATGAAATATCGTCAAATCGGCAAATATCCGCCGTATTATTTCTTAATCAACTTCACGATTTCTCATGTAAACATGAAAGAAGTCATGCAAGCGGCCAACCATGTGCATCAAATCTTATTGCAGCACTTAACAGACCGTGCTTTAGTGCTAGGTCCATCTTCAGCTGCTCTAGCTCGTATTAACCGAGAGTACCGCTTCCAAGTATTAGTAAAATATAAAAGCGAACCGGAACTGCATAAAGCACTACAGTATTTAGATGATTATTATCATGAGAAATATCTTAAAGATAAGCTCTCATTGAAGATAGATATAAATCCATATATGATGATGTAATTAATTTAAGACAGATTAGGAAGACGAATTCCATGGATAAGTGACTATTTAGAAAGCGATTCAAGCTTTTTTGATGGTTGCTTGTTCATTTTTTTCATTAATAATTGGGTAAATAATAATGAGACGATGTAGTCTGAGGAGAGGAAGGATAGCATGATTGATTTGCACAACCACATTATTTATGGCATAGACGATGGTGCAAAGGACATAGAAGAATCGATTGAAATGGCTAAAGCAGCACAAGCAACAGGCGTTGATAAAATCATTGCGACACCACATTATAAAACAAATTCATTTATGTCAGATAAAGAGGAAATCCTACATAAAATCGAAACATTGAATCAACAATTGCAGAACTTAAATATAGAGGTTGAAGTGAAGGGTGGTCAAGAAATTCATATTGAGCCCTATACACTTGATTATTTAGAAAAAGGTCAGCTGCTTTCTTTAGCAGACAGCCAGTATTATTTTCTAATCGAACCGCCATTCAAAGGATTTCCTGATTTTATTGAAACAACTATAGATGGTTTTATTCAAGAAGGACTGCAACCTGTAATTGCGCATCCTGAACGTAATGATTATATAAGAAGGCATCCTGAAGTATTGGATGAATTAGTGAAACAAGGCTGCTTACTACAAATGAATGCTGCATCTATTCTCGGAGATTATGGACCATTTATTGAAAAGACCGCACAATATATGATTGAAAATAAGAAATTTCATCTAATCGGCAGTGATGCACATAATTGCAATAACCGTGTATTCTGCATAGATCAATGTTACGAGAGAATTAACGATGAAGCGTTTCAAAATTATATCAAAGCGAATGCTGAAAAAGTATGGAAAGGCAATAAAAAGATAGATAATATGCAGTATTTTTAAATTAAGATTTTACTAACCTCTGATACCTTTCTCATGTATAATGTTTAATTAAGAGGTGATACTATGATCGTTCTTAAAACGCTGATTATTTTGTTTTCAGTCTTTAATTTTTTACAAGCCATATTATTATTAACCAAAAATGAGATGATGCCGAAGAGTACATTAGTTTTATTAATTCTCGGAAGTAACTTATTAGATATCGGCGCTATTATTTATCCATTTGCAGCTGCTGTTACATTATTAGTGCTTGGCTTGGCTGCCATTCAAATTGGTATTATTCTTTATCAAAAATTATTCAGACATAAAATTTACTATTTAGAACAAAGTGTCAGATTGGTAATCAATATTTTAATTATCGTAGCATATATTGTTTTAAGATAATTGATGTAGATGATCTGAATTGCTATTCAATTTTAAAACGCACTTGTTAAACAACAATCGAGTTGTTTTAAACAAGTGCGTTTCTTACTCTTAATTATTCTTTTATTTACTTAATAAATTAGTATTAACTGCGTCGAATCCTTTGTCAGAAATTCGAATATCAGTTACTTTTTCGCCATCCCAGTTGCCGTCAATGTAACCTTTTTCCCACAAAACTTTACTGTTTTCCAAGAACTCATTTAAATCCTTATCACAGAAATAATCTTCTTGGAGTGAGTACTGATCTTTAAAGTCATTTGCTTCTTCAGGCGTTGAGCCGTGATTAATCTTTTCAGTATAATATTTATATAGAACAGCAACCACAAATGCCTGATCTCTATTGATATCATCCAAGAATCTTCACCACCTTAAATCTATACCCGTATAAATTGAAACTTTATACAATACCTATGATATACCCGTTTTAAGCAATTTTGAACCACTGTCACAGGCTTGTAAGAATTGTGGATTTACTATGGGCTATCGCTTTTCTCTCTTATTTACGCTATAATATAAGGATGAATTTTTTAAGGAGTCGATAAAATGGCAGTGAAACAATTAGTACCGGCAAACAGCTCGAAGTTACGCGAACGTGCAGATGAAGTAAATAAGTTTGATAATAATTTAAAACAGTTATTATTAGATATAGAGGATACTTTGTACGAAACTGAAGCTTCTGCATTAAGTGCCCCGCAAATCGGCGTTTCACTGCAAGTCGCTATCATTGATATGGAAGCGGAAGGTTTGTTGCAGTTAATTAATCCGACGATTGAGCGCCAATCAGATGAAACAGTGACAGACTTAGAGGGCAGTGTTTCATTTCCAGATGTATTCGGGACGGTAGAACGCAGTCAGATGATAGTTGTTCAAAGTTACGATTTACACGGAAATAAGGTAGAATTAACTGCATATGATGATGTTGCACGTATGCTTCTGCATATTGTAGATCAATTGAATGGCATTCCTTTTACAGAAAAAATGGAAAAACAATTAACTGAAGAAGAATTGGAGGCGTATTTAGAAGATGAGTAGAGTAATATTTATGGGAACACCTGATTTCTCAACTAAAGTATTAGAAATGTTGATAGCTGAAGAAGATGTGATTGCAGTGGTGACACAGCCTGATCGCCCAGTTGGACGTAAACATGTGATGACACCGCCACCAGTGAAAAAGGTCGCATTAGAAAACGGTATTGAAGTATATCAACCAGAAAAAATTGCTCAATCAGACGACCTTCAAACGTTAATTGATATGAAACCAGATTTAATTGTAACGGCTGCGTTCGGTCAGATTTTACCGAAATCATTATTAGATGCTCCGAAACTAGGTGCAATCAATGTGCATGCTTCTTTACTACCGAAATATCGTGGCGGCGCACCAATTCATCAAGCTATTATTGATGGTGAGAAGGAAACAGGGGTCACAATTATGTATATGGCGCCTAAACTAGATGCTGGTGATATTATTTCACAACAAGCAATTGCGATTGAAGCTTCTGATAATGTGGAAACTATGCACGATAAATTAAGTTTCTTAGGTGCAGATTTATTGAAAAAAACATTGCCTGAAATCATCAATGGAACGAATGAGCGTATCGAGCAAGATGATGCTGAAGCGACTTTTGCTTCTAATATCAGCCGTGAAGATGAACGCATTGATTGGACACAGTCAGCAGAACAAATTTTTAATCATATCCGCGGTTTGTCTCCATGGCCGGTAGCTTACACGAAACTTGAAGATAAGAATATGAAACTTTTTGCAGCACGTATTGAAGAAGGGAAAAATGGCAATCCTGGCGAAATTCTAGAAACAACTAAAAAAGCTATTATTGTCGGCACAGGTTCTGATGATGCGATTGCTTTGACTGAAATTCAGCTTTCAGGTAAGAAACGTATGCCGACTGCTAATTTCTTGAGCGGCTATCAAGAGGACTTAGTCGGGAAGGAATTGAAATAATGCAGAATGTGAGAAGCTTAGCGTTTGAAACCTTAGAAGCAATTTTTCAAGATAAAGCTTATAGCAACTTAAAGTTGAATGAAGTGTTGAAAGCAAATGATTTAAGCAGAGCGGATAAGAATTTGCTTACAGAGTTAGTGTATGGAACAATCAAGAGAAAATTAACGCTTGAATATTATTTGAAGCCCTTTGTACAAACGAGAATTAAAGGGTGGATGCGTTATTTACTGTGGATGAGTATTTATCAGTATCGCTATTTGGATAAGGTTCCAGATCATGCCATTATTAATGAAGCAGTCGAGATTGCTAAGACACGTGGCGGTTTGCATAACAGTAAAGTAGTCAATGGTATCTTGCGCAATATGATGCGTTCTGAATTACCGAATCCTGCTGATATTAAAGATGATAAACAACGCATTTCTATTATGTATAGTGTACCGAAATGGATTGTGAAACAATGGATGACGCATCATGGCTTAGAAACAACTGAGCGTATTGCGGCTGCGATGCTTGAACGTCCTGGACAAACAGTACGCGTTAATCTCACTCGCAAATCAGTAGCCCAAGCGACACAACAGTTAGAGGACGAAGGATATACGGTTACTCAAGATACAGATATTGATTACTGTCTGCATATTTCAGGACGACCGGTAGCTGAAAGCCGTGCGTTTAAAGATGGTATCGTATCGATTCAAGATAAAAGTTCAATGTTTGTGGCTCAAATCTTAGCGCCGGCTGAGGACGAAAGTATCTTAGATGCTTGCAGTGCACCAGGCGGTAAAGCATGTCAAACAGCAGAATTGCTAGATGGAAGCGGGCATGTAGATGCGACAGATATTCATGAACATAAGATTGACTTGATTGACCATAACATTCGTAAATTGCGCTTGAAAAATATAGCAGCCTTCCAACATGATGCTACAAAGCCTTATCAAAAAGTATATGATAAAATTTTAGTGGATGCACCATGCAGCGGTTTAGGCGTACTGCGTCATAAACCGGAGATAAAATACGAACAAACACCTAATACAGTAGACGGTTTAGTCACTTTACAATTAGAAATCATGAATAATGTTAAAGATTTTGTAAAGCCGGGTGGCACTATCGTCTATTCAACATGTACAATAGAACAGATGGAGAACGAAAATGTAATTTATACATTTTTAAAACAAAACAAAGACTTTGAATTTGAACCATTCCCACATCCAACAACAGGAGAGGAAGTAAAAACTTTACAAATCTTGCCGCAAGACTTTAACTCAGATGGTTTCTTTATTACAAAGATTAGAAGAAAGGAAAATAAGTAATGATAACTACTCAAAAGAAGAAAAAGAATCGTTTTCTTCCTGATTTTGATAAACAATCAATCTATTCATTGCGTTACGAAGAAATGCAAGATTGGTTAGTAGAACACGGCCAACAGAAATTCAGAGCGAAACAAATATTCCAATGGCTTTATGAGAAACGTGTTGACAGCATCGATGAAATGACCAACTTATCTAAAGACTTGCGCGAGGTATTAAAAGATAACTTTACAATGACCACTTTGGAAACCGTTGTGAAACAAGAAAGTAGAGACGGTACCATTAAATTCTTGTTTGAATTACAAGATGGCTATACGATCGAAACAGTATTGATGCGTCATGAGTACGGAAATTCAGTATGTGTGACAACACAAGTAGGCTGCCGTATCGGTTGTACTTTCTGTGCTTCTACACTTGGTGGGTTGAAACGTAATTTAGAAGCAGGCGAAATTGTTTCTCAAGTCTTAACAGTACAAAAAGCACTTGATGAGACAGACGAACGTGTCTCTCAAATCGTAATTATGGGTATTGGGGAACCGTTTGAAAACTATGATGAAATGATGGACTTCTTGAAAATCGTCAACCATGATAATGGCTTGAATATCGGTGCACGCCATATTACAGTCTCAACTTCTGGCATTATTCCGCGTATTTATGATTTTGCGGATGAAGATATCCAAATTAATTTCGCAGTAAGTTTACATGCGGCTAACGATGAAATCCGTTCTAAATTAATGCCGATTAACCGTGCTTATTCTATTGAAAAATTGATGGAAGCTATTCAATATTACCAAGAAAAAACAAATCGTCGTATTACCTTTGAATATGGTTTATTCGGTGGTGTCAATGATCAATTAACGCATGCACGTGAACTTGCACATTTAATTCAAAATTTAAATTGTCATGTTAACTTAATCCCAGTAAACCATGTTCCAGAACGTAATTATGTGAAAACACCGAAAGAAGATATTTTCAAATTTGAAAAAGAACTCAAACGACTTGGTATTAATGCAACAATCAGACGTGAGCAAGGCTCAGACATTGATGCAGCTTGTGGACAATTGAGAGCGAAGAAACGTCAAGTAGAAACGAGGTAGAATCCTATGCTAAACGCACAATTTTTTACAGACACAGGACATCATAGGGAAAAGAATGAAGATGCAGGAGGCGTATTTTACAACCAAACCGAACAGCAATTGCTCATCTTATGTGATGGAATGGGCGGGCATAAAGCCGGAGAGGTTGCAAGTCAATTTGTGGTCAATAGAATTCAAGAATTATTCGAAGCAGAAAATCTTGTTGAAGAAGACCAAGCAGAAGATTGGCTGCGCACGACACTGCAGAAAATTAATAGAGAATTATACCACCATGCCTCTACAAACGAAGCATTTCGCGGCATGGGAACAACAGCCGTAGCAGCGCTGATCTTTGATAATCATGTAGTCATTGCCAATATTGGTGATTCACGTGCTTATTTAGTGAACAGCCGCAGTATTGAGCAAATTACGAGCGATCATTCTTTTGTTAACCACTTAGTGATGACAGGCCAAATTACTGAAGAAGAAGCATTTACACACCCCCAACGTAATATTATTACGAAAGTGATGGGGACGGATAAAATGGTAATTCCAGACGTTTATATTAAACGTATTAATTTTTATGATTACCTTTTATTGAACTCTGATGGTTTAACAGATTTCGTACGTCCTCATATCATACAAACGCAGTTATCAGAACCGCTTCCTCTAGAAGAGCAAGGAGAGACACTCTTGAATCTAGCGCAAGAGTATCACTCTACGGATAACGTCAGCTTCGTATTAGCTGAAATAGAAGGTGACAAGGTATGATGATCGGTTCAATAATCAATGAGCGCTATAAAATTGTTGAATTTCTTGGCGGAGGCGGCATGAGCAATGTCTACCTCGCTGAAGATTCAATTCTCAATCGCAAAGTTGCTGTAAAGATGATTCACATTGCACCACATGAAAAAGAGGAAATGATTCGCCGCTTTGAACGAGAAGTACACAATACCTCTCAGTTATCACATGAAAATATCGTCAATGTGATTGATGTTGGAGAAAACAACGAGTATTTTTATTTGGTTATGGAATATATCGAAGGGCCTACCTTATCTGAATATATTAAAACGCATGGACCGCTCAGTATTGAGACTGCAATTAACTTTGCCGAACAAATTCTGGACGGGATTCAACATGCCCATGAAGCGGGAATTGTACATAGAGATATAAAGCCGCAAAATATTTTAGTCGATCGTCATAAAACCTTGAGAATACTAGATTTCGGTATTGCAAAAGCTTTAAGCGAAACTGCTATGACGCAAACGAGTCATGTTCTCGGTACGGTACAATATCTGTCCCCAGAACAAGCGAGAGGTGAATCTACAGATATGACTACAGATATCTATTCGATCGGTATCGTCCTCTATGAAATGTTAGTAGGAGAACCGCCTTTTACTGGTGAAACTGCGGTAAGTATAGCTATTAAACATATTCAAGATGCCATGCCTAATGCGACAGATCAACGATCAGAAATACCACAGGCGCTTAGTAACGTCATTTTAAAGGCTACGGAAAAGAATAGAAATGACCGCTATCAAGATACAGAGAGTATGAAAAGAGATTTAAGCAGTGTACTTAAAAATTCAAGAGCGAACGAATCAAAGTACGTGTCTGAGGAAGCCACTGCAAAGACGATTGAAATTGATAAGGATGCGATTGCTAAGCAAGCGAGTCCTGGACCCGAAGCACAACGCAATGCATCGAAACAAGAAGCAGAACCGTTGAATGAAACGATGCAGATTCCTATTGTGGAGCAACAGAAATTCCAAGGAGGAGAAGGTCCGATTTATGAAATGCCGAAGAAAAAACGTTCGAAAAAGAAAAAGTTTTTCTTCGCACTCATCTTCTTCCTTTTACTTGCTGGTCTGATTACATTCTTAGCGTTCGGTATGTTTGGAGATAAATACATTGAGACGCCTGATTTAAGAGGAAAATCTGAAGCCCAAGCACAGCAGATATTAAAAGAACATCATATCAAAGTCGGGAAAACAACGAGAGCGTACAGCGATAAATATCAGGAAAATCAAATTGTCACTACTGATCCTGCGCCTGGCAAACGTGTTGCAGAGCATGGAACAGTCAATATCGTGCTTTCAAAAGGACCTCAAAAAGCGCATATGCCTAACTTATATGGTATGACAAAGGCAGACGCATTAGACGCCTTAAAGAAACTCGGATTTAAAAATATCTCAATTAACCAAGAATACTCTAAAACTAAACTTGAGCGCGGCTTGATTGAAAATCAAAATATTTCAGCTGACGCTTATGTGCCAATCAAAGACACGAATATCGCACTGACTGAATCTCTAGGTATTAAACAAGTTTATGTAAAAAATTATACAGGTGAATCCTATGACAAAGCTTCTAAAGAACTTATGCAAAAAGGCTTGAAACCTGTAAAAGAGAAAGAAGAAAAAAGCGATAAAATAGAAAAAGGCAAAATTATATCTCAATCACCTACAAGCAAGTCTGTAGATGAAGATTCAACTGTTACCTTTGTAGTATCATCAGGTAAAGAGGACAGTTCAGACAGTGAAAAAGATGAAGGTAAATCAGCAAGTTCTGATGACGTCAAACAAGTGACCGAAACGGTTAAAGTACCTTATTCTGGAAAAGATGGCGACAGTCAGAAAGTAGAAGTCTTTGTACGTGATAAAGATCATCCAGGTACTTCATCTTCACAAACTTATAATATTACAAGCAGCCGTTCAGTTTCGATTCCTTTAAAAATAGAAAAAGGCAAAACTGCGGGTTATACAGTGCGTGTCGATGATAAAATTGTGGCCGATAAAGATGTTGGATATTAAATATGTGGGAGCAAGAGCTGGGACAAAATAATGTCTCAGCTCTTGCTGTTTTAAAGACGCAGTAGCTATCTGGATAATTAAAGTACTTAGCCACGTTCCAATTATCCATATATTTCTCATATTCCTAAGAACATATAAATTGATGTCGATATTTTCGTTAATTAGCCAAACCTTTGATATAATGAGGAGAAGAATACGAACGTAATAAGAGAGGTGTCTCGGTGAGAACAGGACGTATAATAAAGTCGTTAAGCGGTGTTTATCGTGTGGATGCAGATAGTGAAATGTTTGACACGAAACCGCGCGGCTTATTCCGCAAGAAGAAATTTTCCCCGATTGTGGGAGATATTGTTGATTTTGAAATTGAAAATGTCACAGAAGGTTATATTCAGCATGTACATGAAAGACGAAACGAGTTGAAGCGTCCGCCTGTGAGCAATATAGATCATCTGATTATAGTGATGAGTGCAGTTGAGCCTGAATTTTCAACGCAATTAGTAGATCGTTTTTTAGTAATAGCACATTCTTATGGTTTGAATCCTCGCATTATTGTAACTAAAAAAGATATGGCTTCAGAAGCACAAATTCAACGCATAGAACAGTATCTAGCAATCTATCGCAAGATTGGATACTCTACACAATTTGTCGGCAAAGATGATAATATCGAAGCCATCTTTGATGCGTGGGGAAGCGGCTTGGCTGTGTTGAGCGGGCAATCCGGTGTCGGAAAATCTACTTTATTGAACGCTTATCAACCTGGTTTATCACTAGAAACGAACCAAATTTCAAAATCGCTTAATCGAGGAAAGCATACGACACGTCATGTAGAGTTATTTGAACGTAAAGGTGGCTTTGTTGCGGATACGCCTGGATTCAGTGCCCTTGATTTTGATCACATTCAAAAGGATGAAGTGAAAGATTATTTTTTAGAAATACAAGAGTATGGACAAGCATGCAAATTTCGTAACTGCAATCATATTAAGGAACCGAAATGCAATGTCAAAGCGCAAGTTGAAGCGGGCAATATTGCACAATTTCGTTACGACCACTATGTGCAGCTCTTCGAGGAAATTGCAAATCGAAAGGAAAGATATTAATGGTTAAAGTATACCCATCGCTGTTATCAGCTGACTTTTTAAATTTGAAATCAGAATTAGAAGCCTTAGAGAAAGCCGGAGTAGACGGTGTGCATTTTGATGTGATGGACGGTCAGTTTGTACCCAATATTTCCATTGGATTACCAATATTAGAAGCGGTAAATGCCGGCACTGATTTAACAATAGATGTACATTTAATGATTGAAGACCCTGAAAACTTTATTCCAGAATTTGCGGCTAAAGGAGCGGATATGATTTCAGTACATGCTGAAGCAACACCGCATATTCATCGTGCCATTCAACTGATTCATGCGCACGGTGCTAAGGCTGGCGTAGTGATTAACCCCGGAACATCAGTAGCCATGATTGAACCGATTCTGCATGATGTAGATTATGTGTTGATTATGACAGTGAATCCTGGCTTTGGCGGACAAGCATTTATTTCGCAAAATATTGATAAGGTCAGTGCGTTGCATGCTTTTAAAGAAAAGTACCAGTTAGACTTTGATATTGAAGTAGACGGCGGTATTAATGAAGTGACAGCTGAACAATGTGTAGATGCAGGTGCCACAATGTTAGTAACGGGCTCTTATTTCTTTAAACAAGATGATTACGGCAAGGTTGTCAAAGCCTTGAAAAGACAAGATAATTAAGTGATTGAACGGCAGGTGATGGGCATGAAAATCAATTTATTATGCGGGAATCGAAATCTTCCTGAAAATTTATTACAGACTAAAGCAGATGAAGCGTGGGGCGGCATTGACCGGGGGGCGTTAATTTTAATACAGCAAAATATCCAACCCGTCTTCTCACTAGGAGACTTTGATTCTGTGAATGACACTGAACGCTTAGAACTTAAAGAAAAGTTAGATATTCATCCGGTCAAAGCTGAGAAAGCAGATACTGATTTGGGACTGGGTGTGGCAGAAGCGGTTGCACGCGGTTATGATGACATCTCAATTTATGGAGCAACAGGTGGCAGATTAGATCATTTCTTAGGGGCATTGCAGTTGTTGCAAATTCCTGATTACTTGAAAAGAGACATTAAAGTTTCGCTTATAGATGACCAAAATGAAATTACTTATTTAAAAAAAGGGATACATCGCGTGGAAAAAAAGGATGCCTTTCCATACATTTCATTTATACCTGCGAAAGAAGATACGCTTATTTCGCTAAGAGGGTTTAAATATCCTTTAGACCAAGAGAAGCTATATCAAGGTTCGACTTTAACCATTTCTAATGAAATAGACGAACCTGTGGCTGAGATTGAAATTGAAGTGGGTGCCTTAATTTGTATACGCAGCCATGATAATCGGTAAATGAAAAAGGATGAAACAATCTTTAATTGAATTGTTTCATCCTTTTATTTTGATTCAAAGAACATTAATAATACCTCGCGTTCAGCAATATAGTGCAGTCATTTCTGCGTCATACGTTTCCTCTGGCATAATCGCACTTTTACGTTTTATACCGATGTCTTCTCTGATAATACCGTTTCTAGTTTTAGAATATTTTTTAACTTTCGCTTTGAATTTAACACGTTGATGCAAGAAGTCCTCAGCTAATGTATAATACTTATTTTTCTCATGCAGCCACAAATGATCGGTTTCAATGCCGTTAATCGTCACATCTTTTAACAATATTTTGACATTTGATTTTGTGGTACTATAACGGTCAAGTTTGTTAATGAGCAACACTTCTTTAATGACTCCAGTCACTGTAACTTTTTTGTTGAGAAGCGGTTTAAGTTCTGTACGCGACATTTCAGCACCCCTTTTCTAAGTGAACTACTTTTATCATAGCATGTTAGTAGAGAAAAGTCGGTTAAAATGATTTGAATAATCTGAAAACTGAACGTTTATTATGAATGCATTCAATTTATTTATAAAAAATATACACAAAAAAACGACCCGCCACATACGAGTCGTTTTTCCTGTGCATATATTTATTAAACTCTAGTAACTTTACCAGATTTTAAAGCACGTGCAGAAACCCAAACTTTTTTAGGTTTTCCGTCTACTAGGATTCTAACTTTTTGAAGGTTAGCATTCCATCTACGTTTCGTAGAGTTTAAAGCGTGTGAACGACGATTTCCAGTCGATGCTTTACGACCTGTTACGTAACATTGTTTACCCATGAAAGTACCTCCTTTAATAAATATAAACACACTGACTTATGATATACTTTGTAAATTTAACACATTTAGAGCGAAATAGCAATAAAAAATTATAGCCATAGAAGATGTTTTCAGTTATTCTAAACAAAGTAGAAAGTATGATATAATTCTTAAATGTGTATGTATGCGTTTTATCTACGCTGCATGTATTGGAAAGATAAACGAATACAGGGTTTGCCAAACAATCCGGCATATTAAATAAAGGCATAGAACGCGATTTCATTATATAATAACAGTAATGATTGTAAGCCTTTATCCAGCAGCTTACCATACCTATCTTAAGGAGGAACAAATAATGACATTAGAAATTAACAATGAATACGGCAATATTGATGTTTCGAACGAAGTGATAGCTTCTGTAGTAGGCGGTAAAGCCGTAGAATGTTATGGTATTGTCGGAATGGCATCTAAACATCAAGTCAGAGACGGCATAGCTGAAATCTTAGGGCAAGAGAATTATGCACGCGGCATTGTTGTGCGTTCTAGTGATGCAGCAATCGATGTTGATATGTATATTATTGTAAGCTATGGTACCAAAATTTCCGAAGTTGCTAATAATGTGCAATCAACTGTTAAATATACTTTGGAAAAAACTTTGAGTTTGAAAGTAAATTCTATAAATATCTATGTACAGGGTGTACGTATAAATAATTACGGCAAGAAACATTAGGAGGAACACATAATGATCAGCAGAATAGATGGTAAATTATTTGCCGACATGGTAGTTCAAGGGGCACAGAATTTATCAAATAATGCAGAAATCGTGAATTCATTAAATGTTTATCCCGTTCCAGATGGCGACACGGGAACAAATATGAATTTAACGATGACTTCAGGGAGAGAAGAAGTCGAACAAAATGCATCTCAACATATCGGCGCTTTAGGAAAAACTTTTTCTAAAGGCCTATTAATGGGTGCACGCGGAAATTCAGGCGTTATCTTATCACAGATTTTCAGAGGCTTCTGCAAACATATCGAAGACGCCGAAACAATTGATGCCAAAACTTTTGCAGAAAGTTTTGAAGCAGGTGTAGATACAGCGTATAAAGCAGTCATGAAACCAGTAGAAGGGACAATTCTGACTGTTGCACGTGAATCAGCTGCTGCAGGTATTGAAAGCGCTCAACAAACAGAAGATTGCCAAGAAGTTTTAACAGCAATCATCACAAAAGGTGAAGAAGCACTTGAAAATACACCTAACCAACTTCCAGTACTAAAAGAAGTAGGCGTAGTCGACAGTGGCGGTAAAGGCTTGCTATGTGTCTATGAAGGCTTTTTGAAAGCGATGAAAGGTGAGAAAGTTGAAGCAACTTCACCTAAATTAGACACAGAAACTTTCGTGAATGATGATCATGATTTCCACGGCGTCATCAACACAGAAGATATCGTGTACGGCTACTGTACCGAAATGATGGTGCGTTTCGGTAAAGATAAGAAACCTTTTGATGAAAAAGAATTCCGTGAAGATATGGCCCAATTCGGAGATTCCCTTTTAGTTATTAACGACGACGAAATTGTGAAGGTGCATGTGCACTCAGAACATCCTGGCGATGTCTTCAACTATGGGCAGCAATACGGCGAATTAATTAAGCTGAAAGTTGAAAATATGCGTGAACAACATCGTAACGTTGTGAATAAAGAGAAATCAAAAGAAGAAAACACACAACCTGTCGAAACAGCAATTATTGCAATTTCTATGGGTGATGGAATTTCTGAAATCTTCAAATCCATGGGTGCCACTTCTATTATTAATGGTGGTCAAACGATGAATCCATCTACTAACGATATTGTGAAAGCCATTGAAGAATCTGGCGCTAAAAAAGCTATCATCTTACCAAATAATAAAAATATTCAAATGGCGAGCGATCAAGCTGCTAAAATTGTAGATATTGAAACTGTAGTGATTCCGACTAAGTGGGTTCCACAAGGCATTGCCGCATTATTCCAATATCTTCCAGACGCTTCATTAGAAGATAACAAAGCAACAATGTCTGAAGCGATTGAGCATGTTCAATCTGGCGCGATTACTAATGCTGTACGTAATACTACAATTGACGGCATTGATATTAAAGAAGGCGAATTTATGGGGCTTAAAGAAGGTAAGATTGTCGTAAGCAATCCGACCCAATTAGAAGCTTCTAAAGTATTGCTTTCAAAAATGGTTCAAGAGGATAGCGAAATTGTTACAATTTTAACTGGTGAAGATGCAGAAGCTGAAACAACTGAAGCATTGACAGACTGGTTAGAAGCTGAATATCCTGATGTTGAAATAGATGAACAAGTAGGTTCTCAACCTATTTATCCGTATTTATTCTCAGTTGAATAATTAGTACTTTCAGATTTAAATTCACTTGGAGTTTTGCACTCTAAGTGGATTTTTCTGTATAGAAAGGATTTATTTGTTTTTTTATAATTTTTAAATTCGTGCATTGAAGAGATGCTAATTGAATTAGAGAGATAATATAAGGTTTTAAATTTTTGCAATAATCAAAATTTAAAAGGAGTCAATATGAAATTTAAAAGTGTATTTGAAATTATTGGACCAACAATGATAGGGCCATCTTCTTCTCATACAGCAGGTGCTGTGAGAATTGGCCACGTTGCAAGTGCTTTATTCGGAGAACTGCCAGAACATGTTGATATATATTTATATGGTTCATTTATGGAAACTTATCGAGGCCATGGTACAGACGTAGCTTTAGTTGGAGGTTTGCTTGGCTACGAAACGGATGATGAACGCATTATCACCAGTTTAGCAACCGCAGCAGAACGAGAAATGTCTATCGAATTTATTGAAATGCAGGAAGAAAAGAAGTATCCGAATACGGTAGTGTTAGATTTGCAAAGAGCAGATAAACAACTTTCAATAGAAGGCGTTTCGATTGGAGGAGGTAAAATTGAGATTACCGCCATCAACAGTTTCCCAATCAGCTTGAGCGGCGATTATCCTGCTTTACTCGTCTTTCATCAAGATACTTTTGGCACTATAGCCAATGTAACACGCATACTCGGCAACGACAGTATCAATGTAGGAGCCATGCAGGTGAATCGTAAAGAAAAAGGCGATTCAGCATTGATGATGTGTGAATTAGATGAAAAACCGAAAGCTGCAATTATCAACGAAATACGTCAAGTCACTGGGGTGACAGCTGTCTTTTTAATGGAGAACAGTTGAGTCGGAGGAAGAAATATGTTTAAAACAATAGAAGAACTCATACACAGATGTGAGAATGAAAATAAAGCCATCTACGAAATTATGCTGGAACAGGAAATGCAAGTGACTGGAGTACCAGCTAATGAAATATATGCTGGCATGAGTCATCATTTCCAAACGATGGAAAATGCAATAGAACAAGGATTAGATGGCGTTTCATCAGTGACAGGGCTGACAGGCGGAGATGCCGTCCTTATTCGTAAGTATTTAGAAAGCGGGCAAGCTTTATCAGGACCGATACTGTTAGATGCAGTAAGTAAAGCCGTGGCAACTAATGAAGTAAACGCTGCGATGGGGAAAATTTGTGCTACTCCTACGGCAGGTTCAGCAGGCGTAGTTCCTGGCGTGCTCTTCGCCATCAGACACCGCTTCAATCCCACTCCCAAAGAGATGTTGAACTTTTTACTTACTGCAGGAGCTTTCGGATTTGTAATCGCCAATAATGCGTCTATTTCAGGCGCGGCAGGGGGCTGTCAAGCAGAAGTAGGCGCAGCTGCTGCTATGGCTGCGGCTGCTACGGTCGAAATGGCTGGCGGCACACCGCAACAGTCGGCTGAAGCTTTTGCAATTTGCATGAAGAATATGCTAGGTTTAGTATGTGATCCAGTAGCGGGACTGGTTGAAGTGCCTTGTGTGAAACGTAATGCAGCAGGGGCTTCAAATGCAATCGTGTCAGCGGATATGGCACTTGCAGGTGTATCATCGCGTATTCCGGCTGATGAAGTGGTAGGTGCAATGTACCGAATCGGTCAAACGATGCCTTCAGCGCTTCGAGAAACGGGACGCGGCGGTTTAGCTGGCACACCAACCGGCCAACGCTTAAAACAACAAATATTTGGTGATTAATATGTCTAAAGTCAATCTCATTGATCAACCTTATGCGTTAGATCAAATAAAGGGTTTAGGACCCAAACGCATTGCAGTATTAAATGAATTAAATATATATAATGTAGAAGATTTAGTGCTCTATCTGCCAGTTCGCTATGAAGATAATAGTATCGTAGATTTGAATGAAGCAGAAGATCAATCCACCGTGACAGTGACCGGCGAAGTTTATTCTACGCCCACTGTCGCTTTTTTTGGCCGCAACCGATCTAAAGTAACGGTGCATCTCATGATTAATAATATCGCTGTCAAAGCAGTCTTTTTCAATCAGCCTTATCTTAAAAAGAAAATCAATTTGCATGACCATGTAACTGTGAAAGGTAAGTGGAACCGCGGTAAACAAGAAATTAATGGCATGCGTATGTTTACGACAGGCTCAGAAGATCTGCAAAATGCTGATGGAGAACAATTAGATCCAGTTTATCGCATCAAAGAAGGTATTAAACAGAAGACCATGCGTGATATTATCCGCAAAGTATTGGATGATATTGAAATTCGCGAATGGCTGTCTGAAGATTTACGTGAAAAATATAAATTAGAATCACTGGCTACTACGATTCGTGCATTACACTATGCTGATAATAAGAAAGCTTTACTGAAAGCACGTCGTACCTATGCCTTTACTGAACTCTTCTTATTTGAATTGCGGATGCAATGGTTGAATAGACTAGAAAAAGCTAGTGATGAAGCCATTGAAATCAATTATGACTTAGAGCAGGTCAAACAATTTATTGAGGATCTGCCTTTTGAATTGACCGATGCGCAAAAGCACAGTGTGAATGAAATTTTCAGAGATTTGAAAGCACCGCTTCGCATGCACCGCTTGCTCCAAGGTGACGTAGGCTCAGGAAAAACAGTTGTGGCTGCTTTATGTATGTTCGCCTTGAAAACAGCAGGCTATCAATCTGCTTTAATGGTACCGACAGAAATCTTAGCAGAGCAACATGCAGAAAGTTTAACAGAACTTTTCGGAGATAGAATGAATGTAGCGTTGCTGACAGGTTCTGTTAAAGGCAAGAAACGTCGCTTGCTCTTAGAACAACTGGAAAATGGTACGATTGATTGCCTAATTGGAACGCATGCATTGATACAAGATGATGTTTCCTTTAATAATGTCGGACTTGTTATCACGGATGAACAACATCGCTTCGGTGTTAATCAAAGACAAGCGCTGCGTGAAAAGGGAGCCATGACAAATGTCTTGTTTATGACGGCAACCCCGATACCTAGAACCTTAGCCATTTCAGTATTTGGAGAAATGGATGTATCCTCTATCAAACAATTACCTAAAGGACGAAAGCCTATTAAAACTATGTGGGCGAAACATGAACAATATGATGCTGTCTTAAATCAAATGACTTCAGAGTTAGAAAAAGGACGGCAAGCGTATGTCATTTGTCCATTAATAGAGAGTTCTGAGCATTTAGAAGATGTGCAAAATGTCGTCGCATTGTATGAATCACTAGAAGAACATTATGGCGTAGGTCGAGTCGGTTTATTACATGGTAAAATGTCAGCTGATGAAAAAGATGATGTAATGCAACGTTTTAATCGTCATGAAATAGATATTTTAGTTTCTACGACGGTAGTAGAAGTAGGTGTGAACGTACCGAACGCCACTTTTATGATTATTTATGATGCGGATCGCTTCGGCTTATCAACACTGCACCAATTACGTGGTCGTGTCGGACGTAGCGACCATCAAAGTTATTGTGTATTGATTGCTTCACCTAAAACAGAAACCGGCATTGAACGCATGAATATTATGACTCAGACTACAGACGGTTTCGAATTGAGTGAACGAGATTTAGAAATGCGGGGCCCAGGCGATTTCTTTGGAGTGAAACAAAGTGGTCTGCCTGATTTCTTAGTTGCCAATATCGTTGAAGATTACCGAATGCTAGAAGTAGCTAGAGATGAAGCGGGCGAATTGATACAGTCAGGAAGATTCTTTACAGATGAGTATGCTGTCTTACGCAACTTCGTGGAAGAGAATTTACTGCATACCAGCTTTGATTAAAATGATTTCTGTCCCGCTCCCATTGTGTTTTTTGTTGAGCATATTTAAGAGAAAATGATATGATATGTAAGGAGTCTTAAGACTTGGTACTAAAATTAGGGGGAGAGAGAAATGAAGTTGAAAAAACAAGCACGACGAGATGCAATCAAGGAACAATTACAACAAAACCCCTTTATGACTGACAATGAATTAAGCGACTTATTTTCAGTAAGTATCCAAACAATTCGTTTAGATCGGACTTACTTGAAAATTCCAGAACTGAGAAAGCGTATTAAATCGGTAGCAGAACATAATTATAAGCACATTCGTGCGATTGAAGGCAATGAAATCATCGGTGATCTGATTCGTGTAGAACCTAATGTAACGGCTGAATCTTTAATTTATATTACTGAGGATTCTGTCTTTACGCGAAATGATATTGCACGTGGTCATATTTTATTCGCTCAAGCCAATTCATTATGCGTAGCTTTGATTCAAAAGAACATGGTGCTCACACGAGACAGCCAAGTGAGTTTTTTAAGACAAGTCAAGTTGCATGATACGGTGCATGCTTTCGCACAAGTAACAGATTTCGGTAAAAAGTATATTACTGTGGCGGTATCGTCATATGTAAAAGATAAATGTGTATTTAAAGGTACATTCAAAATGTATTATTATAGCGAGGAGGAATCATGATATGGTGACATTAGCCATTGACATGATGGGTGGAGATGACGCACCTGGTATCGTATTAGAAGCGGTAGAGAAAGCGTTGAATGACTTCCCAGATTTACATATTATTTTGTTCGGAGATGAAAAGCAGTGCAATATTAAACATTCACGCTTAGAATTCCGCCATTGTTCAGAAGAAATTGAAATGACAGATGAACCTGTACGTGCCATTAAACGTAAGAAAGATAGTTCAATGGTCAAAGCGGCGCAAGCAGTCAAAGACGGTGAAGCATCAGGTTGTGTTTCAGCTGGCAACACAGGAGCTTTGATGTCTGCTGGATTATTTATTGTCGGTCGCATTAAAGGCGTAGCACGTCCAGCACTTGTTGTTACTTTGCCGACAGTTTCAGGTAAAGGCTTTACTTTCTTAGACGTAGGAGCCAATTCAGATGCTAAACCAGAACACTTATTACAATATGCACAGTTGGGTAATATCTATGCGGAAAAAATCCGCGGTATCGGTGCGCCGAAAGTTGCGTTATTGAATATCGGTACAGAACCGAAGAAAGGTAACAGCTTAACGAAAGAAACTTATCAATTAATGAGCGCGGATACATCATTCCATTTTTCAGGCAACGTAGAAGCTAAAACTTTAATGGAAGATGCAGCCGATGTAGTGGTGACGGACGGATTTACAGGCAACATGGTCTTAAAGAATCTTGAAGGTACTGCGAAATCTATCGGTAAGATGTTCAAATCAACTTTACTAGGCAGTGTGAAGAATAAATTAGCTGCCTTAATCTTGAAAAAAGATTTAAGTGAAGTCATGAAAAAAATGGATTACGCAGAATACGGCGGTTCTGTATTGCTCGGCTTAGACGGTATCGTAGTTAAAGCACACGGCAGCTCGAATGCCAGAGCCTTTTATTCAGCCATCCGTCAAGCTAAAATCGCAGGAGAAGAACGTATTGTAGAAATTATGAGAGAAACGGTAGGTGAAGCGTAATGGGCAAGACGGCCATTATTTTTCCTGGACAAGGTGCACAAAAAGCCGGTATGGCAAAAGACTTATACCAAGTTGATGCACAAGCGACAGAAATCCTAGATCAAGCACAACAAGCAGTAGACTTTGACTTGTTAGAAACAATGTTTACAGACGAAGAAGGTAAATTAGGAGAAACAGAGAATACGCAACCTGCATTGTTGACACACAGTATCGCTTTATTGAATGCTTTGGAAAACGTTGACGCAGATTATACAATGGGACATAGCTTGGGAGAATATTCTAGTTTAGCCGCAGCCAAAGTGCTTTCTTTTGAAGATGCAGTTAAAATCGTTCGCAAAAGAGGCGAATTGATGGCACAGGCATTCCCAAGTGGTGTCGGCAGCATGGCAGCAGTACTTGGCTTAGATTATGATGAAGTGGCTAAAATTTGTGAAGAATTGTCTGAAGAAGGTTCAATCATCGAACCTGCCAATATCAATTCACCGGGTCAAATTGTAGTTTCAGGACATAAAACAGCTATCGACCGCATTGTCGAACAAGGTAAATCACTAGGTGCGAAACGTGTATTGCCATTAAATGTTTCTGGCCCGTTCCACTCATCTATGATGCAAGTGATTGAAAAAGACTTTGAAGATTATATTAATCAATTTGAATGGCATGATGCTGAAATTCCAGTAGTACAGAATTATCACGCGCAAGCAGAAACAGATGCGGAAGTTATTAAACAAAATATGGTGAAACAACTTTACTCACCAGTTCAATTTATCAAATCAACAGAATGGTTAATCGATCAAGGTGTTGACCACTTTATCGAAATCGGACCTGGCAAAGTATTGTCTGGTTTAATCAAGAAAATCAACAGAGATGTTAAATTAACTTCGATTCAAACACTCGAAGATGTTAAAGGATGGAATGAAAATGAGTAAAAGTGCATTAGTAACAGGTGCTTCTAGAGGTATCGGCCGCAGTATTGCTTTGCAATTAGCGGATGAAGGCTACAATGTAGCGGTCAACTATGCTGGTAATAAAGAGAAAGCAGAAGCGGTTGTGGAAGAAATCAAGGGCAAAGGTGTAGATGCTTTTGCGATTCAAGCTAACGTAGCCAATCCCGATGAAGTTAAAGAAATGATTCAAGAAGTCGTTTCAAAATTCGGTTCATTAGATGTTCTTGTCAATAATGCAGGTATTACACGTGACAACTTATTAATGCGTATGAAAGAGCAAGAATGGGATGACGTGATTGATACGAACTTGAAAGGTGTCTTCAACTGTATCCAAAAAGCGACACGTCAAATGATGAAACAACGCAGTGGCGCTATCATCAACTTAACAAGTGTAGTAGGCGCAGTCGGCAATCCTGGACAAGCGAACTACGTAGCCACTAAAGCAGGTGTTATCGGGTTAACGAAAACAGCAGCTCGCGAACTTGCATCACGTGGTATTACAGTGAATGCTGTGGCACCAGGTTTCATCGTATCTGATATGACAGATGCTTTGAATGATGACCTTAAAGAACAAATGAAATCTCAAATTCCGCTTGGTCGTTTCGGTGAAGATACAGATATTGCAAATACAGTTGCTTTCTTAGCGTCTGATAAAGCTAAATATATCACTGGCCAAACGATTCATGTCAACGGCGGCATGTTCATGGAATAATTTCCCAGTTTAATTAGCATAATTTGATGGAAGTAGTGCGATTACACTAATTTATGGGTAAACCTACTTGTATTATTGATAATAAAATGGGAAAATAATAGAGTCGTATAGGCTTGTTAAAGGAGGTGAATCGACGTGGAAAACTTCGATAAAGTTAAAGATATCATCGTAGACCGTTTAGGTGTAGATGCTGACAAAGTAACTGAAGATGCATCTTTCAAAGATGATTTAGGCGCTGACTCACTTGACATCGCTGAATTAGTGATGGAATTAGAAGATGAATTCGGTACTGAAATCCCTGATGAAGAAGCTGAAAAAATCAATACAGTTGGTGACGCAGTTAATTTCATCAACAACCTTGATAAATAATGAAAATATTATCTGAGTCGTCTCTTTCAGCGACTCAGATTTTTCTTTTGTTTTAAGACAAATTCACGTAAAATGAGTAACATAGACAGAGTATAAATTCCTATCTTGATAGAAAAAAAGGAGGTCTTTTTTTGACCAATCACAAGAAAGAAGCATTACTTCAAAATTTCAATAAGAAATTTGCAGATAAAATGCAGATGCTAAATTTAAACTACGATAATTTACCTCTTTACCAACAAGCATTTTCACATTCAAGCTTTATTAATGATTTCAACATGAATCGTCTCGACCACAATGAGCGTTTGGAATTTCTTGGAGATGCGGTATTAGAATTGACGGTTTCACGCTATTTATTCGATAAGTACCCAGAATTACCAGAAGGCAACTTAACTAAAATGCGCGCGACAATTGTATGTGAACCCTCACTTGTAATATTTGCGAATAAAATCCACTTAAATGAACTCATCTTATTAGGAAAAGGTGAAGAAAAAACAGGAGGACGCACTAGACCTTCATTAGTGTCAGATGCCTTTGAAGCCTTCGTAGGCGCTTTATATTTAGACCAAGGTCTAAAAGCAGTTTGGCAGTTCGCAGAAGAAGTCATCTTCCCGCATGTAGAAGATGATGAACTAATGGGAGTAGTGGATTTTAAAACGCAATTCCAAGAATTAATTCACCGTCTCAGCAAAGGAAATGTAACCTATCGCTTAATTCATGAAGAAGGACCAGCCCATCATCGTCTGTTCACTTCAGAAGTATTATTAGAAGATGAAGCTGTAGCGACAGGCCAAGGCAGAACGAAGAAAGAATCAGAACAAAAAGCTGCCGAAAAAGCATATAATACTATGAAAAAGCAATAAGTCACAGATTGTCAGAACAGGAATAAGGAGAAATAAAAAAGCATGGTTTATTTAAAATCAATCAATGCCTTCGGTTTCAAATCGTTTGCGGAACAGACTGAGGTTAATTTCGACCAAGGCGTGACGGCAATCGTAGGCCCGAACGGCAGCGGCAAGAGTAATATCACTGATGCAATCAAATGGGTGCTCGGTGAACAATCAGCCAAATCCTTACGTGGTTCGAAGATGGAAGATATTATTTTTTCCGGCGCAGAACATCGTAAAGCGCAAAATTATGCTGAAGTACGTTTGAAATTGGATAATCATGCACATCAATTAAATGTTGATGAAGATGAAATTATCGTAACACGCCGCCTATATCGCAGCGGTGAAAGTGCGTACTATTTAAATAATGACCGCGCACGTTTAAAAGATATCATTGAGCTCTTCTTGGATTCAGGATTAGGCAAAGAAGCGTTCAGTATTATTTCTCAAGGACGTGTAGATGAAATCTTAAATGCGAAACCCGCTGATCGTCGACAAATCATTGAAGAATCAGCAGGGGTCTTGAAATATAAGAAACGTAAAGCAGCTTCTGTGCAAAAATTAGATCAAACGGAAGAGAATTTAACACGTGTGGAAGATATTCTGTACGATTTAGAAGGCCGTGTAGAACCGTTGAGAGAAGAAGCGGCAATTGCTAAGGAATACCAGCATCTCTCAAGTGAAATGAAAAAAAGCGATGTGCTTGTCACTGTACATGATATCAATGATTATCAAGAGGCCATTCAAAAAGCAGATGAACAGTTGAATATACTTAAGAGCCAGCAAGCACAAAAAGAAGCGGACAAAACTTCTTATTCTAAAACATTGACCAAATATAAAGCAGAGTTGAATCAACAGAATGATGATATTGAACGTTTGAACTATGAGTTGGTACAGACAACTGAAGCAGCTGAAAAATTAGCGGGTCAATTAAATGTCTTAGAAGAACGTAAAAAGAATCAATCGCAAACGAATGCACGATATGAAGAAGAACAAGCAGCTTTAGAGCAGCAAAAGACACAATTAGAGACTGAAAGACAAGAGGCTGAAGCAGCTCAAGATGAGCTTGTACGCAGACAAAAAGAACTTGCTGGCGAAATTAAAGCTTTAGAAGACAAGTTGTATATCAGTGATACAGATCATGATGAAGAATTGGAAGAGATTAAGAATCAATACTATGACATCATGTCTGAACAATCCGAAGTGAACAACGATATTCGCTTCTTAGAACGTACCATTGAAGAAAACGAAGCGAAACAATCAAGATTAGACAGCCGTTTACTAGAGGCGTTCAACCAATTAAAATCGCTTCAATCTGAAATTACGGATATTGAACAGCAATATCAAGCACGTCAACAAACTTTTAAGAAGTTAGAAGCAGAGCTGCAAACGTGTGAAGAAAAACTTACAGCTGCTAAAAATCAACAAACCGCAGAAGAAGAAAGACTTTATCAAGCTTATCGCTATAATGACAAGTTAAAGGCTAAGATTGAAAGTCTATCGAGTCGTGAAGAAGATTATACTTATTTCTTCAACGGAGTCAAACATGTCTTGAAAGCTAAGGACAAAGAATTGTCGGGCATTCATGGAGCAGTAGCTGAGGTCATTGAAGTGCCTTCAAATTTAACGACTGCCATTGAAACAGCATTAGGTGCCTCCATGCAGCATATTATTGTGGATAATGAAAAGAATGGTCGCCAAGCGATTCAATTTTTAAAACAAAATCATTTAGGCAGAGCAACATTCTTACCGTTGAATGTCATTCAAGCCAGATATCTGAATCAAGAAATCAAGATGACTGCAGCACAAGCAGAAGGTTATATTGGAATCGGTGCGGAATTGATTCGTACCCAATCACAATATAAAAATGTGATTGCCAATTTATTAGGCACTACAATTATTGTGGATAACTTGAAGCACGCTAATGAATTAGCCCGTGCAATTCGTTATCGCACACGCATCGTGACACTAGAAGGCGACATTGTGAACCCAGGCGGCTCTATGACAGGCGGAGGCCAACGTCAGACCAAAAGCATCTTAGCGCAGAAAGATGAACTTGCACAACATCGCGAGCAGTTGAAGCAATATGAGCAGCAAACGGCACAATTCGAACAAGAAGTGCAGCAAATTAAAGCAACGGCTAATCAATATAGCGAAGATTATTTAGAAATCAGCCAGCGGTATAATCTTGAAAAACAAAGTATGCATGATTTATCTTTAGAATTGGATCGCTTAAAGACGAGTGAATCACATATTAAAAGTGAACATGAAGAATTTGAATTCGAGAAGAATGACGGTTATCAAAGCGAAACCAGCCGTCAAACGCTAAAAGACAAAGAGTTACAAAAACAAGCTTTGGCAGATAAACTCGCAGAATTAGAAAAACAAATTGAAACCTTGACTAAGCTTTCGAAAGAAGGTAAAGAAAGTTCAACACAACTACAACAGCAATTGCACCAGAAACAATCTGACTTAGCAGTCTTGAAAGAACGTATTAAGACAGGACGTGAGCAGTTAGCACGCTTAGATAAGCAACGCGAACAAAATCGTTTACAACAAGAAAAATTAGCAGAAGATATTCAATTATTTAATTCTGATGAAGTGACAGGCCAGAAAGCTTTTGAAACGATTCAAGCAGATATTGAAGTGAAAAAGGAAGAAAAAGCAGCCTTAAGCAGTCGTTTAGCTGAATTGAAACAACAACGTCAAGCTACTAACGAAGAAATTGAAGAATATGATGCCTTACTTCAAGAAGCACATCGCGATATTCTGTCAATAGAAAATAGTTATCAAGATATCAAAGCAGAACAATCTAAATTAGATGTATTGATTGACCATGCTATGGATCACTTAACTGAAGATTATCATCTGACTTACGAAGCGGCGCGTGAATTATACGAACAAGATGAGCCGATTGAGGCATTGCGTAAAAAGGTTAAACTGACTAAAATGTCGATTGAAGAACTAGGACCTGTGAATTTAAATGCCATTCAACAATTTGAGGAAGTCAATGAACGCTATACTTTCTTAGACGAACAGCGTACTGATTTGCGTGAAGCGAAAGCCACTTTAGAACAAATCATTAAGGAAATGGACGAAGCCGTGATTGATCGCTTTAAAACGACTTTCCATGCCGTACAAGGTTATTTTTCAGAAGTGTTCAAATCACTATTCGGCGGTGGTCAAGCAGAATTGCGTTTAACGGATGATGATTACTTAACTGCCGGGGTAGATATAATTGTACAGCCGCCTGGTAAGAAATTGCAGCACTTGTCATTGCTAAGTGGCGGTGAACGCGCTTTAAGTGCAATTGCGCTACTCTTTGCTTTATTGAAAGTCCGTTCAGCTCCATTTGTTATACTAGATGAAGTAGAAGCGGCATTAGATGAAGCCAATGTGATTCGTTATGCGAATTATTTGAAGCAACTATCAGAGAAGACACAATTTATTGTGATTACGCATAGAAAAGGAACGATGGAAGCGGCAGACCGTTTGTATGGTATTACGATGCAAGAATCAGGTGTCTCTAAACTGGTCAGTGTGAACTTAAATACGATAGATGAAGTGTTGAAGGAGGAGCAAGAATGAGCTTTTTTAAACGATTAAAAGATAAATTCTCTGGAAAGTCATCCGATGAAGAGAAAGAACTGAAAGATATAGACCAAGAAGGTCAAGAATCTGAGTCCTCGAAAGAAGAATCAGAATCTGAACCGAAATCTACCTTACCAGAAGCTCAACCTAAAGAAGAGAAAAAGGAAGAGCCGAAAGATGACTTTGATTTCGATGACGGTTTAATTTCCATTGAAGAATTTGAAGAAATTGAATCACAAAAACTAGGTGCGAAATTCAAGCAAGGTTTAGAAAAATCACGTGAGAATTTCCAAGAGCAATTGAATAACTTGATTGCACGTTATCGTACAGTAGATGAAGATTTCTTCGAAGCCTTAGAGGAAATGCTGATTACAGCAGATGTCGGTTTTAATACCGTTATGGAATTAGTAGATGAATTACGTACAGAAGCACAACGTCGTAATATTAAAGAAACATCCGACTTGAAAGAAGTTATTGTTGAAAAAATCGTTGAAATCTACGAACAAGAAGATGACCACTCAGAAGTTATGAATTTAGAAGACGGCCGTTTGAACGTCATCTTAATGGTAGGTGTCAACGGTGTCGGCAAAACTACAACAATCGGTAAATTAGCACATCGTTATAAAGCTGAGGGCAAAAAAGTAATGCTTGCAGCTGGAGATACGTTCCGTGCAGGTGCAATTAATCAGTTGAAGGTATGGGGCGAACGTGTCGGCGTTGATGTTATCAGTCAAAGCGAAGGTTCAGATCCAGCAGCTGTTATGTATGATGCCATCAATGCGGCTAAAAATAAAGATGTGGATATCTTAATTTGTGATACTGCAGGACGTTTGCAAAATAAAGCCAACTTGATGAATGAGTTAGAAAAAATGAAACGTGTTATCGGCCGAGCAGTACCAGATGCACCACATGAAGTATTGTTATGCTTAGATGCGACTACAGGACAAAATGCTTTATCACAAGCGCGCAGCTTTAAAGAAGTGACGAATGTTACAGGTATTGTATTAACGAAATTAGACGGCACTGCCAAAGGTGGTATCGTCCTAGCAATTAGAAATGAATTGCATATTCCTGTAAAATACGTCGGTCTTGGTGAAAAACTCGACGACTTGCAACCATTCAACCCTGAAAGCTATGTATACGGCTTATTTGCTGACATGATTGAAGAAACAGTCGATGAATATAAAGAAGAACATGGCGAACCGGTTGAACATGGAGAAGACGGCGAGGCATCCTCTCATGAGCAAAAATGATTTAGTTAAAACTTTGCGTATGAATTATTTGTTTGATTTTTATCAAGCATTACTTACGAAAAAACAACGCAATTATTTAGAACTCTTTTACCTTCAAGACTACTCCTTGAGTGAGATTGCTGATACATTTGATGTGAGTCGGCAAGCAGTATATGATAACATAAGAAGAACTGGTGATTTAGTAGAAGATTATGAAACTAAATTAGAGCTGTATTCTAAATTTGAGCAGCGCCGTGAAATTTATAATCAAATGAAAGCATCTATTGAAGATCCGGATGCCTTGAAACGATATATTGAAGAACTAGAAGAATTAGAATAATAAGGAGGTCACTTGGTATGGCATTTGAAGGATTGTCCGATCGTTTACAAGCGACCATGCAAAAAATCCGAGGTAAAGGAAAAGTGACTGAAGCGGATATTAAAGCAATGATGCGTGAAGTGCGTCTTGCATTGTTAGAAGCGGACGTTAACTTTAAGGTCGTTAAATCTTTTATCAAAACGGTTTCTGAACGTGCTTTAGGTTCAGATGTAATGCAATCTTTGACACCTGGCCAACAGGTTATCAAAATTGTCCAAGATGAATTAACAGAATTAATGGGTGGCGAGAATTCCACTATTAATATGGCAAACAAACCGCCGACTGTAGTTATGATGGTTGGTTTGCAAGGTGCAGGTAAAACAACAACTGCTGGCAAACTTGCACTCTTAATGCGTAAGAAATATAATAAAAAACCATTGCTTGTTGCTGCCGATATCTATCGTCCAGCCGCAATCGACCAATTGGAAACAGTAGGTAAACAACTGAACCTACCTGTATATAGCGAAGGCGACCAAGTTAAACCGCAACAAATCGTCGAAAACGCTTTGAAATATGCGAAAGAAGAACATTTAGACTTTGTCATCATTGATACAGCCGGACGTCTGCACATTGATGAAACATTGATGAATGAGTTGACTGATGTTAAAGAGATTTCCAAACCTGACGAAATTATGTTGGTAGTCGATGCGATGACAGGTCAAGATGCAGTGAATGTAGCGCAGTCATTTGATGATCAATTAGATGTAACAGGTGTGACATTAACTAAACTTGATGGCGATACACGTGGTGGTGCTGCACTATCTATCCGCTCTGTAACTGAAAAACCTATTAAATTTGTAGGTATGAGCGAAAAAATGGATGGGCTCGAAGTATTCCATCCCGAACGTATGGCTTCTCGTATCTTAGGTATGGGCGACGTGCTCAGCTTAATTGAAAAAGCTCAACAAGATGTCGATGAATCTAAAGCTAAAGATTTAGAGAAAAAAATGCGTACGTCTTCACTTACCTTAGATGATTTCTTAGAACAATTGGATCAAGTGAAGAACTTAGGTCCATTGGATGAAATCATGAAAATGATTCCTGGCATGAACAAAATGAAAGGAATGGATAAGCTGAATATGAGCGACAAACAAATCGATCATATCAAAGCGATTATCCAATCCATGACATTGGCAGAACGTGAACGTCCAGAAATCTTAAATGTGTCACGCAAGAAACGAATTGCGAAAGGTTCAGGACGCTCATTGCAAGAAGTGAACCGTTTAATGAAACAATTTAATGATATGAAGAAAATGATGAAACAATTCTCTGGCGGCGGCAAAGGCAAAAAAGGCAAACGCAGTCAGATGGAAAATATGTTAAAAGGTATGAACTTACCGTTTTAATTATAAGGGGTGGAACAAATTATCGTTCCATCCCTTGTTTTGAGTTGAATAACGTGGAGATTTTAGACGTTATATTACAGAATTGAGTGAATTTTAAATGGTAAAGAAAAAACTCTTTACAAACCTCAAGCTAACTGTTATTATTATTCCTTGTAGAAAAGAAAACAAAGATTTAAAGGAGAGAATTAAAACATGGCAGTTAAAATTCGTTTAACACGTTTAGGTTCAAAAAGAAATCCATTCTACCGTATCGTAGTAGCAGACGCACGTGCTCCACGTGATGGTCGTATTATCGAACAAATCGGTACTTACAATCCAGTAGACAACTCTGGTGAAAACAAAGTAACAATCGACGAAGAATTAGCACTTAAATGGTTGAAAGACGGTGCGAAACCAACTGATACAGTTCACAATATCTTATCAAGAGAAGGTATTTTGAAAACTTTCGAAGAACAACGTCATTCTAAGTAATAAGTTGCTTTAGACTCATAACCCTGAGACAATATACTTGTTTCAGGGTTTATTGTTAGGTATTAAAGATTTTTTACACAAACAGAGACCGTAATGGAGGCAAGTAATATGAAAGTTGAAGTCGGTAAAATTGTGAATACGCATGGAATTAAAGGCGAAGTCAGAATTAAATCGCAATCAGATTTCACGGATGTACGCTTTCAGCCAGGCGAAATCTTAAATGTTAAGCATGATGGTAAAGAAATTGAGCTTGTTGTAGCATCTCATCGTATGCATAAAGGATTTCATATGCTGACTTTTGAAGGCATTAATAATATCAATGATATTGAACATCTTAAAGGTGATGTGTTAACTCAAGAACGTGACCATGCGGACATCGAGTTAGACGAACACGAATTTTATTATTCAGATATTATCGGCTGTACTGTCTTCGAAGGTGACACACCTATCGGCCGCGTAAAAGAAATATTTGAAACCGGCGCCAATGATGTATGGGTCGTTCAAGGCGATAAGGAATATTTGATTCCTTATATTGCTGACGTGGTGAAAGAAGTAGACGTTGAAGGACGACGTATTCAGATTACGCCATTGGAAGGAATGTTAGATTAAAATGAAAATTGATTATTTAACACTGTTTCCGGAAATGTTTGATGGGGTGTTGAATCATTCTATTTTGAAGCGGGCTCAAGATAAAGATATCATTCAAGTCAATACGGTAAACTTCCGTGACTATTCAATTAATAAACATAATCAAGTAGATGATTATCCATTCGGCGGCGGTCAAGGAATGGTATTGAAACCAGAACCTGTCTTTAATGCAATGAAAGATCTTGAGACAAATGAAACGACGCGCGTTATTTTAATGTGTCCTCAAGGAAAACCTTTTTCGCAAGAGATTGCACAAGATTTAAGTTCCGCAGAACATATCGTCTTTATTTGCGGTCATTATGAAGGTTATGATGAACGTATCCGCGAGCATTTAGTGACAGACGAAATTTCTATAGGAGATTATGTCTTGACTGGCGGTGAATTGCCAGCTATGACGATGACGGACGCAATTGTACGCTTGATTCCAGGGGTACTCGGCAATGAACAGTCGCATCAAGATGATTCCTTTTCAGATGGATTATTAGAATTTCCGCAATATACCAGACCACGTGAATTTGAAGGAATGAAAGTTCCGGATATCCTGCTCTCAGGTAATCATGCGAAGATTGATGCATGGCGCCATGAGCAGAAATTAATCCGCACATTTGTCAAAAGACCAGATTTATTAGCAAAGTACCCACTTACTTCAGAAGATGAAAAAGTACTAGAAAACTACAAAAAGCAATTGAAAACGAAATAGCAGTGTGCTAATATAGTTGAAGTGTGCTAAGCACGAAAAATCACTATGATCCGCTGCTATTTAGTTGTCAAGGCAAGAACATAGGTTAGAGGAGAGAATAAATAATGAGTAATCACAAATTAATTGAAGCAGTAACTAAATCACAATTACGCACAGACTTACCGACTTTCCGTTCTGGTGACACAGTACGTGTACACGTACGTATCGTCGAAGGTTCACGTGAACGTATCCAAGTATTCGAAGGTGTTGTAATTAAACGTCACGGTGGCGGAATTTCAGAAACTTTCACTGTACGTAAGATTTCTTCAGGTGTTGGTGTGGAACGTACATTCCCATTACACACTCCAAAAATTGAAAAAATCGAAGTGAAACGTCGCGGTAAAGTTAGACGTGCTAAACTTTACTACTTACGTAATTTACGTGGTAAAGCTGCTAGAATTAAAGAAATTCGCTAATTTTAGACAGATAGACATACGAGATGTAAAGGTTGTTCCTACAAAGGAGCAGCCTTTTTTTGTTATCTCGTAAAAGTGATTTTGTAAAAAAGATTGAACAAATAGCTGGTTTAAAGTATTATATTATAAACAAATAAAGTTGTTGACGTTCTAAAAAGGTGGAAAGTTTTTTATACAGGTATGAATTTTAAGAACATCAAGGAGTTGTGGACATCATGAATAAGAAAATAGTATATTTCGTTATCGGCTCGCTGATACTAGCAGTAGTTGTTGCAATAGCTATTGTGCGTAATGAGCTGACAGACAGAGTAAATCCGTTCTTGGATATGGAAGATGCTTATGCGCAAGTCGAAAAAGGCACACAGAATTATGAAAATGTAGAGGCTTATAAAAAAGACGGAGAACGTTTGCCGTATAAGTTAGATTTCAATGGATTTGATCCTGATAAGGAATATGTCATTATTAGACACAAAGGAAAATATGTAAAAGAAATTCATTATATCAACAAGTTGCCATTTGAATAAAAATGAAAATTTTAGTGGGTCGTTCGGTCTAATTAATTAATAAATTAAATATGCTAGAAGGAGTAGGACAAATGATGTCTTGCTCCTTTTTGTGTTTGAATACGCAGTATTGTTATAAAAAGTTGATAGTTGTATAACTAAAAGACATTGAATATTCAAACTTCCGTAATATTATTATATTTACAATACAAAAATGTAACAATACGTGCGAAAAAGACTTTGCAATTTATAAGAACTCTTGTGAAACATTACACAATAACATTTGGAAGCCGAGAATATTATATTTTATATGCAAATAACACATATATCCATGTAACAAATTCTTGCAATTTATAACTAAATATTAAATGTTAATAAGTATAGCATTATATACAGTTGTGCAACGCCATAATATAATATTAATAGCTTTAAAATATCTATATTGGAGGACACCAAATGAAAAAGTTGGATTTTTTACCTAACTTAAAGAATAAGTATTCTATTAGGAAGTTTACTGTCGGTACTGCTTCTATTTTAATAGGATCTCTTTTATTTTTAGGTCATGATGGAGATGCGCAAGCCGCGGAGGATACAAGTAACGATAGTGTGGCTGAAGTATCTGCAGATAACACTGAAACCCAACAATCATCGCAAGAGATTGAAAAAGTGACACCCGAAACTACTCCACAAGACATAAGTGAAGACAAAGTCGAAAGTCCGTTGGAGAAAGATAAATCACAAGAAGCTTCACAAGTAGTAAATCAACCAAAAAGTGATGAAGAAGCAAATAGTTCTGCTAAAGAAACAGAGGAAGCTGCTTCTAAAGAACTATCTTCAGATAAAAAAGACGAAGTACAATCTTCAAATAACACTAAAGTTCAACAAGAACAATCAGTTTCTAAAGAAAAGGTTCAACCAGAAACTGAATCTAAGCCTAAAGAAGATACAACTGTAACTGAGAAAAAAGCAACTGAATCATCACAACCTGTACAGAAATCAGAAACAGCTCAATTTGTGTCTCAAGAGAATAAAGTTATTGAACCTGTAATAAGTAATAAAACTGAAACTATAACTACTGAACAAAAGGTAGAAAAAGTAAAAACAGAATTAGGTTCTGAGCATGAAGAAGCTGCAATCAATGAAGCATTAGGAAAAATTGATGCGGAAAACTTAAGCAGCGAACAAATTAAAGCTGAAATTTTAAAATTATTAGTTAAGCAAGGATCAGCACAAAGAGATTTATACAGCCCTCAAGCTACTTTGAATAATTCAGAAGAAAATGGACCTAAGTATGCTGTGCGCGCATTTCAAGTAGATACGAGCGCTAAAGACCAAGTAGTGGTTACAAAAGATAATTTTAATGATTATTTCTGGACAGTAGATAATGCTTCGTATGACGAAAAAACTGGTATTGCTACGTTAACACCAGATGAGTCATCTAAAAAAGGTTCAGTTTCTCTAGATACTAAATTGAATGTAAATAAGGATTTTCATTTTAGCGGAGCAGTAAATTTAGGTGATAAAGGTGAAGGTCATCCTAAAAATGGATTATCAGGTGGAGATGGTATCGCCTTTGTTTTTAATCCTGGAAATACACACGAATTAGGTCTTTATGGATCTGCACTAGGAATCGGCGGACTAAAATATGCTTTCGGATTTAAATTAGATACGTATGTAAATAATTCTCCAAAGGCTGCTGAAAAGGCTGGACCAGATCCTAAAATATTTGATACTAAGGGCGCATTCGGTGCATTTGTATGGACAGATGCTAGCAGCAAAGCTATTACGTCGACAGGAACAGGAACTGGGAAAGCAGCATTACTTAATGCGCAACCTGAAGACAATAAATTCAGACCTTTCACTATTGATTATGATGGTGATACTAAAGATATGACTGTCACATATGCTGGGCAAACTTGGAAACAAAATATGCAAAGTTATATTAACTATTCCCATAAGGATGTATTTGCTCTATCAATTAGTGCATCTACTGGAGGGGCACATAACTTACAACAAGTTAGAATTGATAAATTCACATATACTGCTTCAGCTTTATTAGAAGAAGATTATGTGGATCAAGATACTCAAGAATTGATTGGTACTCCTTTACGTACATCTGGAGATATCGATGAAGTCATTACACTTATAGAGCGTCCTGATTATTTAACTGAAAAAGGCTATAAGTTAGTAAGTAAGGATACGAGATTAGCACCTGATTACACTGCAGCTAACAATTCTGTAAAGCTTACTAATGCAAGTCAATTTATCGTATATACTGTGAAAGATATTGAAGCACCTAAAATTGGTGATATTGCTAATGTTAGCAGTAATGTGAGTGAACCAATTAACCCGATTAAACTTAATATTACTGATAATAGCGGCCATTTCAAATCTAAAACGGTAACCGGCTTACCAGAAGGCTTAACTTTTAATGAAACAACGAATGAAATTACTGGTACACCTACGAAAATAGGTTCATCTACAGTTACTGTGACTGCCACAGATAATGCAAATTTAAGTACAACTAAAACGTTTACTTATACAGTTGCTGATGCAGTGGCACCAGAAATTACAGCAGTAGAGAATAAAACATCAGAAGCGTATACGCCGATTACACCTATCACTTTAAATGCGACAGATAATTCCGGTGCAGTACCAACTCTCGAAGTGACAGGCTTACCAGCAGGTTTATCTTACGATGATAAAACTAAACAAATAACTGGTACACCTACAGCAGTAGGTCAATCAGAGGTAACAATCAAAGCAACTGATGCTTCTAATAACTCAAGTACAACAAAATTCAATTTTACAGTTGAAGCTAATAAAGCGTTAGAAGCGTTGAAACAAGCAGTTCAAGAAGCTAAAGGTTTAGATAAGACGCCTTATACTTCTGATAGTGTACAAGCATTAAATAATAAAGTTAATGAAGGCGATCAACTCATTTCGCACCCCGAAAATGGTTCAAATGATTTATTTAAACAAAAAACTGATGAAATTAATCAGGCTAAAGCACAATTGTCGACTGAAGCAGATAAAACTGAATTAATCAAAGCAATTGAAAAAGCGGCTACACTTGGCCAACTCAATGATGCAGATAAAGAAGATAAAGCAGTCAAAGATAAATTGGCAGTTGCAAATGAAGTTAAAACAAATAAAAATGCGACTAAAGATCAAGTGGATACAGCTACTAATGATTTAAATACTGCTATCAATGATAAACTTTATCACGATGCGTTAGATCGTTTAAATGCAGCTATTAATGATGCTAAGACAGTAAATCAATCTGAATATAAACCGAGCACAGTTGCACCATTTAGTAAGGCACTTACAGATGGAGAAGCAAAAGCAACTGATAAAACAGCTACACCAGACCAATTAGATAAAGCTGCGAAAGCCATCACTGATGCGAAAGCTCAATTGCAACGTGCAGCGGATAAACAAGCTTTAGAAGCAGCAATCAACAAAGCGAAAGCATTAGGTACGCTTAATGAGGCAGATAAAGAAGATAAAGGCGTTAAAGATGCTTTAACAAGCGGTGAAACAGTTAAGAATAATAATGATGCATCACAACAACAAGTTGCAGATGCAACCAAAGCACTTAATGACGCGATTGAAGCTAAAGAACATGCAGATGCTTTAGATGCATTGAAAGCTAAATTAGCAGAAGTAGCTGGCTTAGATAAAGCAACTTATACACCAAATACTGTAACACCGTTAAATGAAAAAGAAACAGCGGGCAAAGCAGTAGTTGCAGCAGAAAAATCTAAAACTACTGATGAAATTAAAGCAGCGACAGAAGCCTTAACAAATGCTCAAAACGCCTTAGTGAAAAAAGCGAATAAAACAGAATTAGAGAAAGCTATCACAAAAGCAGAAGGGTTTACTCAACTTAATCCGCAAAAACCTATGGACAAACAGCTTCAAGATACTTTAACAGCTGCCAAAGCAGTTGACGCAGATGATAATGCAACGCAACAAGCAACAGATACTAATAAAGATCAGTTAAATAAAGCAATTCTTGAGAAAGAAAGAGCAGATGCTTATGAGCGTTTACAAGCAGCAGTAGCTAAAGGGGCTCAAGTTGCAAGTTCAGAAGGATTTACACCTGACAGTGTTCAAAAGGTCAAAGATGTGATTCAAGAAGTGAATCCATTAGTTATGGCTTCAATGTCAGATGATCCTGCAGAGAAAGATAAATATGACGTGGCAGCAATCGATGCAGCTACTAAAAAAATCAACGATAGTGTTGACAGCTTAGTGAAAAAAGCTGATAAAACCGAATTGCAGAAAGCTATAGATAGAGCGGGTACTTTAGGTACGTTAGAAGCAGCTGACAAAGAAGATAAAGCTGTTCAAGATAAATTAACTGCAGCAAATCAAGTAAAAGACAATGGTAATGTTACACCGCAGGAAGTTGCAAACGCAACTAATGACTTAAATAAAGCGATTGATCAAAAATTATATCAAGATGCTTTAGATGAATTAAATGCAGCTATTAAAGATGGAGAAGGTCTAGATAAAACAGCTTATACGCCAGACAGCGTTACACCTTTTGAAGCATCACTCACTGCTGGTAAAACGAAAGCAGCTGATAAAAATGCAACACCTGATCAATTGAAAGCAGCAACTCAAGCGATTAAAGATGCGAAAGATGCTTTAAAACAAAAAGCGAATAAAGATGAACTCAATAATTCCATTACTGCAGCCGAAGCTTTACAACCGCTTCAACCAGGAAATCCTCTAGATGATGCAGTTAAAAACGCATTAGATAAAGCGAAAGCAGTCCAAGGTAACCAAAATGTTGATCAACCAGCTGTAGATGCAGCTAAGACTGAATTAGATAATGCAGTGAACGCTAAAAAAGCACAAGATGCAAAAGACGCAGCAGCTAAACAAGCAGCACTTGATGAATTGAAAGCAGAACTTGCTAAAGTTGCTAAAATTGATAAAAACAACTTTACGCCTGATACTGTGACACCTTTAACTGAAAAAGAAACTGCTGGGCAAGCTATTGTAGACGCGCCTCAAGATAAAACAGTTGATGAAATTAAAGCAGCGACTAAAGCATTACAAGATGCCGAAAAAGCTTTACAAGCAAAATCTGATAAAGCAGCATTACAAGCCGCAATTGATAAAGCAGAAGCTATCAAAGACTTGAATCCTGCAGACGTTGAAGATAAAGCTGTACAAGATAAGTTAGCTGAGGCTAAAGCAGTTAAGAACAACGACAACGCTTCTCAACAAGCAGTTCAAGATGCAACTAAAGCTTTAAATGATGCAGTTGCAGCCAAAGAACATGCAGATGCTTTAGACGCTCTAAAAGCAGAACTTAAAAAAGTAGAAGGATTAAATAAAGATACTTATACACCTGATAGTGTGACTCCTTTAACTGAAAAAGAAACTGAAGGCAAAGCGATTGTTGCAGCAGCAGATACAAAATCAACAGATGAAATCAAGAAAGCAACAGACGCCTTAAAAGCAGCAGAAGCTGGATTAGTCAATAAAGCAAATAAAGACGAATTACAAAAAGCGATTGATAAAGCAGATGCATTAAAAGATTTAGATGCAGCGGATAAAGAAGACAAAGCGGTACAGGATAAGTTAGCAGAAGCTAAAAATGTCAAAGGAAATGACAATGCGACACCTGAACAAGTGCAAGCAGCAACACAAGAATTGAATGATGCAGTTGCAGCGAAAGAGCGTCAAGATGCTTTAGATGAATTACAGAAAGCAATCGATGCAGCAAAAGCCATAAATAAAGATGATTACACACCAAATTCAGTGACACCATTAGATGCAGCTGTTAAAGCTGGTGAAACTGCTAAAGCAGATACAGCTAAAACTCCAGCAGAATTGAAAGAAGCTGCTAAAGCAATTAAAGATGCACAAGATGCTTTACAAGCGAAAGCAAACAAAGATGGTTTGAATAATTCAATCCAAACAGCAGAAGGTTTACAACCATTAGTAGCTGGCGACGCTGAAGATGATGCAGTAAAAGCAGCATTAGAAAAGGCGAAAACAGTTCAAGCTAACCAAAATGCCGACCAACCGACAGTAGATGCAGCTAAGGCTGAATTGGATAACGCAATTAAAGCGAAACAAGATCAAGATGCTAAAGAGAAGGCTGATGCGGCGAAAGCAAAAGAAGATGCTTTGAAAGAATTACAAGCAGAACTTGAGAAAGTAGCTAAGATTGATAAAAATAAATATACTCCTGACTCAGTTACACCATTGACTGAAAAGCAGACAGCAGGCCAAGCAATCGTAGACGCTCCAGATGCGAAAACAACTGAGGAAATCAAAGCAGCTACTCAAGCGTTGAAAGATGCTGAAAAAGCTTTACAACCTAAATCAGATAAAGCAGCTTTAGAAGCGGCAATCGATAAAGCAATCGCTCTAGGTGATTTAGATGAAAATGATAAAGAAGATAAAGCAGTAAAAGATGCATTAACAGCAGGTCAAGTTGTGGACGGTGACGGTAATGCAACACCTGAACAAGTTCAAAACGCAACTAAAGCGTTGAATGATGCATTAGAGGAAAAAGAACGTCAAGATGCATTGGATGAACTTCAAAAAGCACTTGATGACGCTGCTAAAGTGAAACAAGAAGATTACAAACCTAATACGGTAACACCATTTGACGCTGCTATTAAAGCAGGAGAAACAGCTAAAGCAGATGCAGCTAAAACTCCAGAAGAGTTGAAAGCAGCAGCGAAAGCAATTAAAGACGCACAAGCCGCTTTACAAGCGAAAGCCGATAAAGAAGGTTTGAACAACTCTATTACTGCGGCAGAAGCTTTACAACCTTTGAAAGCTGGGGATGCTGAGGACGATGCAGTGAAAGCAGCATTAGAGAAAGCTAAAGAAGTTCAAGCTGATCAAAATACAGATCAAGCGACTGTAGACGCAGCAAAAGCAGCCTTAGATAATGCGGTTAATGCTAAAAAAGCAGCTGATGCAAAAGAAGCGGCAGAAGCGGCTGATGCAGCTAAGGCTAAACAAGACGCATTAGACGCATTGAAAGCAGAACTTGCGAAAGTCGAAAAACTTAACAAGGATGATTTCACACCTAATACGGTTAATCCTTTAAATGAAAAAGAAACAGCAGGTAAAGATATTGTTGCAAATTCCGATGATAAAACTGCTGATGAGATTAAAGCAGCAACAGATGCGCTAAAAGCAGCAGAGACTGGATTAGTTAATAAAGCAAATAAAGAAGAATTACAAAAAGCAATTGACAAAGCGGAAGCTTTGAAAGACTTGAATCCTGCGGATACTGAAGACAAAGCAGTACAAGATAAGTTAGCAGAAGCGCAAACTGTCAAAGCAAACGACAATGCAACACCTGAACAAGTTCAAGCAGCAACAAACGCATTGAATGATGCATTAGCAGCAAAAGAACGTCAAGACGCATTGGATGAATTACAGAAAGCACTTGATGCAGCGAATGCTGTAAACAAAGATGCATATACACCAAACTCAGTGGCACCATTAGACGCAGCAGTCCAAGCTGGCGCAACTGCTAAAGCGGATGCAGCTAAGACTCCGGAAGAGTTGAAAGCAGCAGCGAAAGCAATTAATGATGCCAAAGATGCATTGCAAGCAAAAGCTGACAAAGCGGAACTTGACAAAGCAGTTACAACAGCCGAAGGTTTAGGCAACTTAGATCCTGCAGATGCAGAAGATAAAGCTGTGAAAGATGCATTGGATAAAGCGAAAGAAGTGCAAGCTGATCAAAATGCAGATCAACCGACAGTTGATGCAGCGAAAGATGCATTAAACCAAGCAATCGATGCTAAGAAAGCAGCCGATGCTAAAGAGAAAGCAGATGCGACTAAGGCTAAACAAGACGCATTAGACGCTTTAAAAGCAGAACTTGAAAAAGTCGAAAAACTGAACAAAGATGAGTTCACTCCAAATTCTGTTACACCTTTAAATGAAAAAGAAACTGCAGGTAAAGCAGTAGTAGCGGATGCAGACAACAAATCTATCGATGAAATCAAAGAAGCGACACAAGCATTGAAAGACGCAGAAGATGGACTTGTAAAACGTGCAGATAAAGGTGACTTAGAAAAAGCTATTGATAAAGCAGAGGCTTTAGGAGAGTTAGATACAACTGATACTGAGGACAAAGCAGTTCAAGATGCTATTACAGCAGGTCAAACAGTGAAAGATAACGCAGATGCAACTTCTGAACAAGTAGCTAAAGCAACAAAAGATATCAACGATGCAGTTGCAGTGAAAGAATATCAAGACGCTTTAGATGAATTGAATAGAGCACTCGACGCAGCAAATGCAGTAGCTAAAGATAAATTCACACCTGAAACTGTAAGTCCTTTAGAAGACGCTGTAAAAGATGGAGAAACGCTTAAAAATGATACAACTAAACGTCCTGAAGAATTGAAAGACGCAGCTTTAGAAATTCAAGAAGCTATCAAAGCGTTACATGCGAAGGCAGATAAAGAAGGTTTGAATAACTCAATCCAAACAGCAGAAGGCTTAGGCAACTTAGATCCTGCAGATGCAGAAGATAAAGCTGTGAAAGATGCATTGGATAAAGCGAAAGAAGTACAAGCTGATCAAAATGCAAATCAAACAGCTGTAGATAAGGCTAAAGAAGACTTAGATAATGTTATCAAAGCTAAGCAAGATCAAGACGCTAAAGAGAAAGCTGATGCAGCGAAAGCCAAACAAGATGCCTTGGATGCGTTAAAAGCTGAACTTGCAAAAGTTAAAGCATTAGATAAAGATACATTTACTCCTGATACTGTTGCACCGTTGAATGAAAAAGAAACAGCTGGTGATGCAGTAGTAGCGAATGCAGATAACAAATCTATCGATGAAATCAAAGAAGCGACACAAGCATTGAAAGACGCAGAAGATGCACTAGTAAAACGTGCAGATAAAGGTGACTTAGAAAAAGCAATCGAGAAAGCGAATGCTCTAGGTCAACTAGATGCTGCAGATGCAGAAGATAAAGCTGTACAAGATGCTATTGCAACAGGTCAAGCAGTGAAAGATAATGCAAATGCAACTCCTGAACAAGTAGCGAAAGCGACTAAAGATATCAACGATGCAGTTGCAGCGAAAGAACGTCAAGATGCTTTAGAGGAATTAAATAAAGCAATCGATGCAGCTCAAAAAGTTGAAAAAGCGGATTACACTGCACAATCTGTAGAACCATTAGAAAAAGCAAAAGAAGCAGGACAAAAACTTGCAGTAGATAACCAAGCTACACCTGAGCAATTGAAAGACGCAGCAAAACTTATCAATGATGCAATCAATCAACTAGTTCCTGATAAAGCAGAATTAGCAAAACAAATTGAAGCAGCTAAAGCATTTGAACCATTGAATGACACAGCAACTGATCAATTATTGAAACATGCATTAGATGCAGCAGTTGCCGTTCAAAATAATCCAAATGCTACGCCTCAAGAAATTAAAGAAGCGACATGGAATCTTGAAGATGAAATCGCAAATAAAATTGCAGCTGACGCGATTGAAGCATTGAAAAATGCAGTCAATAAAGCGAACGCACTTAAAGAAGAAAATTATACTCCAAACAGTTATGCGCCATTAAAAACGGCGACTACTGAAAGTCAAAGTATTTTAGATGATCCATCTTCAGCAGATGTTCCAACAACACTTGCTAAGGCAAAAGAGATTAATCAATTGATTGACGCATTGAAAGAAAAAGCTGATAAAACAGCTCTTGAACAAGCATTAGATAAAGCAGTTGCTTTTGAGAATTTAGATGATAAAGATGCTGAAGACAAAGCAGTCCACGATGCTTTACTGGCTGGTCAAGAAGTTGAAGGAGATTTAAATGCGACTCCGGAAGAAGTTCAAAAAGCTACAGAAAACTTAAATAATGCACTTGCAGCGAAAGAACATGCAGATGCTTTAGATGAATTACAGAAAGCAATCGACGCAGCCAATGCAGTAGCTAAAGATAGCTTCACACCAAACAGTGTGAAACCATTAGAAGACGCTGTAAAAGCTGGTGAAACTACAAAAGCAGATGCTGCTAATAAGACACCGGAAGAGTTGAAAGAAGCTGCGAAAGCTATTAATGATGCTAAAGCAGCGTTACAAGCTAAAGCAGATAAAGACGGATTGAATAATTCTATTCAAACAGCGGAAGGTTTAGGTAACTTAGAACCAACAGATGCAGAAGACAAAGCTGTAAAAGACGCATTAGATAAAGCTAAAGCAGTTCAAGCTGACCAAAATGCAGACCAAGCAGCAGTAGATACAGCTAAGACTGAACTGGATAATGCAATCAAAGCGAAACAAGATCAAGATGCGAAGGACAAAGCCGATGCAGCTAAGGCAAAACAAGATGCATTGGATGAGTTGAAAGCAGAACTTGAAAAAGTAGCTAAAATCAACAAAGACAACTTTACACCTGCAAGCGTAACTCCTTTAACTAATAAAGAAGATGAAGGTAAAGCGATTGTTGCTGCACCGGATACTAAGTCGACAGAAGAAATCAAAGCGACAACTCAAGCATTGAAAGATGCTGAAAAAGCTTTACAAGCTAAATCAGATAAAGCAGCATTACAAGCAGCAATTGATAAAGCGGTTGCCTTGAAAGATTTAGATGCAGCGGATAAAGAAGACAAAGCTGTACAAGATAAATTAGCAGAAGCGCAAACAGTTAAGTCGAATGATAATGCGACTCAAGAACAAGTTCAAGCAGCTACACAAGCATTGAATGATGCTTTAGCAGCAAAAGAACATGCAGACGCTTTAGATGAATTAAATAAAGCACTCGACGCAGCCAATGCAGTAGTTAAAGATAATTTCACACCAGATAGTGTAAAACCTTTAGAAGAGGCTGTTAAAGCTGGCGAAACTGTAAAAGCAGACGCTGCTAATAAGACTCCAGAAGAGTTGAAAGAAGCTGCGAAAGCTATTAATGATGCTAAAGATGCATTACAAGCGAAAGCAGATAAAGACGGATTGAATAATTCAATTCAAACAGCAGAAGGATTAGGTAATTTAGACTCTGAGGATGCTGAAGACAAAGTTGTGAAAGATGCATTGGATAAAGCCAAAGAAGTTCAAGCTGACCAAAATGCAGACCAAACAGCAGTAGATAAAGCTAAAGCCGAATTGGATAAAGCAATCAAAGCTAAGCAAGATCAAGACGCCAAAGAAAAAGTAGATGCAGCTAAGGCAAAACAAGATGCATTAGACGCGTTGAAAGCTGAACTTGCGAAAGTTGAAAAACTCGACAAAGATGAGTTTGCTCCGAACACTGTAGCTCCTTTAACTGAAAAAGAAACTGCAGGTAAAGCAATTGTCGATGCACCGACTGGCAAAACAGTTGAAGAAATCAACCGAGCAACACAAGCTGTGAAAGATGCGTTAGCAGGTTTACAAGCGAAAGCGGACAAAGCAGAACTTGGTAAATCAATCGAGAAAGCCGAAAACATCAATTCATTCGATCCGGGAGATGCAGAAGATGCAGCAGTATTGGAAGCATTATCGAATGCTAAGGAAGTAGAAGCTGATGCGAATGCAACGCAAACAGAAGTAGATGCAGCGAAAGATGCATTGAATAAAGCAATCCAAGCGAAAGCGGACCAAGATAAAGCAGATCAAGCCCAAGCAAATGCTATTAACACTGCGTTAGAAGCATTGAAAGCAGAGCTTGAAAAAGCGAAAGCTGTCAATAAAGACAACTACACACCAAACAGTGTGAAACCATTGACTGAAGCAGCCAATGCAGGTCAAGCAATTGTCGATGCACCGACTGGCAAAACAGTTGAAGAGATCAACCAAACAACACAAGCTGTGAAAGATGCGTTAGCAGGTTTACAAGCGAAAGCGGACAAAGCAGAACTTGGTAAATCAATCGAGAAAGCCGAAAACATCAATTCATTCGATCCGGGAGATGCAGAAGATGCAGCAGTATTGGAAGCATTATCGAATGCTAAGGAAGTAGAAGCTGATGCGAATGCGACACAATCAGAAGTAGATGCAGCAAAAGATGCATTGAATAAAGCAATCCAAGCGAAAGCGGATCAAGATAAAGCAGATCAAGCCCAAGCAGATGCTATTAACACTGCGTTAGATGCTTTAAAAGCAGAACTTGAAAAAGCGAAAGCTGTCAATAAAGATAACTACACACCAAACAGTGTGAAACCGTTGACTGAAGCAGCAAATGCGGGTCAAGCAATTGTCAATGTATCGACTGGCAAAACAGTTGAAGAGATCAACCAAGCAACACAAGCTGTGAAAGAAGCATTAGCAGGCTTACAAGCTAAGGCGGACAAAGCAGAACTTGAGAAAGCAATCGAGAAAGCTGAAAACATTAATTCATACGATCCAGGAGATGCGGAAGACGCAGCAGTATTGGAAGCATTATCCAACGCGAAAGAAACAGAAGCTGATGCGAATGCGACACAATCAGAAGTAGATGCAGCGAAAGATGCATTGAACAAAGCAATCCAAGCGAAAGCGGATCAAGATAAAGCAGACGCATTAGCAGAATTACAAAAAGCTTTAGACAAAGCGAAAGCAAAAGATAAAACTCACTGTACACCAGAATCAGTGAAAAACTTGGATGACGCAATTAATAAAGGTCAAGAAGTTGTTAAACATTCAAATGAGGTATCTATCAATGATATTAAAGATGCAGAAAAAGCTATCCAAGATGGATTGAAAGATTTAGAAGTTGATAAAGCACCTGTTTCAGAAAAAGATATTGAAAATGTGAAACGACCAATTGTTAAAGCTATTGAAAAAACTTCTGATAAAATTAATAAAAAATCAGAAGGTTCAAAAGCCGAAACTAAAGCAAAATCAAAAGAATTACCTAAAACCGGCCTAGAATCACCAGTAGACCCTAAATATGCTACATTAATGTTTGCAATTGGCGGGTTAATGACGTTATTCGGCAGACGTAAAAAAGAAGATAAAGATAACACAGAAAAGTAAATAAAATTCTTTTTAAACGTTAATTATTCAAAGATTTAAGATAGTATTCACCCCTAGCTGAAAATTATATCCAGCTAGGGGTGTTTGCTTATTATGAAGCTGAAACTAAAAGTAATCAAAACGAGATTTTTGTTTTCAGTCATTTAATTAGCGCTATTTATACCCTCTTGAGCTTACACGAAATTATAAAAAATTAATATTTTTGAGTTGTGATTTCCCCGGTTTAATTATGAGTAGAACAGTAGGTTTTAGGAGATTAATAGTACGCTAAGTCCTTTATTTTCAGTAATATACATGAATTTAACAAAGTAAAATCAAATAAGAAATAATGAATACATATAAGCTAGAACATTAAAATATAAATTATATTTCATATACAATCGTTCAAAATAATATTATAATAGAAGTGTAATAGGAATATACTAGTATCGGAGGACACCATATGAAAAAAATGGACTTTTTGCCAAACTTAAGAAATAAATACTCTATTAGAAGATTTACTGTAGGTACCGCATCTATTCTAATTGGATCTTTATTATTCTTAAGTCATAACGGCGAAGCCAAAGCAGCAGAGAATATAAACGATAATACCGTTGTAGAGGCTTCTATTGATACTAGTGCTTCTCAACAAGCACTAGTAGAAGATAACAACACGCCACAAGAAAAAACAGCCGAGGTTCTTCAACAGCAAACTGATGACAAAGTACAAACGCAAAATGGAGTAGAGGAAGTTGACAATTCTGCGCAACCAGCAAAAGAAGTTGAACAAGAGACAACTATTCAACCAACAGTTGAAAAGGATAAAGAAACAGAACAAATAACTGCACAGAAAGAGGATTCTGTTCAACCTCAAAAAACAGAAAATTCAAAAGAGTCAGTTGCTGAAATAGCAGATAAAGCAACAGAAACAACTTCAACTGAAGCTGAATCGCTGAAAGAAGAAGCAAAAGTTGAAAAGACTCAAACGCCTGTAGTAGAAAGCAAAGAAACAAAAGAAGTAGCGCCTGAAGCAGCCACTCAAACTACACAATCATCAACTGAACCGATAGTAGAAAAACCTGTTGTAGCCCCATCAACACCTGCACTTTCTCCACAACAAAAAGTTGAAAAAGTAAAAGAAGACTTAAGTAAAGACTATGATAATGCCGCAGTTGACGAAGTACTTGCAACAATCGATGTAAGTGACTTAACACCAGAACAACTCAAATCAGAAGTTTTAAGAATTTTAATTGAACAAGCTGCAGCTGAAAAAGACTTATTAAGTCCTCAAGCTACTTTGCCAAGAGGTAAAGAGGAGTCTACAGGTTATGCAACAAGAAGCTTTGATATTAATGTCACTGCAGATCAAGAAGTTGAAGTTAATAAAAACAACTTCGATGAATATTTCAAAGAAAACAATGCTGCCACATACGATTCAAATAGTAGTATTGCAACTTTAACTCAAAATCAAGCAAACAATAATGGTGCAATTTCTTTAGATATCAAATTAAATATGAGTAAAGATTTCCATTTTACAGGAGCAGTAAATCTTGGTGACAAATATGAAGGACATCCTAAAGATGGGGTTTCTGGCGGAGATGGCGTTGCAATTATTCTTAGCCCTGAAAAACCTCATGAATTAGGTCTGCTCGGTTCGGGCTTCGGTATAGGAAACTTACCTTGGGCTTTTGGATTTAAATTAGATACTTCTGTTAACACTGCATTCGATAACACTAGTAAAGCATATACAGATCCAGATAAATTTATAGGGCAAGGAGCTTTTGGTGCTTTCATTTATGCTAACAAAGACGGAGAAGTTATTACTGCGTTAGGAAATAATACTCCAGCAGAAGCAGCGTTATTAAATTTCCAACCTAATAATCAATTAATACCGTTAAAAGTTGATTATAGTAGTGCAACAAAAGATATGACAGTTACTTATGGTAATCAGTCATGGACACAAAATCTAGCAACTTATATTACTTCTGCACATAAAGAAGCATTTGCATTTTCTATTGTAGGTTCAACTGGAAGTGCTTATAACTTACAACAAGTTAGATTAGATGAATTCAGATTTACCGCTTCAGCTATTTTAGAAGAATATTTTGTAGATGAAGATACAGAGGAATTAATTGATAAACCTCTTCGTAGAGCTGGTGAGGTCAATGAAGATTTACCTATGCAGGATTATACTGACTATTTAACTGAAAAAGGTTATGAACTTTCAGAAACTGATGATGCTTTAGCACCAGGATATAATGATATCAGAAATGTAGTAACACTATCTAATGATGCTCAATATATCGTATATAAAGTTAAAGATATCGAAGATCCGACAATCGGTGACATTGCAGACGTTACAACTGAACCATTAAAACCAATTATGCCGATTACATTAACTATTAATGATAATAGTCATTATATCGATTCAAAAACAGTAACTGGTTTACCAGAAGGTTTAACTTTTAACGAGACAACAAATCAAATTACGGGTATTCCGACAAAACCAGGAACTGCAACAGTTGAAGTAACAGCTTCTGATGCAGCAGGATTATCTACTACAAAATCGTTCACATTTACAGTATCTGGTGCACAGGCTCCTACAATAACGCCGGTTTCAAACCAAACAAGCGAAGCTTATTCACCAATCACGCCAATCACAATTAATGCTAATGATAGTTCAAATTCAACACCGACTCTAACAGTGGCAGGTTTACCGACAGGTCTATCATTTGATCCAACAACAAAACAAATTACAGGCAGTCCTACAAGTGAAGGATCTTTTGAAGTTACTATTACAGCAACAGATTCATCGAATAATGCAAGTACTTCAAAATTTGATATTATTATTCAACCTAATTCAGCTCTTAACGCATTGAAGGCAACTTTAGCAGATGCTACAACTGTAATTAAAGATAAATACACTCCGAAAAGTGTAGAAGCATTTGAAACACAGGTAACAGCCGGTAATACGTTAGCGAATCAACCAGAAAATGGTTCAAATACACAATTCACTGATGCTTCAAACGCTATCAAAAATGCTAAAAATGCATTAGTTTTAAGAGCAGATAAAACTGGATTGAACCAATCAATTACAACTGCAGAAGCTATTCAACCATTACAAGCAGGTAATGCATTAGATGATGCATTGAAAACAGCTTTGACTAAAGCTAAAACAGTTCAAGCAGATTTGAATACAGATCAACCAACTGTCGATGCAGCTAAAATTGACTTGGATAATGCAATCAAAGCTAAACAAGCACAAACTGCCCAAGAAGCACAAGAGAAACAAAATGCTTTAGACGAACTAAGAACTGCTTTAACTAAAGCAGGAGGTACTAATACTGCTGGTTATACTACAAGCAGTTCTAATACATTCAATAATGCTGTGACAAATGGTCAAAGTATTTTAGGCACACCTGGAACTAAGACAACAGCAGAAATCAAAGCAGCAACGCAAGCCTTGAAAGATGCACAAGCTGGATTAGTTCCGCAAGCAGATAAAACTGCATTAAACACAGCTATTAACAATGCGTCAGCTTATAATAATTTAAATCCTAATAATCCTGTTGATAAAGCGTTGCAAGATAAATTAGCAGTCGCAAATACAGTTAAAACAAACGGTGATGCTACACCTGATCAAGTTAAAGCTGCAACAGATGATTTAAACAATGCGGTCAAAGCTAAACAAGCTCAAGATAATCAAATTGCACAAGATGCTGCGGCTAAACAAGCAGCGCTTAACGCATTGAATGATGCATTAAATAAAGCTAAAGCATTAGACAAATCAGGTTACACACCAAATTCAGTAACACCATTAACTGAAAAAGAAACTGCAGCTAAAGCTATCGCGGATGCGCCTGAGTCAAAATCAACTGCAGAAATTAATACAGCAACACAAGCCTTGAAAGATGCACAAGCTGGACTAGTACCAAAAGCAGATAAAAACGAATTACAAAAAGCTCTAGATGCAGCCAACTCTATTACTGGTTTAGAACCAACAGATAAAGAAGACAAAGCAGTTCAAGATGCAATTAATACAGCACAAACAGTTAACCAAGATGACAACGCATCACCACAACAAGTAACAGAAGCTACTAAAGCGATAAATGATGCTGTCTCAGCAAAAGCCCACCAAGATGCATTAGATAACTTAAATAAAGCATTAGATCAAGCTGGTAAAGTTGATAAAGCGGATTACACTGCTGATTCTTTAAAACCATTTAATAAAGCTGCAGAATCTGGTAAAACAACTGCCGGAGACAACACTTCTACGGTTGAGGCATTAAATAAAGCGGCTAAAAATGTTAATGATGCGCTTGCACAACTGGTACCAAATAAAACGAAATTAGACACTGCTATTACTAATGCGAAAGCGTTAGCACCTTTAACAGATTCAAATGCTGATCAGTTATTGAAAAATGCTTTAAATACAGCGGAAACAGTGAAAAATAATCCGAATGCGACTCCTGCTGAGATTAAAACAGCAACAACAAATCTTGAAAATGAAATTAATAATAAAAAAGAAGCAGATGCTATCAATACTTTAAAATCAGCAGTAACAAAAGCTAATGGATATAACGAAGCACAATATACACCAAATACGTTTGGACCATTAAAAACTGCGTTAACTGCTGGACAAAATATCTTAGATAATCCAACTACTGCTGATACGCAAGCAACACTTGCTAAAGCAAATGAAATTGAACAATTAGCAGGCGCATTGAAAGAAAGAGCAGATAAAACTGAACTTGGAAAAGTTTTAGATAAAGCTATTGCTTATGGAAACTTAAATCCAAATGATGCTGAAGATAAAGCTTTGCAAGATGCAGTTGCAACTGGTCAAAGAATAGATGGCGATGGTAACGCAACAACAGAAGAAGTTGTGGATACTGTTAAAGCAATCAATGATGCGATTAATGCAAAAGACCATCAAGATGCTTTAGATGAATTGAATAAAGTAATTGCAGATGCTAAAACGGTCCATAAAGAAGACTACAAACCAAATACAGTGACACCTTTAGAAGATGCGGTTAAAGCAGCTGAAACAACTAAAGCAGACGCATCTAAATCAGTTGAAGAATTAAAAGCAGCAGCTAAAACTATTACTGATGCTAAAAATGCATTACAAACCAAAGCGAATAAAACAGAACTTGATAAATCTGTGACAATAGCTGAAAATACAGGTATTCTGGATGAAAATGATAAAGAAGATAAAGCTGTGAAAGATGCATTAGACAAAGCAAAAACAGTACAAGCTGATCAAAATGCGACGCAAGAAGCGGTAAACACAGCTAAAACAGAATTAGATAATGCAGTTAATGCTAAGAACGTTCAAGATACTAAAGACGCGCAAACCAAACAAGAAGCTTTAGATGCTTTGAAAGCAGAACTTACTAAAGTTAAAGCATTAGATAAAACAGTTTATACTCCAAATACTGTTGCTACTTTAACTGAAAAAGAAACTGCGGGTAATGAAATTGCTGCAGCACCTAGCACTAAAACAACTGCAGAAATCAATACAGCCACACAAGCGTTGAAAGATGCGCAAACTGCACTTATTCAAAAAGCAGATAAAACAGAATTACAAAAAGCATTAGATAAAGCAAATACGTTAACTGATTTATCAGCAACTGACAAAGAAGACAAAGCTGTGCAAGATGCTGTAACAGCAGCCAATAGAGTAAAATCTGATGATAATGCGACAGTTGAACAAGTTACAAATGCAACTAAAGCAATCACAGATGCAGTTGCTGCGAAAGAACATCAAGATGCTTTAGATGAGTTAAATAAAGCTATCACTGAATCAAATACAGTTCAAAAAGCTGATTATAAACCAAAAACAGTAACAACATTAGAAACAGCAGTAACAGCAGGTGAAACTGCTAAAAATGATGCAACTAAAACTGTGGATGAATTGAAAGCAGCTACAAAAGCCATTATAGATGCTAAAAATGCATTAGAACCAAAAGCAGATAAAACAGAATTGCAAAAAGCTCTAGATAAAGCAAAAACATTAGGTGAACTTGTTGCGACAGATAAAGAAGATAGAGAAGTACAAGAAGCTGTAACTGTAGGTAATACAGTGAATGAAGACGATAATGCTCCTGCTGAACTAGTAGCTGACACTACAAAATCAATCAATAAAGCAATTGCTGAGAAAGTACATCAAGATGCTTTAGACGCTTTACAAAAAGCGATTGATGATGCAAACACAGTTCAAAAAGAAAATTATAAACCAAATACTGTGGCACCTTTTGAAACAGCAGTAACAAGTGGTAAAACTGTTAAAGACGATGCAACTAAAACAGTTGAAGAGTTAAATGCAGCTACAAAAGCCATTATAGATGCCAAAAATGCATTAGAAGTAAAAGCAGATAAAACAGAACTTGATAAATCTGTGGAAACAGCTGAAAAATTAGGTAAACTTGATGCAAACGATGTGGAAGATAAAGCAGTGCAAGAAGCTTTAGATAAAGCTAAAATTGTACAAGCAGATCACAATACTTCTCAAGAAACAGTAAATACAGCTAAAACTGAATTAGATAATGCAGTAAATGCTAAAAAAGCGCAGGATACTAAAGAAGCTGTTGAAAAACAATATGCTTTAGATGCATTAAAAGCAGAACTTAAAAAAGTTCAAGCAATTAATAAAGAGCTTTACACAACAAACAGTGTGAAAGAATTAACAAATTCTGAAGTATCTGGTCAAGATGTAGTTACAAATGCGACTAATAAAACAACTCAAGAAATTGAAACTGCTACAAAAGCATTGAAAACTGCACAAGCAAACTTAGTTTCAAAAGCAGATAAAACAGAATTGCAAAAAGCACTTAATAAAGCGAAAACATTAGGTGATTTAGTTGCAACTGACAAAGAAGATAAAGCAGTACAAGATGCGGTTGCGGCAGGAAAATCTGTAAATGAAAATAACAATGCAACAACTGAACAAGTATCTAATGCTACAAAAGCTATCAATAATGCAATTACTGCGAAAGAACATCAAGATGCTTTAGATGAGTTAAATAAAGCTATCAAAGAAGCAAACGCAGTGACTAAAGATAACTATAAACCGAATACAATCAAATCTTTAGAAGAAGCTGTTAAAGCTGGTGAAACAACTCGTGAAGATACTTCTAAGTCTGTCGCAGAGTTGAAAGCAGCAGCTAAGACTATCACTGAAGCTCAAAATAAACTTGAAGTTAAAGCTAATAAAGCGACATTAAATAAAGTAGTTAAATCTGCAAAAACTTTAGAACTTAATCCAAGTGATAAAGAAGATAAATCAGTTCAAGAGGCATTAAATACGGCTAAAAAAGTTCAAGCAGATCAAAATGTATCACAAGAAACAGTTGATAAAGCAACAACTGAACTTGAAAAAGCAGTCCAAAATAAAACTATTCAAGACAAAGCTGATAAAGTGAATAATGCTTTGAGCGTATTGAAAAAAGAACTTGAAAAAGCAGGTTCAATTGATAAGTACGCTTATACGCCGAACAGTGTAGAACCATTGACAAAAGCTGAAACATCAGGCCGTACAATAGTTAATAATTCTACTGGCAAAACAGTTGAAGAAATTACTAAAGCGACTCGCAATTTGAAAGCAGCTCAAAAACACTTAGTAGAAAAAGCGGACAAAGTTGAACTCGACAAAGTCATCGATACAGCAGAAAACACAGCCTTGAATCCGAATGATAAAGAAGATAAAGCAGTGAAAGACGCTTTAGACAAAGCGATAACAGTTCAAGAAAACTTCAATGCAACGCAAAAAGAAGTTAACAAAGCACAATCTGACTTGGCTAAAGCACTTAAAGTGAAAGCGACTCAAGACAAAGCTGATAAAGTGAATACTGCTTTAAGCGTATTGAAAAAAGAACTTGAAAAAGCAGGTTCAATTGATAAATATGCTTATACGCCGAATAGTGTGGAACCATTGACAAAAGCCGAAACAGCAGGCCGTACAATAGTTAATAATTCTACTGGCAAAACAGTTGAAGAAATTACTAAAGCGACTCGTGAATTGAAAGCTGCACAAAAACACTTAGTAGAAAAAGCGGACAAAGTTGAACTCGACAAAGTCATCGATACAGCAGAAAATACAGCCTTGAATCCGAATGATAAAGAAGATAAAGCAGTGAAAGACGCTTTAGACAAAGCGATAACAGTTCAAGAAAACTTCAATGCAACGCAAAAAGAAGTTAACAAAGCACAATCTGACTTGGCTAAAGCACTTAAAGTAAAAGCGACTCAAGACAAAGCTGATAAAGAAAAAGCGGATAAAGTTAATAAAGCATTAAAAGCTTTGAAAGCACAACTTGAAAAAGCTAAGTCTGTCGAAAAACACAACTTTACACCAAGTAGTGTAGAACCATTAACAAAAGCTAAAGAAACAGGTAAATCTATAGTTGATAATCCTAAAGGCAAAACAGTTGAAGAAATCACTAAAGCTACACATGCTGTGGAAAATGCATTATCATGCTTGAAAGTGAAAGCAAATAAAGCAGAACTTGAAAAAGCAATTACAAACGCAGAGAGCATCAATTCGTACGACCCTGGCGATAAAGAAGACGCCGGAGTATTAGAAGCATTATCAAATGCTAAGGAAGTAAATGCTGATGCTAACGCTTCACAAGCAGCAGTAGATACAGCTAAAGAAGCATTGAACAAGGCAGTTGAAGTGAAAGCAGCTCAAGATAAAGCAGATCAAAATAAATCTGAAGCCTTGAAAGAATTGCAAAAAGCTATTGATAAAGCTACATCAACACCAACTTCTAATTGCACTAAACAATCGGTTGACGAATTAGAAAAAGCTGTCGAAACTGGTAAGTCAATTGTTAAAGATTCAGATGAAGCTTTACTTAAAGAAATCCAAAAAGCTACTGAAGCTATCAATAATGCAATTGAAAATCTAGAAGTGGAAAAATCAACTGTATTACCAACTGGTAAAACAAAAACAGAGGTACAAACAAAATCACACGTTGAAAAATCTGTAACTCAACCAGCAAGCAAAACAAATGTTAAGCATAAACAACAAGCAACTAAAGAAGCTACAAAAGAAAAAGCAAAAGCTTTACCAAACACAGGTCAAGAATTAACTTCTATGGATCCTAAATATGCTTCATTGATGTTTGCAATCGGTGGATTAATGATGTTCTTCAGAAAACGCAAAAATGAAGATAAAGATAACACTGAAAAATAGTAAGAGTTTCTTTATTGTAAGAGGCTAACTCATCAATGCAGCTTCAAGAAGAAACCGGTGAAAATCTTAGAGATTTTCACCGGTTTTTCCATTTATTAAATTAATAAAAACTATTTTTTTAAATTCTCTATATCGATTATTTTTATCGTATCTTTCTCTAATGATTGATTACGGGCTGCTCGACGTAATTGGTAGTATTCAGAAATAGTATGGCCTCTTAGTGTCCATAAACGTAAATGATGATATAGATTTAACGCGTGTTTTTGTAATTTTTCAACGGAAGCCTTTTCAAATAATCCTTGAGCCTTCCAATCCTCTACTGTATCCTTGATATCACTTTCAAAAGGCAAAGTTTTAATGCTAGGTATAATAAGCTCTTCAATTACCAATAACTTTATTAAAGTTTTAGGGTTTTTCTCAAATTCTTTTGGTATATGGATGTGTCTTTTAAAGAAAGTAAGGCTATCTTGAATTTCGAATTGATTTATATAGGAAGATTGGGAGTTGTGGTAAATAAGTTCATCAAGTGTGTCTGGGATATAGTAAGGGATATCATGATATATATTGCTTAACATAGAATACGCATCTTCAAGTATAGGTTTGACAAAATAGCCTTCTGTTAAACTACCTCCAATATCTTTATAGAAAAAGTTAATCTCTCTTTTAATTTCAAAAATATTTTTAGGTTGATCAAAGTATTTATCATGAATTATTTTTACGATTTTCAAAGGAAGAAATCCATATAATTGAAGTAAAGCTTCGTAAAATTGAAATTTTTCATTTTCCATTTCATTCATGCTGGAAAATAGATCTTCATATAAATAATCGTTACATAAAGCTTCTATCAATATTTTTTCATCATCTTCATTAAGTTGATTATCGATTAAAGAGTATAAAAGTTCTTCTTCTTTATCTGCAGACATTAAGGTAGAAGAAAAATTAAGAACAGAATTTTTCAATATATCTGAAGGATTGATGTTTTTATCTTTGAAGAATGCTTTTAGATGATTAAAAACATCTATAGGTAAATACAAAATCTCATATGTGCTATTTTTAAAGAGCATAAAAGTCGCTAAGGAGCGGTTTTCTTCAGTAGCACCCAAATAACTGTTTCTATCTTCTAGTATCATGAGAGAAAATAAGATTCTGATAGAAGGAATAAGTTCGAAGAGTTTTTCTAACATGTAATAATCTTTCAATACTTCATTTGCAATCAGCTGGCATTGTTCTGCGATATTTATGTGATTTGAGAGATCAATTTTAAGCAACATACAAATAAAAGCAAGCTCTTTGGAATCAAAGTTATTGTTCAAACAATCGACTAGTGTAATATTTTCGTATTTTCTTCTATGAGTTTCTGCCAGTGCATAATGACCGACATTCTTATAAATATTGGTGCTTACGTCACGAAGAAAAGAATATTCTTGATTAAGAATAAGTTGATTATAATCATTTACAAATGGCGGAGAAATAAAGTAGCGATTCTTTCCAATAGGTATAAGATAAGCGGATTGATTTAATACAGTAAGTTGGTTGAAAGTTTCACGGTTTATGCGTAGGAACGGTATGCCGGTGATTAAAACATTTTCAATCACCATTTTTTCTTCAGTATTCAATAGTTCATATAGTTTAGCAAATAACTCTTTGTATGTGCTATCGGAAGGTAAGGGATTTCTGTAGCCGTGCGTGATTTGATTGATGAAGTTTAATAAGTAATGTTGAGAATTAAAGTGAGTTTGTTCCAAAGTGGTACCTCTTTTCTAGTTGTTTATATAATATATTTTGTTGAAGTAATTGGAAAATAAAAATGTGAGCAATAAGTGTTGAAAGAGACTTGATTACTGCAGTGTTTTTGAGAGTTTTTATTCGAAGTGAATACCTTGCTGAATGGTTAGAGAGAGTAACATAACCATCCATAAAGTTATCCTAGCATCGCACCATAAAAGTTTTGGTTTGATAAACTTATTATAATTTGTCGAGGAGAATTTGTATAGTAGATTTTGTACAATTATAAAACTTAAATATGTATTATTTGGAGAACTTTAACTTTATAAGTGTAAAAAATAAAGAAACTCTCGAAGTGCTGCACGCGCACCTCGAGAGTTTCTTTATAATTATTTTCTTCTTAACCAACGGCACCAGAGTATACCTGCTAATATACCGATAATGGTCATGAGTAGTAACGGTTTAATAAAAGGTTGTTCATATTTTAATAAGATATGTGTTTGGCCTTTTTTAACAGGTATCACACTCATGATACCATTACCTTGTTTGACGTTATATTTCTTACCGTCGATTTCTGCGTATAATCCGTTACGATAGGCTGTTGGGAGAACTAAATTACCTTGTGCAGCTTTAGGTTTAGTAATTTCCAAGCCGCTGTTTACTTTTTTAACTTTAACTGGAGTAACTTCTTTGGCAGCTTTTTCAAGCGTATGATAGTTTTCGCCGTATATTCCTTTTACTGACAAACGATATTTTCCTTTTGGAAGTTGAACCTTAAGATCAGGTGAAGCTTTAACTCTCATCGTAACAGGGCTTACAAAGCGTCTATATTTGTAATCAGATGGATTGCGTTTTTGCTGGTATTCATTGACTTTTACATAATGTTCGCCAAAAGGTGCTTCTTTTTCGATATCCATTTCAACGTACATATCTTTATACTGACCAGACACTGATTGGGGAAGCTGTAAAGTCATACCGCCATGATTTTTTGTAACTTTAATGTGATTTTTATCAATACGTTCAGCATGGTTCAACTTGGATGATGCGTCCTTTAAAAGGTTAGGATTTGCTTTGAACTTAGAATTTCCTTTTTGCTTTCCATCCCATACTACACCTTGCAACATCGCTTGTTCTTTATCTAACGGAGATTTCAAATCACTCATATTATAAGTTTTAGTCGTAATATGTGCACTTGGATAGTGAAGTTGGTTAGATGAATGTAAGAAATCGCCGTCTTTTCCATCTTTGACTTTATCTTGCAATTTAAAGCCATATGGCATATTCATATCTGAACCCATTTTAAAGCGGTCTGTTACATTCCATAAAGCCATCAAATTTGCACGATTATTAAATAAACGATACGTACTATTTTTGTCGACAGGCATGTTAATTTGCATCGTTTTGTCGTAGTACTTCAATATTTTTCCATCAAAAATACTAGAATAAAGCGAAATACCATTATATCCATAAATAAGCGGAGAATTTAATCCGAAAATACTCATATAGTCAATACGCATTAAATCGTTATTATTTTTCTTTTGAATCTCTTTAATTATTTTATTGAGTGGGTGACTGAAGTAATCGTATTTAGTAACTTGTTTACGATCAGTTTGGTATTGGAATAAGATATTATTATTATAATCCCAAGCTAACCAGAGTTGTTGAAAGGCAATTAGTGCAACTAAAGCAGCTTTAATCCATAAGTATTGTCGGCCTTTAAATAATAGAACAATCGCAACTAATACGATAAATATTAAAACTGTACTCATCCACCAGTGCCATTTACCTTGCATAAAGTGGTGAGAGTAAAGAAAAATCGCGATAGCTGGCAAGCTGGCTAGCAACAAAGAGCGCAGTGATAACTCAGCCAGATGCTGAATCATGAGTGCCACGATGATAGCTGCACTCATTGCTAAAATATATACCCAACGTCTTTGCGGTATTGACATACCATTAAAAAAGCTGTCAAAGCCATTAGTAAATGAACCAATTAAAAAAATCCAAGACATAATAGCGAATAAGCGATAATAGTAATGGTTATAAAGTTTAAATTGCAACAGTGCGATAATCACTAATAAAGATAAGACGATATGAAAGCCGGACAAAAATGTTTGCTTTTGCGTATCAAATAAATTTACTAAAAATGGATAATCTATAGGGTTTTGTTGGCGATCATTATGTAAAAATGAACTGATTCCTGTGAAAAATCCCCAACTGCCGATAAAGGCACTAATAACTACCGTAATAATAGATGTATAAATCTTAGCTGCTCGAGACATGATATCAGCTTTATAAACAAAGATAATTCTATAAATACAATATGCGCTGATAATAATAGTCTCATAATAACTGAAATAAAAATTAGACATCAACGTTAGAGTTAACCCTAAAATCAGTACGCCGGCTTTACGTTCTCGAAATAACTTCTCTACTCCAAGTAAAGTAATAGGGAAGTAAATCATGACGTCACCATAAAATGACCATGTAAAATTAAAGTAGAACATCACATTAGAAGCTGCGTATAAGATACTAGCAATCGTTGCTGTATAACGTTTCAAATGATAGTAACGCATTAAGTAATAAGCTGCAATATAAGTTAAACAAGCTTTGAAAATAGCAAAGAATAATTGATTACCTGGCCAAAATTCAATCGTATGCGGATTCATTTGCAGGACATGTTCTACTATCCAAACGAAAAAGAAATTAAGATAGGTTAAGGGCGAAGTTGAATAGTAATAAGCTAAATCCGTTATATAATCTCCGCCTAAACCAAATGAAATATCGTAAAAGCTGGATAAACTCGTAATGTGATTATATAAATACATTTGAAACGGCATCATTTGTCTAAAGCCGTCGCCTTCACCGCTGTAAATCAAATCGTGACGAAAGACCGAATTAAATGCTGGAAGGAAAAAAATCAGCATGAGTATAACACTCACGGCACTAATTTTTAGGAAACGCAAAACTTGGTAACTAAAGAATGACTTCATCTATAGTCGCTCCTGAAATTAATTTGTTGTATGTATAATTATTATAACTAATTATTCGATATACCCATTTTAAAGTAAATATTAACTTATTTTCATCTATAAAGTACTATTCCAACATTAAAAAAGTGTTAACATAACAATATAGTATCGAAATATTTGTCAAATTTTTGTGAATACAGTTAATCAAGAATGATTAAGATTTCTATGGGTATACTATCATAGAGGGATTTTAAGGAGGTAACTAATAATATGGTTGAAGTAAAAAATGAAGCTGGAATAACTAAAATTGCAGACAATGTAGATAGAGTGGCAGCACTTGAATTTTCATTTGTAGATGATCTGCTTGCTTTAGGAATTAAACCAGCGGCTATTGCTGATGACGGCAGTAAAGAAAACCTGTTTGAAGCGATGAGAGATAAAGTTGGGGACTATATCTCAGTCGGGCATAGAAGTAATCCTGATTTAGAAAGAATTAAAGATGCAGAACCTCAACTCATTATCGCAGATGGTCAGCGTCATCACGAAATTTATAGAGATTTACAAAAGATTGCACCAACAATTTTATTAGAAAGTTTTGAAGGTGATTATAAAGAGAGCTTGAAAATCTTCGAAACGATTGGAAAAGCAATCTCTAAAGAGCAGTTAGCTAAACGCTATGTGGCAATTTTCCAACAAAAAATTAATCAACTTGATGAGAAGGTTTCAATTGATACTAATTTATCAACTTTAGCAGCAGTAGTCACAGATGATTACATTGTTGGACACGATGCAAATAGTTTCGTCGGCCAATTTTTAAAACGTTTAGGCTTTAAATCTGCTATTACACAAGCAGATTCAAACAAATATCCTGAATACAAGGATGGACCTTACCTCAAGGTAACAGACGAGCAATTATTAGAATTGAATCCTGAACGCTTAATTCTAATGGTTGATAAAGAAGATGAAGAGGCGCTTGAAAAATTACGCCAATCAGAAGTGTATAATACGATTAATGCTAAGAAAAATAATCGAATTCATATTGTAAACCGTGAGTTATGGGCAAAAACACGCGGTATTATGGCTGCTGAATTTATTATTGATGAAATCGTCAATTTTAAAGAAGACTGAATATGAATAAGCAAGGTTAAATGAACCATAGAGCTGGAGAGGTTGATCAAACTTCTTCGGCTTTTATTTTTTCTGAAAAAGGTTAAATTATAACTTCAAAAGGGTATTTTAATAATATTAAATTAAAACATACTGTGGGGCGATTGAAATGGAATACGAAATTAAACACTTAGATACAACTCAGGTGATAGGTATATTAAGTAAATATGCCACGATGCAAGATGCACAGCAAGGATTGCCGCAAGCTTGGTCAAATTTTAACGCGTCTGATAAACCTGAAACGTTAAAAGCTATTAGCAATGATAAACTGCAAGGTTTTTTAGGTATTGTAATTCCTACTGAAAATGGAATGAATTATTTAATTGCGGTAACTTCAGATAAAAAATCTGCTGCTGGACTATATCCTTATACTCTGCCTGAAGGAAATTATATAGTAGCTGATGCGATAGGACCATTACCATACACGCTTCAGAAAACAACGGAGCGGCTTTATAATCCCGATGTATTATCTGATTTAGGTTATCAATATCGCAATGCCCCTGGTATTGAACTTTATCCGCATGGAAATACAGACGCTGATGATTATGTGGCACAAGTATGGGTGCCAATTGAAAATTAAAAGGTAAGAATAGAAAAGATGTTTCTTCGATAAGAGACATCTTTTTTGTTCGAAAAGAAAGTTTTAATAAGCGTGGAAGCTGTCTTGTATGGTATTTTTGCGGATTTTTAATTTTTTTCAACAAAATAGAAGTATAGTATAATTAAGAGAATCTGAAAGGATCAATAAAGTAATACTGAAAGGTGATGAAAAATGGTTATTCAATGGTATCCAGGACACATGGCGAAAGCTAAACGTGAAGTGTCAGAACAACTTAAGAAAGTGGATGTAGTGTTTGAATTAGTAGACGCACGTATTCCATATAGTTCGCGTAACCCGATGATTGATGAAGTCATTCAAAATAAACCAAGAGTGGTTATTTTAAATAAAAAAGATATGGCTAATTTAAGTGAAATTGCAAAATGGGAAGAATACTTCAGAAGCAAAGGCTATTATCCCGTAGCTGTAGATGCTAAGCATGGCAAAGGACTTAAACAAGTAGAACAAGCAGCAATTGAAGCGACAAAAGAAAAGTTCGAACGTGATAAAGCTAAAGGTTTAAAACCGCGTGCCATTCGTGCCATGATTGTCGGTATTCCTAACGTCGGCAAGTCAACGTTAATTAATAAATTAGCGAACAGAGCGATTGCAAAGACAGGCAATACACCTGGTGTTACGAAACAGCAGCAATGGATTAAAGTAGGGAAATCCTTACAGTTATTAGACACACCAGGAATTCTTTGGCCGAAATTCGAAGATCAGACAGTGGGAAAAAAATTAAGCCTGACAGGCGCAATTAAAGATAGTATTGTGCATCTAGACGATGTCGCTATTTATGGTTTGGATTTCTTCAAAGCACATGATTTAGCAGCCTTGCAACAGCATTTCAATGTGGATTTGGATGCCGAAGCGGAAAACTTAGAATGGTTTGATGCGATTGGGCGCAGAAGAGGGGCGTTGCAACGCGGTAATGAAGTAGATTATGAAACAGTAATTGATTTAATTATAAATGATATGCGTAATGGTAAATTAGGCACACATAGTTTTGATATTTATAAAGAAATGGCAGACGAGATTAAATAATGAGCTATTCTATTAAAGAAGTAAAAGAATTATTAAATGATATTCAAGATTTACAAACATTAGAAGCATCCGAATGGAATCAAGATGAACGTAAGGGTGTGCAGCAGGCTATATCTCGTCGTAAGAAACAGCTGGAGAAAGAAGCGGCTATGATTGCACATTATAAAGAGATGACGCAATATGAAGCGGCTATATTACAGGAACAATCTGACGCAGTGATTTGCGGTATTGATGAAGTCGGACGCGGACCATTAGCAGGGCCGGTAGTAGCTTGTGCAGTCATTTTGAACGCTGATCATGCCTATTATGGATTGGATGACTCTAAAAAGGTAAGTGCAGCGAAGCGTCAGACATTAGCGGAAGCCTTAATTGAAGGGACTGCCGCTTATGCATATGGCAAAGCAAGTCCAGAAGAAATTGATGATTTAAATATTTATCAAGCAACACAAGTGGCGATGATGCGTGCCATAGAAAATTTAGCAATTCCACCAACACATTTATTAATAGATGCAATGGAATTACCGTTAGATATTACTCAGTCATCGATTATTAAAGGAGATGCCAAAAGCGTATCGATAGCGGCAGCAAGTATCTTAGCTAAAGAGCACAGAGATGCATATATGCACCAACTTGCTGAACAGTATCCTGGTTATGATTTTGAGCACAATGTAGGATATGGCACAAAGGCACATTTGGAAGGTATTCAACAATTTGGTGTGATACCCGAACATAGAAAATCCTTTGAACCAATCAAATCGATAGTTCAACAGAAAAAAGATAATTTCTAGGAAAATGTTGAGCAACGTTGTGTAATATACTATCTATGATGAAATCTGTGTCAAATAGTAACAAACTCTTTTGGCGCAAGGTTTCAGGCTTTAATCCAAATTTTAACAAAATTGACAAAAAGAGCCTCTTTCAGTTTACAATAGCGCTTACATTTTCTATAATTAACAATGTACTTAACCTAAGAAACAGGAGGATGGAGAATGAATATCCACGAGTATCAAGGAAAACAAATCTTTCGTTCTATGGGCGTTCCCGTTCCAGAAGGACGTGTAGCATTCACTGCAGACGAAGCAGTAGAAAAAGCTAAAGAATTAGACACTGATGTTTATGTTGTAAAAGCACAAATCCACGCTGGGGGTAGAGGTAAAGCTGGCGGCGTTAAAATCGCAAAGTCATTATCTGAAGTGGAAACTTATGCTAACGAATTACTTGGGAAACAACTTGTAACTCACCAAACTGGCCCAGAAGGTAAAGAAGTTAAACGTTTGTATATCGAAGAAGGCGCTGATATTAAGAAAGAATATTATGTCGGCTTCGTTATCGACCGTGCAACTGACCGTGTTACTTTGATGGCTTCTGAAGAAGGCGGAACTGAAATTGAAGAAGTAGCGGCTAAATCTCCGGAAAAAATCTTTAAAGAAACAATCGACCCTGTTGTTGGTTTAGCACCATTCCAAGCGCGTCGTATTGCTTTCAATATTAATATTCCGAAAGAATCAATCAACAAAGCAGCTAAATTCTTAATTTCTTTATACAATGTATTTATTGAAAAAGATTGCTCAATCGTTGAAATCAACCCACTAGTATTAACTGGTGAAGGCGATGTATTAGCTTTAGATGCTAAAATCAACTTTGACGATAACGCTTTATTCAGACACAAAGATATTCAAGAATTACGTGACTTAGAAGAAGAAGATCCAAAAGAAATCGAAGCTTCTAAATATGATTTATCTTATATCGCTTTAGATGGCGACATCGGCTGTATGGTTAATGGTGCCGGATTAGCTATGGCGACTATGGATACTATCAATCATTTTGGCGGAAATCCTGCAAACTTCTTAGACGTAGGAGGCGGCGCTACGAAAGAAAAAGTTACTGAAGCATTCAAAATCATTTTAGGTGATGACAACGTTAAAGGTATTTTCGTTAATATCTTCGGTGGAATCATGCGTTGTGATGTTATTGCAGAAGGTATCGTAGCAGCAGTTAAAGAAGTCGACTTAACATTACCTTTAGTAGTACGTCTTGAAGGTACTAATGTTGAAATCGGTAAACAAATCTTAAAAGATTCAGGTTTAGCAATTGAGCCAGCAGCAACTATGGCTGAAGGCGCTCAAAAAATTGTCAAACTTGTCAAAGAAGTCTAAGGAAAGGATGAGACACTAAGATGAGCGTATATGTTGATAAGAATACAAAAGTAATCGTACAAGGTATCACAGGGTCTACAGCCCTTTTCCATACAAAACAAATGCTTGAGTATGGTACTCAAATCGTTGCAGGTGTTACGCCTGGTAAAGGTGGACAAGTTGTAGAAGGTGTACCTGTATTTAATACAGTAGAAGAAGCGAAAGAAGAAACTGGTGCAAATGTTTCAGTAATTTATGTTCCAGCTCCATTTGCAGCAGATGCAATTTTAGAATGTGCGGATGCAGATTTAGATTTAGCAATCTGTATTACTGAACACATTCCTGTTTTAGATATGGTTAAAGTTGTTCGTTATTTAGAAGATAAAAACACTCGTTTAATCGGACCTAACTGCCCAGGTGTTATTTCTCCTGATGATTGTAAAATCGGAATTATGCCTGGTTATATCCACAAAAGAGGTCACGTCGGCGTAGTATCACGTTCTGGTACATTAACTTACGAAGCTGTACATCAATTGACTGAAGAGGGTATTGGTCAATCATCAGCTGTTGGTATCGGTGGCGACCCAGTTAACGGTACTAACTTTATCGATGTATTAGATGCATTTAATAAAGATCCTGAAACAAAAGCTGTTGTAATGATCGGTGAAATCGGCGGAACTGCTGAAGAAGAAGCTGCTGAATGGATCAGCAAAAATATGACTAAACCAGTTGTAGGCTTCATTGGTGGTCAAACAGCTCCTCCAGGTAAACGTATGGGTCACGCTGGTGCGATTATTTCTGGCGGTAAAGGTACTGCAAAAGAAAAAATCAAAACATTGAACGAAAATGGCGTGAAAACAGCAGATACTCCTTCTGAAATCGGTTCTACTTTAATTGAAGCGGCTAAAGAAGCAGGTATCTACGAAGATTTATTAACAGTCAAAAAAGACTCTTAATTTGAAATCACATTATTATTCAATATTGAAAGCATGGATTTGTACGAAAAAGTGCAAATCTATGCTTTTTTACAATTTAAGTTGAGTAAACTTATCGGTTTTATTTGTTATAAGAAATGCCATATACAATAGTAGAAACTCGGCAGATTAGTTTCATAACAATTAAGTAACTATTTTGAGAATATCGGCTGACAAGGTATAATAAATATTAAACTACATAGAAAGCAGGAAATTTATGACACAACATGAATCAACTCTAGAACTCCTAAAACTCCGTTACGCTGGTTATACAACACAGCAAATGATACGGCTCTTCAAATTCTGTCCTCTTTTTTTAAGCTTAACCCCTTCAGATAAAATGACAAATCTTCGACAATTTACTTATACAAGCAAAATACGAACCCCTGCAGCTTATCTCACACGCTATTCTGAACTAAGTATCTCTACTATTTTAAACAACCTCAATCAACATGGCGTGAAATATATTTCTATCTACGATGCCACTTATCCATGCTTGTTAAAGGAAATCTATGATCCTCCGTTTATTCTTTTTTACAAAGGCAATATTGAATTATTACAGCATACACATTATTTAGGAGTAGTCGGCTCTAGACAATCAACAGCCTATACCGCTCATGCACTTTCTTTTTTATTTTCACATATTCCTACACCTCAACTTACTATTGTCTCTGGATTAGCATCCGGGGCAGACAGTGAAGCCCATCAGTCAGCACTTCAAAATCATCTTCCTACAATCGGTGTCTTGGCATTCGGACACGCACATCACTATCCCAAATCGAATTTACAGCTTAGAAATGAAATAGAAGAAAAGGGTTTGACTATTAGTGAGTATATTCCTGAAGATGAACCACGCAAATATAAATTTCCTGAAAGAAATCGGCTCATCAGCGGTCTTTCACAAGGAGTGTTGATAACTGAATCGAAAGAGAGAAGCGGTGCACAAATTACTATTGATTTAGCATTACAGCAAAACCGCAATGTCTATGTTCTGCCTGGTAGTATTTTTCAAGAATTGACCAAGGGGAATTTGAAACGTGCGCAAGAAGGTGCAACTATTGTGTTGGAAATTGGTGATATTTTAATAGATTATGATTGTGGAAATACAATGTAATCGGATTAATACTTTCATGTAAAAGAAGCAATAAATTGAATTGCAGCTAAATTAATATATTGACAAATGTAAAATAAACCGTTTATCATTTATCTTTGTAACAAGGATGCTATTAATTAATGCAAGGGGGAATCTGCTTTGGCTGATAATTTAGTCATAGTTGAGTCGCCTGCAAAAGCTAAAACAATTGAAAAATATTTAGGGAAAAGATATAAAGTAATCGCATCAATGGGGCATGTCAGAGATTTGCCAAGAAGCCAAATGGGCGTTGATGTTGAAGAAGATTTTGAACCCAAATATATTACTATTCGCGGCAAAGGACCGGTCGTAAAAGAATTAAAAAGACATGCTAAAAAAGCAAAGAAAATCTTTTTAGCGAGTGACCCCGACCGTGAAGGAGAAGCGATTGCATGGCACTTAGCGAATATTTTAGATTTAGATGAAAATGCGAAGAATCGTGTAGTATTTAATGAAATCACTAAAGATGCAATAAAGGAAAGCTTTAAGACACCAAGAGGAATTGAATTGAACCTTGTCGATGCACAGCAAGCACGCCGTATTGTAGATAGACTTGTGGGTTATAATATTTCTCCAGTGTTATGGAAGAAAGTTAAAAAAGGTCTGTCAGCAGGTCGTGTGCAATCTGTAGCATTACGCTTGATTATTGATCGTGAAAATGAAATCAGAAACTTTAAACCGGAAGAGTATTGGAAAATCGAAGGTAATTTCCGTTATAAGAAATCTACTTTCAGCGCCAAATTCTTACATTATAAAAATAAACCTTATAAATTAAACAATAAAGATGACGTCAAGTTTATTACGGACCAATTAGATGGCAACGAATTTGAAGTGACTAAAGTAACGAAGAAAGAGAAAAAGCGTAATCCAGCTAATCCATTTACGACTTCTACACTTCAACAAGAAGCTTCTAGAAAGTTGAATTTCAAAGCTAGAAAAACGATGATGATTGCACAGCAATTATATGAAGGTATTGATTTGAAAAAACAAGGTACTGTTGGTTTAATTACGTATATGCGTACCGATTCAACACGTATCTCAGCAGGCGCCAAAGCTGAAACGAAAGAATTCATTACTGAAAATTACGGTAAAGATTATATCTCTCATCGTAAAGCAGCGGCAGGCAAACAAGGAGATCAAGATGCCCATGAGGCGATTCGTCCAACAAAAACATTACGTACACCTGCTGATATGAAACCATTCTTAACTCGTGATCAATATCGTCTCTATAAATTAATTTGGGACCGCTTCGTAGCAAGTCAAATGGCACCTGCAGTGTTAGATACTGTAGCCATGGATATTGAACAAAATGACGTGAAATTCCGCGCCAACGGACAAACGATTAAATTTAAAGGTTTCATGACTTTATATGTAGAATCAAAAGAAGGAGAAGAAGAGAAGAATAATAAACTTCCAGTGATTGCAGAAGGTGAAAAGGTAACAGCTACTGATATTGAACCGAGCCAACACTTTACACAACCACCTCCAAGATTTACCGAGGCACGTTTAGTAAAAACGTTGGAAGAATTGAAAATCGGACGACCTTCTACGTACGCACCGACTTTGGATACTATTCAGAAACGTAATTACGTTAAAATGGAAAGCAAACGCTTTGTTCCGACTGAACTTGGTGAAATCGTCCATGAACAAGTGAAAGAATACTTCCCAGAAATAATCGATGTTGATTTTACAGTAAACATGGAAACATTATTGGATAAAATTGCTGAGGGCGACATCAAATGGAGAGAAGTTGTCGGTAATTTCTATGGCGGCTTCGAAAAAGATGTCGAACGTGCTGAGCAAGAAATGGAAAAAATTGAAATTAAAGATGAACCTGCCGGAGAAGATTGTGAAGAATGCGGCTCCCCAATGGTAATTAAAATGGGCCGTTACGGTAAGTTTATGGCATGTTCAAACTTCCCGGATTGTCGCAATACGAAAGCAATCGTCAAAGAAATCGGCGTTAAATGTCCGAAATGCGATGATGGCCAAGTCGTTGAACGTAAATCTAAAAAAGGCAGAGTCTTCTACGGCTGTTCTAATTATCCTGAGTGTGACTTTATCTCATGGGATAAACCAGTCGGCAGAAGTTGTCCAAAATGCGACCATTATTTGGTTGAACGTAAAAAAGGTCGCTCAAGCCAAGTGATTTGTTCAAATTGTGATTATAAAGAAGAAGTTCAAAAATAGAATGTGAAGATATGAGAGGTTGGACAATTAAGTTGCTATTGCTGATGTCCTACCTCTTTTCATCTGAATAAGGAGGATTTATTTATGGCAGATACAGTAGTCAATGTAGTCGGAGCTGGATTAGCAGGTTCCGAAGCAGCGTATCAGCTTGCACAAAGAGGCATTAAAGTGAATTTGATTGAAATGCGTCCCGTAAAGCAAACACCTGCACATCATACAGACAAATTTGCAGAACTAGTATGTTCTAATTCGTTACGTGGTAATTCACTTACAAATGCTGTAGGCGTATTGAAAGAAGAAATGCGCCGTTTAGATTCATTAATTATCAAAGCAGCAGATGCGGCACGCGTACCAGCTGGCGGCGCATTAGCTGTAGACCGTCATGATTTTGCAGGATTTATAACAGATACTTTGAAATCTCATCCTAATGTGAATGTCATCAATGAAGAAATTGAATCTATTCCTGAAGGTTATACGATTATTGCAACAGGTCCTTTAACAACTGAAGGTCTTGCTAAAGAAATTGTTGAGATTACAGGCGAAGATCAATTGTATTTCTATGATGCAGCGGCGCCTATTATCGAGAAAGACTCTATTGATATGAATAAAGTCTATTTGAAATCTCGTTATGATAAAGGTGAAGCAGCTTATTTGAACTGTCCGATGACTGAGGAAGAATTCGACCGTTTTTACGATGCTGTTTTAGAAGCTGAGGCAGCACCAGTTAATGAATTTGAAAAAGAAAAATACTTTGAAGGTTGTATGCCGTTTGAAGTAATGGCTGAACGCGGGCGTAAAACGTTATTATTCGGCCCGATGAAACCAGTGGGATTAGAAGATCCTAAGACAGGAAAACGTCCATTTGCAGTAGTACAATTGCGTCAAGATGATGCAGCAGGAACGTTGTATAATATTGTCGGATTCCAGACACATTTAAAATGGGGTGCTCAAAAAGAAGTCATCCGTTTAATTCCTGGCTTAGAAAATGTAGATATTGTGCGTTATGGTGTGATGCATCGTAATACCTTTATCAACTCGCCAGATGTGTTATCTGAAACTTATCAGCTCAAAGGTCATGATAAAGTATACTTTGCAGGTCAAATGACAGGTGTAGAAGGATATGTGGAAAGTGCCGCGAGCGGTTTAGTTGCAGGCATTAACGTCGCACACAAACTCCAAGATAAAGCAGAAGTCATCTTCCCGCGCGAAACAATGATAGGCAGTATGGCTTATTATATTTCACACGCTAACAATAATAAGAATTTCCAACCGATGAATGCTAACTTTGGTTTAGTCCCTTCATTAGAAAAAAGAATTAAAGATAAAAAAGAGCGTTATGAACAACAAGCAAATCGAGCATTAACGTATTTAGAGAATTTTAAGCAAACTTTGTGATAAATTATGAATATTTTGATAAAATTAGATTTGTGTTTAGAAAGCGTTTGCGATTTCGAGACGTAAATCACTGCAGCTCCCTCTGTCCATATGCTACAATGCAAATGATGGAGGGGTTTTTATTGAATAAAATCCAAGAGTCTTTTTTATACATGTTAAAGGTAGAACGCTTTTTTTCTAAGCATACGTTAAAGTCTTACCACGATGATTTAGTTCAATTTAATACATTTTTAGAACACGAGCATTTAAAATTAAAAACTTTTGAATATAAAGATGCTAGAAATTATTTGTCATTTTTATATTCAAAAGGCTTGAAAAGAACTACAGTTTCCCGTAAAATTTCTACGTTACGTTCTTTCTACGAATTTTGGATGACACAAGACGATACAGTCGTTAATCCTTTTGTACAGCTTGTTCACCCTAAGAAAGAACAATATCTGCCTCATTTTTTCTATGAAGAAGAAATGAGCGCTTTATTTGAAACTGTAGAAGCGGATGGTCACAAAGGTTTGCGTGACCGCGTGATTTTAGAATTGTTGTACGGAACTGGCATACGGGTTTCAGAATTAGTGAACATCAAGTTAGAGGATCTCGATTTAAATTCACCTGGTGTTAAAGTGTTAGGTAAAGGTAATAAGGAACGGTTTATCCCGTTTGGAAATATGTGCAGAGAGAGTATTGAACGTTATATAGAATTATTTCCGCCGATTCAGAATATAAGCCATGATTACTTGTTAGTCAATATGAAAGGCGGCCAAATTACTGAACGCGGCGTGCGATATGTTTTAAATGATATAGTGAAACGCACAGCAGGAGTGACAGATATACATCCGCATAAACTGCGTCACACGTTTGCTACGCATATGTTGAACGAAGGCGCTGATTTGCGAACAGTCCAATCTCTTCTCGGTCATGTCAACTTATCAACTACTGGTCGATATACGCATGTTTCAAACCAACAATTGCGTAAAGTTTATTTAAATGCACATCCTCGAGCTAAAAAGGAGAAATAATAATGAATAACTCAATTCATGCGACAACAATATTTGCTGTTAGACAAAATGGTCATGCCGCAATGGCCGGCGACGGTCAAGTTACGCTTGGCGAACAAGTAATTATGAAGCAGACAGCACGTAAAGTCCGCAGATTATATGACGGCAAGGTTCTAGCCGGATTTGCAGGCAGTGTTGCAGATGCTTTTACACTTTTCGAAAAATTCGAAACTAAGTTGCAAGAATTCAGCGGTAATTTAGAACGTGCAGCCGTAGAACTTGCTCAAGAATGGAGAGGCGATAAACAGCTGCGTCAACTTGAAGCAATGCTGATTGTAATGGACAAGAACTCTATTCTTGTAGTAAGCGGTACTGGGGAAGTAATTTCACCGGATGACGATTTGATAGCTATCGGTTCAGGCGGTAATTACGCTTTAAGTGCCGGACGTGCATTAAAACGTCATACAGAAATGGCAGCAAAAGATATCGCATATGCAAGTTTAAAAGTCGCTTCAGAAATTTGTGTCTTCACAAATGACAACATTATTGTCGAAGAATTATAAGTATTCTTTTGGGAATATTAAACAACAATATTTTTCCTGAGAAATGGAAATGAGTAAATTTTGAAATATTGGAGGTTGAACGACGGATGGATGCTAGCGCAATCAAACTTACCCCAAAAGACATTGTGTCTCAATTAAACGAGTACATTGTCGGGCAAAATGATGCTAAGAAAAAAGTAGCCATAGCTTTAAGAAACAGATATCGTCGCAGTCAATTAGATGAGGAATTGAAACAAGAAATTGTTCCGAAAAATATCTTGATGATCGGACCAACTGGTGTAGGTAAAACAGAAATTGCTCGCAGAATGGCAAAAATTGTCGGGGCACCGTTTATTAAAGTAGAAGCAACTAAGTTCACGGAAGTCGGCTATGTGGGTCGTGACGTAGAAAGCATGGTTCGTGATTTGGTAGACGTTGCTGTAAGACTTGTAAAAGAAGATAGAAAAGATAAAGTGAAAGATGAAGCAATTAAAAAAGCTAACGACAAATTAGTGAAATTGCTTGTACCGAGTATGAAGAAGAAAGCGAATCAAAATGCTGGAAATCCTTTTGAATCTATTTTCGGCGGTATGATGCCTAGCTTCGGTAACAACGAAGAGGAAGATGAAGAGCCGCCGACTGAGGAAATCAAAACGAAACGTTCTGAAATCAAACGTCAATTGCAAAACGGAGAATTAGAAGAAGAAAAAGTCCGTATTAAAGTTGAACAAGATCCTGGTGCTATGGGAATGCTTGGTACAAATCAAAATCAACAAGTTCAAGATATGATGAACCAATTGATGCCGAAGAAAAAAGTAGAACGTGAAGTGCCAGTTAAATCAGCACGCAAAATCTTGGCTGATGAATATGCTGATGAATTAATCGATCATGAAACAGCCAACCAAGAAGCATTAGAATTAGCAGAACAGATGGGCATTATCTTTATCGATGAAGTAGATAAAGTAGCCAGCAATAATCAACAAGGCGGACAAGACGTTTCAAGACAAGGTGTACAAAGAGATATCTTGCCAATTGTTGAAGGAAGTGTCGTGCAAACTAAATATGGCAGTGTCAACACAGAACATATGCTATTTATCGGGGCAGGTGCATTCCATGTATCTAAACCGAGCGATTTAATTCCGGAACTGCAAGGACGTTTCCCAATCAGAGTGGAATTAGATAGTTTATCAGTTGAGGATTTTGTGAATATTCTTAAAGAACCGAAATTATCATTGATTAAACAATATGAAGCGCTCTTGCAAACAGAAGAAGTGACGGTTAACTTCACAGATGAAGCAATTACACGCCTCGCTGAAATTGCTTACCAAGTCAACCAAGATACAGACAATATCGGAGCAAGACGTTTGCATACCATTTTAGAAAAAATGCTAGAAGATCTGTCGTATGAAGCACCTGGCATGCCGAACGCAGTGGTAGATATTACTGCACAATATGTTGATGATAAATTGAAATCTATTTCTACTAATAAAGATTTAAGTGCATTTATCTTATAATTTATAATCATAAATATAAAAGGAGAAGAAAAATGAGTTTACTTTTAAAAACGAGAGAATTAAATACACTGTTGCAAAAACATAAAGGTATTGCTGTAGACTTTAAAGATGTTGCGCGCAAAATTAGTGAGGTTACTGTAACAAATGTATTTATCGTATCACGCAGAGGGAAAATCTTAGGCCACAGCTTAAATGAATTGTTGAAAAGCAGTCGTATTAATCAAATGCTAGAAGATCGTCACATCCCAAGTGCATATACTGACAAATTAATGGATGTAAAACAAACAATATCTAATATCGGTATCGATGATGATTTGTCAGTTTTCCCTCCTGAAAACAGAGACACATTTATTGATAGTAAAACAACAATTTTCCCAGTATTAGGCGGCGGAGAAAGATTAGGCACACTTGTATTAGGACGTGTGTCTGATGATTTCACAGATAATGACTTAGTATTAGGTGAATATGCTGCTACTGTATTAGGTATGGAAATCTTACGTGAAAAACATAGCGAATTAGAACAAGAAGCACGTGATAAAGCAGCAATCAACATGGCTATTAATTCTTTATCTTACTCAGAAAGAGAAGCCATTGAACACATCTTTGAAGAGCTTGGCGGAAAAGAAGGCTTATTGATTGCCTCTAAAGTAGCGGACCGAGTAGGCATTACACGTTCTGTTATTGTAAATGCTTTGCGTAAATTAGAAAGTGCCGGCGTAATTGAATCTCGTTCGTTAGGAATGAAAGGAACATTTATCAAAGTTAAAAAAGAACAATTCCTAGATGAATTGGAAAAATCTAACTAATAGTTTCTTTTATCTCTTTCAGTTTTCGATATTGCTTTATAAAATGAATTATGTTATATTTAATGACGGCTATAAAGCCGATAACACACATAAAGAGTTTAAGTATAGAGGGTGCGATGTAATTTCGTCGTTTTTATACGAGCTTTTTATGGAGGAAAATAACCAAATTGGAGGAATTTAATCATGGCAGTAATTTCAATGAAACAATTGCTAGAAGCTGGTGTTCACTTCGGTCACCAAACACGCCGTTGGAACCCAAAAATGAAAAAATATATTTTCACTGAAAGAAATGGTATTTATATCATCGACTTACAAAAAACAGTGAAAAAAGTTGACGAAGCGTATAACTTCATCAAACAAGTATCTGAAGATGGCGGTAAAGTCTTATTCGTAGGTACTAAAAAACAAGCTCAAGAATCAATTAAAAATGAAGCAGAACGTGCTGGTCAATTCTACGTTAACCAAAGATGGTTAGGCGGAATCTTGACTAACTATAAAACAATCTCAAAACGTGTAAAACGTATTTCTGAAATTGAAAAAATGGAAGAAGACGGTTTATTCGAAGTATTACCTAAAAAAGAAGTAGTTGAAATCAAAAAAGAATACGACCGCTTGATCAAATTCTTAGGCGGTATTCGTGATATGAAATCAATGCCTCAAGCATTATTCGTAGTTGATCCTCGTAAAGAGCGCAACGCAATTGCTGAAGCACGTAAATTACACATCCCAATCGTAGGTATTGTTGATACTAACTGCGACCCAGATGAAATTGACTACGTTATCCCAGCAAACGACGATGCTATCCGTGCCGTTAAATTATTAACTGGTAAAATGGCAGATGCAGTTTTAGAAGGTCAACAAGGCGTTTCAAACGAAGAAGTAGCTGCTGAACAAAACATCGACTTAAATGAAGATGAAGTTGTTGAAGAAGAAGTTAAAGAAACTTCTGTTGAATCAAACTAAGAATAATTCTGAAAGGGGAGTGGGACAGAAATAACATATATTAAAAATATTTGTTGTCCCACCCCGGCAAAGCTGAGTAGAATAGAAAGCAGCTTGAAACAAGCGTATTTTCTATTCGGATAGCTACTGCCAGTTCAGGAAACAGGGGCTGAGACATTATTTGTCCCAGCCCCTTTTTTTAAAATATTATGAAGTATAAATGAACTCTCATTGCATATTTACTAAAGTATGTATGAATTTGTAATAAAATAAATGAATAATCAGATATTGCAAGTTTAAAGCAAGGCAAATAGAGTTATATTCATATTAAGAACTGATATACTATATTTGAAATGATTATTACGTTATATAAATGGAGGAAAAATAAATGGCACAAGTTACAGCTAAATTAGTTAAAGAATTACGCGAAAGAACTGGCGCAGGTATGATGGATTGTAAAAAAGCGCTTGAAGCAACTGAAGGCGACATCGATAAAGCAATTGACTACCTACGTGAAAAAGGTATTGCAAAAGCTGCTAAAAAAGCAGACCGTATTGCTGCTGAAGGAATGACTCATGTTGAAGTTGAAGGAAACGATGCAGTTATCGTTGAAATCAATGCTGAAACTGACTTTGTTGCGCGTAACGAAGGTTTCCAAGAACTAGTTAAAGAACTTGCGAAACATATTCTTGAAACTAAACCAGAATCTGTTGATGCTTTAATGGAAACTAAAATGTCTACAGGCGAAACTGTTAAAGAACGTATCAATGAAGCAATCTCAACTATCGGAGAAAAATTAAGCTTGCGTCGTTTTGCAATCAGAACTAAAGGCGACAATGATGCTTTCGGTGCTTACTTGCACATGGGCGGACGCATTGGTGTATTAACAGTTGTTGAAGGTACTACTGATGAAGAAGCTGCTAAAGACGTTGCTATGCACATTGCTGCAATCAACCCTAAATATGTTTCTTCTGACCAAGTAAGCCAAGAAGAACTTTCTCATGAAAAAGAAGTTTTAAAACAACAAGCATTAAATGAAGGTAAACCAGAAAAAATCGTTGAAAAAATGGTTGAAGGCCGTTTACGCAAATATTTACAAGAAATTTGCGCAGTTGACCAAAACTTCGTTAAAGACCCAGATGTAACTGTTGAACAGTTCTTGAAATCTAAAGGTGGTAAATTAACTGACTTTGTACGTTACGAAGTAGGCGAAGGTATGGAAAAACGTGAAGAAAACTTTGCTGACGAAGTAAAAGGACAAATGAAATAATTTTACTAAGTTGTTGAACAAGAAAGAAGACACCTTTGTATCTCTATATAAATGCAGACATTTGTATCAGACATACCTGTTGTGTCTTCTTTACTTGTATCACTTACATATTTTTACAATAGAGAGGATAGGAAAATGGCTGAAACTTCTAAATATAATCGCGTTGTCTTGAAATTGAGCGGAGAAGCCCTTGCAGGAGAAAAGGGATTTGGTATTAATCCAATTATTATTAAAAGTGTTGCAAAGCAAATTGCAGAAGTTGTTGAACTAGATTGTGAAATTGCAGTAATCGTTGGTGGAGGAAATATCTGGAGAGGTAAGACAGGCAGTGATCTTGGTATGGATCGTGGCACAGCTGACTACATGGGCATGTTAGCAACAGTGATGAATGCATTGGCACTTCAAGATAGCTTAGAACAATTAGACTGCGACACACGTGTATTAACTTCTATTGAAATGAAACAAGTTGCAGAACCTTATATCAGACGTCGTGCAATCAGACACTTAGAGAAGAAACGTGTTGTTATTTTTGCAGCAGGCATCGGCAACCCTTACTTCTCAACAGATACAACAGCTGCTTTGAGAGCTGCTGAAGTTGAAGCTGATGTCATTTTAATGGGTAAAAATAATGTAGATGGCGTCTATTCAGCTGATCCTAAAGTGGATAAAAATGCGAAAAAATATGAGCATTTGACGCATATCCAAATGCTTCAAGAAGGTCTTCAAATTATGGATTCTACAGCAGCTTCATTCTGTATGGATAATAATATTCCATTAAATGTATTCTCTATTACTGAAGAAGGCAATATTAAACGTGCTGTGATGGGCGAAGAAATCGGAACTACAATTACTAAATAAATTTGAGGTGTATTAATATGAGCGACATTTTAAGCGAAACTAGATCAAGAATGAAAAAGTCTATTGAAAGTTTGTCACGTGAATTAGCTACAATCAATGCTGGACGAGCTAACTCTAACTTGTTAGCAGGTGTGAAAGTAGATTACTATGGTGCGCCTACTCCAGTACAACAATTAGCAAGTATCAGTGTTCCAGAACCACGTTTATTAGTAGTGTCCCCTTATGATAAAACTTCTTTATCTGATATCGAACGTGCAATCAATGCAGCTAACCTTGGAGTGAATCCAAGTAGTGATGGTGAAGTCATTCGTATCATGGTACCTGCTTTAACTGAAGAGCGTCGTAAAGAACTAGTTAAAGACGTTAAAAAAATGGGTGAAAACACTAAAGTTTCTATTCGTAATATCCGTCGTGACAGTAATGACGATTTGAAGAAAGACGAAAAAGAAGGCGTTATTACTGAAGATGAATTACGTTCAGGAACTGACGATGTACAAAAAATTACTGATGAATCAATCAAAGAAGTAGAAAAAGTATTAGAGGAAAAAGAAAAAGATATCATGTCTGTATAATATCTCACCTCTACTTGAATGAGTTGAAAATATTGTAACCAAAACTGTACCAACTAAGACTTTGGTACAGTTTTTTAATTGTTCTATTCATTGCTATTAACGAGTGTGATAAAATGATAGATAATTGCATGAATAATCTATTATAATGTAACAGAGATAGATTGAGCTCGGAGGATAGACCATGTTTAAAAAGCTGAAAAATAAAAATCAATCTGAATCAGAAGGGACATATTCAGATTTAGATTTACATAATATACCCGAACATATCGCGATTATCATGGATGGTAATGGCCGTTGGGCGAAGAAACGTAAAATGCCGAGAATTAAAGGGCATTATGAAGGAATGCAAACAATTAAAAAGATAACAAGAGCTGCAAATGATATCGGAGTAAAATATTTAACTTTATACGCCTTCTCAACTGAAAATTGGTCACGTCCTGAACAAGAAGTCAATTACATCATGAACTTACCTGTAAATTTCTTAAAAACTTTTCTCCCGGAATTGATCGAACGAAATGTGAAAGTCGAAACAATTGGATTTACAGATAATCTACCAGCTTCTACAATGAAAGCAATTAATCACGCTAAGGAAAAAACTGCACAAAATGATGGACTGAAACTTATCTTTGCTATCAATTATGGGGGGCGTGCCGAAATTACAGATAGCGTTCGACGCATGTTTGATGATATGATTGAGCGAGGTCAAAAGAGCAGCGATATCACAGAAGAGACAATCAATGATTATTTAATGACCAGTCAGTATCCTGATCCGGAGCTTCTTATCCGCACTTCAGGAGAACAACGGATTAGTAATTTCTTAATTTGGCAAATTTCTTATAGTGAATTTATTTTTAACCAAAAACTTTGGCCTGATTTTGACGAAGATGAACTGATGGATTGTATTAAAATTTACCAGAAAAGACAACGTCGTTTCGGTGGCTTATTATAGGGAGATAGGAGTATATTATGAGAGTTAGAACGGTAACGGCAATTATAGCCTTGTTAATCTTTTTACCAATACTAATTATCGGCGGGCCTTTATTGATGTATTTCTCTTACATCTTGGCCCTTATTGCATTAAAAGAGCTGTTGAATATGAATAAAATTCGTTTTATTTCTATTCCAGGCCTAATTAGCGCATTAGGATTGGTTCTAATTATGCTACCTCATGATTTGGGCGCATGGGTGGCAGCAGTCCAATTAAAAGGACTCATTATTATGAGTTTCGTAATTTTAAGTTATACAGTTATGTCTAAGAACCGCTTCAGTTTCATCGATGCTGCATTTTGTTTAATGTCAGTAGCATACGTAGGTATTGGATTTATGTATCTCTACGAAACACGTGAAGCCGGATTAGCCTTCATCTTATTCGCATTCTTAGTGGTTTGGACCACAGATACAGGTGCATATTTATTTGGACGAACTTTCGGCAAACATAAACTATGGCCGGTTATCAGTCCGAATAAAACAATTGAAGGATTTATCGGCGGAGTATTAAGCAGTCTGCTTGTACCGCTGGTGATGCAATACTTTGTGGACTTTGACTTCAATATTTGGATTATATTGCTGGTAACAATTATTTTAAGTATGTTCGGCCAACTAGGAGATTTAGTGGAATCCGGATTCAAACGTCATTTCGGCGTTAAAGACTCTGGTAAGATTTTACCTGGACACGGCGGGATTCTTGACCGCTTCGACAGCTTCATGTTTGTCTTACCACTTTTAAATATTTTATTACTGCAAAATTAATAATGCGAGGCATGCGAGAAGTGCAAACAGATGAATATGCGTTTGCTGAACAGCATGCCTCTTTTCTGTAGCAACAACCATCTTTTTGCTTGTACATCATTCAAAATATCATTAATATAATATATTATGTTGAAAATTTTCAACACTACATATCTCAGAAGGGCAACATGGAAAGCGTTGCTTCTCCTCACTGAAACTTTTGAGAAATGAAAAATTAACCAGAGGTGGCCCATTTTGATAATTACTATCTTAGCTTTTATTATCGTATTTGGTGTCTTAGTTTCCGTTCATGAGTACGGCCACATGTTTTTTGCAAAACGCGCAGGGATAATGTGTCCTGAATTTGCTATCGGCATGGGACCCAAGATTTTTAGTTTTAGAAAAAATGAAACATTATATACAATCAGACTCTTACCAGTCGGCGGCTATGTTCGAATGGCTGGAGATGGCATAGATGAAGTGCCGGTAGAACCAGGCATGTCAGTCAAAATCAAATTAAATGATAAAGATGAAATTACACATATTATTCTTGATGATCAACATAAATTCCAACAAGCAGAAGTGATTGAAATAAAAAAATGTGACTTCAAAGATAAAATGTATGTTGAAGGTATTACATCTTATGACGATGAAAGACATCGTTTTTATATTGCGAAAGAATCTTATTTCGTAGAAGGCGGCAGTTTGATACAAATTGCACCGCGCAATCGTCAATTTATGCACAAAAAACCATATCAAAAATTCTTAACATTATTTGCCGGACCTTTATTCAACTTTATTTTAGCTTTAGTCATCTTTGTAGGTCTCGCATATTATCAAGGTACACCGACAAATTCTATTAAAGCAGTGGCAGATCATTATCCTGCGCAAGAAGCAGGATTAAAAGCAGGCGATAAAATCGAACAAATCGGATTTCATAAAATTAGTTCATTCGATGATATTCAACAAGCATTAAACAATAATAAAGATAAGCCTGTTAAAGTGACTTACGAAAGAGACGGTAAACATCAGTCTGCAGAATTAACACCGAAGAAGGTTAAAGAAGGTACAAAAGTTAATCCGAAATATGCTTATAAATTAGGTTACCAGCCTCAATCAGAACATTCATCATTGATTGAACCTTTAGTAGCAGGTGTACAACAATTTGTTAAAGCAGGCACATTAATCTTTACAGCTATTGTCGGTATGATCGGCAGCATTTTCACTGGCGGATTCTCCTTTGATATGTTGAACGGACCAGTGGGTATTTATCATAATGTTGATACTGTAGTAAAAACTGGTATCATTAACTTGATAGGCTGGACTGCACTGTTAAGCGTCAACTTAGGTTTAATGAACTTATTGCCGATTCCGGCTCTCGATGGCGGACGTATACTCTTTGTACTCTACGAAGCGATATTCAGAAAACCAGTGAATAAGAAAGCAGAAACTTACATTATTGGTGCAGGTGCCATTTTCGTCATTATAATTATGATATTAGTAACCTGGAATGACATACAACGTTATTTCTTATAAGAAACGGAGGATTATAGATTTATGAGACAATCAAAAGTATTTATACCAACGATGAGAGAAGTCCCAGCAGAAGCTGAAGCCTTGAGTCATCGACTATTATTGAAAGCAGGATTAATCAAACAAAGTACTAGCGGCGTTTACAGTTACTTGCCGTTAGCGACACGCGTTATCAATAACATCACAGCTATCGTACGTGAAGAAATGGAACGCATCGATGCAGTGGAAATACTAATGCCTGCTTTACAACCTTCTGAATTATGGGAAGAATCAGGTCGTTGGGATGCTTACGGAAGTGAATTAATGCGCTTGACAGACAGAAACGGACGCCAATTTGCTTTAGGTCCGACACACGAGGAAGTCGTAACTTCACTTGTACGTGATGAAGTGAAATCCTACAAGCAATTACCATTAACACTATTCCAAATTCAATCTAAATTCAGAGATGAAAAACGTCCTCGTTTCGGTTTATTACGTGGCCGCGAATTTATCATGAAAGATGCCTATTCATTCCATGCGGATGAAGACTCATTAGATGAAACATACAACCAAATGTACGATGCATACAGCCGTATTTTTAAACGTGCCGGCATCAACGCACGTCCAGTCGTTGCAGACTCAGGAGCAATCGGCGGCAGCCATACACACGAATTCATGGCCCTAAGCGAAATCGGCGAAGATACAATCGTCTACAGCGAGAATAGCGACTACGCAGCTAATATCGAAAAGGCAGAAGTGCCTTATGAGGCAAAAGAAAGCTCTGAAGAGTTATTAGAACTAGAAAAGGTCGCTACACCTGATGCACACACTGCTCAAGAAGTGGCTGATTATTTAAATCGTCCATTAGAACAAATTACCAAATCAATGATTTTCAAAGTCGATGGCGAATTTATTATCGTGCTAGTACGTGGACATCATGAAATCAATGATGTGAAATTGAAAGCATACTTCGGTACAGATAATATTGAACTTGCAACACAAGATGAAATTATTAATTTAATCGGTGCCAAACCAGGTTCAATCGGTCCTATCCAAGAAAAAGGCATCAAAGTATATGCAGATAACTTTGTACAAGAATCACCGAACTTAGTTATTGGAGCAAATGAAGATGGCTATCACTATATCAATGCGAATCCTGAACGTGATTTTAATGTTGAAGCATTCGGCGACTTCCGTTTCATTTTAGAAGGAGAGCCTTTAAGTGATGGATCAGGTGAAGCAAAATTCGCAGAAGGTATTGAAGTCGGACAGGTCTTCAAATTAGGTACCAAATATTCTGAAGCTATGAATGCCACATTCTTAGATAACCAAGGTAAAGCAAAACCATTAATCATGGGTTGCTACGGTATCGGTGTTTCTAGAACTTTAAGTGCCGTTGTGGAACAAAATAACGATGAAAATGGTATTATCTGGCCAAAATCAGTAACACCATTTGATTTACACTTGATTACGATTAATCCTAAAAAAGAAGATCAACGCGAATTAGGCGATAAAATCTATACCGAACTGCAATCATTATATGAAGTGCTTTATGACGACCGCAAAGAACGTGCAGGCGTGAAATTCAATGATGCTGATTTAATCGGTTTACCAATTCGTATTGTAGTCGGTAAACGTGCAGATGAAGGTATCGTGGAAGTGAAACGTCGCGATAACGGTGAGAGTGAAGAAGTTGAAGTTTCAAACTTAGCTTCTTATATCGATAATTTATATACACAAATTTAAGTAAACATTTTCCGGAGCTCTTTAAAAGGGTTTCGGAAATTTTTTTATTTTTACCGTAATCCTATCCACCAAAGTGTTTGCAGAGTTAACAACTCATTTATTACAGATTTAGAGTTTTTAGAACGAACGAAAATTTGGTATAATATTTAAGAGTTTCTAAAAATGAACGTAAGTAATGTAACCGCGCTGATTTAAAAGTGTGGTTCTGTTTTTCATAATAGTAGTGCTGCAAAAATCCTCTGACTTCCTCTTTAAACAATTGAGTTGTAATTCTATTCCTGCAGTTCTACAATTTTATTTAATCAATCATTAAGGTGGTAATTGTCTTGGCAATGACAAATCAAGAAAAATTTAAAGTTCTAGCCGATCAGATTAAAATTGCGAATCAGTTAGAACCTGAAATATTAGAACAAAGTGAGCTAACACGTATTGATGTGTCGTCAAAAGCACGCACATGGCTTTTTCAAATCACCTTGCCGCATTTCTTATCTCACGAAGATTATTTATTATTCACTCATGCTTTGACTCAAGAATTCAAAGATATTGCTACAGTGAATTGGCATTTTAAAGTTCAAGATACATTGCACCAAGATGAACATGCTATGAAATATTTCAATCACTGTATCGATCAAACAGGCTTATCACCTAAAGTCAAAGGTCAATTGAAACAGAAACGTCTGATTATGTCAGGGGACGTTTTGAAAGTAATGGTTTCTAATGATGTCGAACGCGATTATTTTCACAAAGCTTGTAATGGCAGTTTAGTGAAAGCCTATCGCCAATGCGGTTTCGATGTGAACAAAATCGTCTTTGAAACAGATAATGATGGTCAAGATGCAGACTTAGCATCACTTGAAGCTTATATTCAAGAAGAAGATCAACAAAGCGCTAAAGAAGCTACTGAAAAATTAGAAAAGATGAAAGCTGAAAAAGCGAAACAACAAGATAATAACGAAAGCTCAGTCGCAAAATGTCAAATCGGCAAACCGATTCAAGTGGACAATGTACGTTCAATTGAATCGATTATCGAAGAAGAATTCAAAGTGGCAATCGAAGGTGTCATCTTCGATATGAATATTAAAGAGTTGAAGAGTGGACGTCACATTGTCGAATTAAAAGTCACAGACTATACGGATTCACTCGTACTTAAAATGTTCACTCGTAAAAATAAAGATGACTTGGAACATTTTAAAGCACTAAGTGTCGGTAAATGGGTACGAGCACAAGGACGTATTGAAGAAGATACGTTTGTACGCGACTTAGTCATGATGATGTCAGATATTGAAGAAATTAAAAAAGCACCTAAACAAGATAAAGCAGATGATAAACGTGTTGAATTGCACTTGCACACAGCAATGAGTCAAATGGACGGTATTAATAATATCGGCGATTATGTAGCGCAAGCAGCCAAATGGGGACATCCAGCTATTGCGGTAACAGATCATAATGTGGTACAAGCTTTCCCAGATGCTTTTGCGGCAGCGGAAAAAAATGACATTAAAATGTTGTATGGTATGGAAGGTATGTTGGTAGATGACGGTGTACCGATTGCCTATAAACCGACAGACCGTATATTGAAAGATGCAACATATGTCGTATTTGACGTCGAAACTACAGGTCTTTCAAACCAATATGACAAAATCATCGAGTTAGCAGCTGTTAAAGTACATGATGGTGAAATTATAGATAAATTTGAACGTTTCAGTAATCCGCATGAACGTTTATCAGATACTATTAAGAATTTGACGCATATTTCTGATGATATGTTAGTAGATGCACCGGAAATTGACGAGGTATTGACGGAGTTTAAAGAATGGGTCGGCGATGCGATTTTCGTTGCGCATAACGCATCATTCGATATGGGCTTTATTGATACAGGTTATGAACGAGCAGGACTCGGCAATTATACGAACGGAGTTATTGATACTCTAGAATTATCTCGTACCATCAATACTGAATTTGGTAAGCATGGTTTGAACTTCTTAGCGAAAAAATACGGCGTAGAACTGACACAACATCACCGTGCCATTTACGATACAGAAGCCACAGCATACATTTTTATTAAAATGTTGAAACAGGTAGAAGAATTAGGTGTAACGAATCATAAAGATATCAACCAATCATTATCTAATGAAGACGCCTATAAACGGGCGCGCCCAAGTCATGTAACAATTTTAGTGCAGAACCAAGAAGGCTTGAAGAATTTATTTAAGATTGTCAGTGAATCTTTAGTCACATATTATTACCGAACTCCACGAATTCCGCGTTCTTTGTTAGATGAGTATCGCGAAGGGTTGTTAATTGGTACAGCTTGTGATGAAGGTGAAGTCTTTACTGCTGTAATGCAGAAAGATCAGTCGCAAGTAGAACGTATTGCGAAATACTATGACTATATCGAAGTACAGCCGCCAGCGTTGTATCAAGATTTGATTGACCGCGAATTGATTCGTGATAATAAAACGATGGAAGAAATTTATGAAAGATTGTTGAAGGCGGGAGAAGCGGTTAATGTGCCGATCGTAGCCACAGGCAATGTGCATTATCTCAATGAACATGATGCGATTGCCCGTAAGATTTTGATTGCTTCACAACCCGGTAATCCGCTGAACCGTTCAACATTACCGGAAGCCCATTTCCGTACTACAGACGAAATGTTAGATGCTTTTCACTTTTTAGGTGAAGAAAAAGCACGTGAAATCGTCATAGACAATACTCAAGCATTAGCTGATAAAATTGAACGCGTGGTTCCTATTAAAGATAAATTGTATACACCACATATGGATGGCGCGAACGAAGAAATACGAGAATTAAGTTATAAGAATGCACATAAACTTTATGGCGATGATTTACCGCAAATCGTAGTAGATCGTTTGGAAAAAGAACTTGAAAGTATCATTGGTAACGGGTTCTCGGTTATCTATTTGATTTCGCAACGTTTGGTTAAAAAATCATTGAATGACGGTTACTTAGTAGGTTCACGTGGTTCAGTCGGTTCCAGTTTCGTAGCGACAATGACTGAAATTACCGAAGTCAATCCGCTTCCTCCTCACTACATTTGTCCAAAATGTAAGAAAAGCGAATTCTTTAATGATGGTTCAGTCGGTTCCGGCTTTGACTTGCCAGATAAAAAATGTGAATGCGGTGCTGAAATGATTAAAGAAGGACAAGATATTCCTTTCGAAACTTTCTTAGGATTTAAAGGGGATAAAGTTCCTGATATTGACTTGAACTTCAGTGGTGAATATCAACCTGAAGCACATAACTATACCAAAGTATTATTCGGTGAGGATAAAGTATTCCGTGCCGGCACAATCGGTACTGTAGCAGAGAAGACAGCATTCGGTTATGTGAAAGGGTATCTCAACGACCAAGGTATTCATAAACGTGGCGCAGAAGTTGACCGTTTAGTGAAAGGTTGTACAGGCGTGAAACGTACGACTGGGCAGCATCCAGGTGGTATTATCGTAGTACCGGACTACATGGATATTTATGATTTTACACCCGTTCAATATCCAGCCGATGACCAATCATCACCTTGGATGACGACACACTTTGACTTCCACTCCATACACGATAATGTATTGAAACTCGATATTCTAGGACACGATGATCCGACAATGATCCGTATGTTGCAAGATTTATCAGGTATTGATCCGAAAACTGTACCAGTTGACGATAAAGAAACAATGCGTATCTTTAGTACACCAGAATCTCTTGGAGTTACGGAAGAAGAAATTATGTGTAAAACAGGCACATTCGGTGTACCGGAATTTGGTACTGGCTTCGTACGACAAATGCTTGAAGATACCAAACCGACGACGTTCTCAGAACTTGTACAAATTTCTGGTCTGTCTCATGGTACGGATGTATGGTTAGGCAACGCCCAAGACTTAGTCCGTTCAGGTACATGTGACTTATCTGGTGTTATCGGTTGTCGTGACGACATTATGGTTTACTTGATGTACGCAGGCCTCGAGCCATCATTAGCCTTCAAGATTATGGAAGCTGTGCGTAAAGGTAAAGGACTGCAAGAAGAATGGGAAGAAATTATGAAAGAGAATAATGTGCCAGATTGGTACTTGGATTCTTGTAAAAAAATCAAGTACATGTTCCCGAAAGCCCATGCGGCTGCCTATGTCTTAATGGCTGTGCGTATTGCATACTTTAAAGTACACTATCCGCTTTATTACTACGCAAGTTACTTTACTGTCCGTGCATCAGACTTTGATTTAATTACGATGATTAAAGATAAAGAAGGCATTAAGAGTGTCGTTAAAGATATGTATTCTAAATATATGGAACTTGGTAAAAAAGAAAAAGATGTCTTAACAGTCTTAGAAATTATGAATGAAATGGCACATCGCGGTTTCCGCATGCAGCCGATCAGTTTAGAAAAAAGCCAAGCCTTTGAATTTATTATTGAAGGAGATACTCTAATTCCACCGTTTGTTGCGGTTCCTGGATTAGGTGAAAACGTAGCAAAACGTATTGTAGAAGCACGTGAAGAAGGTCCGTTCTTATCTAAAGAAGATTTGAATAAAAAAGCCGGTTTATCACAAAAGGTTATCGAATACCTTGATGAATTAGGTTCATTGCCAGGCCTTCCTGATAAAGCACAACTATCAATTTTTGATATGTAATTGCAACTCAGTGGTTAAAACCTTGCCATTGTGCAACAATTGGCAATTAAATGTTGACTGTGTTATAATTACAGTGCGTAAAAAATGAACTTTAGTCACGAAGAGTGGGGTTTACCCGCTCTTTTCTATTTGTATAAAAGGAGGTTCGCATGAGTAAAATCACTGAACAAATTGAAGAAATCATTCAACCCGTATTAGATGATTTGAATTTTGAACTCGTAGAAATTGAATTTACTAAAGAAGGTAAAGACCGCTTCCTCAGAATTTCAATCGACAAAGAGGGCGGTGTCGACTTGAATGACTGTACGCTTGCTTCTGAGAAAATCAGTGAAGTCATGGATGAAGAAGACCCGATTGAACAAATGTATTATCTTGATGTCGCATCACCAGGTGCTGAACGTCCTATCAAAAACGATAAAGCGTTCCGTGATGCTGTCGATCAACCTGTATTTGTTTCTCTTTATGCGCCGATTGAAGGTTCTAAAGAGTGGTTAGGCGTCTTACAATCTGTAACTGATGACCATGTTGTCATCAAAGCGCAAGTCAAGGAAAAGAAAAAGGAAGTTGAAATCCCTAGAAATAAAATTGCTAAAGCACGTCATGCAGTATTGATTTAACGTGATTAGGAGGATTTAACCGTGTCAAGTAATGAATTATTGTTAGCAACAGAGTATTTAGAAAAAGAAAAGAAAATTCCAAGAGAAGTATTAATCGATGCAATTGAAGCAGCTTTGATTACAGCTTATAAGAAAAATTATGAAGCTGCGCGTAACGTCCGTGTTGAATTAAATATGGACGAAGGTACTTTCAAAGTGATTGCACGTAAAGAAGTAGTAGATGATGTATTCGATGACCGTGAAGAAGTGGATATCAGTACAGCATTAGAAAAAAATCCAGCTTATGAAATCGGCGATATTTACGAAGAAGATGTAACACCTAAAGACTTCGGCCGTGTAGGTGCCCAAGCTGCTAAACAAGCAGTAATGCAACGTTTACGCGATGCTGAACGTGAAATTTTGTATGATGAGTTCATCGACAAAGAAGAAGATATCGTCACAGGTATCATCGACAGAGTCGACCATCGTTATGTCTACGTTAATTTAGGCCGTACAGAAGCTGTATTGTCTGAAGCAGAAAGAAGTCCAAATGAAAGCTACATTCCTAATGAACGTATCAAAGTATATGTAAATAAAGTAGAACAAACTACAAAAGGACCTCAAATTTATGTATCAAGAAGCCATCCTGGTTTATTGAAGCGTTTATTTGAACAAGAAGTGCCTGAAATTTATGATGGTACTGTAGTGATTAAATCAGTAGCACGCGAAGCAGGCGACCGTTCTAAAATCAGCGTTTACTCTGACAATCCAGATATCGATGCTGTAGGCGCATGTGTAGGTTCTAAAGGTGTACGTGTGGAAGCAATTGTAGAAGAACTTGGCGGAGAAAAAATCGACATCGTTCAATGGAACGAAGATCCTAAAGTATTCGTTAAAAATGCTTTGAGTCCTTCACAAGTCCTTGAAGTAATTGTAGATGAAACAAACCAATCTACAACTGTCATTGTTCCAGATTATCAACTTTCATTAGCAATTGGTAAACGTGGCCAAAACGCTCGTTTAGCTGCGAAATTAACTGGTTGGAAAATTGATATCAAATCAGAATCAGATGCCAGAGAAGCGGGTATTTATCCAGTTCCTGAAGTAGAAGAAACTGACGAAGAGCCAGCAGAAGATTTAACTGAAGAAGTAGTCATCAATCAAGTTGACGAAGAACCTGATGTGGAAGCAGAAGAAGCAGCTGAAATTGAAGAGGCTGAAGCAACTGAAGAAGCGGACACAGAAGAACTTGAAGACGAAGCAGTAGCTTCAGAGATTGAAGAAGCAGAAGCTGAAGAATCTGCAGAAGAAGAAGCAATCGAAGAAACATTTGAAAAAGATTCTAAAAAAGACGTAGAAGAATAATTTGGAGTGAATAACTTTATGAAGAAAAAGAAGATTCCAATGAGAAAGTGTATTCTTTCTAACGAAATGCGTCCCAAAAATGACATGATTCGTGTGGTTATCAATAAAGAAGGAGAGATTTCTGCGGATGCTACAGGTAAGAAGCCTGGGCGCGGTGCTTACGTTTCTAAAGACGTCGCACTTGTTGAACAAGCACAGAAAAAAGGCGTGCTTGAAAAGTTCTTCAACTCAGATGTAGAAACGCTTGCTCCTGTATACAAAGAAATCATACGTCTCATCTACAGAGAAGAGATTCCAAAATGAATAAGAGCAACATCTTGAATTTTTTAGGATTGGCAATGCGCGCTGGTAAAGTTAAAAGCGGTGAATCCGTCATTTTAACTGAAATCAAAAAGAGAAAAGTCTCTTTAGTGATTCTTTCAGAGGATGCTTCGGCAAGGACTGAGAAAGATATCAGCCAAAAATGCGAAAGTTACCAAGTCCCATTACGTATATTCGGAACCAGAGAAGAACTTGGGCAAGCCCTAGGTAAATCATCTCGCGTGAATATCGCTATAATGGATAACGGTTTTGCCAAAAAGCTATTATCAATGATAGATGAATAACGTAAGGAGTGATTATATGAGTAAACAGAGAATTTACGAGTATGCAAAAGATTTAAATTTAAAAAGTAAAGATGTTATTGATGAATTGAAAAAGATGAATGTAGAGGTGTCTAACCATATGCAAGCGTTAGAACCTAACGAAATCAAAGAATTAGATAAAAAATTCAAACCAGGTTCATCTAAAGATAAGCAAGATAATAAAGCTGCTCAAAATAATCACAAAAAACATCAAAATAACAATAAAGATAAAAACAATAATAATAGCGGCAACGCTAAAAAGAACAACAATAAAAAAGACAACAAGAAAAATCATAATAACAAAAATCAAAAAAATAACAAAAACAATAAAAACAACAAGAATAATAAAAATCAAAAACAAGCACCTAAGCAAGAAACTGTAAAAGAAATGCCAGAAAAAATTTCTTATACTGAAGGCATTACGGTAGGCGAATTAGCTGAGAAAATGAATATTGAATCATCTAATATCGTTAAGAAATTGTTCCTATTAGGAATCATGGCGAATATCAACCAATCACTAGATGATGAAACAGTTGAATTGATTGCTGATGATTATGGCATCGAAATTGAAAAAGAAGTCGTTATCGACGAAGAGGACTTAGATATCTACTTCGATGATGAAGAAGAAGATCCAGATGCAATTGAACGACCTGCAGTTGTTACAATTATGGGACACGTTGACCATGGTAAAACAACATTGCTTGACTCCATCCGAAACACTCATGTGACTGAAGGTGAAGCAGGCGGTATCACACAACATATCGGTGCTTATCAAATTGAAAATGATGGCAAAAAAATTACTTTCTTAGATACACCAGGACATGCTGCCTTCACTACAATGCGTGCGCGTGGTGCACAAGTTACCGATATTACAATTTTAGTAGTAGCTGCAGATGATGGTGTAATGCCTCAAACAATTGAAGCTATCAACCATGCTAAAGAAGCTGATGTGCCAATTATCGTAGCAGTCAATAAAATTGATAAACCGACAGCAAACCCTGATCGTGTAATGCAAGAATTGACTGAATATGGTTTATTCCCTGAAGACTGGGGCGGCGACACAATCTTCGTACCACTTTCTGCCTTAAGCGGAGACGGTATTGATGACTTGCTTGAAATGATTGTCTTAGTTTCAGAAGTACAAGAATTAAAAGCAAATCCAGAAAAACGTGCTGTAGGTACTGTAATTGAAGCAGAACTTGATAAATCTCGCGGACCTGCCGCTTCATTACTTGTTCAAAACGGTACATTGCATGTCGGTGATGCAATCGTAGTCGGCAACACTTACGGCCGTGTACGTGCAATGGTCAACGATATCGGTAAACGTGTTAAATCTGCTGGTCCTTCAACACCTGTTGAAATTACAGGTATCAACGATGTACCGCAAGCTGGCGACCGCTTCGTTACTTTCTCTGACGAAAAACAAGCACGTCGTATTGGTGAAGCACGTCATGAAGAAAGTATTCTTCAACAACGTCAAGAAAGTAAAAATGTGACATTGGATAACTTGTTTGAACAAATGAAACAAGGTGAAATGAAAGACCTTAACATTATTATCAAAGGTGATGTACAAGGTTCTGTAGAAGCACTTGCTGCATCATTGATGAAAATTGATGTTGAAGGCGTTAACGTACGTATCATCCACACTGCTGTGGGTGCAATCAATGAATCTGACGTAACATTAGCAAATGCCTCAAATGGTATTATCATTGGATTTAACGTACGCCCTGATTCAGGTGCAAAACGTGCTGCTGAGCAAGAAAATGTAGATATGCGTTTACACTGCGTTATTTATAACGTAATTGAAGAAATTGAATCAGCAATGAAAGGTATGCTTGATCCTGAATATGAAGAAAAAGTCATCGGACAAGCTGAAGTTCGTCAAACATTCAAAGTGTCTAAAGTCGGTACAATTGCTGGTTGTTACGTGACTGACGGCAAAATCACTCGTAATGCTGGTGTACGTGTCATCCGTGACGGCATCGTAGTCTTTGAAGGTCAATTAGATACATTGAAACGTTTCAAAGACGACGTTAAAGAAGTCGCACAAGGTTACGAATGTGGTATTACAATCGAAAAATTCAACGATATTAAAGTCGAAGACATCATTGAAGCTTATGAAATGGTAGAAATCGAAAGATAATATTGTTCTTAAAAAATGCACTTTCCTTAGTTGGAAAGTGCATTTTTTACGTAATCTTATTCCTCTCAGCACTAATTCCATTAAATAGTGGTAAAGTAAAGAAATAACTAACAGCGATGGGAGGATTTCAATGTTAACGAATATTTGGTTCAATTTAGGTTGCGACGATTTAGAGAAAAGCATGAAATTTTATAAAGATATTGGCTTTACGATTATTCAACAACCTGAACAAGAAGGGGAAATGTTTGGTTTTAAAGCGCAAACAGGTTCACCTGTTATGGTTGTGTCGAGAGAGCGTTTTAAACAATATATAGGAAAAGAAACAACTGGAAATGATGTATTAATTTCCTTATCAGTGAAGACTGAAGAAGAAGCGGATAAACTTGCGAAGAAAGTAGAAGCGGCTGGTGGCGTTATTAAAGACGCACCCAAAGTCAGAAATAATTTCTATGGTTTCTCATTCCAAGATATTGATGGGCACTTTTTTAATATCATTGTAATGGCTTAAGAGGATATAAAATTATGATTCATTTTTGCAGTAGTTACGTTTCAAAATGAAACGCCAATCAAAAATGAAATGTAAAAAATTGGTGTTTTCTGTTCCTTATTATACAGTTACGCAACTGTTGAAAAGGCTTGTGACCATTTAAAAGTATAGAATTTCCTTGTAATAACAATGATTCTAAAGAAAGAAACAGTTAAAAGAGCGTTGCACAGACGCGCACTAAAATGAAATGTAAATTTTATTTTGAAATGAATGACTTAACGTTTACGCATTCTTTACATGCTTAACTGTAACTTTACATTCATTAGTGCTCATGTATGTGATTAAACATCACTCTATAAGGGAAAAACTTTGTCAACAAGGCGATTTTAGTCTATAATTTTGGATTGAAGCAAATCGTTAAATGTAGATTAGAAGAGGTGAATTAAATGAGTAGGATGAGAGCAGAACGTGTTGGTGAGCAAATGAAAAAAGAATTAATGGATATCATCAATAATAAAGTCAAAGATCCACGTATTGGCTTTATTACGATTACAGATGTTCAACTCACTAACGATTTATCATTAGCTAAAGTATACTTGACTGTATTAGGTAATGATAAAGAAGTTGAAAATACATTCAAAGCACTTGAAAAAGCTAAAGGATTTATTAAATCTGAATTAGGTTCAAGAATGCGCTTAAGAATTATTCCTGACTTACAATTTGAATATGATCATTCAATTGAATACGGAAATAAAATTGAAAAAATGATTCAAGATTTACACAAAAAAGATTAATGAATCATTTATGACACAAGCTGTATTTCTCTTAAGGAGAGATGCAGCTTTTTAATATGCAAAATTAACATTTGCTTATTTTTACTATTTCTTAAGTTTAAACTGATGTAAAATAGATATGGTACGAATAAAATTTGAGGTGTTTAAAATGGATGGTATTTTACCTGTTTTTAAAGAACGCGGTCTTACAAGCCACGATGTAGTCTTTAAACTACGTAAAATTTTACATACTAAAAAAGTAGGGCATACGGGGACGCTAGATCCGGAAGTGGATGGTGTATTACCTGTATGTGTAGGGAATGCTACTAAAGTAAGTGATTATATTATGGATATGGGCAAAGCATATGAAGCAGAGGTTACAATCGGTTTCAGTACAACGACTGAAGACCAAACTGGAGAAGTGTTAGAAACAAAAAGAGTTGAAGCGGACACTTTATCAATTGCGGAAATTGATAAAGCAATCGATTCGTTTAAAGGTGAAATTGAACAAATTCCGCCTATGTATTCTTCTGTAAAAGTGAATGGGCGTAAATTATACGAATATGCACGTAACAACGAAACAGTCGAACGACCGAAACGTAAAGTAAGTATTTACGACATTGAACGAACATCAGAACCGCAATTCCATGATGGCATTTGCACTTTTAATCTTGCTATTCGTTGCGGCAAAGGTACTTATATTCGTACACTAGCGACTGATATAGGAAAGGAATTGGGTTATCCTGCACACATGTCTCGCTTAACACGTGTCGAAAGCGGCGGCTTCCAAGCCCATGATAGTTTGAAATTAGACGAAATAGAAACACTTTTTAAGCAAGAATCATTACAGGAACGCTTATTTCCTATAGAATATGGATTAAAGGGATTACCGCATATTCAAATCAGTAATCCAGAAATGAAAAAACGTATATTAAATGGTCAGAAGTTTAATAAAAACGATTTTGAGGAAGCGATTGAAGGTATCACTGTATTTATGGATAGTGATTCTGGTAAAGCACTCGCGCTTTATATCCCGCATTCTGAAAAACCCAATGAAATCAAGCCGAAGAAAGTTTTTAATTAAAGGAGAGGCGCACTATGAAAGTGATAGAAATTACACATCCCATTCAACCAGATCAATATATACAAGAAGACGTTGCAATGGCATTAGGCTTCTTTGATGGATTGCACAAAGGGCATGCACAAGTATTTCATGCATTAAATGAAATTGCTGAAAAGAAAAATTTAAAGAAAGCAGTAATGACCTTTGACCCACATCCGTCAGTCGTTCTGAATCCGAAACAAAAAAGAACAGATTATCTTACACCTTTAGCAGATAAGGTTGAGATTTTGGAAGCTTATGATATTGACTATGTGATTATAGTGAACTTCACTTCTAAATTTGCTGATTGTTCAATCGAAGAATTCGTAGAACAATATCTTGTAGCTAATCATGTGAAAGAAGTGATTGCTGGCTTTGATTTTACTTTCGGGAAACATGGGAAAGGCAACATGTCAGTACTAAAAGAATTAAAAGATCATTTTAATACGACTGTAGTGAGCAAACAAGAAATGTATTCTGAAAAAATTTCCACTACTGAAATCCGTCGTGCTTTAAAAGAAGGCAACTTGAAAAAGGCTAACGAAGAATTGGGCTACCGTTATCGTATTAAAGGGACAGTTGTTCAAGGCGAGAAACGGGGTCGTACAATCGGTTTTCCTACAGCTAATATTGAACCGAGCGATGATTATGTTCTACCTAAAAAAGGTGTCTATGCAGTGAGCTTGGCAATTGGTGCAGAACAACGCATTTATCGCGGAGTTTGCAATGTCGGCGTAAAACCTACGTTCCATGATCCGAAAAAATCCCATGTAGTGATTGAAGTGAATATTTTCGACTTTGATCAAGATATTTACGGTGAACGTGTGGTGGTATTTTGGCATCACTATTTAAGACCTGAAGTTAAGTTCGACGGTATTGATCCGCTCGTTGAACAAATGAATAAAGATAAAGAACAAGCGAAATACTTATTATCTGTTGATTTCGGTGATGAAGTATCATATAATATTTAGGTCGGAATGATTGTATTCATTACAATCAGATTGAACTTAAACAGTCCTCTATCTTGGTAGGTCGAGACTCCGACGCCTCACTCAGACTGAGGAGACTATATAATTAAAGGAGGAAATTGACTATGGCAATTTCACAAGAACGTAAAGACGAAATCATTAAAGAATACCGTGTACACGAAACTGATACTGGTTCACCAGAAGTACAAATCGCTGTATTATCTGCTGAAATCAACGCATTAAACGATCACTTACGTACACACAAAAAAGACCACCATTCACGTCGTGGCTTATTAAAAATGGTAGGTCGTCGTAGACATTTATTAAACTACTTACGTAAAAAAGATATTCAACGTTACCGTGAATTAATCAAATCATTAGGTATCCGTCGTTAATCTTTTTCAGTAATTAAACTGATACCATTTAGAGGAAAGAACCATCGTTGGTTTCTTTCCTTTTTTTATAGGATTAATAGAATCCAGAATATAAATATGTACGCGTAAATGATATGATAGAAGTATTAAATGTTAAAGAGGTAGTAATAGAAAGGAGATTCCTAATGTCTCAAGAAAAGAAAGTGTTTAAGACTGAATGGGCCAACCGACCATTATCGATAGAAACTGGACAAATGGCGAAACAAGCAAATGGGGCGGTACTTGTACGTTATGGCGATACAGTTGTATTATCTACAGCCACTGCATCAAAAGAACCCCGTGACGGTGATTTCTTCCCATTAATGGTCAACTATGAAGAAAAAATGTATGCGGCAGGTAAAATTCCTGGGGGCTTTAAGAAACGTGAAGGGCGTCCAGCTGACGAAGCCACATTAACTGCACGATTAATCGACAGACCAATTCGTCCTCTATTCCCTAAAGGTTATAGACATGACGTTCAAATTATTAATATGGTATTGAGTGCAGATCCTGATTGCTCACCTGAAATGGCAGCGATGATCGGTTCATCTATGGCATTGAGTGTTTCTGACATTCCATTCCAAGGTCCGATTGCAGGTGTCAATGTCGGTTATATTGATGGCGAATATGTCATTAACCCGACAGTAGAACAAAAAGAAGTTTCACGTTTGGATTTAGAAGTTGCCGGTCATAAAGATGCGGTAAACATGGTTGAAGCTGGCGCAAGCGAAATCACTGAGAAAGAAATGCTAGACGCAATCTTCTTCGGTCATGAAGAAATCAAACGCTTAGTTGACTTCCAACAAGAAATTATTGATTATCTTCAACCTGAAAAAACGGAATTCATTCCTAAAGAGCGCGATACTGAAGTTGAAGAAAAAGTCACAGCTTTAACAGCAGAAAAAGGATTGAAAGATGCCATCCAAACTTTCGATAAAAAAGAACGTGAAGAAAACATCGACGCGATTCGTGACGAAGTGATTGCTGAATTTGATGATGAAGAAAATCCAGATAATGAAGAGGTACTCGCTGAAGTTAACGCTATCTTAAATGATTTAGTGAAAGAAGAAGTACGTCGTCAAATCGCTGATGATAAAATCCGTCCAGATGGTCGTAAACCAGATGAAATTCGTCCGCTCGATTCAGAAGTAGGTCTATTACCTCGTGCGCATGGCTCAGGATTATTCACACGTGGTCAAACACAAGCACTTTCTGTATTAACGTTAGGTGCAATGAGTGAGTATCAATTAATTGATGGTTTAGGTACAGAACAAGAAAAACGCTTTATGCATCACTATAACTTCCCTAACTTCTCAGTTGGAGAAACAGGTCCAGTACGTGCACCAGGACGTCGTGAAATTGGACACGGAGCATTAGGTGAACGCGCATTGCGTTATATCATTCCAGATACTAAAGACTTCCCATATACTGTACGTATTGTCAGTGAAGTATTAGAATCAAATGGTTCTTCATCACAAGCATCAATTTGCGGCTCTACGCTTGCCTTAATGGATGCCGGTGTGCCAATCAAAGCACCTGTAGCTGGTATTGCAATGGGTCTGGTAACACGTGATGACAATTACACAATTTTAACGGATATCCAAGGCATGGAAGATGCTTTAGGCGATATGGACTTTAAAGTAGCAGGTACTGAAAAAGGTATTACAGCCATCCAAATGGATATTAAAATTGATGGTTTAACACGTGAAATTATCGAAGAAGCTTTAGAACAAGCACGTGTAGGTCGTTTGACAATCTTAAATCATATGCTTGAAACAATTGACCAACCACGCCCTGAATTAAGTGCTTATGCACCTAAAGTAGAAACAATGACAATCAAACCTGAGAAAATCAGAGATGTAATTGGACCTGGCGGTAAGAAAATCAATGAAATCATTGATGAAACCGGTGTTAAATTGGATATCGAACAAGACGGTACAATCTTTATCGGTTCAGTTGATCAAGATATGATTAACCGTGCACGTGAAATTATTGAAGATATTACACGTGAAGCGGAAGTCGGCCAAGTTTACAATGCGAAAGTAAGACGTATTGAAAAATACGGTGCTTTTGTAGAACTTTTCCCAGGCAAAGATGCTTTATTACACATTTCTCAAATCGCAAATCAACGTATAAATAAAGTTGAAGATGTGTTGAAAATGGGAGATACGATTGAAGTCAAAGTCACTGAAATCGATGATAAAGGCAGAGTAAATGCTTCCCACCGTGCATTATTAAATAAAGAAGATTAAACCAATGCAACCAGAAGGATATTTGCGTGAATGCAGATATTCACTTCTGGTTTTCTTTATACATACAAGCTGCCTCTGATCCCCGTGTGAAGTAGTGTACATTGCGCCTATTTTAACCTATAATATAATATGAATACTTATATGGTCGGGGAATTATAAATAGGAGGTAACATTTTGAATTTAGTAAAGAAAAAGAATAATGATATTCGCATCATCCCGCTTGGCGGCGTGGGTGAAATTGCGAAAAATATGTATATCGTCGAAGTAGACGATGAAATGTTTATGCTGGATGCAGGATTGATGTTCCCAGAAGATGAAATGCTGGGCGTCGATGTTGTCATTCCAGATATTCAGTATGTCATTGAAAACAAAGATAAACTAAAAGGAATTTTCCTTACACATGGTCATGAACATGCGATAGGTGCAGTAAGTTATGTACTTGAACAAGTCGATGCGCCCGTGTATGGCTCGAAATTAACACTTGCATTAGTAAAAGAAAATATGAAAGAACGTAATATTAATAAAAAAGTACGTTATTATACAGTGAATGATGAATCTGTTATGCGTTTCAAAAACGTTAACGTGTCATTTTTCAACACAACACATAGTATTCCAGACAGTTTGGGTGTAATTATCCATACTTCTTACGGTGCAATTGTTTATACCGGCGAATTTAAATTCGATCAAAGTTTGCACGGCAACTATGCACCTGACTTGAAAAAAATGACTGAAATCGGCGAAGAAGGTGTATTTGCTTTAATCAGTGATTCTACTGAAGCTGAAAAGCCTGGCTACAATACACCAGAAAATGTGATTGAGTCACATATGTTAGATGCCTTCACAAAAGTGAATGGTCGTTTAATTGTATCTTGCTATGCATCTAACTTTATCCGTATCCAACAAGTATTGAATATTGCAAGCAAACTCAATCGTAAAGTATCCTTCTTAGGTCGTTCTTTAGAATCATCATTCAATATTGCACGTAAAATGGGATATTTCAATATTCCTAAAGACTTATTAATTCCAATTAATGAAGTTGAAAATTATCCTAAAAACGAAGTCGTTATTATTGCGACAGGTATGCAAGGTGAACCTGTTGAGGCTTTAAATCAAATGGCCAGACAAAAACATAAAATTATGAACATCGAACCAGGCGACTCTGTATTTTTAGCGATTACCGCTTCTGCCAACATGGAAGTAATCATTGGTGATACATTGAATGAATTAGCACGTGCTGGTGCCGAAATTATTCCAAATAGCAAGAAAATCCACGCTTCAAGTCATGGTTGCATGGAAGAGCTCAAAATGATGATCAACATCATGAAGCCAGAATACTTTATCCCCGTCCAAGGCGAGTTCAAAATGCAAATTGCCCATGCTAAATTAGCAGCTGAAGCGGGCGTAGCACCAGAAAAAATCTTCTTAGCTGAAAAAGGAGATGTATTGAATTTCGATGGTAAGGACATGGTGTTGAATGAAAAAGTAGAATCCGGAAATGTCTTAATTGACGGTATTGGTGTCGGTGATGTCGGTAATATCGTATTACGTGATCGCCACTTGCTTGCTGAAGATGGCATCTTTATTGCGGTAGTAACACTTGATCCGAAAAACAGAAGAATCGCAGCAGGTCCTGAAATTCAATCACGTGGATTTGTTTATGTGCGTGAAAGTGAAGAATTATTGAAAGAAGCGGAAGAAAAAGTCCGCGAAATTGTTGAGCAAGGTTTACAAGAACGTCGTATCGAATGGTCTGAAATCAAACAGAATATGCGCGATAAAATTAGTAAATTGTTGTTTGAAAACACTAAGAGACGTCCGATGATTATTCCAATCATTTCAGAAGTTTAGTTGAATAAATTGTATTAGATGATTAAATACACAGATGCTATGGTGTCCTCATAAAGGTATGCCATAGCATTTCATGTTATTTATCACATTGCTTTAAATAAGAAAGTAACACTATTTTTGCTTTAAATGTTAAAATATAAGGATAGTGTTATAAGCTGGCAACTACTTAGGGAGCGGGACAGAAATAATTTTTGATTTAAATTATTTCGTCTTCCTGCCCCTAAGAGATACATAAATAGTGTCATTATTTTTATTGAAAAGAAGGTGTATGTTTTGGCACAAAGAAAGAAAAGAACGACCAACACTAGAAAAAAGACAACTGCTAAGAAGAAATCTTCTAAAAAGAAACAAAATGAAGCGCCATTGCGCTATATTGCAGCGATTATAACTGTAGTCTTAGTCGTTCTAGGTGCCTTCCAATTAGGTATTATCGGTCGAGTGATTGACTCATTTTTCAATTATCTATTTGGATACAGCAGATATTTAACTTATATATTAGTGATATTAGCCTCAGGATTCCTTGCTTATAATGGTAAATTACCAAAAACACGCCGTTTAACAGGTTCTATTGTTTTGCAATTTGCATTATTATTTGCGGCACAACTTTTTTTAGTATTTACCAAAGGAGCAGCTGGCGATAGAGAGCCTGTCTTATCCTATGTTTATCATCAATATGATCACTCGCACTTTCCTAACTTTGGTGGCGGGGTTATCGGATATTACTTAGTACATTTATCTATACCGCTTGTATCAATTATCGGCGTAGTCGTATTTACAATTATTTTGTTTATTTCAAGTATCATTTTATTAAACAAACAACGTCATCGTGATGTAGCGAAAGCTTTTTTGGAAAAGTTGAAATCAGGAAGCCAATCTGCAGCGATACATAGAAAAGAACGTAAAGAGCGTCAAGCGGAACGTGCTGAAGAAAAAAGACTGCGTAAGGAAGAAAAAGCACGAGAGAAACAAGAGCGGGAAGCACAAAATGAAGTCAAAGATGTCAGTGACTTTACGGAAATTCCAATACCAGAATCAGAGAAGCCGGATAGTGCGATACCGATTTATGGTCATAACGACAAAGAGAAACAACAAGCTGCTTCTGCTCAAACTCCAGAACCATCATCGGAAAACAACGTAACAGAAGTGCCGCGCAAACGACCTAAACGACAACTGGTGGAAGAGGATAACTCAGAAGAAACATCTAAGGAAGATATGAGCTCGATTTCTGATGCGGGCGAAGTTGAGAATACAGCATACAAGTTACCGCCTTTATCACTTCTGAACACCCCTGCAAAACAGAAAACTACTTCTAGAGCAGAAGTGCAGAAGAAAGGCCGTTTGTTAGAAACAACTTTGAAAAACTTTAATGTCGATGCGAAAGTGACGCAAATTAAGATCGGACCAGCTGTAACTCAATATGAAGTACAACCTGCACAAGGTGTGAAAGTCAGCAAGATTGTGAACTTGCATAATGATATAGCGCTTGCTTTAGCCGCTAAAGATGTACGTATTGAAGCGCCAATCCCAGGCCGTTCTGCTGTAGGAATTGAAGTACCTAATGATAAAATCTCACTCGTCTCCTTAAAAGAAGTATTAGAAGAAAAATTCCCATCTAAGAATAAATTAGAGGTAGGTTTGGGTAGAGATATATCAGGCGACCCAATAAGTGTTGAATTAAATAAAATGCCGCACTTACTTGTGGCAGGTTCAACTGGTAGTGGTAAATCTGTTTGTATTAACGGTATTATCGCAAGTATTTTATTAAATGCGAAACCCCATGAGGTTAAATTAATGCTAATTGACCCTAAAATGGTAGAATTAAATGTATACAACGGAATTCCGCATTTATTAATTCCAGTTGTCACGAATCCTCATAAAGCATCACAAGCTTTAGAAAAAATTGTTGCTGAAATGGAACGTCGTTATGACTTATTCCAACACACTGGAACTCGAAACATAGAAGGTTATAATCGTTACCTGAGACGTCAAAATGATGAATTAGAAGAAAAACAATCCGAGCTGCCATATATCGTGGTCATCGTGGACGAGTTGGCAGATTTAATGATGGTAGCGGGTAAAGACGTAGAAAATGCCATTCAACGTATCACGCAAATGGCACGTGCAGCAGGTATTCATTTAATTATTGCAACACAACGTCCATCAGTAGACGTCATTACTGGATTGATTAAAAATAATATTCCATCAAGAATCGCCTTTGCAGTAAGTTCGCAAACTGACTCTAGAACAATTATTGATAGAGGCGGCGCTGAAAAGCTGTTAGGTAAAGGGGATATGTTGTACTTCGGTAACGGCGGTTCTATTCAAACACGTATCCAAGGTGCTTTCTTAAGCGATGATGAGGTACAAAACATAGTCAATTATGTAGTAGAACAACAAAAAGCCAATTATGTTAAAGAAATGGAACCAGATGCACCAACAGATAAAGCTGATGCTAAAAGTGAAGATCCGTTATATGAAGAAGCGTATATGTTTGTAATTGAAAAACAAAAAGCAAGTACATCTTTATTACAACGACAATTCAGAATTGGTTATAACCGAGCATCACGATTAATGGATGATTTAGAAAGCAACAATGTAATCGGCCCACAAAGAGGAAGCAAACCGAGACAAGTATTAGTAGATTTAGATAATGGTGAGGTGTAAAGAGATGACAAATACTAATTCTATATACAGAATCAAGGAATGGATCTTAAATGCAATTGATGAGGGTACTTTGCAACCGGGAGACCCGGTGCCGAGTACATTATCTATTGCACGAGAAGTAAATGGTAAAACAGATGATGTGTACGATGCGATAGATGAACTGATCACAGAACAAGTTCTGACTCAAAGCTTTGAGGCACAAGCAACTGTTAAAGAATCTCAGCCATTCTTTTATCCTTTAGACAAATTGCTCAGCATTGGAAAAATGATTGAAAATGAAGGCTATCAAGCGGGGACAATTTTCATGAATTTGGACCAGCAGCCTTCTACTATGCTTGATCGCAAAGCTTTAGATTTAAGAGAGGGAGAATTTGTAACATTAATCGAACGGATTCGTACTGCCAATGGTCGCCCAGTGGTTTATTGTTTAGATAAAGTAGCCACAGAATATTTAACATGTGCAGCTTTCCAAGCGCATGATGAATCTATTCTTACAGCCATTAAAGCGAATGCTGATATTACGATTGCTTACTCAGAAACTGAAATTGAATCGGTCAGCTATGAACCAAGAGTTTCTGAAGCGTTAGAAGCAGCACCTAATGAAGCTTTAATGTTATTAAAACAAGTGCATTATGACAAAGACCATCGTCCAATTCTGTTTTCGTTTAACTATTTCAAAAGTGAAGTGGTTAAATTTAAAACAGTGCGAGAAACTGATCCAGAATAAAAGAGGTGTAAAAATTTGAATAAGCAGATACAATCGAAAAAAGAACCGCGTATTAAAGTAATGCCGACAGATAAGTTTAAAACGACTTTGATTACTTTTAAATTTATGGCGCCGTTAGATGAAGAGACTATGACTTCACGTTCATTATTAAGTAAACTCTTAGTAAGAGCAACGAAGAAATGGCCATCAGATAAAGCATTTAACCGTAAGTTGTCTGAACTCTATGGTGCTTATGTCAATAGTTTTGTAACGAAATTCAAAGACAAGCATGTGATTACAATTACCTTAGAATTAGTAAATGAAAGATATCTTAAACATAAAGATCCATTATTTGATGAAGGATTATCTTTATTGAAAGAAATCTTGCATCATCCGATTGTCGAAGATGGACGATTTAATGAGACTTTTGTACAACAAGAGAAGACATTGTTGAAGAAAAAGTTAGAAGCGGTCAATGATAATAAATCACAATTGGCTTTCTTAAAATTAATGGAAAATATGTTTGGTAATCAACCATACAGTTATTTAGCATCAGGTCTAAGCGAAAACATATCTAAAGTAACGCCTGAATCGTTATATCATACATACCAATCTATGCTAGAAAATGATGACTGTGCAGTTTATGTGGTTGGAAATGTTGATTCAGACATAGTCAAACAAAAAATCACAAACATGTTCCATATTCAACCGCTTCACCAAGTTTCACACGTCATACAGCCACAACGCCAAGTAGATGAATTGCCGCAAACTATTATTGAACACGACGAATTAGACCAAGCTAAATTAAATATAGGTTTCAGATTTCCTACATACTATGGCGAACCTGATTATTATACATTTGTAGTGTTTAACACAATGTTCGGTGGAGATCCTTCTTCTGTATTATTTAATGAAGTGCGTGAAAAGCAAAGCTTAACTTATTCTATTCACTCACAAATCGACGGTAAGAACGGCTATATGTTCGTGTTGAGCGGGGTAGCAGTTGATAAATATGAACGCGCTAAAGATACTATTATTGATGAATTTAAGAAGTTCCAGCAAGGTGAGTTTACAGAAGAGAAATTAGAACTGGCGAAAAAGATTTTAATTTCACAAAGAAATGAATCTCAAGACCGTCCGAAAAGTATGGTAGAAATTGCACATAACCAAATTTTACTGCCGGAAGATTTAACAAATGGAAATTATGGTCAAAAGATTCATGAAGTAACAAAGGAAGGTATTATTAATCTGACTAATCGTGCCATCCTGGATACAATCTATGTACTCACAAAGGAGGATGAAGCAGAGTGAACAAGAAATATTATGAATTAATAGATGAAACTGTTTATGAGAACCAAATGGATAATGGTTTAAAACTCTTTATCATTCCTAAAAAAGGGTTTCAAAAAACTTTTGTAACCTATACAACCCAATTTGGTTCACTCGATCATAAATTCAAACCTTTAGGCAGCAATGAATTTGTAACCGTACCAGACGGCGTCGCACACTTTTTAGAACATAAGTTATTTGAGAAAGAAGAAGGCGACTTATTCACAGAATTTGCTGAAGACAATGCACAAGTTAACGCGTTTACAAGCTTTGACCGCACAAGTTACTTATTCAGCGCAACTTCTAATGTAGAAAAAAATATTTTGCGTCTTATGGAAATGGTGGAGACGCCTTATTTTTCAGAAGCTACAGTTGAAAAGGAAAAAGGAATTATTGCTGAAGAAATTAAAATGTATCAAGAACAGCCTGGTTATAAATTGATGTTTAACACTTTACGCGCGATGTATGCTGACCATCCAGTGCGTGTCGATATTGCCGGTAGTGTAGAAAGCATTTACAACATTACTAAAGACGATTTGTATTTATGCTACGAAACATTTTACCATCCATCTAATATGGTGATGTTTGTAGTAGGCGATGTGGACCCTGAACAAATCAATTCACTAGTCAGCGAACATGAAGCGAAAAGAGAAATGACAGATCAGCCTGAAATCGTAAGAGATGCACTGGCTGAACCAAATGAAGTTCAGCAACAATCGGTGACAGAGGAAATGAACATCCAAATTCCAAGATTGATGTTAGGGTTTAAAAATGTACCTCCTGCAGCCTCTAAAGAAGCATTTATGAAGCGTGATTTAGAAATGACTTTCTTTTTCGAAATGGTATTAGGAGAAGAAACGGACTTCTATCAAAAATTATTAAATGATGATTTGATAGATGATACCTTTGGCTATCAATTTGTGATGGAGCCTACATACAGCTTCTCATTAATAACGAGCTCAACGCCTGATCCTGACCAGTTAAAGCAAATGTTGTTAGATGAATTAAAAGAAAAAGTAGGACAATTAGACGATAAAGAAGCCTTTGAATTATTGAAAAAACAATTTATCGGAGAGTTTATTTCAAGTTTGAATTCACCAGAATATATTGCTAACCAATATACGAAGTTATATTTTGAAGGCGTCAGCTTATTTAATATGTTAGATATTGTGGACAGTATCACTTTAGAAAGTATTAATAATGCGGCTTTATCCAGTTTAAACTTTGATGAAATTACAGATAGCCGTTTGGAGATTAAAAAATAATGAAAGCCTTAGTTATCGGCGGTTCTGGTTCTATAGGAACTGCAATCGTAGAACGTTTATTAGCGGATAATTATGAAGTCATTGTGCATTACAACCGTTCTGATTTAAAATTGTTGCAACAAAAGTATCAAAATCAAAATGTCTCATTTGTACAGTGCGACTTAGCATCTTCATCAGAAGACATCATGCAACATTTCGAGTTTATCCAGAATTTGGATTGCCTGATTTATGCAGCAGGACAAAGTGTCTACGGCATGCTTCAAGACATGGATGATGCTTTAATTGATCAATGTTATCGTATTAACGTGAAAAGTTTAATGCAAATTTCTAGAGGCATGATAAATCAATTGCGCAAGAGTGACCATGGCCGAATTATTGTTATCTCTTCAATTTGGGGAGAGACGGGTGCAAGTATGGAAGTCGTGTACTCTGCTATGAAAGCAGCACAGATCGGATTTGTTAAAGCACTCAGCCAAGAACTTGCATTAACCAATGTGACAGTGAATGCTGTAGCGCCCGGGTTTGTAAGTGGCAATATGGCTGATGAATGGTCGGACATAGAACGTGCAGCCATTATTGACGACCTTCCTCAACAACGTATGGTAACGCCTGAAGAAGTAGCGTTTAGTTGTGCATATTTGTATCATCCAATGGCACAAAGCGTGACGGGTACTGTACAGAAAGTGAATGGCGGTTGGTATATTTAGTTGCGGATTTCATATTCATAATTCCTGAGAAAATGCTATAATGTAACTAATCTTTTCACTCGTACATAGAATGTTGAGGTAAAAGGTATCATAGTGTTCTATTTGATGTTTGAACTAAGGGGCGTGGAAAAACATGATAGCACCAGAGCGTAAAATTGAATGGTATTTAGAATATGAAATCACATTTAACAGAGCGGGCTTATTAGGAGACGTCTCAAGTCTTCTTGGCATGATGGGTATCAGTATTGTAACCATCAACGGCGTTGAACAAAATCGTCGCGGCTTGCTTATTCGAGCTGACAGTATTGATAAGATGCGACGTTTTGAGGATATTGCAAATCAGATTGAAGAAATCTCGATTACGAAACTTCGTAAGCCTGAACTCAGAGATCGTTTAGCTGTACGTCACGGCAGATACATCAAGCAGGATGCCGATGATAAGAAGACTTTCAGATTTGAACGAGAAGATTTAGGTTTGTTGGTTGACTTTATGGCTGAAATTTTCAAAGAAGATGGTCATAAATTAATAGGTATCAGAGGGATGCCTCGAGTAGGCAAAACGGAGTCTATCGTTGCTGGAAGTGTCTGTGCACATAAACGTTGGTTATTTATCAGTTCTACATTGATTAAGCAAACTGTACGTAATTCATTGCTTAAAGGTGAATATGGGCCTGAACATGTCTATATCATTGACGGTGCTGTTACAGCCAGAGAACAAGACCCTAAACATCGACAATTAGTGGATGAAGTGATGGCTTTACCGGCAATCAAGGTAGTAGAGCATCCGGATTTGTTTGTAGAGTCTTGCGATTATCGTCTTGACGATTTCGATTATATTATTGAATTGCGCGAAACAGACGATCAAGAAATCAAGTATGAACATATGAAACAAAAAACAGTCAAAAGCAAGAATAATTTGGACTTCGGCGATACGTTTGACGAATTTGGCGGAGGATTTGGATTTTTTGAATAAGGTTTCAAGGAGGGTAAACGGATGAGCAATACAATTGGTCAAACTTTAAAAGGCAAAAGAGAACGCTTAGGTATGACTTTAAATGAATTAGAAAAGCAGACTAGTGTGAAAAGAGATACACTCGTCTTAATCGAAAATAATGAGTTTGAAATGCTCGATAATCCGGCTTACGCTGAAGGTATTATTATGAAGTATGCTAAAGCAGTCAATACGGATGCTTTAATCTTAATCCAACATCATAAAGAGGAACTGCCTCCTTCTGTAAATCGTCAATATGACCAATCGATTGAACAATTCAGCAGTTCAAATCCGCCGATGTATAAAACTCAGAATAAAGAATCTAGAGAACTCGTGATATGGTTATCCGGATTCATTATTTTAGCTTTAGCTTTATGGGTAATAGCAGTAATTTTGTTATAATTTGATTAGTTAGAAAAGAGGAGTATGTTATGAATCTGCCCAACCAGATAACTATCTTTAGGGTAATTTTAATACCGGTATTTATAATATTTGCTTTAGTGAATTTCGGCTTTGGCAATATGTCGTTTATCGGAGGCTATGAAATACGTATTGAACAATTTATCAGCGGTGTAATTTTTATAGTGGCTTCATTAAGCGACTTTGCTGACGGCTATTTAGCGCGCAAATGGAATTTAGTAACCAATATGGGTAAATTCCTAGATCCGCTTGCAGATAAATTGCTAGTAGCAAGTGCACTTATTGTCCTTGTGCAATTAGATTTAACTAATTCAGTGGTGGCAATTATCATTATTGCACGTGAATTTGCGGTTACAGGCTTACGTTTATTACAAATTGAACAAGGATTTGTCAGTGCTGCCGGCCAACTAGGCAAGATTAAAACAGCAGTTACAATGGTTGCGTTAGTATGGATTTTATTAGGTGAACCATTAGCAATGTGGATTGGTTTCCCATTAGGTCAAGTCTTATTGTATATCGGCGTATTCTTTACAATCTTGTCTGGAATTGAATATTTCTATAAAGGCAGAGATGTTTTCAAACAACATCAATAAATAGTTGCGTAAGGGTGCCATAAATACAGTTATTTATTATTTGAACGATTTTCAGTGCAAATGAGTTCACAAATGACTGTGTTTGTGACACCCTTATATTTGTGTAGAATAGGAAAAGAAACCATGCGGAAAATGGGGGAATCAAAATGAAAATATCAATCGTAGCAGTAGGCTCTGAATTACTATTAGGTCAAATATTAAATACCAATGCTAAATACTTAGCGCAATTGTTCAATGGAGTAGGTTTGAATGTGATGGAACAGTCTGTCATCGGAGACAATCCTGCCCGTTTAGAACGTTTGTTGAGACAGACTTTGGAAGAGAACGACACAGTTATCATGACTGGAGGCTTAGGTCCCACAAAGGATGATTTGACTAAGCATACAGTAGCTAAAGTCTTTGGAAAAGAACTCGTTACTGATAATGAAGCCTTAGAATATATAGAGAATTACTTTAAAGCACAACATCAAGAAATGAGTGAGAATAATAAACAGCAAGCTTTAGTAATTGAAGGGGCGAAAGTTTTACCGAATAAAGTTGGTATGGCGCCTGGAATGCTAGTTGAACAAGATGGTAAACGTGTTGCTTTAATGCCTGGTCCTCCAAGAGAAATGCAGCCTATGGCGGAGAATGAATTGCTTCCATATTTATTAGAAGGAGACAAATTAATCTTTTCCGAACAATTAAGATTTGCAGGTATCGGTGAATCAAGAGTAGAAACTGAACTCATGGATCTTATTGATGCGCAATCAAATCCGACTATTGCTCCTTTAGCGGGTGCTCATGAAGTTTCAACCCGTTTAACAGCTAATGGCAAAAATCAAGAAGAATGTGAGAAATTGATTGCTCCTATCAAAGCAGAGATTCTGAAACGCATTGGTAAGTACTATTATGGTTCAGATCAAACTAAAATCGAACAAGCAGTTTTAGCCAAATTACCTGGCAGTTTCGCTATATATGATGGAGTTACTTCAGCTGAAATTTATTCGAGATTGAAAGAGTACGATATGGATAACAAGTTAAAAGGAATGTTGTTGGATAATGATAAGTACGTAAGCAGCACATCCAGCTTAAATGAACGTTTAAAACTTGCAGCTGCTTATGTCAGAGATTTCTATCAAACAGACATCGGCCTTTCCTTATTGCATGATGGTGAAAATGTCCATTTAGGCGTACTTACTGATAAAGGATTCAACAGCGAAGAATTTGTTATGACGCAGAAAAGAAATTTAATTAAGCACAGAACGCCAAATTATGTCTATATTCGTTTAATTAATTTATTTTCTTAAAGGATAAGCCCTTGAAAATGTAAAAAAACAGGTACGGGTGTTCGTGTAAATGTGTTTTACGAATGAAAATAATCGAACAAACATTCGCAAATTGCTTGTAATTTCTCATCAAACACTGTATAGTATTAATTAAGATAATTAAGAGACTAAATCTCGACTAGGAGGCACAATATTGGATAATGAACGTCAAAAAGCGCTAGATACTGTTATTAAGAATATGGAGAAATCGTTTGGTAAAGGTGCCGTTATGAAACTTGGCGATAACAAAGCTCGTCGTGTTTCAAGCATATCAAGCGGATCAGTAACATTAGATAATGCTTTAGGTGTAGGTGGTTACCCTAAAGGTAGAATTGTAGAAATTTATGGACCAGAAAGTTCTGGTAAAACAACTGTAGCTTTGCATGCTATTGCTGAAGTGCAGAAACAAGGTGGCGTCGCTGCATTTATCGACGCTGAACATGCGTTAGATCCAGTTTATGCTGAAGCATTAGGTGTAGATATCGATAATTTATATTTATCTCAACCTGACCATGGGGAACAAGGTCTAGAGATTGCAGAGGCATTTGTACGAAGCGGTGCTGTTGATATTATTGTAGTCGACTCTGTAGCAGCCTTAACACCGAAAGCTGAAATTGAAGGTGAAATGGGAGATACACATGTCGGTTTACAAGCACGTTTAATGTCTCAAGCTTTGCGTAAATTATCTGGTGCTATTTCAAAATCTAATTGTACTGCAGTATTTATCAACCAAATCCGTGAAAAAGTCGGAGTAATGTTCGGTAATCCTGAAACAACGCCAGGCGGCAGAGCGTTGAAATTCTATAGCTCAGTTCGTTTAGAAGTGCGTCGTGCAGAACAATTGAAGCAAGGTCAAGAAATTGTGGGTAACCGTACTAAAATTAAAGTTGTTAAAAACAAAGTAGCACCTCCATTCAGAGTAGCCGAAGTTGATATTATGTACGGCCAAGGTATTTCAAAAGAAGGCGAATTAATTGATTTAGGTGTTGAAAATGACATCGTTGATAAATCAGGTGCTTGGTATTCTTATAATGGTGAAAGAATGGGCCAAGGTAAAGAAAACGTTAAAAATTACTTGAAAGAACATCCAGAAATCAAAGAAGATATTGATAATAAATTAAGACAAAAATTAGGTATCTTTGATGGGGACGTTGAAGAAAAAGACGAAAAAGAAGCGAAAGCTGAGAAAAATGAAAACGCAAATTTATTCGATGAAGAATAGATAAGCGGTAATGTGAGTCTGCCTTTAGCTGTGCAGACTCCTTTTTTTACATACAATCAATTGAGGTTTCTGAATAGTTATTTTGTATCTCAACTTACAACTCTATTAGTCTATACACACTATTTTGAATTATATAGCGGACTTCAATTATTAACCTTGACACTCCTTGTATTTAAAAAGTACAATTAGTATGTATGATTCTTATATTACTTCATATAATCATATTGAAAGCGATATACAAATAAACAAAATCCTAGAAAAAGGAGGTGTTTGTGTGAATTTATTAACCCTCCTACTCATTTTGCTGGGGTGTATTCTAGGAGTTGTTGTAGGGTATATAGCAGCCCAAAAGGTTTTGCATGAGAAACAAGTTCAGGCAAAACAAACTGCAGATGATATTATCAATCAGGCAAACAAAGAAGCAGATAATCTCAAGAAAGAGAGATTACTTGAGGCTAAAGAAGAAAATCAACGTTTAAAAGAGCAAACGGAAAATGAACTTCGTGAAATACGTGGTAATCTTCAAAAACAAGAGGCCCGACTTCTTCAAAAAGAAGATAACTTAGAGCGTAAGTCTGATCTGTTAGATAAGAAAGATGAGATTTTAGAGCAAAAAGAATCGAAAATTGAAGAAAAACAACAACAAGTAGATGCAAAAGAGAGTAGTGTTCAATCAATAATAATGAAGCACGAACAAGAATTAGAACGCATCTCCGGTCTCACACGCGAAGAAGCAATCAACGAACAATTTCAGCGTGTTGAAGAAGAACTGTCACAAGATATTGCAGTACTTGTTAAAGAAAAGGAAAATGAAGCGAAAGAAAAAGTTGATAAATCAGCAAAAGAATTATTGGCTACTGCTGTGCAGCGATTAGCAGCTGAACATACATCAGAGTCAACAGTATCAGTTGTAAACTTACCTAATGATGAAATGAAAGGTCGAATCATTGGACGTGAAGGTCGAAATATTCGAACATTAGAAACATTAACAGGTATTGATTTAATTATTGACGATACGCCAGAAGCTGTTATCCTATCTGGCTTTGATCCGATTCGACGAGAAATTGCACGTACAGCTTTAGTCAATCTAGTTTCAGATGGACGTATTCATCCAGGACGTATTGAAGATATGGTTGAAAAAGCACGTAAAGAAGTAGATGATATTATCCGAGATGCAGGTGAACAAGCAACATTTGAAATTAATGTTCATAACATGCATCCTGATTTAGTAAAAATCTTAGGTCGTTTAAAATTCAGAACAAGTTATGGCCAAAATGTATTAAAACATTCTATAGAAGTGGCACACTTAACAGGTATGCTTGCAGCAGAGCTTGGCGAAGATGTGACATTGGCTAAACGCGCTGGTTTATTACATGATGTGGGTAAAGCCATTGACCATGAAGTCGAAGGCAGCCATGTAGAAATCGGTGTAGAACTTGCTAAGAAATACCATGAGAATGAAACAGTAATCAATGCAATTCATTCACATCATGGTGATGTAGAACCGACATCAATTATCTCTATCTTAGTCGCAGCAGCAGATGCACTATCTGCAGCGCGTCCAGGTGCACGTAAAGAAACACTTGAAAACTATATTAGAAGACTAGAACGTTTAGAAGCTTTATCTGAAAGTTATGAGGGTGTTGAAAAAGCATTCGCAATACAAGCAGGTAGAGAAATCAGAGTTATTGTATCTCCTGAAGAAATCGATGATTTAAAAGCGCATCGTTTAGCAAGAGATATTAAAAAACAAATTGAAGATGAACTACAATATCCAGGACATATTAAAGTGACAGTTGTTCGTGAGACGAGAGCAATTGAATATGCGAAATAATTTTTGAAATATAACCTCAGGCCAGTTGGCTTGGGGTTTTTTGATTAGGAAAATGAATGAATTACAAATCCTTTTATCTAACAAAAATTATCGCTAAAAAAGAGAGTGGAGAAATTCTGATTTTCTCCACTCTCTTCTGTTTAATAGATTAAATTCAAAAGAATAAAAGTCAATCCTGATAAACATCCTGAAATTATGATAACGGCTACCAAGGGTTTAAATGCTCTATTTTTTAAGTCTTTGAATGAGACATTCAATCCTAAGGCCACCATAGCCATCATCATAAAGAGATTAGTTAGCACATCTAGAAATTGCATAATAATGCCTGGAATATCAATATAGGTATGGATAATAGCCATTATTAGAAACCCAATTAAGAAATAAGGGATATCAATTTTGTGAGCTTCTGAGGATCCCTTTGAGGTATATTTCATAATTATGATTAAGATAATACTCACAGGAATCAATAGAAATACACGGCCTAATTTTCCTAATAGCGCAATACTTAAAGCGTTGTTTCCAGAAAAATCAGCAGCTAATACTACATGTGCAATTTCATGTAAGCTAGTACCTGCCCAAGCGCCATATAGTTGCGGTGATAAGCTTAACAAGCTATCTACAAGCATATAAACAAGGGAAAATATAGTGCCGATCAAAGCAATGATACCAATACTGATTGCTGTATCTTTTTCCCGAGATTTAAGTATAGAAGATGTAGCAGCTATAGCCGCAGCTCCGCAAACACCTGTCCCTATACCTAATAAAATACCGAGTTTAGCATCTCCTTTAATCCATTTATTCAAAAAGTATATTCCAATGATACTGAAAATAACTACTCCTACATCAACCGCCAATAAAGTTGCGCCTTTAGTAATAATTTCATTAATATTTAGCTTTAGTCCATACAAAATAATAGCAAATTTTAGTAACCGCTTCGATGAAAATTCGATGCCGTTTCTATATCGAGTTGGATACCCTTTGAAGTGTCTATATATAATAGCAATTAAAATAGCGATTGTAAGTGATCCTATATTTTCTAATATTGGAATCTTGGATAATAATAAACTGATTAATGCGATGATAAATGTGAAACTAAGTCCGAGTGTAAAATTATTATATTTAGGTATTTTCATCTGCATCAACTCCTTTAATTTAGGTTATCACGTCAAATTTATAACGTGAAATAAATAATTAGTATAATCGTCATAACAAAAATGTTATAATTATTAAAAGGGTAGGGGAGGTTTAAGCGAAATGGATCCGTTTAAAGTGTTGATTGAAGTTGTAAAAGCACGAAGTTTTACAAAGGCAGCTGAAAATTTATATACATCGCAACCGTCAATTAGTCGTGATATAAAAAAGCTTGAAACTGAATATGATGTGAAAATTTTTGAATTCAAGCATTCTAGGATGACCTTAACAAGTGATGGCGAAAAATTATTTAGTTATGCCTTAAAACAAAAGCATTTAGAAGATACGTTGAGAAGAGAATTACAACAAGCGCCTCACAGTATTTCTGGAGAACTTACCATTGGCAGTAGTTACACTTATGGAGAATATCGACTTGCTCAAAAACTTGGAGAGTTAGCTCAAAGTTATCCTAAGTTACATATCCATGTACATTTAGACAATTCAGATCATGTAATTGAAAATGTACAGCGTAATATTATTGACCTAGGAATTGTTGAAAAAGAAATTCAAGCCAATATGATAGAAAGCACTCGTATTGAAAAAGACGAAATGGTTTTGATTCATAAAAAAGCTGGAGGCTCCAATATGGATACGTGCTTTGTGCGAGAGAAAGGTTCTGGCACGCGTTTTTATCAAGAAGAAGGATTAGCACAATTTCAATTGCATCCTTTTTTAGTAGAAATCAATAACACTACCTTGATTAAGAATATGGTGCATGATGGATATGGCTTTTCTATTGTATCTAAAAAGACTTTGACTCCTTTCGATAAAGAAAAACTTGAGATTATTCCTCTCGATATTGAACGGTATTTCTATTTACTTACACATACAAATAAATATATCGATAAAAATATGGAGATTCTGATAAATAAATTTACAGAAGAATAGAAGGAATAAAAAGAGGATACTCCAAATTGGAGCATCCTAGTACATTTCTTAAAATTCTTTTATCTTTTAATTAATTATTTGCTTAGTAATAAATCAGTATTTTTAACTTCTCTTAAAACTTCACATGTATCGAAAGCATTTGATGATAAGTTAGCGTATCTTTCTGCTAATCGATAAGCATTAATGTAAAGTTCTAATGCGTCTTTAGCGATATCTTCTGGGTCCTCGCTTTTTGAAGGATTCGATTGAAGTACAAGTTCTGCAAACTTTTCGGGATCAATGTTAATTGACATTTAGTTATTACATCTCCTATAAATTTGATAGACAAATCATAACATAGAAATAATTCTCAAAAAAGCGCCACAATGCTTCATTCATGACTTATTTTTGAACAATTAAGCTATGTTACGTCTTACCAAGTCTTTACCCGCTCTCCATAAAGTTAAATATTTTTTTGCAAAAATTTAATGAAGTTACATAATCAAAGCGTTTACAGACTTTGCAAGATTAAATTTTTCTATTAAACTAGCTTATAAGAGAGGATGAATCCATTTTGAGAATATTATTTATCGGTGACATTGTCGGCAAAGTAGGTAGGGAAGCCATCACCACTTATTTACCGAAATTAAAACAGCAATATCGTCCTACAGTGACAATTGTGAATGCTGAAAATGCTGCACATGGAAAAGGGATAACTGAAAAGATATATAAACAGTTGTTGCGTGAAGGCGTCGATTTTATGACAATGGGAAATCATACGTACGGCCAACGCCAAATTTATGAATTTATCGATGATGCAAAACGCATGGTAAGACCAGCTAATTTTCCTGACGAAGCACCAGGTATCGGTATGCGTTTTATACAGATAAACGAAGTTAAACTTGCGGTTATCAACTTACAAGGTCGAGCATTTATGCAAGATATTGATGATCCTTTCAAAAAAGCAGATCAATTAATTGAAGAAGCACAAAAAGAAACGCCTTATATATTTGTAGACTTTCATGCGGAAACTACTTCAGAAAAGAACGCGATGGGATGGTATTTAGATGGACGTGCCAGCGCAGTAGTGGGTACGCATACACATATCCAAACCTCAGATAATCGAGTTCTTCCTAACGGTACGGGTTATATTACTGATGTAGGTATGACAGGCTTCTACGATGGTATTCTAGGTATTAACAGAGAGGAAGTCATTTATAGATTTATTTCAAGTCTTCCTCAAAGACATGTGGTTCCAGATGAAGGTAGAGAAGTTTTATCCGGTGTTATCATTGATTTAGATAAAGAAGGTAAGACAAAAAATATTGAACGTATTTTAATTAATGATGATCACCCATTTGACATGTTAAAATAGTTATCGTCCATTAGTATGAATTTAAAGTAAAACCGCTGTTAATATAGTAAAGCAGTGGTTTATTTTGTTATGATTAATAGTGAATTAAATTACAGGAGGCAAAGGTATGAAATCACAAGTATCATGGAAAGTTGGCGGTCAACAAGGTGAAGGAATCGAGTCGACAGGAGAAATCTTTGCCACAGCTATGAACCGTGAAGGATATTACCTATACGGATACAGACATTTCTCAAGCCGAATTAAAGGCGGACATACCAACAATAAAATTAGAGTATCAACAAAGCCAGTACATGCTATTAGTGATGATTTAGATATTCTCGTTGCATTCGATCAAGAAACAATTGAGTTAAATCACCATGAGATGCGTGACGACAGTGTGATTATTGCTGATGCGAAAGCCAAACCTTCTAAGCCTGAAGATTGTAAAGCACAACTGATTATTCTTCCTTTTACTGATATTGCTAAAGAATTAGGAACTAAATTAATGAAAAATATGGTAGCAATTGGTGCGACTTGTGCCATTATGGATTTAGATATTCAATCATTTGAAGCACTTATCGCAAACACTTTTGGTAAAAAAGGTGAAAAAGTCGTAGAAAGCAATATCCAAGCATTGCACCAAGGCTACGATGCGATGAAAGAACAAATGCCTGAATTAGAAGGTGATTATCACTTAGAACCAAGTGAATCAGAACCTCATCTTTATATGATTGGTAATGATGCTGTTGGATTAGGTGCGATTTCAGCAGGATCTAAATTTATGGCAGCTTATCCAATTACACCTGCATCAGAAATTATGGAGTACATGATTGATAACCTGCCGAAAGTCGGCGGTACAGTTATCCAAACTGAAGATGAAATTGCAGCGGCAACTATGGCTATCGGTGCTAACTATGCAGGTGTTAGAGCATTTACCGCTTCAGCCGGTCCAGGTCTGTCACTGATGATGGAATCAATCGGCTTGTCTGGTATGACTGAAACACCATTAGTAATTGTAAATACACAACGTGGCGGCCCATCTACAGGATTACCTACTAAAGAAGAGCAATCTGATTTAATGCAAATGATTTATGGTACACATGGCGATATTCCAAAAATCGTGATTGCACCTACTGATGCTGAAGATTCTTTCTATTTAACAGTTGAAGCGTTCAACTTAGCTGAAGAATATCAATGTCCAGTTATTATCTTAAGTGACTTACAATTAGCATTAGGTAAACAAACAGTTGAGCAACTAGATTATGACCGTATTGAAATTAAACGCGGTGAATTATTACAAGGTGACATTGAACGTGATGAAGATGACAAATCTTACTTTAAACGTTATGCACTTACAGCTAATGGGGTATCTCCTAGACCAATTCCAGGTGTCAAAGGCGGTATTCATCACGTTACTGGTGTTGAACACAGCCAAGAAGGTAAACCAAGCGAGTCTGCACAAAACCGTCAAGAACAAATGGATAAGCGTATGCGTAAAACTGAAAATTTATTAATTTCAGAACCAGTTATTGATGATCAGCCTTATGATGATGCAGATATCTTATATATCGGCTTTATTTCTACAAAAGGTGCGATTCAAGAAGGTAAATCACGTCTTGAAAATCAAGGTGTGAAAGTAAATCATTTACAAATTAGACAATTGCATCCATTCCCAGCAGAGATAGTGCAAGAAGCGGTAGATAAAGCGAAAAAAGTAGTAGTTGTCGAACATAACTATCAAGGTCAATTAGCTAACATTTTAAAAATGAATGTTAATGTACACGGTAAATTGATTAAACAAACTAAATATGACGGCACACCATTTTTACCGCATGAAATTGAAGATAAAGGATTAGAGATTGCCAAAGAGACTGAAGGAGTGGGTACAAGTGGCAACATTTAAAGATTTCAGAAATAACGTTAAACCAAACTGGTGTCCAGGTTGCGGTGATTTCTCTGTGCAAGCAGCGATTCAAAAAGCTGCAGCGAATGTTGGATTAGAACCTGAAGAAGTAGCATTGATTACAGGTATTGGTTGTTCAGGGCGTTTATCAGGATATGTTAACTCTTACGGCATGCACGCCATTCATGGCCGTGCACTTCCAATTGCACAAGGTGTGAAAATGGCAAACAAAGATTTAACCGTTATTTGTTCTGGTGGCGATGGTGATGGTTACGCTATTGGTATGGGTCATACTATTCATGCTTTACGTAGAAATATGAATATCACCTATATTGTTATGGATAACCAAATTTACGGTTTGACTAAAGGACAAACTTCACCATCTTCAGCACCTGGTTTTGTAACAAAAACAACTCCAAAAGGTAATATTGAACAAAATGTAGCACCATTAGAATTGGCATTATCTTCAGGAGCCACTTTTGTCGGCCAAGGATTTTCAAGCGACATTAAAGGTTTGACAAAATTAATTGAAGAAGCAATCAATCATGACGGCTTTTCATTTGTAAACGTCTTTTCACCATGTGTAACTTACAATAAAGTAAACACTTATGATTGGTTTAAAGAGCATTTAGTATCTATTGATGACATTGAAGATTATGATGCAAGCGATAAAAATAAAGCAATTCAAACAGTCATTGATAATGAATCGCTCGTAACTGGAATTGTTTATCAAGATAAAGAAACGCCTTCATATGAGTCACAAGTTGAACAAATGAGTGGTGAACCTTTAGCTAAGCAAGATATCAAAATTGATAAAGGACAATTTGAGGATTTAACACAACAATTTGTATAATATTAAATAAAAGTTCTCTTTATGTCTGGAAAAAGGGTATAAACCTACTAGGACGTAAAGAGAATTTTTATATTTTTAAAATGTAGTACAGATACATAATTTAAATGATAATTTATACGATTTAGATAAATATATAATATAAACGTTTGGTACACCGCTTTAATTGGGTATTGATAAATATGTCATATTAAAGAGGTGTATGAATGACAAAAGAAATCAATAGAAACGATGAAGAAAGTGCTAAGCAGCAAAGACTATTAGACAATATCTTTGCGAATTGTTTAGGACAACATCCCGATTATTTGAATAACCAAAATGATGATAAAAATATAGAAAAAGAAGGACAAGAAGAGAGAAAGTATTTATTGAAAACTGCAGCGAATCGAGAACACTTAGCAGAATGTATACGCGATTATATTAATGGGGATTTAGTGAAAGTACTGGTGGATGAAAGTATGTTGATAGATTTTACAGAATCTGCAAATCAAGATCATACACACTTCAAGAGTAGAAATAAAGAATTAGTTACGAAATTTAATAATAGAATACAACAAATCAAAGGAAATATTCCTTTTGATAAAGGGAATCAACCTGTACCGGTAATGGTGAAAAGAGTAAAATCTGGTGGATTTAAATCAATAGCAATCGATGATATTCATCGCCTCGTCTATAAACAAATAGATAACCGTCTTATCGTTGTAAGTTGTTATTACCATACTATTTAAATATTCCTGTCATACTAATACACACTTCATTAAAAATTTGATACATTTAAAGTAACATATGAGGAAAAGAGGAGTTTCAGTATGCAAGATACATTAATGAGCATTCAAGTTTTGCCGCAAACACCAAATGGAGAAGATGTGATTCCTTACGTTGATGAAGCCATAAAAATCATTGAGCAATCTGGCTTAGATTTCCGAGTAGCACCATTAGAAACAACAGTGCAAGGTACAATGAGTGAATGTTTAATTCTGATTCAAAATATTAATGATAGAATGGTTGAATTAGAAGTGCCAGGCGTCATCAGTCAAGTGAGATTTTATTACGTGCCGACTGGTATTACAATGGAAGAATTGACCGTTAAATACGATTAAGAGAAAATTTTAGTTTATTGCTTAAGACCTAAGTATTCATTTAAAAAATGATGAGTACTTGGGTCTTTTTTTATTTGCAAAAATATCAGGTGTTAGGTTGATAAAAATAGAATGCAAAGTTGACATAATAGTCAGACAATTAATATAATTCAATTATAGAATTTTAAGTGGCATATTAAAGGAGGAAATATATGAAAAGAAGATGGTTTAAATTAGCAATAGTATTGTTGTCATTGTTATTGGTATTATCTGCTTGCGGCAGTAAGAAATCCAATAATGAAAAGGAAACAGGAAGCACTGGCAAAAGTGATGCAAAAGGCGGTACTTTAAACATTGGTTCAGGTGCCCCACCAGAAGGTAATTTTTCTGGCATTTTTGCGGGATCTGCTACTGATTTAGGAGTAATTGGATTATTTAGTGACGGATTATTTAAAATGGATGATCATTTACAAATGAAACCTGATTTAGCTTCTTGGAAAGAGATCGAACCTGCTAAAAAGTTTAAATTCACTTTGAAAAAGGGTGTTAAATGGCAAGATGGCAATCCTTTAACAATTAATGATTGGATTTTTACATTAGAAACTTTAGCAGATCCAGATTATGAGGGACCTCGCTTTGATAATGTGGAGGCTATTGAAGGAGCAAAAGAAAAACACGATGGCAAAGCAGAATCAATTTCTGGTATTAAAAAAATTGATGATTACAATGTTGAAATAACTTTTAAAGAAAAGAAAGTAAATAACTTATTGAAACTCTATAGCGGTGATTTGTTAAGTGAAAAGATTTTTAAAGATATTCCAGTAAAGGATATGGCGAAATCAGATGCTATACGTAAGCATCCAATTGGATACGGACCTTTTAAAGTTAAGAAAATTGTAGATGGAGAATCTGTGCAGTTGGAAAAATATAAAGATTACTGGAAGGGAGAACCTAAACTAGACAAAATCAATTATAAAGTTGTAGATCAGAATGCTATTGTCAAAGCGCTTCAAAACGGTGATATTGATATGGTTGGCGAAGGAACAGCACCGATGGCTAAACAAGTTAAAGAATCTAAAGCGGATAATGTTAAAATTTTAACTGCACCATCTACACAATATATGATTGTTGGTTTTGTTTTAAATAATTATGATAAAAAAGCGATGAAAGTTGGCTCACCTCGTCCAAAATATCAAAATGTTAAATTAAGACAAGCTATGGATTATGCAATTAATAAAGATGAGTGGATTAAAGCTTTCTTACAAGGTTACGGAAAACCAACAAACTCATTAATTCCAACTAACCACTGGGTATCTCAAGGAGATAAAGGATTAACAGATTATAAGTATAATGTTAAAAAAGCTAAAGAATTACTAGATGAAGCAGGTTATAAAGATAAAGACGGTGACGGCTTCAGAGAAGATCCGAAAGGTAAAAAGTTTGAAATTAGCTTAAAACATTATGCTGGTACTAACCCGACATTCGAACCAAGAACTGCTGCTCTTAAAGGATATTGGGAAAAAGTGGGTTTAAAAACTAAAGTAAGTATGGTCGAGTTCGGTAAATTTGGTTCAGATTTAGAAAATGCTGATAAAAATATGGAAGTTTATTTCAGAACTTGGTCACAAGGTGCTGACCCAGATCCTTCAGGATTATATAAATCTAATGCTTTATGGAATGAGTCAAGATATAACAACCCAGAATCAGACAAATTATTAGCTGAAGCAACTGATTATGATGTAGTCGGAAACAGTAAAGAAAAACGTAAAGATATTTACTTAAAATGGCAAAAAATTTGGAATAAAGAAGTTCCTGTTATTCCACTTGTTGAACTAGAAGATATTACATTAGTAAGTAATAAAGTTAAAAACTTTGAAGTTTCCATGAAAGGTGCTAACCCTGCTAATGAATGGACTGTAGAAAAATAATTTTTGCTTGAAAAGCCTCGATAGTTTTCGAGGCTTTTTCTAAGCAAAAGAGGAGTGTTGAGATTGACAGCAGAGAATATATTAGAAATAACACAATTAAGAACCAGTTTTTACATAAAAAAAGATTGGTTTTCTGCAGTGAACAATATTAATGTGTCAGTAAAAAAAGGAGAAATTTTAGGAATAGTTGGTAAGTCGGGTTCAGGGAAATCAGTTTTAAGTTTATCTATTATGCAGTTATTACCCGAAAAAATAGCACGAATAGAAAAAGGAGAAATCAACTTTAAAGGTAAACGTATCGATAATATTAAAGAAAATGAATATAACAAGATGCGGGGCAAAGAACTTTCGATGATTTTTCAAGAACCTATGACAGCTCTAAATCCAGTATTTACAATAGGAAATCAACTTATCGAAAAAATTACTTTACATCTAAAATTAAATAAAAAAGATGCGAGAGAACGAGCGATAGAGTTATTAAATCAAGTAGGTATCCCCAGAGCTTCAGAAGTGATTGATAATTATCCGCATCAATTGTCCGGAGGTATGCGTCAAAGAGTAATGATTGCTTTAGCGATTTCGTGCCAACCAGATTTGCTGATTGCTGATGAACCTACAACTGCATTAGATGTAACTGTACAAGCGCAAATATTAGAACTATTAAAGAAAATTAGAGAAGAAAATGATATGTCTATTATATTTATTTCGCACGATTTAGCAGTTATATCCGAACTTTGTGATCGAGTTGCTGTTATGTATGCAGGTAATATTATTGAAACTGGTTCAACAAGTGAAATTTTTCAATCTCCTAAACATCCATATACTCAAGCATTAATAAGGTCTATTCCTAAGTTGGACCAAAGCACTGATAAGTTAGAAGTGATAGAAGGAAGTGTACCTTCATTAGTAAATATGCCGAACCAAGGATGCAGGTTTGCAAATAGATGTCCTTATGCGATGAATGTTTGTGAACAAGGAGATATTTCTTTGAAACTGATTGATTCAGAACATAAAGTTGCTTGTCATTTATATGACGAGGATTGATGGAGGCAAATTATGGATAAAAAGACAATCTTAGAAGTAAACAATCTTAAACAATATTATCCGATTAAGGGCGGCTTTTTTCGAAGAACTGTTGGATATGTTAAAGCAGTAGATGGAATAAGTTTCAAAATTAAAGAAGGAGAGACTATGGGGTTAGTAGGTGAGTCTGGTTGTGGCAAATCTTCAGCTGGAAGAAGCATCTTAAGATTACAAGCGCCTACTGATGGCACTATTACTTTTAATAATGAAAATATAACACACATTAAAGGTAAGAAACTGCGAGATGCCAGAAAAGGCTTTCAAATGGTTTTTCAAGATCCGTATGCCTCTTTAAATCTTTTGCAAATGGTAGGAGATATCGTAGGAGAACCTATCAAAAATTATAGTAAAAAAACAAAAAATGAATTAGAAGAAGAAGTTAAAGAATTATTGGTAAAAGTTGGTTTGAATACTGAGGATTATTATAAATATGCGCATGAATTTTCTGGCGGTCAGCGCCAAAGAGTTGGAATAGCTCGTGCCTTAGCTTTAAAGCCTAAGTTGATAATTTTAGATGAACCTGTTAGTGCTCTAGATGTTTCGGTACAATCTCAAGTACTGAATTTATTGGATGATTTACAAAAAGAATTTGATTTGAGTTATCTGTTTATTGCTCATGATTTAAGCGTTGTGAAACATGTAAGTGATTATATAGGCGTTATGTATTTAGGGCATATTGTGGAACAAGGTCCAGCTGATGAAATTTATAAACATCCTAAACATCCTTATACTCAGGCTTTAATTTCAGCCATACCAGAAATTGATAAAGATAAACGTAAAGAACGTATATTATTGACTGGAGACTTGCCATCACCAGCAAACCCTCCAACTGGATGCCCATTTCATACTCGATGTCCAATAGCACAAGAAGTTTGTAAAACAAAAAAACCTGCATATAAGGAAGTCAGTGAAAATCATTTCGCAGCTTGCTTGTTGATAGATGATGAGGTGGAGAAATGATTCAATTAATTATACGACGATTATTATTAATGATACCGTTGCTATTTTTAATCTCAATAGTAATATTCGGTATATCCAAATTGCAGCCTGGTGATGCATTTACAGGGGCAGGATCTTCATCTGAAAATTCCGCGCAATATTTTGAAGCACAAAGAAAAAAATTAGGCTATGATCAGCCTATTCATGTTCAATATATGATGTGGGCAGAAAAAATTGTACACGGTGATTTAGGTGAATCGGTAAGATTTAAAAGACCGGTTATTGATTTGATTGAAGAACGTATGCCAAACACAATTATTTTGGGGACGTTGAGTTTGATTTTTACTTATATCTTAGCCTTTCCTTTAGGAATTATTTCGGGTCGTAAAGCTTATTCGCCTTTAGATTATTCCATTCAAGTTGTCAACTATTTCTTATTAGCATTACCTTCGTTTGTAGCAGGAGTATTTGCAATATATTTATTCGCCTTTCAGCTGAATTTATTTCCGTTTCAAGGGTCTGTAACTATTGGTTTAGAAGAAGGCACTTTTCCTTATTATATGAGTAAACTATATCATGCATTCTTACCTGCTTTAATCCTGGGCGTAATGTCAACAGCAGGTTACGTTCAATTCTTGAGAAATGATATTATCGAAAATTCTCGTAAAGATTATGTCAGAACAGCTAGATCTAATGGTATTTCAACAAGTAAAATTTATAATAAACATATTTTAAGAAACTCTGTAATCCCGATTGTTACTTTCTTTGGCGGAGATGTTTTATCAATTTTTGGTGGAGCTGTAATTACGGAAACGATTTTTTCTTATCCAGGAATTGGTAAGCTTTTAATTGAAGCAATTAGCGGCAAGGACTATCCATTGATGATGGCGTTATTATTATTCTTTTCGTTTTTAGGATTATTAGCGAACTTAATCTCAGATATAGCATACAGCATTGTTGACCCAAGGATTAAGAGCAATTAAGGAGGAAAAGAAATGTCTAAAAATAATAAAGTTAAAAAAGAAAGCCTTTCGCCTTTAAAAAGTGCTTTAATTAATTTTACCCATAATAAATTAGCGATGACTGCATTAATTTCGTTGTTATTCATATTTATTATTTCAATGTTGTCTCCGCTTATAGCTCCGCATGATCCTAATGTACAAAACCTGGTATATATAAAAGGGGATATGTCACCTGAACATTTGCTAGGAACTGATGCTGGGGGACGAGATATATTTAGCCGTTTATTATATTCAGGGCGCGTTTCAATGGTATTTGGTATCACTACTACTATTGGGATATTAGTTATAGGTGTTATAGTCGGTATGATATCAGGCTATTATGGAGGGAAAGTGGACACAGTTTTAATGCGTCTTACAGAATTTGTGATGTTGTTTCCATTTATTCCTTTTGCTATCGTATTAAATGCTACTTTCAGCGAAAAAATCAAAAATCCATATGGTTCTGCATTTATACTTGGTGCCGTTATAGTAGTGTTATCTTGGGTTGGAATTGCACGTTTAGTGCGCGGAAAAGTAATGCAAGAAAAAGAAAACGAATATTTCTTAGCTGCCGTTTCAATAGGTACACCTGTTTATAAAATTATGTTGAAACATTTATTGCCAAATATTTTAAGTGTTATTATTGTGCAAGCTACATTATTATTTGCCGTTCAAATTGTAGCAGAAGCAGGTTTGAGTTTCTTAGGATTCGGTATTGAGAAAACAACGCCTACTTGGGGCAATATGTTATCAGATGCTCAAGAAGCGGATGTACTAAGTAGTAAACCATGGATTTGGATGCCGCCTGCTCTTGTAATAACTTATACGATTTTATGTATAAACTTTGTAGGAGAAGGCTTAAAAGATGCATTAAACCCAAAAGCTAAGCATTAATTGTAAATAAGTCGACTGAGTGTAATGAACTTTTAAAGTTAAACTTTGAAGTTCGCTATACCTCGTCGTCTTTTTTCTTCCTAGAATCATTTTGCACATTTCGACTAAACAATATATAATGAAGTAATGATTAATCGGGGATATAGAAAGGATTTTGCGAAGTGAATGAAGAACAAAGAAAAGCAGGTTCTTTAGATGTAATTGCACAACGAAATAAGAAAGAAAAAGATTATAGTCAATACTTCGAAACAGTTTATCAGCCGCCAAGTTTAAAAGAAGCTAAAAAACGTGGGAAAGAAGATGTTCAATATAACCGTGATTTCCAAATTGATGAAAGATTTAAAGAGATGGGTAAAGGTCGTACTTTTTTCATCAAAACATTTGGCTGCCAAATGAACGCACATGATACAGAAGTCATGGCAGGTATCTTTGAAGCGCTCGGTTACACATTAGCTGAAGATATTTTGAAAGCGGATGTTATTCTATTGAATACTTGTGCGATCCGTGAAAATGCTGAGAATAAAGTATTCAGTGAAATCGGTAACTTGAAACATTTAAAACGCGACCGCCCAGATTGCTTGATCGGTGTGTGTGGTTGTATGTCACAAGAGGAATCCGTAGTTAATAAAATCTTAAAATCTTACCAAAATGTTGATATGATTTTCGGTACACATAACATTCATAAATTACCAGAAATCTTAGAAGAAGCCTATATGTCTAAAGCTATGGTTATTGATGTATGGTCTAAAGAAGGCGATGTTATCGAGAATTTACCGAAAGTCCGTGATGATTATTTCAAGGCTTGGGTGAACATTATGTATGGCTGCGATAAATTCTGTACATACTGTATCGTACCTTTTACAAGAGGGAAAGAACGTAGTCGACGTCCTCAAGATATTATCGACGAAGTGCGTGATTTGGCCCGCCAAGGGTATCAAGAAATTACTTTATTAGGTCAGAACGTCAACTCATACGGTAAAGATTTACAAGATATGGAATATGATTTAGGTGATTTATTCGAAGATATCTCTAAAATAGATATACCGCGCGTGCGTTTTACTACTAGTCATCCTTGGGACTTTACTGACCATATGATTGAAGTCATTGCTAAAGGCGGCAATATCGTACCGCATATTCACTTGCCAGTACAATCAGGAAATGATGCGGTCTTAAAAATTATGGGACGTAAATATACGAGAGAAAGTTACTTAGATCTTGTGAACCGTATTAAAACAGCCATTCCTGATGTCGCGTTGACAACTGATATTATTGTAGGCTATCCAAATGAAACAGAGGAACAATTCCAAGAAACATTGTCCTTATACGATGAGGTTGAATTTGAACATGCTTACACATACTTGTATTCACAACGTGATGGTACACCAGCAGCTCGTATGAAAGATAATGTAGCAAAAGAAGTGAAGAAAGATCGTTTGCAACGCTTGAACCAAAAAGTAGGTTATTATTCAGAACGTGCATTAAAAGGATATGAAGGCCAAGTTGTGACAGTATTATGCGAAGGCAGCAGTAAAAAGGATAATGAAGTCTTAGCAGGTTATACGGATAAAAATAAACTTGTAAACTTCAGAGGTCCGAAAGAAGTTATTGGTAAATTAGTAGACGTAAAAGTCGATGAAGCAAAACAGTATTCATTGAACGGTACTTTTTTACATGTTCATGAACCTAAAACGGTGAATGCATAATGCATAACAAAGAAGAAATTTTAGCGGAAGCACATAAGCTGAGCAAACAAATCCAGCGTTTAGATACAGTAAAATATTACCAACGTGTAGAGACTCAAATTCATCGCAACCATCATATTGATGAGTGGATGAAAGATTTAAAGCAAAGACAAAAACAATCCGTTAATTTGCAGAATTACGGAAAAATAGAAGCGTATAAACGAAGTGAAGCAGAGATTGACCAGATTCAAGCTAAAATTGATGCTTTACCGATAGTGACAGAATTCAGAGAAGCCCAATCTGATGCGAATGACTTGTTGCAGATGATGATTAATACGATGGCTGACCGTTTAAACGCTGCACATCAAGATAAATAATCATTTTTAAAAATAGAAAGGGCGTCAATATATGAATGTGAGAAAACTTACTTTAACTTCGATGTTTATAGCGATTAATGTGGTTTTAAGCAGTATTATAGTTATACCATTAGGTCCGATTAAAGCCGCACCGGTTCAACATATGATTAACGTGTTATGTGCTGTATTTGTAGGTCCTTGGTATGGATTGGCGCAAGCATTTTTATCTTCAGTCATTCGTATGATATTCGGTACAGGCTCAGCCTTTGCCTTTCCTGGCAGTATGGTGGGAGTATTGTTAGCAAGTCTGCTTTATCGTTATCGCAAACACTTATTTATGGCCGCTATGGGAGAAGTTATCGGTACAGGTTTGATAGGAAGTTTTATGTGTATTCCGTTAGCTTGGATTATTGGATTGCATAGTATCGCAATCAAGCCACTTATGTTGGCATTTATTACTTCTAGTGCGTTAGGTGCTTTTATCAGTTATGTATTATTGATGATATTATTTAAAAAAGGAAAGCTTTCAAGATGGCTGCCTAAAGATTAGTATGAAAGTAAAGAAGGGCTGGGACATTATTATTTCTTGTCCCAGCCCGTTCTTCACTTAATAAGCAGTTTTATTTTGTGATTGATTTCTTAATTGAATATAGCGATCGATATAATTTGAGAATGCACCATCTACATTTGCATTAATCAAGTTTTTCATTGCAAGTTGTGTATTGGCAGTATAAGGATGAACAAGCAAGCCATGTTGATGCAAGCGTTCAACTTGTGCCGGTGTAGCATCATGATATTCAGGACCCACTCCACGTGCATAAGAAGCGATATAATTTAAATCTGCATCACTATACTGTGGTAGTTGCAACGCATCTGTTAATTGAATAAGCGGCATATTAGGATTTAACTTTTTCATTTTCAACAAGCTTTCTTGAGAAAATGATTGAATGACCACTTGGCCATTTCGTAATTTGTCCGGCGTTGTCATACCGTGTTTGCTTAAGGTATTTAATAACTTTTCTTCCATACCCGGATATACATTCGGTGATTTGGTTTCAATATAATAATTGGTATTTGTACCGTAACGTTGAAGGATCTCATCTAAAGTAGGAATTTTAGCCCCTGCATATTTAGGATTCGCATATTGTGGATTTTTTTGGTTAAACCAACTGCCGACATCCATTTTTTTCAATTGTGCAGTAGTATAATTTTTGACTGGTCCATGGTACTTGCCACCTGTAGTACGGTCCACTGTTTCATCATGCATCGCAATTAAATTGCCATCTTTGGTCATTTGCAAATCTAATTCTATGTAATCTGCGCCTAACTCGTTTTTTGCTTTATCATAAGCAAAGAAAGTATGCTCAGGAGCATAACCGCTCGCGCCACGATGTGCAATGGCTACGTTTCTATCAAGCACATTTTTATTTTGCTCCTGGTTTGTATGTGCTGTAGAAGAGTTGTCTGGCGACACGGGACCTGTGCCGCCACCGCTTGCTGATGCACTTTGCACGCCTGCAAGAATGGTTGTTGAAAGAATTGCTGATGTTAATAATGTTTTACCTAATTTCATCTTGAAACTCCATCTCCTTTTTAAAATCTAAATTTAATATAACAAAAGTCTATATACAATATTTTAGTTTTAACTATAAATTCATATAACTTTACTGCATATTAAAAATAGATTAACTTCCTTAGCAATTTTGTTTTTTCAAGTATACCATGAAAATGAGAAACTCGTATGCAAAGATAGAATTTGTTAAAATAGATGAGTTAAGAGAAAAGCAATTCACATTGTTTGCGTAAACCAACGAAAATGTATAAAATATATTAAATTAAAAAAGAATTAAAACGATAATAGAAGGAATGATTAAGAATCATGACAAATGTAACGCCGATGATGCAGCAATATTTAAAGATTAAATCACAATATCAAGACTGCTTATTATTTTTTAGATTAGGCGATTTTTACGAAATGTTTTTCGAAGATGCGAAAGAAGCTTCTAGAGTCTTAGAAATTACACTGACCAAGCGTGACGCGAAAAAAGAAAACCCGATTCCAATGTGCGGAGTGCCTTATCATTCAGCGGAAAGTTATATCGAAACTTTAATCAATGAAGGTTATAAAGTCGCTATCTGTGAGCAAATGGAAGATCCGAAAACCACTAAAGGAATGGTTAAAAGAGAAGTTATCCGTGTCGTTACACCTGGGACTATTATGAACCAGGGCGGTATGGATGAAAAACAAAATAATTATATCTTAAGTTTTGTTAAAGAAGGCTCAGCTATCGCGCTCAGTTATTGCGATGTATCAACAGGTGAGTTGAAAGTCACTCAATTCAGCGATGAAAGCATGTTGTTAAATGAGATTACGACCATTAATCCGAATGAAATTGTAACTGCAGAACAAGTTAGCGACGCGCTGAAACAGCAAATGAGCTTAGCAACTGAAACGATTACTGTTGTCGATGAAATCAGTAACGAAATGTACGAAGTGAACCAAATTGAAGATACCTTGATGCATCAAGCTGTACAGTTGCTCTTAGATTATATTCATCATACACAAAAACGCAGCTTGAATCATATTGAAGCAGCACAAGCGTACGAGGCAGTAGACTATATGAAAATGGATTATTACGCCAAACGTAATCTCGAATTGACAGAAAGTATCCGTTTGAAGTCTAAAAAGGGAACTCTGTTGTGGTTGATGGATGAAACAAAAACACCAATGGGAGCACGTCGTCTCAAACAATGGATTGACCGCCCTTTGATTTACAAACAAGCAATCAACGAACGTTTAGATGCAGTTTCTCAACTGATTGATCGCTTCATCGAGCGCGATACTCTCCGCAACTACTTAAATCAAGTTTATGACATTGAACGTCTTGTCGGGCGCGTAAGTTACGGAAACGTTAACGCGAGAGATTTAATTCAACTGAAACACTCTATTGCGGAAATTCCTAATATCAAAGCGTTGCTGGATGACTTTGATGATGAATTACCTGAGCAATTTCGCCAGTTAGAACCATTAAATGATTTGCTCGATTTATTAGAACAAAGTTTAGTAGAAGAACCACCGATCTCAGTTAAAGATGGCGGACTATTCAAGCAAGGCTTCAATAAACAACTAGATGAATATCTAGAGGCTTCAGTGAACGGTAAACAATGGTTGGCACAGCTGCAAGCGAAAGAACGAGAACGTACGGGTATCAAATCGCTTAAAATCAGTTTCAACAAAGTGTTCGGTTATTTTATTGAAATTACACGTGCTAATTTAAATGGCTTTGAACCAGCAGATTATGGTTATAATCGTAAACAAACGCTTTCCAATGCGGAACGTTTTATTACCGATGAATTGAAAGAAAAAGAAGACATCATTTTAGGGGCGGAAGATAAAGCGGTCGAACTAGAATACCAACTTTTTGCGAAATTGAGAGAAGAGGTTAAAGCCTATACTGAACGTTTGCAGAAACAAGCGAAGCTAATTTCAGAGATTGATTGCCTGCAAAGCTTTGCGGAAATTGCGCAAAAATATAACTATGTGCGCCCTGCATTCAGTGACGATAAAACATTAAATCTTGTCGATTCACGACATCCAGTGGTTGAACGGGTGATGGATTATAATGATTATGTGCCTAACGATTGCCGACTAGACCAAGAAGATTTCATTTATTTGATTACCGGCCCTAATATGTCCGGTAAATCTACGTACATGCGACAAGTTGCGATTATCAGTATTATGGCACAAATGGGGGCTTATGTACCATGTGGCTCTGCAGTATTGCCGATATTCGACCAAATATTTACGCGTATCGGTGCAGCAGACGACTTAGTCTCCGGTAAAAGTACCTTTATGGTAGAGATGTTGGAAGCACAAAAAGCCTTGACTTATGCAACAGCAGACAGCTTGATTATTTTTGATGAAATCGGACGGGGCACTTCTACCTTTGATGGATTGGCACTTGCTCAAGCGATGATTGAATATGTAGCCGAGACTTCACACGCCAAGACCTTATTTTCTACCCATTATCATGAATTGACTGCCTTAGATCAATCTCTTTCATGCTTGAAAAATGTGCATGTCGCAGCTAATGAATATCAAGGTGAGTTAATCTTCTTGCACAAAGTCAAAGATGGAGCGGTGGATGACAGTTACGGAATTCAAGTAGCAAAGTTGGCAGATCTGCCTGACCAAGTCATTGAGCGCGCACAAGTCATTCTAGATGCCTTTGAAGAAAAAGATGCACCGCACCCGCAAATCAGTCATTTGCAGCCGGAAACAGAATCTATCGTCAAAGAACCAGAAACAGAAATTATTAAAGATAAAAAAGAATCTGAGAGTGAACAGTTCCAACAAGGCACATTCGATTTGTTTGAAACGCCGCCTGCAGAAAGTGAGATTGAAGCAGAATTGAAGAAAATCAACATTTCTAATATGACACCGCTTCAAGCACTCAACAAACTCAGCGAACTTCAAAATCAACTAAAATAAGAGGTGAGAAATCATGGGCAATATTAAAGAATTACAAACTTCTCTCGCTAACAAAATAGCAGCAGGTGAAGTGGTAGAAAGACCAGGCTCTGTCGTCAAAGAGTTATTGGAAAATGCCCTTGATGCGAAAGCAACCGAAATTAATATAGAAATCAAACAATCCGGCATCGAATCTATACGCGTAGTGGATAACGGAACAGGTATCGAAGAAGATGATTTGCATCTCGTCTTTCATCGGCATGCAACCAGCAAATTACATGAAGACAGTGATTTATTCCATATTCGGACGCTAGGCTTTCGTGGTGAAGCCTTAGCCAGTATTTCGTCTGTCGCTAAGGTGACATTGCAGACATGCACAGATGGGCAGAACGGTCATGAAATTTATGCTGAAGACGGAGCAATTTTAAAACAGAAGCCTGCTAAAGCCAAAAAAGGGACAGATATTCTCGTCGAATCACTCTTTTACAATACACCCGCACGCTTGAAATACGTGAAAAGTCTTTATACCGAGCTTGGCAAAATTACTGATATCGTCAATCGCATGGCCATGAGCCATCCAAATGTCCGCTTCACTTTGATTTCAGATGACAAAGTACTGCTGAAAACCAATGGATCAGGCCGTACCAACGAAGTCATGGCTGAAATATACGGAATGAAAGTAGCGAAAGACCTCGTGCATATCACAGGCGATACCAGCGACTATCACCTCGAAGGCTACGTCGCGAAACCTGAACACTCGCGCAGCAATCGTCACTACATTTCTATATTTATCAACGGACGCTACATCAAGAACTTTGTTTTGAACAAAGCCATTGTTGAAGGCTATCACACCTTATTAACTATAGGGCGCTATCCTATCTGCTACATCAATATCGAAATGGATCCGATACTCGTAGACGTCAACGTACATCCAACTAAATTAGAAGTACGCCTTTCTAAAGAAGAGCAACTCTACCAGTTGATTGTACAAAAAATTCAAGAAGCCTTTAAAGATAAAATTCTTATACCTCACAACGATGAAAATAAACTTTATAAGAAAAATAAAGTACTAGATACCTTCGAACAACAGAAATTAGATTTTGAAACCCGTACCGCTGAAAAGAAAGCCCAGAAAGAGGAAACCGATAAGAGTACCTCCGAAACAGGTGAGCAAGTTGCTGAAGATACTTCAGAACAGGATTATAATGCAACACAACGCGCGGTGCTGCAAGATTTAGAAGAGGACCATACAAATTCTGCTAATTTATTTGAGTCCGCACAGCACGAAGATGATGCGGAACATACTGAAACTTCAGATTCACCAACTCACGTCGAAGAAGTGGATGTACGCGAAACAGAAAATGCACAGCCGAAACGACGCGTTCCTTACATGGAAGTGGTTGGACAAGTTCATGGCACTTATATTATTGCGCAAAATGAAACAGGAATGTTTATGATAGACCAGCATGCTGCTCAAGAACGTATTAAATATGAATATTTCCGAGATAAAATCGGAGAAGTCACAAATGAAGTGCAGAACCTACTCATTCCGATGACTTTTCATTTTTCAAAAGATGAGCAAATGATTATTAATCAATATAAAGATGAGTTAGATAAAGTCGGCGTACATCTGGAACCTTTCGGCAGCCATGATTACATTGTAAACAGTTATCCGGTGTGGTTTCCTAAAGAAGAAGCACAAGAAATTATTCAAGACATGGTAGAATATGTGCTCGAACATCGCAAAGTTGATATTAAAAAAATACGTGAAGAAGCGGCTATTATGATGAGCTGTAAAAAATCAATTAAAGCCAATCACTATTTAAGAAATCATGAAATGGCAGATTTAATCGATCAGCTGCGAGAAATGGAAGATCCGTTTACTTGTCCGCATGGCAGACCGATTATCATCAGTTTTTCAAATTATGAATTAGAACGTTTATTCAAACGCATCATGTAAAGGAGAAAGGCTATGAAATCTCACATCTTACCCGCAATTCGCGAAATGAAGGATTTAGAAAAATTAACTAAAACGGATTATAAAAAATGTGTGCTGTTAGATGCACATATTGGACATCTGCAAGGGATTATGAGTTTGCTCGCGCAACATCAACTGGAAACTTATATCCATGTAGATTTAATGAGAGGAATTGCACACGATGAATACGGCTGCGAATACATTATTCAAAAGTTCAAACCTGCAGGAATCGTTTCTACAAAGCCGAAAGTGATTAAAAAAGCCAAATCTTTAAAGGTAGCGACTATCTTGCGAATATTCGTCATCGACAGTCATGCATTAAGTCGTAGCATCGCTTTAATTAAACAAGTACAGCCTGATTATGTAGAAGCTTTGCCAGGAGTGGCTAGCAAAGTCGTCAGTAAGATTAATGAAGAAACCAATATCCCTGTCATTGCAGGCGGGCTGATAGATCAAGAGCAAGAAGTTGAGGCGGCCATATCAAGCGGTGCGGAATATATTACAACGAGCAATCAATCATTATGGTAAAGAATTCGTAAATATAGTATTGTAATTTTGTAAAAAAATAATTGACAACGCTTTCACTAAAGTATATTCTGTTAATAAGTTAATATTTAATTCGAGAACAAGGAGACTTCTACATTATCTGGGGAATATGTAGGGGTCTTTTTGTCTTCTTATAAGGAGGAAATTAAATGAATCCATATTTTGCAGAATTTTTAGGTACTGCCATTCTGATTTTATTCGGGGGCGGGGTTGTAGCGAATTTAAACCTCGTGAAGTCTAAAGGGTTTGGCAGCGACTGGATCAACATCTCTTTAGGTTGGGGATTAGCTGTAACATTAGGTGTTTATGCAGTTGGAAAATTTTCAGGTGCCCATTTGAATCCTGCTGTAACCATGGCAATTGCAATGGATGGTGGACTTGAATGGTATAAAGTACCTGGTTATATTATTTGCCAAATGCTTGGCGGTATTGTAGGCGGAGTGCTTGTTTGGTTGATGTACTTGCCTCATTGGAAAGTAACAGAGGACCAAGGTGCTAAACTTTCAGTATTTTGTACAGATCCTGGTATAAAAAATTATTATGCGAACTTTTTCAGTGAAATTATCGGTACTGCAGCTTTAACATTAGGTTTGCTATTTATCGGCATCAACAAGTTTACAGATGGTTTGAATCCGATTATTGTCGGTGGTTTAATCGTTGCCATCGGTATTAGTTTAGGCGGCCCAACAGGTTATGCTATCAACCCGGCGCGTGACTTAGGACCTCGTATCGCTCATGCGATTTTACCAATCGCTGGAAAAGGCAAATCAAATTGGTCATACGCTATTGTTCCTGTATTAGGACCTTTAGCTGGCGGAATGTTAGGAGCTTGTATTTATCGAGCAGCCTACAAAGGTACATTTGATACGATGTCATTCGTTGCAATCGTTTTAACTGCAGCAACCTTGATACTTGGTGTAGTATTAAATAAAATAGATAAAAAAGATATTGGTACGATTTATTAAAAAATTGGGGCTTTTTAACAATATTAAACGAGGAGTTATAACTATGGAAAAAGAAAAATATATTTTATCAATAGACCAAGGAACGACAAGCTCTCGTGCAATTCTTTTCAATAAGGAAGGCGAAATTGTCACTACCGCACAACGTGAATTTACACAGCACTTTCCGCATAACGGATGGGTTGAACATGACGCTAATGAAATTTGGACTTCAGTGTTATCAGTTATTGCGACAGTATTAAATGATGATGATATTTATCCAGATCAAATTGCCGGTATCGGTATTACAAACCAACGTGAAACAACTGTCATTTGGGATAAACATACAGGGCGCCCAATCTATAATGCAATTGTCTGGCAATCTCGTCAAACTCAAGATATTATCCAAAGTTTGAGAGACCAAGGATATGAAGACACTTTCCGTGAAAAGACTGGTTTAGTGTTAGACCCTTATTTCTCTGGCTCAAAAATTAAATGGATACTAGATAACGTGGAAGGTGCGCGTGAGAAAGCTGAAAATGGCGATTTATTATTCGGTACCATTGACTCTTGGCTTGTATGGAAATTGTCAGGTAAAGCTGCACACATTACGGACTATACAAATGCCAGCCGTACTTTGATTTATAATATTCATACTTTAGAATGGGATGATGAATTACTGGAAATCTTAGATATTCCAAAACAAATCTTACCTGAAGTTCATGAATCGAGTGAAATCTATGCGAAAACGAAAGATTACCATTTCTTCGGTCAAGAAGTACCGATTGCAGGTATTGCCGGTGACCAACAGGCAGCTTTATTCGGGCAAGCATGTTTCGAACGCGGGGACGTAAAAAATACGTACGGTACAGGCGGCTTTATGTTGATGAATACGGGGAAAGAAGCGGTCAAATCTGATAGCGGACTATTGACTACGATTGCTTTCGGATTGAATGGTGAAATCAACTACGCTCTAGAGGGCTCAATTTTCGTATCAGGTTCTGCAATTCAATGGTTACGTGACGGGTTACGAATGATAAATTCTGCTCCTGAATCAGAAAATTATGCCAATCGCATCGAATCTACAGAAGGGGTTTATGTCGTACCGGCATTTGTCGGATTAGGTACACCTTATTGGGACTCTAGTGCACGTGGCGCAATCTTCGGCATTACACGCAGTACTGAGAAAGAACATTTCGTACGCGCAACATTAGAATCCTTATGTTATCAAACGCGTGATGTAGTTGAAGCGATGGAGAAAGATTCAGACATTACTGTAGAAAGCTTGCGTGTGGATGGTGGCGCCGTTAAAAATAATTTCTTGATGCAATTCCAAGCAGATATTGAAAATATTAAAGTGGAACGTCCAGTCATTCAAGAAACAACAGCGCTAGGCGCAGCTTATTTAGCCGGATTGGCAGTAGGCTATTGGGAAAGTAAAGATGAAATAGCTGAGCGTTGGAAACTAGACAGAGCATTCGAACCTGAAATGCCAGCTGCAGAGCGTGAAAAACTTTATAAAGGCTGGAAAAAAGCAGTAGAAGCAACACAAGTATTTAAATTAGACGACTAAATTTGAATTGTGCTACAATAAAGACAAGTTAATAAATGTGACTCGAGAATGAGAGAACTGTTCGTACAATTATATGAAATGTATGGGATAGGTCTCTCATTTTTTAATATTAAGGGTTTTTAAAAAATGAACAGCTTGTCTCATATATGCACTGACAATAATTAGGAGGCGTTTTAGATGAGTTTATCAACTTTAAAAAGAAATGAAATTAAAGACAATTTTAAGAACCAAGAGTATGACATCGTTATAATTGGTGGAGGCATTACAGGTGCAGGGGTTGCCTTAGATGCTTCACAACGCGGCATGAAAGTAGCACTTGTGGAAATGCAAGACTTTGCGCAAGGCACAAGCTCTCGTTCAACTAAATTAGTACATGGCGGTCTACGTTACTTAAAACAGCTGCAAGTTGGTGTTGTAGCTGAAACTGGTCGCGAAAGAGCAATCGTTTATGAAAATGGTCCGCATGTAACCACACCAGAATGGATGTTATTGCCGATGCATAAAGGTGGTACTTTTGGTAAATTTTCTACTTCTATTGGTTTAGCGATGTATGACCGTTTAGCGGGTGTTAAGAAATCCGAACGTAAGAAAATGTTGAGTAAGAAAGAAACGTTAGCTAAAGAACCTTTAGTGAAAAAAGACGGCCTCAAAGGCGGCGGTTATTACGTAGAATATCGTACAGATGATGCGCGTTTGACTATCGAAGTATTAAAACGTGCTGCTGAAAAAGGTGCGGATATTCTAAACTATACAAAATCAATGAATTTCACATATGATGACAAAGAAAAAGTAAACGGCATTCAAGTTACAGACATGTTGACGGATGAACCTTACACAATTCATGCTAAAAAAGTCATCAATGCCAGCGGTCCTTGGGTAGATGAGGTCCGCAGTTCAGACTATTCTAAAAACAATAAACAACTGCGTCTGACAAAAGGTGTGCATATTGTTATCGATCAATCTAAATTCCCATTACAACAAGCGGTTTATTTTGATACTGAAAAAGACGGACGTATGATTTTTGCAATTCCGCGTGAAGGAAAAGCATATATTGGTACTACAGATACTTTCTATGATAATGACAAAACTTCACCGCTTCCAAACCAAAAAGATCGCGATTACTTGATTGATGCAGTGAATTATATGTTCCCTGGTTTAGATATTGAAGATAAAGACATCGAATCTTCATGGGCAGGTGTCAGACCTTTAATTTTAGAAGAAGGAAAAGACCCATCAGAAATTTCACGTAAAGATGAGATTTGGGAAGGCAAATCTGGCTTGTTGACGATTGCAGGCGGTAAATTGACAGGTTATCGCCATATGGCTAAAGGCATTGTAGATTTAGTTTCTAAACGCCTGCAACAAGAGTACAAATTAAAATTCAAACCATGTGAAACCAAAGAACTTAAAATTTCTGGCGGAGATGTCGGCGGCAGTGCCAACTTCGAACAATTTGTTAAAGAGAAAACGAAAGAAGGCGAAGCATCTAACTTAGATGCTAAAACAGCGGAAGATATCGCTAGACGATACGGTTCCAATGCGGATCAATTATATCAAATTGCTTATACTGCCCAATATCAAAATTCCGGTTTACCAATTGAACTCTATACTGAGTTAGTATACGGTATTCAACACGAAATGGTTTATAAACCGACTGATTTCTTGATTCGTCGTACAGGCATGTTGTATTTCGACATTGAAGATGTGAAGAAATATAAAGAAGCGGTCATGGATGTCATGTCTCAATTATTAAATTATGATGCAGAACAACGTGCGCTTTATGCTGAAGAATTAAATGAAGCCATTGAAGAAGCGACACATGGCAATCATCAACCTGCTGAAAAATAAATTATGAGAGATTACGTCCAGCATATTTGTGCCTCTGTAATCTCTGATTAGAAAAGGCTATGAGGAAATCTGTTGATGCAGATTTTTTCGTAGCTTTTTTAATATGTTTGAGGAGGGTAAGTAGCTGATTGGATAGAAAATAGGGAAATTGTTGAGATAATGGCCAAGAATGCGGACAATATGTCCAATATCCTGCTAATCTAGACACAACTTGAAAACCAGTGTCCAGATTAAGGTGTTTTCTAGACATAACTTGAAAACTAGTGTCCAGATTAAGGTGTTTTCTAGACATAACTTGAAAACTAGTGTCCAGATTAAGGTGTTTTCTAGACATAACTTGAAAACTAGTGTCCAGATTAAGGTGTTTTCTAGACACAACTCGTAAACTAGTGTCTAGATTATAGTGTTTTCTTGACACAACTCGCAAACTAGTGTCTAGATTAAGGTGTTTTCTAGACACAACTTGAAAACCAGTGTCTAGATTACGCTCTTTTTTAGACATTTCTCATGATATAGTGTCTATATCTCACGCTCTAAGCTGCAACAACTAAACCAATATTTCTTTTTTAGAGGTCATATCGGGCTGAAAACACGCTTATGATATGTCATAATAGTCTATAATAATAAAATGATTGATAAAATAATGAGTTTCAATCAATCAAATTGTATTGACGTATTACGCGGAGGTAAGAACATGTGTCCAAATACATTTAAAATCACAGTTGAAGATGGTACAAATCTTGAAGTGAAACTAGACAAAGCGAATAAAGAAAGAATCGGAATCGTACATATTTTTCATGGCATGGCTGAACATATGGGACGATATGATTTATTTGTAGAGTCGTTGAACCAACAAGGTTATGATGTTATTCGACATAACCACCGTGGTCATGGTAAAGATATTATTGAACGTGAACGCGGCCATTATGACAGCATGCAAATAGTAGCTGCAGATGCGTATGAAATTCTTCAAACATTGTATCCAGAGAGAGACGGATTGCCGTACATCGTATTAGGGCATTCAATGGGTTCCATTATCGCTAGAAAGTATGTCGAAATGTATCCTGACACAGCACAAGGATTAATTTTGACGGGTACAGGACTTTTTCCTAAAGTCAAAGGCAACTTAATGGTAATTGGCATGAAACTTATCTCGTTAATACTAGGGAAAAGACGCAGATTGAGATGGGTCAATAATTTGGCGTTTAAACCCTTTAACAAGCGTATTCCTGATGCCAAGACGGAAAGCGATTGGTTATCAACGAAGAAAGATGAAGTCAATAAGTATTGCGAGGATCCATATTGTGGCTTCTTAATGTCCAATCAAGCAATTTATGAAACAATTCATGAAATGATGGTCACAAGCAGACCTTCTGAAATTAAGAAGATGAATCCGGATTTGCCAGTTCTCTTGATTTCTGGCAAAGAAGATCCTTTCGGCGACTACAGTAAAGGTATCCGCAGATTAGGTGTAACGATGAAACGTAACGGTGTGCAACATATTACTGTACAGCTTTACCGCAATAAGCGTCATGAGATTCTCTTTGAAGAGGACCATCTCCAAACATGGAACAATATGTATGATTGGATTAAGAAAAATATTCTGAAGAAAAATAAAGTGAGTGAACATAATGACAACGAATAAACCCTTATTAGTAGTAATTGTCGGTCCTACTGCTGTAGGGAAAACAGAATTAAGTATAGAATTAGCCAAGCGTGTCGGCGGTGAAATTATCAGTGGCGATTCTATGCAAGTATACAAAGGCATGGATATAGGTACAGCCAAAGTTTCAAAAACAGAAATGGAAGGTGTTCCGCATTATTTAATTGATATTCTAAGTCCTGATGAAACTTTTTCAGCCTTTGATTTTAAAACACGTGCACAAGAATTAATCAAAGAAATTACTGAACGAGGCCATGTTCCGATTATTGCAGGAGGAACAGGTTTATACATACAGTCGCTTATTTATGATTATCCTTTTGATAAAGAAGAAATTTCTGCGGAAAAGGAAAAAGAAGTGAAGGAAAAGATGGCTACGTTAGAAACACTCTCTAATGAGGACCTGCATGAGTATTTGAGTACTTTCGATCCTGAATCCGCTGAAGCCATTCATCCTAATAATCGTAAAAGAGTATTGCGTGCCGTTGAATATTACTTAAAAACAAAAAAAGTTTTAAGTTCTCGCAAGAAAACAGTACAATTTACAGAAAATTATGATACATTATTAATAGGGGTAGAAATGTCGCGCGAAACATTGTATCAACGAATAAATAGTCGTGTGGATATTATGCTAGAACACGGTTTATTAAATGAAGTAGAGCAACTGATGAATGAGGGTTATGCACACTGTCAAAGTATGCAAGCCATCGGATATAAGGAACTTATACCGGCTATCAACCATAAAACATCCATTGACCAAGCCGTCAATAGTTTGAAACAGCATTCTAGAAACTACGCAAAACGACAAATGACTTGGTTCAAAAATAAAATGAACGTACAATGGTTTGACAGAGAACAAACATCACTTCCATTGATATTAAATGAGGTTACTGCCCAAATAAATAAAAGGAGAGAGAGTTAACATGACAGATAAAAACATCCAAGACAAAATTTTACAAAATTTCAAAGAAGGACGAGAAGAATTAACAGTATTCTTATTGAATGGGTTCCAAATGAAAGGGACTATTGTAGATTTTGATGACACCGTTGTAAATCTTTTGTCTCAAGGTAGAAATCATTTAATTTATAAACACGCTATCAGCACATTTACACAAGAGCCTGAAGTAGTAGAAGCTTAAGTGTTGAATGTTGAATACAGTAGTAATAAATAAACTGACGTTTAACGACGCCTTTAGCAATGTTGCAACCATTTTTTAAGCGCGACGATAAAATTGGGACGCAATACTGTACAGGTCTTATTTACTGTATGATGTATCAGTCTATTGAAGATTAATATTTAAAAAAACAACCGCACAAGACAACGGTTTTTCAATACAAAAGTGTATTGGCTGCTGTTTTGTGCGGTCTTTCTTTTATACTTTATAATACTTTCTCAATATCCTCTTCGATTTGGCTCGGATTTTTTTGCGGAGAGAAACGATTGACGACATTACCGTCGCGATCTACAAGAAATTTAGTGAAATTCCATTTGATTTTACTGTTAAAGAAACCGTGTTGTTGTTCAGTCAAGAATTTGAATAAAGGATGACGATTTTCGCCATTGACCTCAATTTTTTCATGCATTGGGAAAGTTACGCCATAATTGATTTTGCAATTTTGCATGGCTTCTTGACCATTGCCTGGTTCTTGTTTGCCGAATTGGTTACATGGAAAGCCAAGTACGACAAATCCTTGATCTTTATATTTTTCATATAAAGCTTGTAAACCTTCGAATTGGGGTGTGAATCCACATTGACTTGCTGTGTTGACAATCAGCATAACATCGCCTTTATACTTCTCTAATGTATACGTGCTACCGTCGATTTTAGTTACTTCAATATCATAAATACTCATTATTTAATTCACCTCGTTGAGAACAAGGTATCATATTTCGCTGAAATAGTCTTTCTATATGCATTATGATAGAATAGGAAAGGATTACAGGTATAAATAAGAGTATAGAAATTTTAAATAGATGCGTAGAGAAAGGGGATTATTTTTTGCCTCAAGAAAAAATTTATGATACTGAAGAAGCAGTAGAAAAAGCACTTCTTATCGGTGTAGATGCTTATGATGAAAAAGAATATGATTTCGAATCTACCATGGAAGAATTAAAAGCTTTATCTGAGTCATGCCGTTTAGAAGTAATCGGTGAAATTACTCAAGCGAAAGATCGTATCGAAGAAAAGACCTACGTCGGCAAAGGCAAGCAATATGAAATTAAAGACTTTGTAGAAATGTATGACGTAGATGTGGTGGTAGTGAATGATGAATTAACCACTTCACAATCTAAGAGTTTAAATGATACTTTAGGCGTTAAAATTATCGATAGAACGCAGTTGATATTAGAAATATTTGCGATGCGTGCCAGCAGTAAAGAAGGTAAGCTGCAAGTTGAGCTGGCTCAATTAGATTATTTGATGCCACGCTTGCAAGGCCACGGTAAAAGCTTATCCCGATTAGGAGGCGGCATTGGAACAAGAGGTCCAGGTGAAACGAAACTTGAAACGGATCGCCGTCATATCCGTCGCAGAATGAATGAAATTAAACATCAATTGAAAGCGACAGTTGAGCATCGTGAGCGGTACCGCAGCAAACGTCGCCAAAATCAAGTATTCCAAGTAGCACTAGTCGGTTATACAAACGCAGGCAAATCTACCTGGTTCAATATTTTAGCGGATGAATCTACTTATGAAAAAGATTTATTATTTGCCACTTTAGATCCGAAGACACGCCAAATTCAAATCAATGATGGATTTAATTTAATAATTTCAGATACCGTAGGATTTATTCAAAAATTGCCGACAACATTAATTGCAGCATTTAAATCAACTTTAGAAGAAGCAAGAGATGCTGACTTATTGCTTCATGTGGTAGATGCCAGCAATGAGGATTACCGTGCGCAATTTGATACAGTTAATCGTATTATCGGCGACTTGGAGATGGATAAGATTCCTCAAGCGGTGATTTTTAATAAGAAAGACTTGAGTGATGGGCTCGCACCGGCCTCTCAACTTCCGAATGTGTTTGTTTCGGCTAAAAATGAAGAAGATAGAGAGCGTGTACGTGAATTGTTAATCACGCAAGTTGAGAAACAAATGGAACCTTATACAGAAGTAGTACCAGCAAATGATGCTGACCGTCTTTATTTCTTGAAAAGACATACCATTATTACACAATTAGAGTTCAAAGAAGCTGATGAAAGCTATTTAGTAGAAGGTTATCGACAAAAAATTAACGATGAAGGAAAGAAGCAAGAATAAATGAATTTAGAACAATTGATTCAAGAAACTGAAAACACATTACAGCCCTTTTTTAGAAAAATAGAAGAAAGGGCTTTTCGCAATCAAGCAAAGGTTCTTGATGCTTTTCACGCAGTAAAGGCAACGGAATCAGATTTACAAGGTACTACTGGTTACGGTTACGATGATATCGGACGTGATCATCTGGAAGAAATTTACGCTCATACTTTCAAAGCAGAAGCAGCATTAGTACGTCCGCAAATTATCTCAGGGACGCACGCTATTACCATTGCTTTGCAAAGCTGTTTGAAATATGGAGATGAATTGCTATACATTACTGGAAATCCCTATGATACTCTATTGGAAGTGATAGGCGTTAATGGTAATGGTATCGGCAGTTTGAAAGAAAACGGCGTCTTGTACCGTCAAGTGCCGTTGACACACGATGGATATATTGATGTAGAGACAGTATTAGAGACTGTCAATGAAAAGACGAAAGTCGTAGCGATACAACGTTCCAAAGGATATGACCAACGTCCATCTTTAGATGTGGATGAAATTGAACAGGCGATTCGCCAAATTAAAGCGCACTATCCAGAAGTGATAGTCTTCGTAGATAATTGTTATGGAGAATTTGTAGAAGATAGAGAGCCGATTGAAGCGGGTGCTGATTTAATTGCTGGCTCGTTAATTAAAAACCCAGGAGGCGGTCTTGCGCGAATCGGCGGTTATATTGCCGGTAGATTGGATTTGATCGAGCGATGTGGTTATCGATTGACTGCGCCTGGAATAGGGAGAGAAGCGGGTGCTTCATTAGATGAATTGCCAAGTATGTATCAAGGATTCTTTTTAGCACCGCATGTGGTAAGCCAAAGCTTAAAAGGTGCATTGTTTACAAGCTTGTTGCTTACAAAGCTAAATATGCGTACGGTGCCGGCGTATGACACACCTAGAACGGATTTAATACAGACGATTCAATTTGATACTGCCGAACAGATGATTCGTTTCTGTCAAAGTATCCAAGCCGCTTCGCCTATTAATGCACACTTCAGTCCGGAACCAAGTTATATGCCTGGTTATGAAGACGATGTAATTATGGCTGCAGGTACTTTCGTACAAGGTTCATCGATTGAACTATCGGCTGACGGCCCAATACGCCCGCCATATGAAGCATATGTACAAGGCGGATTGACTTATGAACATGTGAAGCTGGCTGTTATCAGAGCAGCAGACCAACTTCTTGAAGAAGGATTAATTCAATAGATTTGGAAAACAACTATTCCTTAAGACTAACTATTAATGAGGGGTGGTTGTTTTTTATTTTGTAGTTGGAAAAGAGGAGCGATTTAGACACAATATTTGTTGAAGTGTCTAGAAAAGGGTGTAATCTGGACACAAGATTATGAGAAGTGTCTAGAAAAGGGTGTAATTTAGACACAAGATTTGTTGAAGTGTCTAGAAAAGGGCGTAATCTGGACACAAGATTATGAGAAGTGTCTAGAAAATCGTCGCATAACATCGCAACGGTTTTATATTTCAAAATCAGCAAACATCATTAATTCATATATTAAAAACACTAGATGCAATATATACTTAAAGTGAACGTGTGAGAGAAAAAGAAGGTACATGAATCAACTAAGTGGGGAGAACGTTATGGTTCTGACTTATCGTACCTTATTGTTTGTCTTATCATTAATGATGCCAGTGTGCTTTGAAGCAAGTAAGGCATTAGGACATGTGTTTTTCTATTCTACACTTGCAGTCTACCTTACAGCAGCTTCGTTCATTTTGTATAAAATTGGCAAGGTGAAACGTAATAAAAGATTAAGAAAGCAACAAAAAAGAGGCCGTTATGGCCTCTTTTTTTATCCCATTTGTTTAGCACCTAAGTGCGATAATACGATTTAAGATTAATACAATTTCATGTATTGTTCTCTTTCCCATTCAGAAACTTGAGTTCTGTAATAATCCCACTCAATTGATTTAGAGTTGATGAATTGGTTATAGATATGTGAACCTAAAGCATCTTTAATTGCCTTGTTATCACGCATTGCTTTTAATGCAGTATATAAAGTTGATGGTAAATCTTCAATGCCGATAGATTCACGTTCGTCGCGATTCATTTCGTAAATATTTTGGTTAACTGGTTCTGGAACTTTCATTTTGTTCTTAATACCGTCTAATCCAGCTTCTAAGATTGCTGCTAAAGCCATATAAGGGTTAGCTGCAGGGTCTACTGAGCGTACTTCTACACGAGTAGATAATCCACGTGAAGTAGGGACACGTACTAATGGTGAACGGTTTTTACCACTCCAAGCGATATAACATGGTGCTTCATAGCCAGGTACTAAACGTTTATATGAGTTTACAAGCGGGTTGCAGACTGCAGTGAATCCACGTGCGTTTTTCAAGATACCTGCGATGAATTGATAAGCTTCTTCAGTCATTTGTTCTTTGCCATCTGGATCGTAGAAGGCATTTTCTTTACCTTTGAATAATGAAACGTTGAAGTGCATACCGCTTCCGTTTACACCGAATAATGGTTTCGGCATGAATGTAGCATGCAAGTTATGTTTACGAGCGATTGTTTTTACAACTAATTTGAATGTTTGGATGTTGTCGCATGCAGTAACTGCATCTGCGTATTTGAAGTCGATTTCATGTTGGCCAGGTGCAACTTCATGGTGGCTGGCTTCAATATCGAATCCCATATCTTCAAGTTCTAATACGATATCACGACGGCAATTTTCACCTAAGTCTGTTGGAGCCAAGTCGAAATAACCGCCATGGTCATTTAATTCTAAAGTAGGTTCGCCTTTGTCATCTAATTTGAATAAGAAGAATTCAGGTTCAGGTCCTAAGTTGAAATCTGTAAATCCTAAATCTTCCATTTCTCTAAGTATACGTTTCAAGTTATTACGAGGGTCACCAGCAAATGGTTCGCCGTCAGTAGTGTAGACGTCGCAAATTAAACGTGCAACTTTTCCTTGTCCTGCTGTCCATGGGAAAATTACCCAAGTGTCTAAGTCAGGATATAAATACATATCTGATTCTTCAATTCTAACGAAACCTTCGATAGATGAACCGTCGAACATCATTTCGTTATCTAAAACTTTTTCTAATTGACTTACAGGTACTTCAACGTTTTTGATTGTTCCTAAAATGTCAGTGAATTGCAAACGCAAATATCTTACATTTTCTTCAGTAGCAAATTTGCGGATATCCTCTTTTGTAAATGAACGTTTTGGCATGTTAAATCCTCCAGTGAATTATTTGATAAAACGAGATAAATCTCCTCGATTTATCGGTATAGCTTCTTGTTGCGGTTTCTGTGTTGCTTCTACGATAACATGTTTTCTCAATGCTGTTTCTTCGCTTGATAAATGACTTTCATCATCTGTCAGAATTTGTTTGATCGCTTTTAAATTAAATCCTTTTTCCAAAAGCCGTTTAATCTCTAACAAGCGATCTAAATCATTCATTGAAAAAAGCCGTTTGTTGCCTGGTGATCTCTGTGGTTTGATGAGTCCATGTGTTTCGTAATAACGTATTTGTCTGGGTGTCAGTTCAGTCAACTGATTTACGACACTCATAGAGAAGACGGCCATATTTCTGCGTAAAGCATCATTCGACATGTTCCATCACCTCTATTTTTGAACTTGATATTAATTTAGCATAAATTTTTAAGGATTACAAAAATATGTAAGGTTTCCTGACATTACACTTGAAATACTGATATATCAAGGTTTTAGAAGAGTTGAGATAAAGAGAAAGAGTTCTTTTTCTGTAAATTGTCAAAATTAATACAAAAAAGAAAGGGAATTTTCTGCTTCGTTTCTACTAATACATAAAATTAGCTGGGACATTATTTATGCCCCAGCTTTATATAACGTCTTATTGAAAATTAAAGCTCATTAATTTTAGCTACTACATCTTCGTACTTATTTAAATAAGACTCAAACGCTTCGCCTAAATGCGACTTATCTTTACTTTCATCGCTTGCTACTTTAGCTAATTCATCGTAGAATTTGCGTGCTTCTTGTGCAAAAGATTTAAACTCTAAATTTTCTACATCATCATGTGTTGATACAAAACCATCTACTGCTTCTAATGTTGAAAATATTTCGCTTAATAAAATGATTTCAGACTTAGAAATGTCTTTGTTGTTAGGATTAATCTCATTTTGGTATAAATCATCGAATGTTTCGTTAATAAATTCAACTTTCTCATTTAAATAATTTTTAATTTTTTGTTTGTTTGGCATATATCATCACTCCTTAATAACTGTAATACCTAAACTTTTACTGAATTAAACATTTGGAGAGGAAAATTTGTGAAAAGAGTGAAAAATTAGCGAGTTATAATTATGAAGTAATTTCAGACTAAAAATGTTAAAATAGCTACATATCTATTGTCTTTAATTATTGTTGATAACTATTATAAATAAATTCATCAATAATTAATTAAAAATCAATTGAAAATATTGACGCAAAAGATTTGTGAGAGTTATAAGAAGGAGAGTGAATACATGTTCTCATTTGAAGTGCCCGGATTACTTGGAGATATATTATCAGGTATCTTTATTTTATTTACAATTTTAAACTTAATTGTAGCCTTTAATATTATCTTTATTAAAGATCGAAGTACCAGCTCGACTTGGGCTTGGCTATTTATTTTATTTATCGCCCCAGTGCTTGGTTTCTTCCTTTACATTTTATTTGGTAGAGGCGTCTCTAAAAACAAACTTTATAAGGATTATCGCAAAGACATAGAAGAATTTGAAAATATCCTGAACGAGCAAAGATACCAAGTGAAACATCATAATTTAGAAACGGATAATAAGATAGTAGAGAAGCACCATGATTTAGTCAATATGTTGCTGACTAGACAACCAGCTTTCTTAACAGAAGATAATGACACTGAAATATTTGTAGATGGACATAAGCTTTATGACAAGATGATTGAAGATATTATGCAAGCTAAAAATCACATCCATTTAGAGTATTATACTTTTGAATTAGATGGATTAGGGCATCGCATTATTGATGCTTTAGAGCAGAAGCTTGAAGAAGGCGTAGAAGTATTGCTGCTTTATGATGACTTAGGTTCTAAAAAATTGAGTATCAGACAATTTAAGCGCTTTAGAAAATTAGGCGGCCAAGTAGAATCTTTCTTTGCGAGCAAACTACCGCTGATTAACTTCCGTGCAAATAACCGAAATCACCGTAAAATTGTAGTGATTGACGGAGAAATCGGCTACGTCGGCGGTTTCAATGTCGGCGATGAATACTTAGGATTGAGTAAGAAATTCGGTTATTGGAGAGATACGCACGTCAGATTAAAAGGTGGAGCAGTTGATGCCTTACAGTTACGTTTTATTATGGATTGGAACTCTCAATCTAAACGTGAGCATTTAAAATTAAAACCCGCTTATTTCCCAGTGAAAGAAAAAGAGGGAGACGTATCCGTGCAAATCGGTTCGAGCGGCCCAGATGACAGTTGGCATGAAATTGAATTCGGTTATACTAAAATGATCAACTCAGCAAGAGATTCTATTTACATGCAGAGTCCTTACTTTATTCCAGATAATTCTTATATTAATGCAATTAAAATGGCTGCAAATTCAGGTGTCGACGTACATTTGATGATTCCTGACATGCCTGACCATCCTTTCGTTTATTGGGCTACGTATTATCATGCAGCTGAGCTGTTGGATGCGGGTGTAAAAATTTATACTTACAATAACGGATTCATACACTCCAAAGTAATGGTAATTGATGATGAAGTAGCCAGTGTAGGATCTGCTAATATGGACTTCCGAAGCTTTGAACTTAACTTTGAAGTCAATGCCTTTATGTACAACAAAGATGTCGCAGTAGAATTACGTAAAGCATTTGAACACGATGTAACGTTATCCACTCAACTAACTAAATCACGTTATGCCAAACGTTCAAATTGGATTAAGATGAAAGAAGGCTTCTCTAAGCTGATTACACCAATTCTATAAAAAACAAGAAATTCCAGCTATTCCTTAATTAGGATAAGCTGGAATTTTTTACTTTCTTTTATGATGAGTCTCTTCTTTGTTTTTACGATGTTTAGCTTGGTTCTGTTGAATCACAAATAAAATAAAGCCGATTAACATTCCCATTAAGACACCAATTACTGCAGTGACTAGTAATGGAAGTTTAAATATATATTGCAATACCAAACCAACTATAATAGCTACGGCAACTGCTACAATCGTGACTAAATTTTCTCTGATGGCATTCATGTGGACGCCTCCTCGTTCTATTTAAGATTAACTCTATCATATCAAATTTTATGTCTCTAGAGAATTGACGATAATATTCAAAAAAAGGTATGATAATTCGGTGCACTATATAATGAATAAGCAGGTGGTCAACTTTGAAACAAAAAACCTTATCAACAATCCTGACTGTGGCTGTAATAGCACTTATTGTATTAGGGTTTCAGTATTTTAATCATTCAGGACCTTTTAAAAATTCCAGTTCTCAATCTACTCACACATCAATGGGAGACAAAGAAAAAGTACAAGTGAAACGTGTGATAGATGGTGATACGTTTATCGCTACAGATGAGCATGGAAAAGAAATAAAAGTAAGAATGATCGGCATGGATACTCCTGAAACAGTAAAACCTAATACGCCCGTACAACCCTATGGTAAAGAAGCTTCTAATTACTCTAAAAAGACATTGAATCATCAAACCGTTTATTTAGAATACGATAAAGAAAAACAAGACCGTTATGGCCGGAATTTAGCTTATGTCTGGTTAGATAAAGACCATATGTATAATAAAGAACTTGTTGAAAAGGGATTAGCTCGAGAAAAATATTTCGCTCCGAACGGTAAATATAGAGATATGTTTAAAGATGCACAAAAGCAAGCGCAAGAAAAGCATTTGAATATTTGGAGCCAATCAAATTAAATAAGAAATATATCAGCACAATGTCACATGACGTTGTGCTTATTGTATTTGTAAAACACAATAAGTTTTTTGGAATGAGAAGTGGGTAAATTATGATAGAGAGAAATAAATAGGAGGTTTTATTTTTATGGTTGAAGTAAATAATGTAGCAGGCGTAACAAAAGTTGCAGATAATGTTGAAAGAGTTGCTGTATTAGAATTTTCATTTGTTGATGATTTAGTTGCTTTAGGTATCAGTCCAGTCGCAATTGCAGATGACGGTAATAAAGATAAAATTATTGAACCTGTACGTAAGCACTTAAAAGATTATATTTCAGTCGGCGAACGTGAAAACCCAGACCTTAATAAATTGCGTGAAGCAGAACCTCAATTAATTATTGCAGACAGTACACGTCATAAAGATATTTACGACGAATTAAATAAAATTACACCTACTATTTTATTGAATAGTTTCGGCGGCGACTATAAAGAAAACCTTGAAGCGTTTAAAACAGTCAGCCAAGCGGTGTCGAAAGAAGAAGAAGGTAAAAAACGTTTAGAAGAGCACGATAACAAAGTAGACGAAGGTTCTAAAAATATCAGTATTGATAAAAAATTATCTACACTTCCAGTGGTGCCAGCTAAAATCGGCGTAGCTGCGCATAGTGATAAAAGTTATGTAGGACAATTCTTAGAAATTTTAGGATTTGACATTCCATTAAGTCAACAAGATGCAAATAAATATAAACCTTATTTAGATGGACCTTATTTACAAATGACACCTGATCAACTTGCTGAATTAGATCCAGAACGTTTGATTATCATGTCAGATGAAGAAGACAAAGACGCATTAGAAAAGCTTGAAAATGCAGATGCTTATAAAAAAATTAAAGCTGTTGAAAATGATCATGTGCATAAAGTAGGAAGATTAGCATGGGCTAAATCAAGAGGTCTAATTGCATCAGAAAACATTGTGAAAGAATTAAGTGAATTTAAATAATAACTTAGTTGAATATAAATAAGAACCGAGGAGATACAACTCCTCGGTTCTTTTAGTGTGAAAAATATTCAGGCTTTATTGATTTAGATAATTTACGGCCGCTTCACAATCCTGCATAGATAAATCGTGCTTAGATTGTGCAATCATTTCATCTACAGCATCACGCAAAGAATGTTTTGAAGAAGCTGTAGCTACATATTTTTCACGTTCAGTAGGACCATCTATGATATTAATAGAACCGTCATTAAAGTAAACAACACCCACACTAGTAATTTTCTGATTGAATCTTTTTTCATAAGCATCTTTCAACTCTTTTGAATTAACAGCAGCAGCTAGATAAGGATCATAATCATAGAAATCAAATTCTACGCGGTTATTTTTAATCTTTTCAGTGAAAGTGTATACATCGCGACGTGAAGATTGAAACTGACTTTGATATTGATCAGCAATGTAGTGACCGATAATTTGATCTAAACTTTCGTATTCAGTTTTTATTTCATTTTCTGGATCTGCACTGAAATGATAAAAAGTTTTTTCTTTCCAGTTTTTGACATCGATATTTAATAGGCCTTTATCGGTAATTACAATATAATCGAACGTACGGAGTTGTTCGAATAAGGGATGCTTAACTGCTAAGTTGCCAGTTGAAAAGATAGTGAAAAATTTAATCTTGCCTTCTTCTTTAAATTTTTCCAAGATATCTGTAAGTGCTTGCTTAGCTTTACGTATGCCGTAATGATGTTGTTGATGATTATGGTCATTAATCATTTCATTACGCAGTGAAGCTACTTCTGAACGCAAGGTATTCACTTTACTGACAAGCTGATTCTTAGAATAAACTTCTGTATCTAGGCGATGCTGCATAATACTTCTAGATACAAATAAGGCAACAATCATTAAAATAATGATGGCTACTAAAATAAACGTTAAAAACATAAAGAATCATTCCTTAATAAAATTTAGTTATAGATTATAATGTACCCTTATAATCTAACTCTTACTTATAAAAATCAATGATTTTGGCTTTAAGATTATATTAAGCTGATATTTTGCGGAAATAAAAGCAGTTTAAGCAAAATATATGGAATGCTTAAACTGCCATAATTGTGTCAGTTAATAGTTTGTTTGAGTGTTAAATCTCTTGGGAAAATACCAAGAACATATAGATTAATTCATTTCTGGCAATACATTCTTTTGTAAAGCCTCAAATTCTTTTAAAAGATATTTAATTTTTTCAATTTGGTTTTCGTTAAGGGTAATAAACACTTTTCTTTCATCTTCGCTAGAGCGTTTTTTCCCAATAATTTGCTGGTCAGTTAACGTCGTTAGGGATTTATGTACTTCCATCAAACTAAATGTAAGATTTCTTTTTACTTGGTATAATGGTATGCAAGTGCTGTTGCATGCAAGTAAATGTTTAAGGAATAATAAATCATTCAATTTTAAATCATAGTGTTTCTTAACTAGATTTAATAATTGTTTTCGATGCAATTCATAATAGAATATAGATTCTGATGCTTGAGTCATAGGGGATTGCATTTTTTCACCTCTTATATTTTTATATTGAACTGACATCTTTTATTATATTAAATTTTTAATACGATTAAAAGAGTTACTTTTTACTTATTAGTTAATTTTTTGTGTCAACAATTTAAAATTGGTTTAACTTAATATTAAACATAGTTTATAAAACTAATAGGTTTACTTTTCATTACAAAAGGAGTTAAAAACTTTGTCTTCTAATATAAAGCGCCACAACCATTTATATAATATTTATAATACGATTCAACCCGATTCAATTATAGCTTTAGATAATCATCCTGCGTCTTATTTCATCATCAATCTGTTAAATGACAAGCAGGTCAACGTGTCCGTAGTGACTTATTCTACAGACATTTTGAAATATTTATGCAAAAATACTAATTTCAATATAGTGTTTACTTCTGGGAAAATCGATTCAGGATTACATACGATCACAGGTGCGGAAGTCATCAAAAAATTCGAGCAGTTGCAAATAGATTATTATTTTTGTGAAGCGAACTATTTGGATGATGATGCTAACTTATATCAAATTCACGAAGATATTGCTCAAATTCAGAGATGCTTAATCACTCGCTCTAAAGCTTCGTATCTCATTAATTATCCTGCACTTTGCAATGATGACCATAGTCAGAAATTGTCATTAATTGGTCAACTCGTTTAATATAGACAAGTTTGGCTGAGGCGGATAAAATATATATGAAATTATTAGTAAATGCGTTATACTATAATTTGTAAGCGCTTACCGAAGGAGGTGCAGAAATGATAAAATCTCAAAATGAAGATTTAAATTATCTGGTTGATAGACTAGTTAAACATGCGAATCATGAAATAAAATTTTTCGGTGAAACTGCCAAAATGTTGTTTTTAAAAAATGAATTTATTATTGGGGATCGCACGGAAATCTGTGTAAAACGACGCAATTTAACTAAAGTGTTGAAATATATTCCTGAAGGTTATCGCATTGCTTACTTTGATACATATGGTCATACAAGTGATAAATTGAGAGATATGAAATTTTCAGCATTAACGCATTTGAAGATTTATAAAGATAACCAGCACATTATGAATATCTATGTGTATGACGTGAATAATGACGAATGGATGTTCAGATTTAATCATTCCATCCGTTTACCAGAGAAACATATCTATTTTCATTCGTTACCTTGGGGCGTAGATTATATCAAACCTGAAATTGTATTGATGTATGAATTATTAAAACCAGGTGAGCATGGTACAGAAGAGAGTAATAAAGAAGTGATTGATGCATTGAGTTATTATCAATTCGTTATCCTCAAAGTAGTGGTAGGAGAAGAAAAACTGCACAATGCTTTGTCTGTTCATTATTAAAAACAAGAGCGTTGCAACGAAGTAAAATTGCTACAACACTCTTGTTTAATAGAACAGAAATATATAATTAATTAATATTCTCTAAATTCAGATTATTTTAGTCGTAAGTTTCAGCTTTTTCCTTACTGCAGCAGCAGCCTTCATAAGTTGCTCGTACAGCATTATCTGCATCACATACAGAGATACCGAACATCATTGAAATTTCAGAAGCTCCTTGATTAATCATTTTTAAATTAATATTAGCTTTGGCCAATGCCTCGGTAATTTTATTTGCAGTACCGACCATTTGGCTCATGCCTAATCCTACTACCATTAATATAGCTAAATCACTCTCAATGCTTAATTCATCCACATCGCATTGTTTCCGAATTTCATTCAATACCTTATTTTCTTTACCTTCAATTTGATGTGTACGCATGATGATACTGATACCGTCAATACCAGAAGGCATATGATCGAAAGAGATATTATTATCTTCTAATACTTGCAGTACTTTTTTAGTAAAGCCGACTTGTCTATTCATTAAATATTTACTGATATTGATTACAGTAAATCCTTTATCACAACTTAAGCCGCTAATCAGATGGTCGGGTTTGATTTCTCTGTCGTAACGAATGTAAGTACCCGGATCTTGTGGTCTGTTAGTATTTTTGATCACAACTGGAATGCGTTCTTTTTGAACAGGCTGCAAAGCTTCGTCATGGAAGACGCTGAAGCCGGCATATGAAAGTTCACGCATTTCACGGTAAGTTACTTCACCCATAATCTCTGCATTCTTTATCAAGTTAGGATTGACGCGATAAATACCTGAAACATCAGTATAGTTTTCATATAATTTTGCGCGCACGCCTCGAGCTAAAATCGCACCTGTGATATCAGAACCCCCACGCGGAAATGTTACAATATTTCCTTTTTTTGAATAACCGAAGAAACCAGGAACGATAATCTTACCTTTAATATCACGTAATTTATAAATATTATCATATGATTCCTCTAATATTTGGGCAAATTGCGGTGTGTCTGTAACTGTAATACCAGCGTCAAGCGGCGAAATATATGTAGTTGGAACGCCTTGACTATTGTTGTATTGCGCAATAAGACGAGCGTTGAAATCTTCTCCGCATGATAAGAGGGCATCTTTTAAACGTGGCGGATGATTTTGATGCTGAGCAATACGTTCTTCTAAAATAGCAGAGAATTCTTGTAATATTGAATGATCCATACCTAAATCGTTTACAATATCTGCGTAGCGAGTAATAATTTCCTCTTTTTTATTTTGATAATCTAAACCTGCTGCACTTTTCTCATAGAGTCTTAGAAGTAAATCTGTAGTTTTTATATCTTCGCTATGCCTTTTACCAGGTGCAGAAACAACGATGATTTTTCTCTCTTCTTCGCTATTAACGATATTTAACACCTTTTTAATTTGGCTTGCTGAAGCGACGGAACTACCGCCGAATTTAGCTACTTTCATATTAACGCAACCTTTCTATCAATCTTAATAATTTACTGCTTTGTTTTTTCTGCTAAAAATGCTAAAATTTCAACATATTCCAAATTTTTTGAACTTTACAATTTTGATGAATGAACTTATACTAAACCATATTCAAGTATTTTTCAATAGTACAATTGTTTTTTTACAACGAACAAACGGAGGAATGAAGAATGAAGAAGTTAAACATCGCTTTGCTCGGTCTTGGGACAGTGGGCTCAGGTGTAGTTAAAATAATTGAAGAAAATCACCAACAAATTAAAGATACAATTCAAAAAGATATTCAAATCAAACATATTCTTGTACGTGATACTAAGAAGAAGCGACCATTAAACATCAGTCAATACCATCTTACTGAAGATGTAAATGAAATCCTTAACGATGATGATGTGGATATTGTGGTTGAGGTAATGGGTGGTATCGAACCGACAGTAGAGTGGTTGAAGCAATCTTTGCAACAAGGGAAACACGTTATTACTGCGAATAAAGATTTGCTTGCAGTACATTTAAGAACTATGGAAGATTTGGCTCAAGAAAATGGGGTAGCACTAAAATTTGAAGCTAGTGTAGCAGGCGGTATTCCTATCGTCAATGCGATTAATAACGGTTTGAATGCGAATAATATCAGTAAATTCATGGGGATTTTAAACGGGACATCCAACTTTATTTTAACGAAAATGACTCAAGAAGGCGCAAGCTTTGAAGAGGCGTTGGCAGAAGCGCAAAGACTCGGTTTTGCAGAAGCAGATCCTACAGATGATGTAGAAGGGGTAGATGCTGCCAGAAAAGTAGTAATCGTTACGTATCTCTCATTTAACGATGTGATTAATTTAGATGATGTTAAACGGACAGGTATCTCTGAGGTATCAGTGGATGATATCAATGCAGCTAGAACGCTTGGTTATAAGATTAAATTAATTGGTAAAGGTACATATGAAAATGGGCATATTGATGCTTCTGTAGCACCTACTTTAATTGATGAAGCGCACCAATTAGCTTCGGTTGAAGATGAATTTAATGCGATTTATGTTATCGGAGACTCTGTGGGGGAAACAATGTTTTACGGTAAAGGTGCAGGCAGTTTAGCAACAGGTAGTGCGGTTGTGAGTGATTTATTAAATGTAGCATTGCAATTTGAATCTAACTTGCATACATTGCCGCCTCATTTTGAATTAAAAACTGCAGATGCGAAAGAAATTATCGACGCAGATGAACCGACTAAATTAAAACAAAAAAATAGTTATTATGTTGTTCTAAAAACGAATGGTGCACCTGCAAAACGCGTTGAAGAAGAAGTGAAATCTCAATTGCCACTTCATAAGTCTCTAGATGTCGTAGAACGAAATGCTGACACTGCAGCAGTTTTGGTTAAAGGGACAGATGTACCAGTGAGCGAGATTTTGGCACAAGGAAAATATCCAGTTGAAAAAGTATATCCAGTAGAAGGGGTTTAATTAATTATGAAAAGATGGCAAGGTTTAGTACAAGAATACAAAAATTATTTACCCGTTGATGAAAAGACACCAAATGTAACTTTAAACGAAGGCCAAACTCCGTTAATACATTGTGATTCATTATCTGAAATGTTAGGCATTAATTTATTTGTAAAGTTCGAAGGTGCCAACCCTACAGGTTCATTTAAAGACCGCGGAATGGTAATGGCAGTAACTAAAGCTAAGGAAGATGGCAAGAAAGTTGTTATTTGTGCATCTACAGGTAATACTTCAGCGTCCGCAGCAGCATATGCCGCACGTTCAGGTTTGAAAGCTATTGTAGTCATTCCTGAAGGGAAAATTGCTTTAGGAAAGCTTTCTCAAGCTGTAATGTATGGTGCTGAAATTGTTTCTATCGATGGTAACTTTGACGAAGCATTAGAAATTGTTAAAGAGGTTGCAAACGAAGGCGGCGATATTGAACTGGTTAATTCTATCAACCCGTACCGTATTGAAGGACAGAAGACAGGTGCTTTTGAAGTCGTTGATCAACTAGGTGGTCATGCACCTGATGTATTAGCAATTCCTGTAGGTAATGCAGGTAATATTACTGCTTATTGGAAAGGATTCAAAGAATTTAATGACAAACATCAAACAGGTTTACCGAAATTATTCGGTTTCCAAGCTGAAGGGGCATCTCCAATTGTACAAAATAAAGTAGTGAAAAACCCTGAAACAGTTGCAACGGCTATCCGAATTGGAAATCCTGCAAGCTGGGACAAAGCGGTTACAGCATTGGAAGAATCAAATGGCTTAATAGATTCTGTAACTGATGAAGAAATTTTAGAAGCTTATCAATTATTAGCTTCTAAAGAAGGCGTTTTCGCTGAACCGGCGAGTAATGCTTCTATCGCGGGATTGATTAAACTGCATCGCGCAGGTAAATTGCCTAAAGATATTACAGTCACTGCAGTCTTAACTGGTAATGGATTGAAAGACCCTGATACAGCCATCTCATTATTAGATAATCCTATTAAATCTTTGCCGAATGATAAAGAAAGCATTGTTAAATACATCAAAGGAGTATTGCAGTAATGTCAGAACGATTAAAACTCAAAGTACCTGCTTCAACTGCAAATCTTGGGGTGGGATTTGATTCTATCGGTTTAGCACTCAATAAATTTTTATATGTAGAAGCTGAAATCAGTGAAGACCAACAATGGCACTTTCAACATAAAGGTGAAAACTTGCATGATCTGCCGACTGATGAAAACCATTTAATTTATCAAGTTGTACAATTTTTAGAGCAAAGATTTGAAGTGGCAGTTCCGCCTTTAAATATTACGATGCGTAGCGAAATACCGTTAGCTAGAGGACTAGGATCCTCTGCTTCTGCTTTAGTAGCAGGTATTTATCTGGCTGATTTTTTCGGACATTTGCAACTGTCAGAATTTGAGATGGTTGAAGCGGCTACTGAAATTGAAGGACACCCGGATAATGTAGCTCCGGTTATTTATGGAGGTATGGTGTCTGGTTTTTACAACAGTCAAACAAGTGAGACCTTTATTTCATTTATAGAACCGCCGCATGTCAACTTGGTTATTACTGTGCCAAGTTATGAATTAAAGACAAGTGATTCTAGAAAAGTACTGCCTGAGAGCTTTAAGCACGGAGAAGCAACTCAATACAGCGCTATCAGCAATACGATGTTAAGCGCGCTTATTCAGCATGATTATATTTTAGCGGGTAAATTAATGGAAATGGATAGTTTCCATGAACCTTATCGTCAAAAACTCATCCCTGAATTTGAACAAGTTAAAATTATAGCGAAAGAATACAAAGCATATGCGACAGTAATCAGCGGGGCCGGGCCTACAGTTTTAACGCTCATTGATCCTTCAAAAAGCGGTAAATTAGTAAGAAGATTAAATAAAGAACTAGAAAGTTGCAATTCTGAAATTATTACAATAAATAAAAGTGGAATTATTGCTGAAAAAGTTTATGAGTAAAACAGAAATAGGTTATAATTTGATGTAACAGCTTGAAAGGAGCAAAGCACATCAAATGACTAAATACGAAATGATTGTAATGGATATGGACGATACTTTGTTAACTTCTGATAACGAGGTCAGTCCGAAAACAGCTCAATATTTAATGAATCTTCAAGAGCAAGGTTATCATGTCGTACTTGCTTCAGGCAGACCGACAGAAGGAATGCTGCCGATTGCAAAGTCGCTTAAACTGAACGAGCATGATAGTTACGTTATCAGTTATAATGGCGGCAGAACGACGCGCGTGAAAGATGATGAGCTTGAAGACGAACAAAGTGTTTCTAAGCAAGATTTTGATAAAATTGTAGATTATTGCAGAGAAAATGGCCTGTTTATCTTAACTTATCAAGATGGGCATATTATTTACGAAGGGGAACACGAATATATGAATATTGAGTCAGAACTGACTGGATTGCCTATGAAAAAAGTCGATGATGTGAAGACGTTTATTCAAAACCCCGTTCCAAAAGCAATGGGAGTAGATTACGTTCCTCATATTGAAGAAATTTTTCAAAGTTTAAATGGAAAATTCAATGACAATGTAGATGTCACAACGAGTAAACCTTATTTCTTAGAATTTATGGCACATGGAGTGTCAAAAGGTAATGCTTTAAAAGCATTATGCCGTAAAGTGGATGTAGACATTTCGCAAACGATTGCTTTCGGAGATAGTTTGAATGATTATTCTATGATTGAAGAAGCGGGTTATTCAGTGGCTATGGGTAATGCTAAAGCAGAATTAAAAGAGATTGCAGATGATGTTACACTGGATCATGATTCAGATGGTATTGTAGTCGCATTAGAAAAAATATTGAAATAAAACACAGGAGCTGGGACAAATTAATGTCCCAGCTCCTGTGTTTTTGTTTACTTTGCTGTATGTGTCCATTCATGCATGCCATGATTACGTTTAACCAATGCATAAATATTATCAGCAGAATAATCTAGGTTGGTATAAACGGTAATAATATAAGCGGATTGCCCTGGCTCAAATGGTTCATTAAGATATACATCTTTCAAGTGCTCAAATAGCGGAACCATTTGATCATGTTCTAAACTTGGGTATTCTCTTAAAGTTCGTTTTACAAGTCTGCCTTGTTTATCTTCAAGAGATTGAACAACAATGACAAAACGTTCATCCTCTTTCAAAACATCGTCAAATAAATTAGTTTGTCCTACCATGTTGTAACACCTCGATTTGTTCTTATTATTACCATTATTATACTATATATACTTCTGTGAGAAAATCAGATATATGAAAAAACAGGCTGAAATTCAACCTGTTTACATGCAACTTATTTTTTATTCACTTTGTTGAACGCTTTAAAGTTTCTTAAGTCCATTTCTTTCAAGCGTACATATTTCGTTTTCTTCACACTTTTATGCAGAAGATAAATCGTTGCCAGAATGATGATAGGCAAGAAGTCTTTCGTTAAACCGCCGACACTTAGATTCACAATATTTTCGAAAGAACCTCCGACTAATAAGAAAATAAGTGTTACTAACACAATAATAGGTCCTAATGGATATAAAGGCGCTTTATAAGGGAGCACCTTGCTAGCATCTAAACCTTGAGCTTTTATGCCTTGACGTAATCTGATTTGCGCACATACTGCAGCGGCCCAGATAAAAATAACCAACTGGCCGATAATTCCTAATAAAGTAAAGACGGTATCGGCATAGAAATTAGCAATGATAATTACGGCTACTACAATGAGATAAGTTGTCAGAATTGCAGGAAGCGGTAATTTTGTTTTGGGATGCAGATAACTTAAGAATTTCGGTGCTTGTTTGTCGTTGCTGAGTGAGAATAACATACGGCTTGTCGTATAGATACCTGAATTAGCTGCTGATAACAACGAAGTCAATATAACAGCATTGATGACAGATGCCGCAAAAGCGATGCCGACTCTATCAAAAACAATTGTGAAAGGACTTTGGGCAACTGATTCACTTTTGTTTAATAGTAGAGGATCTGTATAAGGTAAAATAGCTGAAATAACAGCTATTGAGAGAATATAGAATAACAATATTCTCCAAAATACAGATTTGATGGCACTTGGCATAGATTTTTCAGGATTATCAGATTCTCCGGCTGTCACAGCGACGACTTCAGTGCCCCCGACTGAGAAACCAGCAACGAGTAAAACACTTAAGAACCCTGATATACCACCTACAAATGGCGCTTCTCCTGTAGTGAAGTTTTTCAAGCCGTAAGTGTGGCCGCCTAGAATTCCGAATATCGTTAAAATACCAACAATAATAAAGACAATAATAGTGATAACTTTAATGGCTGATAACCAGAATTCAGCTTCACCAAAAGCTCTGACTGTAAAAATGTTTAATAATAATAATAAAGTAATGAATATTAAGCTCCAAGTTAATGGAGAAAAGAATTTAAAAGTATCCCAATAATAAAGTACGTTAGATGCGATAATAGTATCGACGCTAGTTACAAGTGACCAAATCGCCCAATATAACCATCCTGCTGTGAAACCGAGAGATGGATCGATGAAGCGAGCTGAATAAGAACTGAAAGACCCGGAAACTGGGTAAAACGTTGCCAATTCACCGACTGATGACATTAAGAAGTACAGCATAATTCCAATTAATGCATAGGCAAGAATAGCTCCACCTGGACCAGCTTGAGAAATAACTCCTCCAGTAGCAATAAAGAGGCCGGTACCGATTGCTCCACCGATAGCAATCATTGATATATGCCGGGAACTGAGCCCCCTGTTCATTTTGTTTTCATCCATAAGCGTTACCTCTAATCTTTTAATTTGAAAATGATATGTAGTCTATTCTAATCGTTTTTAGAACACTAATCAATGGAATTTAGCACTTTAAAGTGAAAAATTTATAAAAAATTCAGAAAATAGAAGAAATCCGACGTAAAATGCTTAAACTAGAGGTATAAAGAGTAGGGGAGATGTAGACAAAAGTACGTTAAAGGTGTATATTAAATACCCGTAAAAAATAAAAAAGTGAACTTATACGTTATGTTTAACGGTAAGTTCACTATCGTCGTTTCGTCGTTATCATCTTTAAAAGATAACTCGATTTCATTAGATTATTTAGTTTCGCGGTGTAATGTATATTTTTTTAATCTTGGACAATATTTCATTAATTCAATACGTTCAGGATTGTTACGTTTGTTTTTAGTAGTAATATAATTACGGTCGCCGCATTCTGTGCAAGCTAAAGTTACGTTTACGCGCAATGTAGACACCCTTTCTATTAAGTTATTAGCAATACTTACGCACTTAAATTTACCACAATCATGCATAACGTGCAAGACGAGGTTTCAATAATGGCGCATAAGCTCAATGTATTCTATTTTATATAAAAACTTCCAATTAGTAAACAACTTTGCTTGAAAAAATGAGCAAAATGTATTGATAAAGTCGAAATTTGTGTTATGATATAAATCGTAATAATTACGATTATAAACAATTATAGAAGAAAGGTAGGAACTTTAATGGCCAAAAAATCAAAAGTTGTTAAAGAACAAAAACGAGAAGAACTCGTTGCTAAATATTATGCAAAACGTCAAGAATTGAAAGCTAAAGGTGATTACGAAGCATTACAAAAATTGCCAAGAGATTCATCACCAACACGCTTAACTCGTAGATGTAAAGTAACTGGCAGACCTCGTGGCGTAATGAGAAAATTCGAAATGTCACGTATTGCTTTCAGAGAACATGCGCATAAAGGACAAATTCCAGGCGTTAAAAAAGCAAGCTGGTAAGTCGTCTAACTTAAAACGAGTAGCTTTAAGTTTAGCACACACACTTCAATATCGAAGTGTGTTTTTTTTTTGTTCAAAATTAACCAAAAAAAGTAAATTTAAGTTGGTAAATTAGACGCTAAGATAGTATGATATACATTGGATATTTTGGAAAAAATAAATAAAGAGTATGGGTAAGGTGTTTTTTATATGAAGATATTTGATTACGAAGATGTTCAATTAATTCCAAATAAATGTATTGTGAAGAGTCGTTCAGAATGTGACACAAGTGTACAATTTGGTCCAAGAAGATTCAAATTACCAGTTGTACCAGCGAATATGCAAACAGTTATGAATGAAAAATTAGCTGAGTGGTTTGCTGAGAACGATTATTTCTACATTATGCATCGCTTTGATGAAGAAGCAAGAATTCCATTTATTAAAAAAATGCAAGATAAAGGTTTGTTCGCCTCTATTTCAGTAGGTGTTAAAGATAAAGAATATGATTTCGTTAAAGAGATAGCTGAAGAAGGCTTAAAACCTGAGTATATTACAATAGATATAGCACACGGTCATTCAGAACAAGTGATTAATATGATTCATCAAATTAAATCTTATTTACCAGAAACTTTTGTTATTGCAGGTAACGTAGGTACGCCAGAAGGTGTCAGAGAACTTGAGAATGCTGGCGCTGATGCTACAAAAGTAGGTATTGGTCCTGGGCGTGTATGTATTACTAAAATTAAAACTGGTTTCGGTACAGGCGGTTGGCAATTAGCTGCAATTAATCACTGCAGCAAAGCAGCACGTAAACCGATTATTGCTGATGGCGGAATCAGAACACATGGTGATATTGCTAAATCTATTCGTTTCGGTGCTTCAATGGTTATGGTCGGATCATTATTTGCAGCACACGAAGAATCACCTGGAGAAACAGTTGAATTAGATGGCAAACTTTATAAAGAGTATTTCGGCAGTGCCTCTGAATTCCAAAAAGGCGAACATAAAAATGTTGAAGGTAAAAAGATGTTTGTAGAACATAAAGGAACATTAGCTGATACGTTGACTGAAATGCAACAAGACTTACAAAGTTCAATTTCATATGCAGGCGGAAAAGATTTAGGTTCATTAAGAAAAGTAGATTATGTGATTGTAAGAAATTCTATTTTTAACGGTGATAGAGACTAAGATTTTGCGCTGATAGGCGGGGGTGCCCAAAATTAGAAGATATTTTGCTCTGATAACAGTTTTCTTGCTCGTGGCTTTATGTGTGCCTATTAAAGAGACACCTTGGATGTTAGATTTGCAAGAGCACGCAAGAGGTAAGATCCAAGCTTTGGCTGCCAGAGAAAACGTGACTAAAGAAGCATTAAAGGTTCCTGATAAGCAAGACTTTGCAATTAGAAATATACAAATGAACATGAATAAGGCACAAGTTGAAAAGCAATTAGGCAATCCCAAAAGAGTAACTGCTAACGAATATGGCCTGCAGTGGTATACGTATCATAACCAATATCACTCATTTATTATGGTCAGCTATATTGATAATAAAGTGAATGCGATTTATACGAATCAAAATATAATTTCTTCTAAATCTAAGATTAAGTATGGTACACCGCAAGAGACTGTCAGATCAAGAATGGGTAAACCTCTGAGTACTATCACAAAAGGAAATTATCGTTTTGAACTAAACAATGATGAGTATGATGTATTTGATAAAGACAATATTTATACTACTGTGTTCTATGATCAACATGAAAATAACCAAGTTACAGGCTTAATGCAAGTGAGTAATAAAATGGAGAATCGATTATCCCAGCAATACGGTGCGCCATCTTCTTCACTTGAAAAAGGTTTCGAATTACAGGATTTCGATTTGGTAAATGCACAGCGTGTACAAAAAGGTAAATCTGTATTGAATTATAGCCAGCCATTATCAGATACCGGACGTAAACATAGCGAAGATATGGCTGAACATCATTTCTTCGATCACAACAACCTTAAAGGTGAGTCACCGTTCGACAGAATGAAAAAAGATGGTATCGACTATCAAAATGCTGGTGAAAACTTAGCTTATGGGCAACAAAGTAGTATTTTTGCGCATGAAGGTCTAATGAATTCAGAAGGACATAGAAAAAATATCTTACAAACTAATTTTAAAAATTTAGGTGTAGGGGTAAGTTTCAACGAAGAGAGACAACCATTCTGGACTGAAGATTATACAAGTTAAAAAGGGAAAGAGCCGGAGAAATAATATAGATTAGAATTATTTCTCCGACTCTTTAGCTACTGCCAGTTCATAAAACAGGTGCTGAGACATTAATTTGTCCCAGCACCTGTTTTAGTTTATGCGTGTTAAGAAGAGATAATATGCAAACAGAAAGGCGAGTTAGAGTTCTCTGAATAGACCTACTACTTTACCTAAAACCGTTACTTGCTCTAAGTAAATAGGCTCCATCGTACTATTTTCTGGTTGCAAGCGGTAACGATGTTTTTCTTTATAAAAACGTTTAACTGTTGCCTCATCATCTTCAGTCATAGCTACAATGATATCTCCGTTTTCAGCAATTGTTTGACTGCGTACAATCACTTTATCCCCATCAAGTATGCCAGCTTCAATCATACTATCTCCAACTACATTCAAAATGAAAATATCACTATTATGTGTAGAAGTAAGATGTTCTGGAAGAGGGAAATATTCTTCGATATTTTCTACTGCAGTAATAGGAACACCTGCAGTGACTTTCCCAATAACAGGAACATGGATTGTACCTTCCATTTCAGCAGATTCTTCAAGTTGATCGCTTACTATTTCAATTGCTCTCGGTTTAGTAGGGTCACGTCGGATATAACCTTTACTTTCTAATCTCGATAAGTGGCCATGTACTGTCGAGCTGGAAGCTAAACCTACCGCTTCGCCAATTTCTCTGACGCTTGGCGGATACCCTTTTGTATGGACTACGGTTTTAATATATTCATAAATTTCGCTTTGACGTTTCGTTAGTTCTGTCATATTAAAGCACATCCTCTTCTTGTTTGTTCTTATTATAGCATGCGAACAAAACATTTACAAACATTTGTTCGTAAAAGTATTGACAGCGAACAATCGTTCTGATATCTTGTTAATACAAACAAATGTTCTGGGAGTGTTGAAAAATGATTAAGAAATACCAATCAACTTTTTTAGTATATTCAGCAGTGTTATTGACTTCTTTTGTATTGTTTTCAGCTTTTATTGTAAGTGCTAATCAAACTGCGAATAAAGAACAAGTGTACGAAATGACGGATCATACTATATCCGCTAAAGCAGAACAAAAAGCCGAACAAGAAGGTTATGTTAAAAGCGAAGGCGAACAAGAAAGTAAACCTGTGATTGCTGTGGCGCATTAAAAATACGATTAATTCCATTCTAGGTGTATAATTATTGAGAATAGGGAACTGTATAATAATAAGTTTCCTTTATTTTTATTACTGCCAATCTTTTTGGTATCATTAATAATTATCAGAGCAATGGAGGGATTTAAAGTGTCTGAAGAACATAAAAAAACGATTAAGAGAATCAATGAATTATCTAAAAAGAAAAAAACAGAGGGCTTAACAAAAGAAGAAGCAAAAGAAAGAGCAGAGCTTCATCAGAAATACCTCGGTACTTTCCGTGAAGGTTTCAAACAACAACTTGAGAATACGAAAGTCTTAGATCCAGAAGGCAATGATGTGACTCCTGATAAATTGAAACAAGTCCAACGTGATCAAAATAAAAGAAACTAAATTTTTCTTGCAAAAGCTGACTTTGAATATAGATAAAAACCGCCTTATTTCAGTGATGAGGCGGATTTTTTTAGTATAAAATTTAAAAATGAATAAATTTATAATAATTGTTAGCGGTTTCATAAGAACAAAGAATGTAAAACTGGTAATAGATAATGTATAATGGCATAAAATGATGCTGTATAGAAAGGAAGTTTTATTGATGTTCGACAAAAAAGATGAACTTGCAGTTAATACGATAAGAGCTTTAAGTATCGATGCAGTAGAAAAAGCGAATTCTGGTCATCCAGGATTGCCTATGGGTGCTGCGCCAATGGCATATACGCTTTGGACACGCCATTTGAATTTCAACCCTAATTCAAATGAATACTTTAATAGAGATAGATTCATTTTATCTGCAGGACATGGTTCTGCGTTGCTTTATAGCTTGCTTCATGTTTCTGGAAGTTTAGAATTAGAAGAACTGAAACAATTCAGACAGTGGGATTCTAAGACTCCAGGTCACCCTGAATTCAGACACACTCAAGGTGTAGAGGTAACTACTGGTCCTCTTGGACAAGGTTTTGCTATGTCTGTGGGAATGGCAATGGCTGAAAATCACTTGGCAGGTAAATTCAATAAACCGGATGCTGAAGTAGTAGACCATTACACTTATGTTTTAGCTTCTGATGGTGACTTGATGGAAGGTATTTCTCATGAAGCCGCTTCATTAGCAGGTCATTTGCAATTGGATAAATTAATTGCACTGTATGATTCAAATGATATTTCATTAGACGGTGACTTGGATAAAGCATTCTCTGAAAATATCAAAGAACGTTTCGAAGCGTATGGTTGGAATCATATCTTAGTTAAAGATGGTAATGATTTAGAAGAAATCAATAATGCTATTGAAGAAGCTAAGAAACAAAAAGGTCCTTCAATGATTGAAGTGAAAACAGTTATTGGCTACGGTTCACCTAATAAATCAGGTACGCATGGCGTACATGGTGCACCATTAGGTGATGATGAACGTACATTGACATTAGAAAATTATCACTTGAATCCTGAAAAACGTTTCTATGTACCAGATGAAGTATATGACATCTTCAATGAAACAATGTTAAAACGTGCTGACGAAAATGAAGCAGCATGGAAGAAATTAGTAGATAAATATTCTGATGAATATCCTGAACTTGCTGCAGAATTCAAAAAAGCGATTAATGGTGAATTGCCAGAAGACTACAAAGAATATTTACCAGAATTTGAAGTAGGCAGCGAAAGTGCTACACGTGCTGACTCAGGAGAAGTTATTCAAGCCTTGAGTAAACATGTTCCTTCATTCTTCGGCGGATCAGCTGACTTAGCAGGTTCAAACAAATCAAATGTTAAAGATGCAGTAGACTATGATCGCAATACACCAGAAGGTAAAAACGTTTGGTTTGGTGTACGTGAATTTGCAATGGGAGCTGCTGTAAACGGTATGGCTGCACATGGCGGCTTAAATCCATATGGCGCAACATTCTTTGTCTTCAGCGACTACTTGAAACCAGCGTTAAGATTATCAGCAATCATGGGCTTGAACTCAACATTTATCTTTACACATGATTCAATCGCTGTAGGTGAAGATGGACCTACTCATGAACCGATTGAACAATTAGCGGCCTTACGTTCATTACCGAATATGAATGTAATTCGTCCAGCTGACGGTAACGAAACACGTGTTGCTTGGGAAGTTGCATTAGAAACTGAAAATACACCAACATCATTAGTATTAACACGTCAAAACTTACCTGTTTTAGATGTACCGAAAGACACAGTTGAAGAAGGTGTACGTAAAGGTGCATATGTAGTTTACGAATCAGATGCTGAACCTGAATATCTATTGCTTGCTACTGGTTCTGAAGTGAGCTTAGCAGTTGAAGCAGCAAAATCATTTGCTGAAAGCGGCAAAGGTATTCGCGTCGTATCAATGCCTAACTGGCACGCATTTGAACAACAATCTAAAGAATATAAAGATGAAATTCTTACACCATCAATTACTAAACGCTTAGCTGTAGAAATGGGCGCAACACTAGGTTGGCATAAATATGTCGGCTTAGAAGGCGAAGTATTAGGTATCGATAGATTCGGTGCAAGTGCTCCAGGCGGCTTAGTCGTTGAAAAATATGGTTTCACAAAAGAAAATGTTCTTAAGTTATTGAACAATCTATAATAAATGCAATACAATGTAAGTAAGAGAGAGCTATTCCATACTTGAAATGCTGTATAATACAGTTATAATTTCAAAGGGCTAGGAATAGCTCTTATTTTGTGAATTCAATGTGAGAGTGTAATAGAACAACTTGAAATGAATTTATAAGTTTAGTAAAATGCAAAAGGATAAAGAAAGTGGGTGAGACAATGGCAACTTGGTTAGCAATTCTTTTAATTGTTGCTGCACTTATCATCGGTTTAGTTGGTGGATTCTTCTTAGCAAGAAAATACATGATGGATTATCTTAAAAAGAACCCTCCTATTAATGAAGAAATGTTACGTATGATGATGATGCAAATGGGTCAAAAACCATCTCAAAAGAAAATCAATCAAATGATGACGATGATGAACAAAAATATGGATCAAAAAATGAAATAATCTCTAATAAAAAAAGAAACTTTGCTCAAAGAAGAGTATTGTTTCTTTTTTTGTTTTTAAAAAAGTTTTTCATTCTCTCAAAAGAGTAGAGCCAGAAAGCTTTTTCATATAAAAATTGATGTGCAGAATGGAATTATCTCGGGAAAAAAGAACTTTTACTATGGAAATTTTCAGTTGCAGTGATATACTATACAATGATTTAAATTAAATACTTAACCATGTAAAGAAGGTGTCATTGTGTTATATCTTGTATTTTCTATCGGTATAGCATTCATAATGGGCGCTGTTGTAATAGTCGTCAGAATGAAAGCACAACAATTTCCTGTTAATGAAAAGAAACTGATTTTACCACCTATATTCATGTCCACAGGGGCATTAATGTTCGTCGTTCCTTACTTTAGATTAAATGGTATGGAAATTATTGAAGCCATCATACTAGGTGTACTATTCTCCACAGTTCTGATCTGGACATCTCATTTCGAAGTAAAAGGTTCAGAGATTTATATGAAACGTTCGAAAGCATTCCCGATTATTTTAATATCTTTACTCGTTATCAGAACGTTTATTAAAGTAATTGTCAGCAATCAGATTGACCCTGGACAACTGGCCGGAATGTTCTTCCTACTTGCATTTTGCATGATTTTACCATGGCGAATTGCTATGTTGATGAAATATAAAAAGTTGAAAAAAGAACTTATAAGTTAATAGAAAGTTTACGGAGCGGGACAGTGAAATAATTTTATTCCTGTCCTGCTCAATTTTGTTATAAAGGGTATAATACTAAAAGAATACAAAGAAAAGAAAGGTTGATTCATTTGAAACTAAAACATGTTGTGAGTTTAATCGGACTCATCGTAGCTGGTTTAGCATTAACATTTTCTTTTTTCCAAAAGTTATACTAAATATAACTAATAATTTAATAGACTTAAGTGTTACCGCTTATTTTCAATGAGAAGATAAGCGGTTTATTATATAATGAGAAACATGAGGTGATCTTGTGAAAGTCATACATACAGCTGACTGGCATCTAGGAAAAATTTTAAATGGCCAGTCATTCTTAGAAGACCAAAAATATATCTTAGAACAATTTATTGCGGCAATGAAAGAAGAACAGCCGGATTTAATCGTTATTGCGGGAGACTTATACGATACGAGTTATCCGAGCAAAGAGGCGATTCAATTACTTGAAACAACGATTGGTGAATTAAATTTAAAGTTGCAAATTCCAATTATTATAATCAGCGGCAATCATGACGGTAAAGAACGTTTGAATTATGGCGCTTCTTGGTTTGAGCATTCAAAACTCTATATACGCACCAAACTAGATACCATGCATCAACCTATTTCATTTGAAAATATAGACTTCTATACATTGCCATTTGCGACGTTGAGTGAAATACAGCACTATTTTCCAGAAGAAAAGTTAAAATCATATGATGAAGCGGTAGAATGTTGTTTAAAGCGTATCAGCAGTGAGTTAGATAAAGATAAGCAAAATGTGTTGATTGCTCATATGACAGTAGCTGGCGGAATCAGAAGTGAATCAGAACGCCCATTAACAATTGGTACAGTCGAACAAGTGCCAGAAAAATATATGGAACATTTCGATACTGTCATGCTAGGGCATTTACATCATCCTTTCAGTATTCAATCAAATTACGTCTTTTATAGTGGTTCACTTTTGCAGTATTCTTTTTCAGAAGCTAATCAGCCGAAAGGTTATCGTCGTGTATTGTTAGAGGCACCACATGAAGTGGAAAGCACCTTTATAGCAATGCAGCCATTACGAGAACTTGAAGTGATAGAAGCAACCTATGAAGATGTTATTCAAGATAGAATAGCTGTTAAAAACAGAGATAACTACTTTCATTTCAAATTAAGTGAAATGTCACATATTACAGATCCTATAATGAATATCAAACAATTGTATAAAAATGTTTTAGCATTGACCAATCACTCACAAACGTTTGAACATCAATTTACAGATCGAGAAATTAAAAAATTACCTGATCAAACTATTATCGGAACTTTTTATGAAGAAATGACGCATAAAGAGTTGTCGGAGTTGCAGCAGAAAAAAGTAACGCAATTATTGAATGAAATTATGAGAGGTGACCAAACATGAAACCCTTAAAGCTTCATTTACAAAATGTCGGTCCTTTCATGGATGAAACTATAGATTTTACTCAACTGCATAATAATGAGCTTTTTTTAATCAGTGGCAAAACAGGGTCAGGTAAATCTATGCTGTTTGATGCCATTGTATTTGCGTTATATGGAAAAGCTTCTACAGCATCCAGAAAAGAAGGCGCATTGAGAAGTCACTTTGCTGATGGAAAGTCTCCGATGGAAGTTGAACTTATTTTTCAATTAAAAGATAAGCAATTTAAGGTAATCAGACAAGGTGCGTTCGTTAAAGAAGGCAACAAAAATCAAACACATCCCAATTTAGCTGTGTATGAATTAGAAAATGATCGTTATGAACTCAGAGAAAGCAAAGTGAACGCTGGGAATAATTATATTCAAGAATTGTTAGGTGTAAATATAGAACAATTCAGACAGTTATTTATCTTACCGCAAGGAGAATTTAAGAAGTTTCTGTTTTCTAAGAGTTCCTCCAAGCAAGAAATACTTAGAACTTTATTCAATACGAATCGTTTTGAAGCATTACAACAACGATTAGTAAACCAAAATAAAGAAGAAAAGAAAAAGATTGAAATGAGACACCAACAGATTGAGCAATTATGGAATAAAGTAGAAGATTTCGATAATGAAAAATTGCAAGAATATAAAACACTTCCAAGTATACAAACAGAAAAGTTATTAAACAGTATTCCTGAATTTGAACGAATTGGAAAAGAAATTTACCAACAATTGGAAAATGAAAAAATCCAACAAGATGAACTCAAACAAAAAGCAGAGAAATCCTTTAGAGAAGCCGAAGAATTGAATCAGAAAATGGCAGAACAAAGCGACTTAACAGCTCAGCTAGAAACACTTGAAAAGCAAGCTTCTGAAATTAAAATACTTGAAGCTCAACTGAAGAAAATTCGAGAAGTACGCCCGCTTCACCAAATCATAGAAAATATTTCTGGACAAACTGCAAAATTGAATGAGTTAAATGATAGATTTGAGAAAATTGAAGCCCATATTCAACAATATCAGTCTCAGTTGCAAACAGTTACAACACAACAAGAAAAATTAGCGGAAACTCAAAATGATATAGAATTACAACAGCAGTTTATGAATGATACGCAATACTTTTATCAAAATCATCAACAATACAAAAACGCATATCGTAATCAAGCACAAGTACAAGAAGAATATGAGCAATCACAGAAAGATTTAAAACAAAATGAGCAGTTATTAAAGAGAATAGAAGCGGATTATCAGAATGAACAGCCCGATTATGAACGACTGAATCAACTGACACAACAAATATTCGATTTAAAACAACAAATTAAAGATACAGAAGCGACGATCGAAAAAGAAGAAGCACAAGTGCAACGTTTAACAAGATTAAAAGTATTAGAACAAGAATTAACAGATAATACTCAAAAATTGAACGAGTTTCAGGCAAAAATTTCACAATTTAACACCAATCAATTAGAGTTAGATAATCAAGAAACAATGATCAAAAAGCTGCAATCCATGTTGCAACCTGGAGACCAATGTCCGATATGTGGCAATACGATTCAATCTCTTTCAGATCACTTGGATTTCGAGGAGCTAAGAGCGCAAAGGGAAATGTTGAATACTTTGCATGAAAATAAAGAGGAAATTCGAACGGCTCATTCAAAATTAGAAGCTGAATATAATATGCTTAAAAGTGAAGTTGAAAAATTTGAGCGAGAAGAGTTGCCAGAAAACAATACACAAATACTTCAAGACTTGAAAAAACAATATGAAAAAGCGGAAACAGATAAGCAGCATCAAGATAAACGCAATAAAGAGATTGAGAAGGCCAACGCACAAGTTCAGCAAATTAAAGATGATATCCAAAGTTTGCAACTCACGCTCACTCAAAAGAAAGCTGATATTGAAAAAATTGATGGATTAATTGAGGATTTTGAAAAGGGTACTTCTTTCCGTAATGTAATGGATTTTATGAATGATTTTGCACAGAAACAAGATATGGTAAAAGATTATCAAAAACAAACAGAAGCATTAAAACAACAAGAAATAGAAGTGAAGCAACAAATTGCAATTGAACAAACAAAGCATACTTCAGTGCAGGATAACCGTAAAGAAACTGATAAAGCAATCGCACACTTAAAACAGCAATCTCAAATTGAAATGGAAAATATCGGCATACAAAGTACTGATGAAGTGCAAGAAATTTTAGATTTAATGCCGAAAAAAGAGGAAATTGAAGAGCGGATTAAAATTTATCATGATAAGGAAAATAATTTATCTCATAAACTTGCTGAATTAAAAGCGGTTATCGGAAATCAAGAGCATCCTGATTTGGAGCAGTTGTCGAACAATCTGGAAACGCAGAAAAGAGTGCTTGAGGAGAAGTCGAAGCGGTTAAATGAGCATGAATTTAAGTTGCAATTAAATGCGAGCCATTTCACAGAAATTCATGAACATATAGATGTTTTAGCAAAAGAGTTAGCAGAACAACAAGAAATCTTTGATTTGGCTGAAATTCTATCAGGAAAAAATATTCAAAAGCTGACGTTAGAAAATTACGTTTTAGTTTACTATTTAGAAATGATACTGGAGTACGCTAATAAACGTTTTATGAGAATGACCAATAATAGGTATATCTTAAAGCGCAGTGAAGAAGTAACGCAAGGTTATAGCGGTCTAGAAATTGTAGTCTTCGATTCACATTCAAATAAAACACGTCATATCTCTACGCTGTCAGGTGGAGAATCGTTCCAAGCTTCTCTAGCATTAGCGCTTGGTTTAAGCGAGGTTGTACAGCAGGAATCTGGAGGTATTACTTTAGAATCGATGTTTATAGACGAAGGTTTCGGCACGCTTGATCAAGAAACGTTAGAAACAGCCTTAGACACTCTATTAAATATTAAATCGACAGGAAGAATGGTAGGTATTATTTCACATGTAAGCGAGTTGAAACAACGTATACCTACAATTCTAGAAGTAAAAACAGACGCTTACCAAAGTACGACACAATTTAAGTTTTAATATACAAAAAACGACTTGCCGCAATTGCAAGTCGTTTTCTATTAAAGAAATATATTAAAGTTTCTTATTGTTGAAATCATTTGATTCAGTGATGATTTCAGTAGTTTCATTTTTAACTGTGCCATTTTGTTGTTGCAATAAATCTCTGATTTCAGTAAGAAGTACAATATTTTCTTCTGGAGCTTCTTCAACTTCTTCTTTTTTCATTAAAGTATTAGCAAGTTTAACAAAAATGAATAGGGCAAAGGCAACAATTAAAAAGTCAATAATGGATTGGACAAACAAACCGTATTTAATACCCATAAAGGACCAGTTTTTAGCGAAATCAACGGTTCCAAAAATCAAACCTATAAGCGGCATAATAATGTAAGTCACTAAAGAAGTAACAATTTTGTTGAAAGCAGCACCCATCACTACAGCTACTGCTAAGTCTAATACATTTCCTTTGAAAGCAAATTCTTTGAATTCCTTAAACATGAATATATCCTCCTAATTTTACTAAAGTGTATTATACAATAATTCTTTTTTTGAAAAAAATAGGTTTTTAGGTTGTTTTTTACTGAAGATTATTAATTTATAGTAAATTACAGCGCTTTCATCTTTATTACTTCATAAACAGGGTAAAGGAAAATATAATGTGGTCTTATATAAAATACTTTAAAACAAATTAAGGTGAAATTGATTATTGAGATAGACATTAAAAAATTATTGTATAATTAAATTTAGTAAGTTTGATAATGTGCTAAGCGTTTGTTATGCTAGTAAATGGTTTTTCACGAAAATGATTTTTTCTTATAAAATCAGTTTTATATTTTTTGGACAATAAAATAAATGGAAAGGGAGTAATTGATTATGAATTCTTCTCAGCATGGTAATAATGGCAAGAAGTTGTCGCCGGTATTTATCTATGGATCGATTCTAGTTTTAATCGTTGTTTTAGCCGGTGCTATCTTTCCAAGTCAGTTTGATAAAATAACGAACAGTATCAAACTTTGGATTACCAATGATTTGGGTTGGTATTACTTAATTCTAACTACAGTAATCGTATTCTTCTGTGTATTCTTGATTTTCAGCCCGATTGGTAAACTGAAACTAGGTAAACCAAATGATAAACCAGAATTTAACACTATTTCTTGGTTTGCAATGTTATTCAGTGCTGGTATGGGTATCGGTTTAGTATTCTATGGTGCCGCTGAACCAATGGGAGATTTTGCTGCACCTCCGAATGCCAAACCGGAAACAGCACAAGCTTATACTGAAGCGTTACGTTCTTCTTTCTTCCACTGGGGCTTCCACGCTTGGGCAGTTTATGGCGTTGTTGCTTTAGCACTTGCTTATGCTCAATTTAGAAAAGGGGAAGCAGGTCTACTATCTAAAACTTTACGTCCTATTTTAGGAGATAAAGTAGATGGCCCAATTGGAACAATTGTTGACGTTTTAGCAGTATTCGCAACAGTTGTCGGCGTTGCCGTATCACTTGGTATGGGCGCGTTGCAAATTAACGGTGGATTAAATTACTTATTTGGAATCCCAAATAATGTTTGGGTTCAAGGTATCATTATCATTGTCGTAACTATTCTCTTTATCGCATCAGCTTGGTCTGGCCTAAGTAAAGGTATTCAATATTTGAGTAACCTAAATATCGGTTTAGGTGCACTTTTAATGATTATTGCTTTAATTGTTGGACCAACAGTTCTTATTTTGGATATGATGACAAGTTCAACAGGTAGCTTATTCAATTCATTCTTATTTAACAGTTTTGATACTGCTGCTTTAAATCCGCAAAAACGTGAGTGGATGTCATCATGGACTTTATACTATTGGGGCTGGTGGTTAAGTTGGAGTCCATTCGTAGGTGTATTTATCGCCCGTGTTTCTAAAGGACGTTCTATCAGAGAATTTATGTCAGGCGTATTACTAGTGCCTGCAATTGTCAGCTTTATTTGGTTCAGTGTGTTTGGTGTACTAGGTATTGAAACTGGTAAAAAACATCATGAACTATTCAAGATGGCACCTGAAACACAATTATTCGGCGTATTCCATCACTTGCCTATGGGATTTGTGTTATCTATTATTGCGTTACTGTTGATTGCATCATTCTTTATTACATCAGCAGACTCAGCAACATTCGTATTAGGTATGCAAACTTCATTCGGTTCTCTAGAGCCGTCATCGTACATTAAAGTATCATGGGGAATTGCACAATCACTTATCGCATTCATTCTGTTATTCTCAGGTGGAGATACAGGCTTGAACTCACTGCAAAGTGCGGCGATTATCAGTGCCTTGCCATTCTCGATTATCGTGATACTCATGATGATCAGCTTCTACAAAGATGCTAACCAAGAACGTAAATTCTTAGGCTTGACTTTAACGCCTAACAAACATCGTTTAGAAGAGTATGTGAAATATTCTCAACAAGATTATGAAGAAGATATTCTAGATAAACGTAAAGCACGTCAACAATCTGAACAATCTAAATCATAATTTGAATCATAAATAACCTGTCTCGCTATTTTAGGCGGGGCAGGTTTTTTCTTTTGGCGCTTTAATTGAAAATAATTCTCAATCAATAAAAGATACTTATTACACGAACCTAATATGATAACTATTACTTATACATACTGATTAAAAAACAAAAACGAATACAGCTTGTTTTCTACCGTTTAATAGTTGTAATCCCTTACTTATACCTATACAATTTAATTAAAGGCATAATATTGAATCAGGGGGGATTATACATGTCTTCTAACTTAAAAGAGCAGGCAAAGAAAACGTTTTCTCTTAACGGAAAAACGTACACTTATTATGATTTGCAAGCATTAGAAGAACAAGGTTTAACAAACATCAACAAACTGCCATACTCAATCCGAGTATTATTAGAATCAGTTTTACGTCAAGAAGATGGTTTTGTTATAACTGACGAGCATATCGAAGGGTTATCTAAATTTGGTAATGGCGGAGAAGGCGAAGTACCATTCAAACCTTCACGCGTAATTTTACAAGACTTCACTGGTGTTCCGGCAGTAGTAGACTTAGCATCACTACGTAAAGCAATGGATGATGTTGGTGGGGATATCGACAAAATCAATCCGGAAGTTCCAGTTGATTTAGTAATTGACCACTCTGTACAAGTTGACAGCTATGCTAATCCAGAAGCATTGCAACGTAACATGAAATTAGAATTTCATCGTAACTATGAACGTTATCAATTCTTGAACTGGGCTACTAAAGCATTTGATAACTACAATGCAGTACCACCAGCAACTGGTATCGTTCACCAAGTAAACTTAGAGTACTTAGCAAATGTTGTACACGCTAGAGACGTAGACGGCGAAACAGTAGCTTTCCCTGATACATTAGTAGGTACAGACTCACATACTACAATGATCAACGGTCTTGGCGTTCTTGGCTGGGGTGTTGGCGGTATCGAAGCTGAAGCAGGAATGCTTGGACAACCTTCATACTTCCCAATTCCAGAAGTTATCGGCGTACGTTTGACAAATGCATTGCCGCAAGGTGCGACAGCAACTGACTTAGCGTTACGTGTAACAGAAGAATTGCGTAAAAAAGGCGTTGTAGGTAAGTTCGTTGAATTCTTCGGTCCTGGTGTACAACACCTTCCATTAGCAGACCGTGCTACAATTGCTAACATGGCGCCTGAATACGGTGCAACATGTGGTTTCTTCCCAGTAGACGAAGAATCACTTAAATATTTACGTTTAACTGGCCGTTCTGAAGAACAAATTGAACTTGTTGAAGAATACTTGAAACAAAACCATATGTTCTTTGATGTATCAAAAGAAGATCCATCATACACAGATGTTGTTGAGTTAGACTTATCTACAGTTGAACCTTCTTTATCAGGTCCTAAACGTCCACAAGACTTGATTAAATTAGGCGACATGAAAGAATCATTCGAAAAATCTGTAACTGCTCCAGCAGGTAACCAAGGCTTTGGTTATGATGAATCAGAATTCGATAAAAAAGCGAAAATTGAATTTGAAGACGGCAGAACTGCTGAAATGACTACAGGTGATATTGCAATCGCTGCAATTACATCATGTACTAACACATCTAACCCTTACGTTATGTTAGGTGCAGGTTTAGTAGCTAAAAATGCTGTTGAAAAAGGCTTGAAAGTTCCTGAGTTCGTGAAAACTTCATTAGCGCCAGGTTCAAAAGTTGTAACAGGTTACTTAGCTGATTCTGGTTTACAAGAATATCTTGATGAATTAGGTTTCAACTTAGTAGGTTATGGTTGTACAACTTGTATCGGTAACTCTGGTCCACTTTTACCAGAAATCGAGAAAGCAATTTCAGGAGAAGATTTATTAGTAACTTCTGTATTATCAGGTAACCGTAACTTTGAAGGACGTATTCACCCATTAGTAAAAGGTAACTACTTAGCATCACCACCATTAGTTGTGGCTTATGCTTTAGCAGGTACAGTGGATATTGATCTTCAACACGATTCTTTAGGTAAGGATAAAGATGGTAACGATGTTTACTTGAAAGATATCTGGCCTTCAATCAAAGAAGTTGCAGATGCAGTTGATAGTGCGGTTACACCTGAATTATTCCGTGAAGAATATGCAGATGTCTACACTAACAATGAAATGTGGAATGAAATTGATGTGACTGACGAGCCATTATATGACTTCGATCCTAAATCAACTTACATTCAAAATCCAACATTCTTCCAAGGTTTATCTAAAGAACCTGGTACAATTGAACCATTGAAAAACTTACGTGTTATGGGTAAATTCGGCGATTCAGTAACTACTGACCATATTTCACCAGCTGGTGCAATTGGTAAAGATACTCCTGCAGGTAAATACTTGCAAGATAACGATGTACCAATCAGAGAGTTCAACTCTTATGGTTCAAGACGTGGTAACCATGAAGTTATGGTTCGGGGTACATTCGCAAATATCCGTATTAAAAACCAATTAGCTCCTGGTACAGAAGGTGGCTTCACAACTTATTGGCCAACTGATGAAGTGATGCCGATTTATGACGCTGCAATGAAATACAAAGAAGACGGTACTGGCTTAGTTGTATTAGCAGGTAATGACTATGGTATGGGATCTTCACGTGACTGGGCAGCTAAAGGTACAAACCTTTTAGGTGTTAAAACAGTTATCGCTCAAAGTTACGAACGTATCCACCGCTCAAACTTAGTTATGATGGGTGTACTTCCATTACAATTCCTAGACGGCGAATCAGCTGACAGCTTAGGATTAGATGGCAGAGAAGAAATTTCTGTTGATATTGATGAGAATGTAAAACCACATGACAAAGTTAAAGTAACAGCGAAAAAAGAATCAGGTGAAGTTGTAGAATTCGAAGCTATCGCTCGTTTCGACTCACTTGTTGAATTAGATTACTATCGTCATGGTGGTATCTTACAATTAGTATTACGTAAAAAATTACAAAATGCTTAAGTTAACAAATATGTGTTTTGAATAAATTGAAGGGGTGGGACATTAAGTTGTTCCATCCCTTGTTTTTTTGAAGGAGAGCGACGAAATAACGGTAACTCATGTTATTTCATTCCCGCTCGCTCTTTTATTTGTGATATGATATTTTATGCAAAGGAAAAAAGAAAGCGTGGTAAAAATATGATATACAGTATCACTGAAATCGATTCAAGATATCAAGAAACTGATAAGATGGGATTTATTTATCATGGGAACTATGCGACATGGTTCGAAGTTGCACGTACAGATTATATTTATAAATTAGGCTTTAATTATGCAGATATGGAAGAACGCGGCATTATTTCTCCTGTAACTGATTTGAATATCAAATATATTAAACCTGTTACTTATCCGGAAAAAGTAAGAGTTAAAACTTGGGTAGAACGTTATTCACGTATCCGTTCATTATATTGTTATGAGATATTGAATGAACAAGACGAGATTGTAACTAAAGGTTCGACTGAAATTATTTGTATGACTAGAGATAAGCGTACTCCGATTCGTTTAGATCGCCACTTCCCAGATTGGCATGAAACTTATCAAGAAGTCGAAAAAAGAAATAGAGCCGGAGAAACATTTGAGGTTACTAACGGCATTGAATAGTATGAAAAAAACGCGCAGCTGAGAAGCAACTGCGCGTTCATTCTGTCTTTATATTAAGATGCTTGAGAAGCATTATTGTGTACAAATTCAATTTCATCATGCTGGCCAACATCAATAACCAAATCTTCACCAGCGAAGTACCATAAGTCTTTTTCGGCAATAATGACATCGACGCCATCGAAGTCTTGTTCAAATCCAATTTCTACGGCTTGATCTGATTTATTATCAATATTAAACGCGGGACTGAAACCTTGTTTTAATTGATTTTCGCCACCGTAGCGTACGAAAAATTGGATAGCTTTGTCGGATTGCGGTAATTCAAATTCATCTTTGAACCATTTCACTGCATTGTCTGTAAGTTTGAATTCCATGGTAAAAACTCCTCTCATTATTACCGGATATTTATAAATCATTTATTTTAAGATGATTTATATTATGAGTTATAACCGTTTTGGGGTGTAATTTAACATGAAATCTCGATTTTTTTGAAAAAAATTTACTTAGAACTCAAATTTTCTTCACATTGAGTTAAAGAAAGTGGGACAGCATTATGATTCTGCCAACTCATAAAATAAAGGCTAGAACAAATTAATGTCCCAGCCGATTGTTTTCGTTTACATCCATTTAATTTTAGGTTCCTCACCTTTAAAGATACGTACAATGTTAGTGCGATGTCTTAATATCAAGAGAACTGCTACAATGATACTTACACCAAGCAATATATAGTCATGGATAATCAATGAACCAATGACACAACAAATCGCTGCAACTATACTTGATAAAGATACATACTTTGTTAAATAAAGTGTGAGGAAAAAGATAGCTGCTAATATTAATAATAATATTGGGGCAACCCCTAATACGACCCCAGCACTTGTAGCTACCGCTTTACCGCCTTGAAATTTCAAGAAAATCGGATAAACATGGCCGATAATCGCAAATACACCGACAATTAAGCCGTGTGTAAAGAATTCACTGATTGGACCTGTCGGATGCACCGGGAACCATAGTGGGAAAAACACCACAATAAAACCTTTAAATATATCTAAAAATGTGACGACAAAACCTGCGGGTCGCCCTAGAACACGAAAACTGTTCGTAGCGCCTGTATTGCCGCTTCCAAATTGTCTGATGTCTTTCTTGAAGAACAATTTTCCGATGATAACTCCGCTCGGAAATGACCCTACAAGGTAGGCGAGCAGAAGCATAAGTACAATCATCATTTTGCATGACACATCCTTTGTTGATGATAACGTTATTTTACCATAGATAAGATAGAGATTGACGCCCTGAGGATGAATTTTTTCTATCCATTTTTACATGTTTAAAGATAGTAAAGACACTTGAATAGTAAAGTAATAGATGAAGTAAAGCAAGAAAATAATTTTGAAAGCGTTCAAAATGAGATGTCAGGAAAAATAATTTCTGGCTTGCAATTTAGCAGATTTTAAGTAAGAATGTTTATTGTAATGTTTTATAAACGAACGTATGTTTGTAGGAGGCGAAGAATCGATTGGCAACAAATAAACGACAAAACTATTCGGACGATTCAATTCAAGTTCTTGAAGGATTAGAAGCAGTCCGCAAAAGACCAGGAATGTATATAGGGTCAACCGATAAACGCGGTTTGCACCATTTAGTATATGAAATCGTTGATAACTCAGTCGATGAAGTATTAAACGGTTTCGGCAATGAAATTCAAGTCACTATCAATAAAGATGATAGTATCACCATCGAGGATAATGGCCGAGGTATGCCGACAGGTATTCACAAGTCCGGCAAACCGACCGTGGAAGTTATTTTTACTATTTTGCATGCTGGTGGTAAATTCGGTCAAGGCGGCTATAAAACTTCTGGTGGTTTGCATGGTGTAGGTGCATCAGTAGTGAATGCGCTCAGCGAATGGCTGGATGTGGAAATCTATCGAGATGGATATATTTATGAACAGAAATTTAATAAAGGCGGATTGCCTGCAACAGGATTAGAGAAAAAAGGCAAAACACGCAAAAAAGGGACAAAAGTCACTTTTAAACCAGACCCTGAAATCTTTAAATCTACAACAGCCTTCAACTTTGATACATTAAGCGAACGCTTGCAAGAGTCCGCATTCCTTTTAAAAGATTTAAAAATCACTTTAACAGATTTACGTGCTGGAAAAGAGCGCGAAGAAATCTATCATTATGAAGAAGGAATTAAAGAATTTGTAAGCTACGTCAACGAAGGTAAAGAAGTCTTGCATGACGTCTCAACATTCTCTGGCGAATCGCACGGTATTGAAGTAGATGTAGCCTTCCAATACAATGATCAATACTCTGAAAGTATCTTGAGTTTTGTAAATAACGTACGTACCAAAGATGGCGGAACACACGAAGTCGGTTTCAAAACAGCCATGACTCGTGTCTTCAATGATTACGCACGTCGAATTGGTGAACTGAAAGCGAAAGATAAGAATTTGGACGGAAACGATATCCGGGAAGGCTTAACAGCGATTATTTCTGTACGTATTCCTGAAGAATTGCTGCAATTCGAAGGGCAAACGAAATCTAAGTTAGGAACTGCAGAAGCTAGAAGTGCAGTCGATTCAGTAATCACTGAAAAACTACCTTACTATTTAGAAGAAAAAGGCCAACTTTCTAAATCGTTGGTTAAAAAAGCTGTGAAAGCACAACAAGCACGTGAGGCTGCTCGCAAAGCGCGTGAAGATGCACGTACAGGCAAGAAGAATAAACGTAAAGATACCTTGCTATCTGGTAAGTTGACGCCCGCTCAAAGTAAAAATACTGAGAAGAAAGAATTGTATCTTGTAGAGGGCGACTCTGCCGGCGGTTCAGCTAAGTTAGGCCGTGACCGTAAATATCAAGCGATTTTGCCATTACGTGGTAAAGTGATCAACACTGAAAAAGCACGCTTGGAAGACATTTTCAAAAATGAAGAAATCAACACAATTATTCATACAATCGGTGCAGGTGTCGGAAATGAATTCAAATTAGAAGACAGCAACTATAATCGCGTTATTATTATGACCGATGCCGATACAGATGGCGCTCACATCCAAGTATTGCTGTTAACTTTCTTCTTCAAATATATGAAACCACTAGTACAAGCAGGTCGTGTATTTATCGCCTTACCTCCATTGTATAAATTGGAAAAAGGTAAAGGTAAATCCAAAAAAGTCGAATATGCTTGGACCGATGAAGAATTAGACAAATTACAAAAACAACTTGGTAAAGGATTCAGTTTACAACGTTATAAAGGTTTAGGGGAAATGAACCCCGATCAATTATGGGAAACTACGATGAATCCGGAAACAAGAACGTTAATCAGAGTACAAGTAGAAGACGAAGTACGTTCATCTAAACGTGTTACAACTTTAATGGGTGATAAAGTAGCTCCAAGACGTGAATGGATTGAACGTCATGTTGAATTCGGTCTTCAAGAAGATCAAAGTATTTTGGAAAATGATGAAATCCAAATCTTAGATCAAGAGGAATATGATGAGGAGGAAGCAAATTGAGTGAAATCATCCAGGACCTTTCGTTAGAAGATGTAATTGGTGACCGCTTCGGCAGATACAGTAAATACATCATTCAAGAACGTGCGCTGCCGGATGTGCGTGACGGTTTAAAACCTGTACAACGTCGTATTCTGTATGCAATGTATGATAGCGGAAACACTTATGATAAAAACTTCAGAAAAAGTGCTAAAACAGTCGGGGATGTTATCGGTCAATTCCATCCTCATGGCGACACTTCTGTTTATGATGCAATGGTGCGTCTGAGTCAAGAATGGAAATTGCGACATGTCTTAATTGAAATGCATGGGAACAACGGTAGTATTGATAACGATCCACCAGCTGCAATGCGTTATACAGAGGCTAAATTAAGCCAGTTATCTGAAGAATTATTACGAGATATTAATAAAGATACCGTGCCATTTGTACCGAACTATGACGATACGACAACGGAACCTATGGTATTGCCTGCTAGATTCCCGAACCTATTGATTAATGGGTCTACTGGTATTTCTGCAGGGTATGCGACAGATATTCCGCCTCATAATTTAGGTGAAGTGATTCAAGCAACTTTGAAATATATCGACAATCCTGATATTACAGTCAGTCAATTGATGAAATATATTAAAGGGCCGGATTTCCCGACTGGCGGTATTATTCAAGGCAGAGATGGAATCAAGAAAGCTTATGAAACAGGCAAAGGTCGCATTGTAGTACGCTCGACAGTGGAAACTGAGACGTTGAGAAGCGGTCGTCAAGAATTGATTGTGAGTGAAATTCCTTATGAAGTGAATAAAAGTTCACTTGTGAAAAAAATCGATGAATTGCGTGCTGATAAACGTGTCGACGGTATTATGGAAGTACGTGATGAAACTGATAGAACAGGTTTGCGTATTGCGATTGAATTGAAAAAAGATGTAAATAGTGAAGCGATATTGAATTTCTTGTACAAAAATACAGACTTGCAGATTTCTTATAACTTCAATATGGTAGCCATCAGTGATGGACGTCCTAAATTAATGGGAATTCGCGAAATTATCGATAGCTATTTGAATCATCAAATTGATGTAGTAACTAAACGTACACGCTATGACTTGTTCCATGCTGAAAAACGTATGCATATTGTGGAAGGGCTAATGAAAGCTTTATCTGTGTTAGATGAAGTCATTGCAATTATCCGTGGTTCTAAAAACAAAAAAGATGCCAAAGATAATTTAGTAGCTGAATTTGATTTTACGGAAGAACAAGCTGAAGCTATTGTGACATTGCAATTATATCGTTTAACGAATACGGATATTGTGGCTTTAGAAAAGGAACATAGTGAGTTAGAAGAAAAAATTAAAGGCTTACGTAATATCTTGGATAACCACGATGCCTTATTGAACGTGATTAAAGATGAATTGAAAGAAATTCGCACACGCTTTAAAACCGAGCGTTTGTCACGTATTGAAGCGGAAATCGCCGAAATTAAAATTTCAAAAGAAGTGATTGTGCCAAGTGAAGAAACCATTTTAAGTTTATCACGTGATGGATACATCAAACGTACTTCTATTCGCAGCTTTAACGCTAATCGGGTAGAAGAAGTCGGCTTGAAAGACGGCGATGCGTTATTGCGTTATATTGAAACAAATACTCAGCATATTGCATTAGTCTTTACAAATAAAGGACGCTACCTCTATCTTCCAGTGCATAAGCTAGCAGATATTAAGTGGAAAGATTTAGGACAGCATGTTTCGCAACTCGTACCGATTGAAAATGATGAATATGTAATCGATGTCTTTACTGAACCAGACTTCAAGCAAAAGGTCGATTATATTATGGCTACTCAAAACGGTATGATTAAGAAAAGTGAGTTAGAACTCTTCAAAACTTCACGTTTTAATAAACCATTGATTGCGATGAAATTAAAAGATGACGACAAGATGATTAATGTCATGCGTATCGAGCAAGATCAATTGATAACGATTGTGACACATACAGGCATGTCTCTTACTTATTCTACAGATGAATTATCAAGTACAGGTCTGCGTGCAGCTGGCGTTAAATCTATCAATTTGAAAGATGAAGACATTGTCGAAATGACACAGCTCATTCAACCTGAGGATACTATTCTGATGGCAACGCAACGCGGTGCTGTTAAACGCATCGGTTTCAAAGTGTTGGCGGAAGCGAAACGCGCACAACGCGGTATCAAACTGTTGAAAGAATTGAAATCGAAGCCGCACCGTATTGTAGGCGCTGAAGTTATCACTAATCCAGAAAGTATCTATACACTTTATTCTAATAAAGACAGCTTTTCTGGAAAAGTAAGTGACATTCATCTTACTGAACAATATACTAACGGTTCATTTGTAGTCGATACAGATGAATTTGGCGAAGTGAATGCACTTTCAATCTCTACAGCTGATTCTTCTGAAGAAGCATAAATTAAAGGCTATTTGAGTAGATGAATTTCTATTCAAATAGCTTTTTATCATTAGTGAAATTCTCTACTTTTCAAAAAAATATAGTCAGGGTTATTGTAAGATGATAGAATGGAAAATAGATTAACCAAATAACAAGCGGTAAATATTCTCTTGCAGAATTGCACCACTTGCTATTTTTTTGATTTAGAAGAAAAATGAAACAGAAATTTCAGTCTTGTAATGAGACTCGAATTTCAAATTCTATGTGTAACGTTTTACATAAATTTAAAAAGAATATGAGGTTTTAACATTGAAAGACTTTGATAGTTTAATCCCTGGCTGGTTTAAAGCTTTTATCAGTGTTGGAAATGATTTAATTTGGTCACAATACTTGATCGGCTTATTATTAACTGCTGGGATTTTCTTTACAATCAGTTCTAAGTTTATCCAATTTACATCTTTCAGAGAGATGTTGCGTGCCTTAGTTGAAAAACCTGAAACCTTGGATAATGGTGAAAAAGGTATTTCTCCTTTCCAAGCTTTTGCAATCAGTGCAGGTTCTCGTGTAGGAACAGGAAACATTGCAGGTGTCGCAACCGCAATTGTTCTTGGTGGCCCTGGTGCAGTTTTTTGGATGTGGATTATTGCATCAATCGGTGCAGCCAGTGCCTTTGTAGAAGCAGTACTTGCACAAGTTTACAAAGTGCCGGATAAAGATGGCGGTTATCGTGGTGGACCTGCGTACTATATTACTAAAGGTCTTAACCAAAAATGGTTAGGTGTAGTCTTTGCCATACTGATTACTGTAACCTTTGCCTTCGTCTTTAATACTGTACAAGCAAATACAATTGCTGAATCTTTAAATACGCAATATCATATCAGTCCTGTTATTACAGGTATTGTGTTAGCTATTTTAACAGGTATTATTATCTTCGGCGGTGTGCGCAGTATCGCAACGTTGTCATCAATCATCGTACCGATTATGGCAATCATTTATATCGGCGTAGTATTTGTTATTTTAATTATGAATTATGATCAAATTATTCCGATGCTTGCGACTATCTTCAAAAATGCCTTTGGGGTGGAACAAGCTACAGGCGGAGCAGTCGGTGCAGCTGTATTACAAGGGATTAAACGTGGTTTATTCTCTAACGAAGCTGGTATGGGGTCAGCGCCTAACGCGGCCGCAACTGCAGCGGTTCCGCACCCAGTAAAACAAGGTTTATTGCAATCATTAGGAGTATTCTTCGATACTATCTTAGTGTGTACATCAACAGCGATTGTAATCTTATTATACGGCGGTTTGAAATTTGGAGACAATGCACCACAAGGCGTGGCTGTAACACAATCTGCATTGAATGAACACTTAGGCAGTGCCGGCGGTATCTTCTTAACAGTAGCGATTACATTATTTGCGTTCTCATCTGTTATCGGTAACTATTATTACGGCCAATCTAATATTGAATTCTTGTCTTACAATAAGACAGTTTTATTTATTTTCAGATGTTTAGTCGTTGTGCTTGTATTCTTCGGTGCAGTTATCAAAACAGAAACTGTGTGGAGTACAGCAGACGTGTTTATGGGATTGATGGCAATTGTCAACTTGATTGCTATCATTGGATTATCTAATATTGCACTTGCTGTCATGAAAGATTACTTTAAACAACGTAAAGAAGGTAAGAAACCAATCTTTAAACCGGAAAACTTAGAAATAAATTTATTCGGTATTGAATGTTGGGGAGATCCTGCTAAACAATTAACACGTAAATAATGATTAACTATTCGAGGGTGGGACATAATAATGTCCTACTCTTTGTTCTTTGAACTGACAGTAGCTATCTGAATAGAAAATGCGCTTGTTCCAAGCTGACAGTAGCTATCTGAATAGAAAATGCGCTTGTTCCAAGCTTTTTTCTATTCTAGTTAGCTTTGTCGGGGCGAGACGACGAAATAATTTGAAACAATTTTATTTCTGTCTCGCTCCCTCTAGTTAGCTTGGCCGGGGCAGAACGACGAAATAATTTTAAAATGTTATTTCTGTTCTGCTCTCTTTTTATACAGAATTGTATGAATTGCTCTCTCATACTAAGAATAATATGTGGTAAAATGGACACTAATATTAACTATATCTGCTTAAAGGCATACAAGATATATACTCATAGACAGAGTAGGAATTAAGAAAAGGTGGTTAGCATGAGCAACTACGTCATAGAGAAAACACTGAATAATAACGTCATTATCTGCACAGACGAAGATCATCATGAAGTTGTTCTGATCGGCAGAGGTATTGGGTTCAATAAAAAGCGCGGAATGAAACTTTCAGATTCAGCAATGATAGATAAAGTTTATAAATTAGAACAAAAGAAAGAACAAGATCATTACAAGGCTTTAGTAGAAATCGCTGATGATAAGGTGCTCCAAACGATTATTGAAGCAATGGATATCATTACTCATGCAGATCATTCTGTGGCAGATGAGGATTTGATGGTTGCTTTGACTGATCACATTATCTTTGCTTATAAACGTATTCAACAGCAGCAATTTATTAAGAATCCATTCTTAATCGAAACCAAACAGTTATACTCTGAATCTTATGCAATTGCAGAGAGAGTGATTGAACACTTGAATCGTCTCTTGGATATTGACTTCCCAGAAGATGAAATTGGTTTTATTGCTTTGCATATTGCCAGCAGTAAAGATGACTTATCATTGCATGAAGTACGACTGACCAATGAAATTATTAATAAAAGTGTTTTAATTATGGAACATGATTTGAAATGCCGAATAGATACAGCATCGATTCAGTATCAACGCTTTATTCGACATATTCAATTTTTAATCAGACGGCTTCAAAAGGGTGAAGTTATTCAAGTAAAAGATGAATTCGGAAACATGTTGAAAGCGCATTATCCGCTATGCTATAATATAGCTGTTAAAATCATTAAAATGATGCAGCAGCATCTGGACGTGGATGTATATGAAGCAGAACTGATTTATTTAACGCTACATATTTATCATTTCACGCAGCAAAATGAAGAGAATATGCACGTGTAACTAATTCGATTAGGCATGAGTGATAAAGTTGGAAAGGATACCGACTTTTTTGCTCATGCCTTTTTTTGTGCTGTTGAATCTATTCTTGATATTTACAATTTAATATTTGGGAGGAAACTTTTATGTGGAAAAAGTTTTTCGGTCAGCTGCAACGTATTGGTAAAGCATTAATGCTTCCAGTTGCAATCTTGCCAGCAGCAGGTTTATTGCTTGCTTTAGGAAACGCTTTTCAAGGTGACGCTTTACAACATCTATTGCCATTCATTCAAGCAGATGGTTTTCAAAATGTTGCCAAAATGATGGAAGGAGCCGGCGGAATTATCTTTGATAATTTAGCGATTATCTTTGCACTCGGTGTAGCAATTGGTTTAGCATCCGGTGATGGTGTTGCAGCCATTGCAGCATTTGTCGGTTTTATTGTTTTAAATAAAACAATGGGCATGTTCTTAGGAGTAACACCTGAAAAAGCAGCAGATGCTGCAACAGGATTTGCGAATGTATTAGGTATTCCAACACTGCAAACAGGCGTGTTCGGCGGTATCATCATCGGTGCATTGGCAGCATGGTGTTATAACAAGTTCTATAACATTTCGTTGCCAAGTTATTTAGGGTTCTTTGCAGGTAAACGCTTCGTACCGATTATGATGGCAACTTGTTCGTTTATTTTAGCTTTCCCGATGGCGATTATTTGGCCGTCAATCCAAGGGGGATTAAATGCATTTAGTGAAGGATTATTAGCTTCTAATACAGGTCTTGCCGTATTCTTATTTGGTTTCATTAAACGTTTATTAATTCCATTCGGTCTGCACCATATTTTCCATGCACCGTTCTGGTTTGAATTCGGATCATATAAAAATGCAGCAGGACAAATTATTCATGGGGACCAACGTATCTTTATCGAACAAATACGTGATAATGTACCTTTAACATCAGGTAAATTCATGCAAGGTGAATTCCCAGTAATGATGTTCGGTTTGCCAGCAGCAGCCTTAGCTATTTACCAAACCGCTAAGAAAGAGAATAAAAAAGTTGTTGCAGGTTTGATGTTATCAGGGGCTTTGACTTCATTCTTAACAGGTATTACTGAACCATTAGAATTCTCATTCTTATTCGTAGCACCTTTATTATTCTTTATCCATGCTGTCTTAGATGGATTATCATTCTTAATTTTATACTTATTAGATCTGCATCTCGGTTACACCTTCTCAGGTGGTTTCATCGACTTCTTCTTACTAGGCATCTTGCCGAATAAGACACACTGGTGGATGGTTATCCCTGTAGGATTGGTTTATGCAGCGATTTACTATATTATCTTCCGCTTCCTTATCGTTAAATTCAACTTCAAAACACCTGGACGCGAAGATAAAGAAGTGAAATCATCAAATGTTGCAGCCAGCGAATTGCCTTTTAAAGTATTAGATGCAATGGGCGGCAAAGAAAATATCAAACATTTAGACGCTTGTATCACGAGATTGCGTGTTGAGGTTAACGATAAAGCTAAAGTAGACGTTGAAGAGTTGAAAGACTTAGGTGCTTCAGGAGTACTTGAAGTCGGCAATAACATGCAAGCAATTTTCGGACCGAAATCCGATCAAATTAAACATGATATGCAGCAAATTATGGATGGTAAGATTACGTCTCCAGAAGAAACAACAGTCACTGAAGAAGGCGATAAAGAAACAGCAGAAATCGCTGCAGCAGGCGGTGGCGTTGTTTATGCACCGATTAAAGGTGAAGTAGTCGATATCACAGAAGTGCCTGATAAAGTCTTCTCTGAAAAAATGATGGGTGACGGAATCGCAATCAAACCAGAAACAGGTGAAGTCGTAGCGCCGTTTGACGGAGTAGTTAAAATGGTCTTCCCGACAAAGCATGCGATTGGTTTAGAATCTAAAGATGGAATCGAACTACTGATTCACTTTGGTTTAGAAACAGTTAAACTAGAAGGTCAAGGCTTTGATATTCTTGTGAAAGAAAATGAAAATATTGTCTTAGGACAACCATTAATGAAAGTAGATTTAGATTACATCAAAGAACATGCAGATAGTACAATTACACCAATTGTGGTGACAAATTTAAATGGCCGTGCAATGGAAGTATTGCAACATGGTGAAGTGAAACAAGGCGACAAAGTGATTTTAGTAAAATAATTCACTGAAAAATACCTTTCGCACTTCATAATATATACGGCTAAAAACTACACATGTCTTTACTTGTGAAGGATTACCGACACGAACAGGAATCTAGATTCTCTAGTTTTCTTGTTCGTGTTTTTTTAGAATATACATCTTAGGAGGAGACAATGAAAAATCTATTGAAAATATTTTTCGGTCAATTACAACGTATCGGGAAGGCATTAATGCTGCCAGTTGCAATTTTGCCAGCCGCTGGTATTTTATTAGCATTTGGTAATGCGATGCATAATGAACAAATTTTACATTTTGCGCCATGGATGGAGCATCATGTGATTCAGCTTATCAGTCAAATTATGGAAGTATCCGGACAAGTGATTTTTGATAATTTGCCTTTACTCTTTGCAATGGGTACAGCTTTAGGTTTAGCGGGCGGTGATGGCGTAGCAGGTATTGCTGCTTTGGTCGGTTATTTGATTATGAGTGCGACAATGGGCAAGGTTGCAGGCATCACTATTGATGACATTTATTCATATGCAGAAGGTGCCAAAACATTAGGACAATCTGCTAAAGATCCTGCGCATGCATTGATTTTAGGTATACCAACACTACAAACGGGAGTTTTCGGGGGGATTATTATCGGGGGATTAGCAGCTTGGTGCTATAACAAATTTTACAATATCCAGCTCCCTCAATTTTTAGGATTCTTTGCAGGTAAGAGATTCGTGCCGATTATTACTTCACTTGTGGCAATCTTAACAGGGATTGTATTGAGCTTTGTTTGGCCGCCAGTACAAGAGGGTTTGAACGCTTTATCTAATTTCTTGTTAGGTAAAAACTTAGCACTGACAACCTTTATCTTCGGAGTTATCGAACGTGCGTTGATTCCTTTCGGCTTACACCACATTTTCTATGCACCATTCTGGTTTGAGTTCGGACACTATGTCAACGAAGCGGGCAATCTCGTTCGTGGAGACCAACGTATCTGGATGGCACAATATCAAGAGGGTGTACCATTTACTTCAGGTGCTTTTACAACAGGTAAATATCCATTTATGATGTTTGGTTTGCCTGCAGCAGCCTTTGCAATTTATCGTCAGGCTAAACCTGAACGCCGTAAAGTGGTTGGCGGTTTGATGCTATCTGCAGCCTTGACTGCATTTTTAACAGGTATCACTGAGCCTTTAGAATTCTCATTCCTATTTGTAGCGCCGATTCTTTACGTGGTACATGTAATTTTAGCAGGTACTTCATTCTTAATTATGCACTTATTACACGTTCAAATCGGTATGACTTTCTCAGGCGGCTTTATCGACTACATTCTTTACGGATTGCTATCTTGGGATCGTTCTAATGCCTTATTAGTCATTCCAGTCGGTATTGCGTATGCCTTTATTTATTACTTCTTATTTACATTCTTAATTAAAAAGTTAAACTTGAAAACACCTGGGCGTGAAGATAAAGAAGTTGAGAATAAAGACGTTTCTGTCAGTGAATTGCCATTTGAAGTTTTAGCAGCGATGGGTCATAAAGAGAACATTAAACATTTAGATGCTTGTATTACGCGTTTACGTGTAGAAGTCAGAGATAAAGAATTGGTTGATGTGGAAAAATTAAAACAACTCGGTGCTTCAGGCGTGCTGGAAGTCGGTAATAACATGCAAGCGATTTTCGGACCGAAATCTGATCAAATTAAACATGATATGCAGCAAATTATGGATGGAACTATATCCTCTCCAGCCGAAACTACGGTTACTGAGGATGGTGATCTTGAGACAGCTGAGATTGTCGCTGAAGGCGGTGCTTTGGTTTATGCGCCGATTACTGGAGAAGCGGTGGCTTTAAGTGAAGTGCCTGATAAAGTCTTCTCTGAAAAAATGATGGGCGACGGAATCGCAATCAAACCAGAAACAGGAGAAGTCGTAGCACCGTTTGACGGCACAGTCAAAATGGTCTTTCCGACAAAACATGCGCTTGGTTTAGAATCTAAAGATGGAATCGAACTCCTGATTCATTTTGGTTTAGAAACTGTTAAATTAGAGGGAGAAGGATTTGAAATCTTAGTGCAAGAAAATGAACCGATTATTTTAGGTCAACCATTAATGAAAGTAGATTTAGATTATATCAAAGAACATGCTGATAGTACTATCACACCGATAATTATTACAAATACAGGAAGCGCAAATATTGAAGTCTTGCATTCGGGAAAAGTAGAACAAGGTGAGAAGTTAATTTTAGTAAATCATTAGAAGAGATATAATTTGATAAGAGAGATTGGGAAATGAATAAAATTTCCAGTCTCTCTTTTTAATTGACGGTTTCTTTTTGAATAGCAGTGGTAAAATATATAAGTAAAACAAGTATTTTAGCATTATAAGTTTCTTTTTTAACAAAGAAGCGATAAAATATGTTTAATTAAGCACAAGGAATGGTGAATAATATGGCAAATAACGATAAGCCACAGCGTTTCTCACTGAGCGAAACGCGCTTTATGAAATTTATCGGGGGCAAGAATTTGTTATTTGGCTTAGTCATGTTGATACTTATCGGTATCGCTATTTTTATTTTTGATAAAGTCTCTTACATATTCCAGCCTTTTGTAATTATTTTTAATACGATAGCCGCACCGGTTATTTTAGGATTAATTCTCTTTTATCTCTTTAATCCTATCATTAACATTATGGAACGTTATCGTATCCCAAGATTATGGGGAATTATCATCTTATATTGTGTCGCTGTAGCAGTCATTGCATTGATTGTTAACTTATTAATCCCGGTTATTGGAGGTCAAATCAAAACATTCAGTCATCACGTACCGCGCTATGTTGATAAATTTAATGACATTGTTGATCGAGTGACGAGCATGTCGAGAGGCACAGGGTTCTCAAGCTTTTATGGTCAGATTCAAGACCAATTAGATAAATTTGCGAAAAAAGTGCCTGGTATGGTTTCGGATTATTTTGATGGCTTCGGAACAAAAGTGATGTCGTTTGCGGAAGCGGTTGTTAATGTCGGAGTAGTTTTAGTTACGACACCCTTTGTACTCTTCTTCTTCTTGAAAGACGGTCATCACTTTAAAGAAATGGCAATTAGAATTGTACCGCCGAAATTCCGTCAAGACTTTCATGAAATAATTGAAAGTATGAGCTTACAGGTTGGTTCTTACATTCAAGGTCAAATGTTTGTATCATTATGTATCGGTATTCTGCTATTTATCGGATATTCGATTATCGGATTAGATTACAGTTTAGTGCTTGCATGTATCGCAGCAGTAACAAGTGTAGTTCCTTATTTAGGGCCTACCATTGCGATTTCACCCGCGATTGTCATGGCATTGATTACTTCACCGATTATGTTATTGAAACTCGTAATTGTGTGGACTTTGGTACAATTCTTTGAAGGACACTTTATTTCACCAAATGTCATGGGCAAAACATTAAAAGTACATCCGTTAACGATTATTTTCGTACTTTTATGTGCTGGAAATTTATTAGGTATTGTCGGTGTTATCTTAGCAATACCAGGATATGCTGTCTTAAAAGTACTAGTGATGCACCTCTTTGATATCTTCAAACGTCGCTATAACCGCTATTACGGACAAGATTCAGAGCCTTATGAAGTTGAGAATGAAGAATGGAAAGATAATCCTAACAACGAAGTACGTTAATACAAGCAATCAAACAGGCATGACACTATTGTTAGGTGGTTATGTCTGTTTTTACGTTTTGAATCGCTTACGGTTGTGGTATATTTTTACTAAGTAAGTCGATATTATTTGCTGGTTAATGAGTTAAATAATTAAAGAATAACTAAAAAATATCAATTAAGAATTGAGTGAAAAAATGTCAAAAGAATTAAAAGGTCGCTTGTTCACCATAGCGAAAATCGTTTTTGCTACAGTTTTATTTATCGTTGTAGCTACTATTTTGTATAGAGAAATTGCGCACATGGATTTTAAAAAGGCTTTTATTCTCTTTGAAAAATTGAATAGGGTACAGTTGACAGGTGTGTTTGCCATCGGTGCCGCATCTATTTTACTGCTCAGCTTTTATGACTTTATAATGGTTCGCACACTGAAGTTGACGATACCATTAGGGAAGATCTTCAGAATTAGTTATATTATAAATGCCTTGAATTCTATTATTGGATTTGGTGGATTTATCGGCGCAGGTATGCGTTTGGCAGTTTATAGAAATTATACTAAAGATACAAAGACATTGATGCATTACATTTCGTTAGTCTTGCTATCAATGTTGACAGGATTGAGTTTCCTATCGATTTTGGTAGTCACACATATCTTCAATGCATCTCATTTGTTATATCGCTATCCTGCTGTACATATTATGATGTATGTCGTGGCACTATTCTTACCGGCATTTATCATTTTTACCATCAAGAAGCCGGTTCAACAGAATCATCGGTTAACAGGTGTTTATCTTACGATGGTTTCAGCGGTTGAATGGATTGCTGCTAGTACAGTATTGTACTTTTCATTGCGTGTCGTCCATTTAGATGTGCCGTATACTTCAGTGATTGGTATCTTTATTATTGCTGCCATAGCAGGCTTGATCAGTTTCATCCCTGGCGGATTCGGGGCCTTTGATGTCGTGATTTTAGTAGGCTTGAAACATCTAGGCTTACCAGAAGAAAAGATATTGCTAGGTCTCTTAATGTATCGTTTTGCTTATTACTTTATACCGTTGCTTATTTCAATGATATTATCTATCTTTGAATTTGGTACTTCTGCCAGACGCTACATTGAACAATCCAGATATTATACACCGGCAAAAGAAGTCACTAGTTTCTTATTTTCTTATCAAAAGGCTGTCGTTTCTAAGATTCCCTCGTTATCTTTAGGAATTTTAGTCGCTTTTACCAGCTTGATGTTCTTATTAAATAATGTATCGATTATTTATGATGGATTATATGATCCTAATCACATGTTTTACTATATTATTGTGACGATTCATACGAGTGCTTGTTTAATTTTAATGTTAAATGTACGAGGGATTTTTAAACAAAGCAGACGTGCCATTTTATTTGCGTTATTCGCGATTATTATCATTTTTGCAATTACCTTGTATATGAATACATCGGTATTGCTGATGTTTTGGCTTGTAGTTCTTTTCGCATTGTTGGTTTATTCATTCAATAAAACACCGATTTTGAAACGCCCGCTTCGACTGCGTCATATTGTCGCTATGTTTTTTGTCAGTGCAGGTATGCTGATTTTAAATCATTATATTATTAAATTAGTGTTGAATGCGTTAGATGCATACAAGATGGAATTAGATAATTCTCTCTTACGTTATTATTTATGGTTGACAGCACTCGTCATTTTTATCCTTGTGGCATTTATTGTCTGGTTATTTGAACAAGCGTATTCTAAAGAACGTCCGCAACCAGATTTCGAACGTTGTACAGAGATTATCCAGCAATACGGCGGCAACTATTTAAGCCACCTTATCTATAGTGGGGATAAAGAAGTATTTATGGATGAATCTGAAGAAGCATTTGTGATGTACCGCTACAAATCCAATGCTTTAGTTGTACTTGGAGACCCTATCGGTAATCCGGAACGTTTCCACCATTTATTAGAGACGATTTATGATTATGCAGTGAAGATGGGCTATGAAGTGATTTTCTATCAAGCGAGCGATCGTTATATGCCGTTGTATCATGATTTCGGTAATCAGTTCTTTAAATTAGGGGAAGAAGCGGTAATTGATTTAACGACCTTTACGACTTCAGGTAAGAAACGCAGAGGCTTTAGAGCGACTTTGAATAAAATTGCTGATCAAGAGATTCAATTTGAAATTATAGAACCGCCATTTTCACCGGAATTGATGAAACAACTGAAACATGTCAGTGATGCATGGCTGGATGGAAAAAATGAAATGCATTTTTCAGTCGGCCAGTTTACAGACAGTTATATCTCTAAAGCACCGGTCGGTATCTTAAAAGAAAAAGACGGCAGAATTATTGCCTTCAGCAGTTTAATGCCGACGCATTATAATGATTCATTCTCTGTAGACCTTATCCGTTGGCTCCCTGACGTTGATTTACCATTGATGGATGGTTTATACCTCCATCTGCTGTTATGGGGCCAAGAACACGATTATAAGGCATTCAACATGGGAATGGCGACCTTATCTAATGTTGGACAAACAGAGTTCTCTTATTTGAATGAACGTATCGCAGGTCGCATATTCGAAAACTTCAACAATTTATATCGCTTCCGCGGATTAAGACAATACAAAGAAAAGTTCAAACCTCATTGGGAACCGAGATACTTAGTGTATTCTAGACATAGTTCACTATGGCAGAATATGTTGAAAGTACTGCGTGTCATTCGTTCTAAACAATAGAATACGAAAAAAGGAAACCTGATTGTCTGAAAGCTCGGCAATCGGGTTTTTATTTTTAAGAGCGCGCTAAGTCAGTGTATTTCAACAAGCGAATTCTAAATTAATTTCTGAAAAATGAGAATAGTCTGTTGACAAGAGGAAAGATTAGTTTTATACTCTGATTAAATTATATAAAACTTATCCAGAATGGTGGAGGGACTGGCCCGACGATACCAGGCAACCTATTTAAGTTAGGTGCTAATTCCAGCAGGTGAAGACCTGAAAGATAAGAGATTTAAAGTCTATCTTTTCAGGTAGGCTTATTTTTTATGTTAATAAGGGGGAAATAGAACATGACAAACGATTTTAAATTTGAAACATTGCAATTACACGCAGGACAGGTGGTAGATCCTACTTCGCATTCGAGAGCAGTTCCGATTTATCAAACGACATCTTTTACATTCGATGATACGCAACATGCGGCAGATTTATTTGGTTTAAATGCATTAGGTAATATTTATTCTCGTTTAACGAATCCAACTGTGGCAGTCTTTGAAACACGTGTTGCGGAATTAGAAGGCGGCGTTGCAGGGGTAGCAGTAGGTTCTGGTATGGCGGCTATTACGTATGCTGTGCAAACAGTGGCTGAAGCAGGAGATTACATTGTAGCAAGTTCTACTTTATATGGCGGTACATATACTTTATTCAGTCATACTTTGCCTAAGTACGGTATTGATGTTTCTATTGTGGACAGCAAAAACTTTGATGAAGTTAAAAACGCCATTAAAGATAATACTAAAGCTATTTATATTGAAACAATCGGTAATCCTGAAGGTAATGTAGAAGATGTAGAGAAATTAGCAGAAATTGCGCATGAAGCGGGAATCCCATTAATCGTGGATAATACTTTTGCTTCTCCATATTTATTCAGACCTTTAGAACATGGTGCGAATATCGTAGTACATTCAGCTACTAAATTTATTGGCGGACATGGGACATCTATGGGAGGCGTCGTAGTAGATGGCGGCAACTTCGATTGGAAACAAAATGACAAGTTCCCTGGTTTGACTGAACCTGATGCATCTTATCATGATTTAGTATTTGCGGATGCCTTTGGTGAAGCTGCTTTAGCATTCAAAATCAGAACGACGTTGTTACGTGACACAGGCGCTTGTCTGTCTCCTTTAAATGCTTTCTTACTCCTCCAAGGATTAGAGACGTTATCTTTAAGAATGGAACGTCATGTTGAAAATGCTGAAAAGGTTGCTAAGTTCTTAGATAATCACGACAAGGTAGAATGGGTGAAATACGCAGGACTTCCTTCTAGTGAGTACTATGACTTAAAAGAAAAATATCTTCCTAAAGGTGCATGTTCTATTTTCACTTTCGGTGTTAAAGGCGGTTATGAGGCAGGCATTAAATTTATCGAGTCGTTAGAATTATTCTCATTGCTTGCGAATGTAGGCGATGCGAAATCATTAGTGATTCATCCAGCTTCTACGACACATGCTCAATTAACTCCAGAGGAACAACTGACTGCAGGCATTACTCCTGAAACTATTCGTATTTCTGTAGGTCTTGAACATATTGATGATATCATTAATGACTTGGAAAAAGGATTAGAAGCGATTTAACATGTTATTTACGAATAAAATTCCTATACTGCCTATATTACAAGAGGAGCACATCGATTTTGCAAATCACAGAATCAACGATGGTTTAAATCTCTTGATTGTTAATTTAATGCCGGTAAAAGAAGATGCAGAAAGACAACTGCTGCGATTGCTTGGACAAACGGATCATCCGATTAATATTGATTTTATCTATCCAGTGACTCATCAAAGCCGAACTTCTTCAAATGTGCATGCGGAGCAGTATTATCAGGAATTTGATGATATCAAGGATCATTATTATGATGGTTTAATTATGACAGGAGCACCTGTTGAACATCTTGATTTTTCTGAAGTAGATTATATCGAGGAATTAAAGTCTATCTATGAGTGGTCAGAAACTCATGTGAAACAACGTCTATTTATTTGCTGGGGTGCACAATTTGCTTTGAATTATCGTTACGGTATTCACAAAAGAATGTTTCCTGAAAAATTAACGGGAATTTACCGTTATCATATTATGCAAGCCCATCCAGTATTGTGCGAGATTCCTGAATATATTATTCCGCAATCTCGCGGTTCCTTCATGGATCCTTATGAGGTGATGGAGGAAGCGGATTTAGATGTGGTTACCTATAGTCCTTATACCGGAGTGGATTTCATTTCTAATAAAGGTCAGACTGATTTATATATCGGTGGCCACTTTGAATATGAGCCAGAGACGTTGTTGAATGAGTATCAGAGGGATAGTGAGAAGAATGGGGAAGCGGCTGCTAAACCTAAGAATTATTTCCGAGGAGAAACGCTCACACCACTTCCTGCTTATTGGATTCCTTATGCTCAGCAACTCTTCCAAAATTGGGCCGATATGATGGAAAAAAATAGATGGAATCATGATGAAATTAATATTTCAGGATGATAATAGAATGTTTATAAATATAAAAATGGTAAGCGGAACTAATTGTTTAGTCCTGCTTACCATTTTTTTGCTGTTTGATTGCTTCGCGTTGTGCTTCTTCTTCAGCAAAACGTTCCGGATTCTTTTTGTAAAAATCTTGGTGATAGTCTTCTGCTTTGTAGAATTCAGATACTGGCAATACTTGTGTTGCAATCGCCTTATGATGATTAATAGTAGATTTTAATTCCTCGATATACTGTTCTGCTGTTTCTTTTTGATCTTCGTTAGTATAGAAGATAGCAGTACGGTATTGATTACCGCGATCTTGATATTGGCCCTCTGAATCAGTAGGGTCGATGACAGAAAAGAAAATTTCTAATAATTTATGATAAGAAAATAGCGCAACGTCATATTCTACTTTCACCGTTTCTAAATGTCCTGTATTTCCTTTTTTAACTTCTTCATAAGTCGGATTTTCTACTGTGCCACCCATATAACCTGACGTTACTTTTTCAATACCATCATACGAATCAAAAGGCTTGGTCATACACCAGAAACATCCGCCTGCAAAGTATGCAGTGTTGATATTCATGCTATCTACCCTTTCTTTGTCTGAGACCTTAGTACTATTTGTTCATAAAATACTTGATTTTTAAAAGGAAATTATATAACTTTAGTATGTATTAATTATATTACATAGACTGTCAATTTTGAAGATATAAGGTTGGGAAAAAATGACTGAAGAAGATAATAATAAAGAAAATTATAAACGAAGCAGTGGTAGTCCGCCTCCTCCACGTAAGAAAAGAATGAAGAAAAAAATACGTAAACTGCCATTCATTCTGCTGGGTCTGTTGATTATCTTGATCGTATTTATTGTGTATGCTGTGTCTGGTTATAAAAGCGGTATCGATTATGCGAAAAAGCATAATTCAAATATGAAAGTTCAAAAGTTTAATGGTCCCGTTAAAAATGACGGGAAAATTTCTATCTTACTATTAGGCGCTGATAAATCTGATGGTGGTAAATCTCGTACAGATTCTATTATGGTCGCTCAATATGATTATATTCATAAGAAAATGAAAATTGTTTCGGTCATGCGTGATACGTATGCTAAGATTCCAGGATACAGAAATTATAAAATTAATGCAGCTTATTCACTAGGCGGCCCTGAATTATTACGGAAAGCTTTAGTAGAAAACTATGGTATTAACCCAGAGTATTATGCGGTTGTCGACTTCAAAGGTTTCGAAAAAATGATTGATGAGTTAGCGCCGGATGGTGTACCGATAGATGTTGAGAAGGATATGTCTGAGCTCATTGGCGTTTCATTGAAAAAAGGGCATCATAATTTAAATGGTAAAGAATTGCTGGGCTACGCTCGTTTCCGTCATGACGCAGAAGGTGACTTTGGGCGTGTGCGCAGACAACAGCAAGTGATTCAAGCACTTAAACAAGAAATGACCAAACCTGGTGCGGTATTCAAATTGCCGAAAGTAGCAGGTATATTAAGAGGTTATTTAAATACTAATATTCCAGATTCTGCCTTGATTCAAACGGGTGTCAATTTCGGTATCAGAGGAGATAAAGACGTTAAAACATTAACTGTACCGATGAAAGGGACTTACCAAGATATTCAAACAGCGGAAAGCGGCAGTGCTTTAGAAGTAGATAAGCCGAAAAATAAAAAAGCCATTCAGGAATTCTTAAAAGATAATTCTGATTCTAAAAAAGAGGATACGAAAAAGAAATAGTCAAAAAGTAAGCCCGGAAAATTGTTTCTGATTTTCCGGGCTTACTTTTATTTTGATTACTGATCTGATTTTCTGACGCCGCCGACACCATAATGTGTAGGTTTCATTTCTTCTAATACTACGCTGATAGCATTGCGGTCTGCTTTAGTTGTTCTTTCTACAGCATCTGTTACTTCTTTGACTAGGTCTTTCAATTGTTCATCAGAACGTCCTTCAATTAATTTAATGTTCACTAATGGCATGTGAACCCCTCCTTTTGTTTAATTCATAGTTATTATAGCATTTTTTAAATGGTTGTATTCAAAATTTGTATGCTAAATTTTAGAACATTTGTTCCCTTTTATATTGAATAAGAACAAATGTTCGTATATAATAGAAATATCAAATGGCGGGGGCGATAATATGTATGATTATCATTTGTTAGAAGATAGAGACATCTTATGTATTGACCAAAAAAGTTTCTTTGCAAGCGTGTCATGTATATCTAAAGGACTCGATCCTATGACTACAAAATTAGCAGTTGTAGCAGATACAAAGCGGCAGGGGTCTGTAGTATTAGCTGCTACACCACCGCTTAAAGCTATCGGTATTAAAACAGGTTCAAGATTATTTGAAATACCGCATCGGAATGATATTTATATTATTAATCCAAGTATGCGCAAGTACCTGGACGTATCTATTATGATTTCCAAAATTGCTTTGCAATATGTACCACCAGAGGATTTACATCAATATAGTATTGATGAGTTCTTTATGGATGTAACAGACAGCTATCATCGATTCAGCAGTACCTTACATTCTTTTTGTATTAAGCTGATGAAAGAGATTTATGATAAAACACAAATTTATTGTACTGTGGGAATAGGTTCTAATATGCTATTGAGTAAATTAGCAATGGATATTGAGGCGAAACATCAACCGAATAGGATGGCAGAATGGCGTTACCAAGATGTGCCTGAGAAATTATGGAAGATAAAGCCGCTTAATAAGTTTTGGGGTATCAATAAGCGTACAGAAAAGAAATTAAATAAGCGCGGTATTTTTACCATTGGAGATTTAGCACATTATCCTCATCGCTATCTGAAAAGGGATTTCGGTATTAAAGGAATTGATTTGCATTTACACGCACATGGTATCGATCAAAGTAAAATTCGAGAGAAATATAAGACCACTAATCCTTCTATCTGTAAAAGCCAAATTCTGATGCGAGATTATCACTATGAAGATGCAAAAGTGGTGATGCAAGAATTGATAGAAGATGTAGCGATGCGTGTGCGCTTACGCAAAATGCGTGCGCGAACGATTCATTTTGCGTTCGGTTATAGAGATGGCGGCGGGGTGCATAAGCAATTCACTCTACAAGAACCGACTAATTTAGATAAAGAGATTTGGAAGATGGTCGAAAAATGGGCAGATAAGCTTTGCGATAGAGATTTATTGTATCGTACTTTAAGTATTTCTTTAACTCAGTTTGTTCCTGAAGGTGTTCAGCAATTGAATCTTTTCGTAGATGAATATGAAAGAAAACGCAGTGAGGCTCTAGCAAAGACTATCGATCAATTACAACAAAAATACGGGAAAGGAATTGTATCTAAAGCAGTATCTTATACAGATGCCGGAACGAAATATGGTCGTCTCGGGCTGATGGCGGGGCATAAAATGTAAAAAGGGAGCGGGGACAGAAATAATTTTTAATTAAAAGTATTTCGTCTTCCCGCCCCGACAAAGCTAACTAGAATAGAAAAAAGCTTGGAACAAGCGCATTTTCTGTACAGATAGCTACTGCCAGTACAAAGAGAAGAGCTGAGACATTATTATGGCCCAACCTCTGACTGGATACTATTTAAAGACTGTAAGTATCAAATTCATGTAAATATTTAATACCTAATTCACGATCTTCAGGGGATTTGAAGCTGATACGTAAGGCGCCATAAATATCTTCGCGGACTTCTACAATATTTATGTTACTTATAGAAATGTTATGTAAACTCAAGATAGAAGTTACTTTGCTGATCATACCAGGTTCGTCAGGGACATCAACATACAATTCATAAGAACTAGACACAGCACCGGGCGTTTTGGAAGGTAATTGATTTCTGTAGTCACGTGCTTGTTCGAAAAATTGGAAAACACCTTCATTATCATCATTTTCAATTTGTTGTGCAACTTTAGTTAATTGCGCTTGCCATTCGTGTATACCATCCAAAATGTAAGATTTATTTTCATGCATAATATCTCTCCACATTTCTGGACTGCTGCTAGCAATCCGCGTAATATCACGAAAACCTCCAGCAGCTAATTGTTGAACTAAAGGAGAGTCTTGCTGATGATCCCGGCTTAAGTTAACAAGCAAAGCTGCAGCAATATGCGGAATATGACTGACAATACTCGTTACAAAATCATGTTCAGAAGGGGAGGTTGCAATTATTTTAGCACGTGTAGCTTGTAACAGCGCCTCGACTTTTGCAGATGCTTGATCGTTTTCTGGTTCTGAATGCACAAGAATATAATATGCATTTTCAAACAAGTTCTTTTTAGCATTTAAAATACCTGATTTATGACTTCCGGCCATTGGATGACCGCCGACTAAATGAATTTGCTGTTCTTTTAATAACTGCTTTTCAAATTGCTGTATTGTACCTTTGGTGCTTCCAGTGTCTGTTACAATTAATCCTGGTTTAGTATCAATCTCTGATAAGTTTTTTAAATACTGAACTGTTTGTTGGACAGGGGTCGCATAAATGATAATATCCGCTTCAGACGCCGCTTCTTGATAGTTTTCAACTTTTTGATCAATTAAACCAATAGAAAGGGCTTTGTCTAATTGACTTGCATTTGCATCATAAGCTGAAATTAAGATATCATCTTGATAATACTTAAGATTGCTTGCTAAACTGCCGCCAATTAAACCTAGACCTACAAATAATACATTTTGTGTCAAAAGACTCACCTCTGTCAAAATTTTCAGAATAGCGTTATTATAAAGTAAATTATAGGATGAAGCAACTAGAATAAAGCGAATTCAATTTCTATTTTCAAATTAAATCGTTACAATGAATGTAAGGAGGAGTTTTCATGACAAAGAATATTTTAGAAACAATTAAAACTTTAACTGAAATACCGAGTCCATCAGGCGATGCATACAAAGCAATTGATTACGTCAAGGATTATGCAGAATCATTAGGTTATCCAACTTGCGTAACTAATAAGGGCGCTTTGATGATTACTGTAAAAGGGGAAAATGATGTCGAACAGCGTTGCATTACAGCTCACGTAGATACATTGGGCGCTATGGTAAAAGAAATTAAAGAAGATGGCCGTTTAGCAATCGATTTAATCGGAGGCTACGCATTTAATGCAATTGAAGGTGAATATTGTACGATTCATACTGATTCCGGCAAAGAGTACACTGGAACAATCTGTATGCATGAAACTTCTGTGCATGTTTATAAAGATAACCAAAATATTCCAAGAAACCAAGAGCATATGGAAGTACGTATCGATGCTGTTACGCATAATGACGAAGATACACGCAAACTAGGAATTGAAGTCGGAGATTTTATCAGTTTGGATCCTAGAACCGAGATTACCGAAAATGATTTTATTAAATCACGTCATCTAGATGATAAAGCAAGTGTAGCGATGATTATGGATTTCTTGAAGGAAAATAAAGAAAACGGAAAAGAATTACCTTATACAACACATTTCTATATTTCAAATAACGAAGAAATCGGTTATGGAGCGAATGCTTCCATCCCAAGTAAAGTTGTTGAGTACATCGCGTTTGATATGGGTGCTTTAGGGGACGGTCAGACTTCTGATGAATACACGGTTTCTATTTGTGCCAAAGATGCTTCTGGTCCTTATCATAAAAAATTACGTCAACATCTCACACGTCTTTGCGAAACTAACAATATTCCATATAAAGTAGATATCTATCCATATTATGGTTCGGATGCCTCAGCAGCATTACGTGCAGGAGCGGATGTCAAACATGGCTTGTTCGGAGCAGGTATTGAATCTTCACACGCCTTAGAACGTACACACATTACTTCAATTGAAGCGACACAGGCGCTCTTGAAGGCATATATCTTCTCTGAAATAGTAGAAGACTAGTGACTAAGTGTAAGTTTTTTGTAAAGATGACAGAAAATTTAGAGTTGAGTGTTGACATTCCATAAAACCACGTGTAACATACTAAATACATTATTAAAAAATTAAAAGTAAACGTAGCTGATATGTTTTGTAGCACACAGAAAACTGATGGCGGATGTAAATCAGTACAGCATATTATGTGAATTGGGGCTTTTAAGAAATTGTTTAAACTTTAATATCAGAATGAGAACATTTTAAATGTTGAACTAAGGTGGCACCGCGGTAACACGTCCTTATTGGGAATAGTGTTATTGTGGTGTTTTTAATTTTTACAAAGAAAATACAGCGATGAGATAAAATGAAGTAGATCAGCAGGTAAGAGCTTTCAGAAAGTTAGTGGTTGATGTGAACTAACCTCTCTGTTGAACGAATTGGGTTTTATTGGAAGCTGCAAATTGAATCAGGAAATGAGTGAGCAGTTGTGAAGAACTGCTAACATAGGTGGTACCGCGCAGAAGCGTCCTTGTCGAATGAATACAAGGGCGCTTTTTTGTCGTCGAAAGGAGAGAATAAGTAAATGGAAGTTGTATATGAGAGATTGAATGCAGATATTACGCCAGAAGCATTGGCGCAATTAAGAGATAAAAAAATCATCCTAGAAAGTGCCAGTCAAAATAAAACTAAGGGTAGATATTCAGTCGTCGCATTTGATATTTATGGTGATGTGATACTTACAGAAGATAAATTAACGATACGCACGCCTAAAGAAACAATTACTGAAACAGAGGAACCGTATCAAAAGTTAAAAGCATACGTGCAAAAGTATTACGCAGAAGTGGAAGATGAAAATTTAAAAGATTTGCCTTTTATTTCAGGATTTATAGGATCTTGCAGTTTTGATTTAGTCAGACATGAGTTTCCAGTGTTAAAACGCCGTGAAATTCACACAGATCCAGAACAAGCTGATGTGAAATTAAATATGATTGAAAATGTTTATGTATTTGATCACTATAAAGAATACTTATATGTCATCTCTACTAATCTATTCTCAAATGAAGAGAGAGGCGAAATCGAACAAAGAGTTCAAAACCAAGTGCAAGCATTGCAAGATATTGTCTTATATCAACCGGATACTTCTTTTAAAGCAAGTCAGAAAGAAATAATTCCGAATATTCCTGATAATCAGTTTATTCAAACAGTTTCGAAATTCAAACAGCTGATTACAGAGGGCGATATGTTCCAAGTCGTACCTTCAAGAATTTATCGTTATAAGCATGAATTTGGAAATAAACTGCAGCCTCTGTCTTATCAACTTTATCGAAGATTGAAGAGACAGAATCCAAGTCCTTATATGTATTACTTGAATATTGAAAATCCAATCATTGTCGGCAGTTCACCAGAAAGTTTTGTGAAAGTGAAGAATAACGAAGTTGTTACAAATCCGATTGCAGGTACCATCAAACGTGGTGCCACAGTTGAAGAAGATGAAGCCAATGCAGCTCAATTGCTGAATGATGAAAAAGAATTAAGTGAACATCGTATGCTGGTCGATCTTGGACGCAATGATATTCATAGAGTCAGCCGAACAGGTTCTTCTAAAATCGAAAAATTAATGGAAATTGAGAAATATGAACACGTCATGCATATTGTCAGCGTAGTAACTGGACAACTCAAAGAAAAAATTTCTCCAATGGACATTATTGCAAGTCTCTTACCGACTGGAACAGTTTCAGGCGCACCGAAGTTGAGAGCGATTGAGCGTATTTATGAAGTACATCCTTATAAACGCGGTGTTTATAGCGGCGGAGTAGGTTACATTAATTGCAACCATGATTTAGATTTTGCTTTAGCCATCCGTACAATGTTGATTGATGATACTTACGTAAATGTCGAAGCCGGCTGCGGAGTTGTTTATGACTCAGTTCCTGAAAAAGAATTACAAGAAACGTTATTGAAAGCTAAAAGCTTATTGGAGGTTACGCCATGATTTTGATTATAGATAATTATGATTCATTCACCTATAACTTAGTAGATATCGCAGCAGGATTAACAGACGTTATCGTAAAATATCCAGATGACCCATCAGTATTTGATTTGAATCCAGACGGTATCATTATCTCACCAGGGCCTGGTCATCCAGAAGACACTGATGATTTGAAGAATATTATTGATCACTATCATGACTTGCCAATCCTAGGTATTTGTTTAGGCTCGCAAGCACTGACTTGCTATTACGGCGGAAAAGTCATTCAAGGTAAAACTGTACTCCACGGTAAAATCGATACCATGCACCAAGTTCAACCGACAGTCTTATATCAAGATTTGCCAGATGAATTTGATATTATGCGCTACCATAGTTTAATTAGTGACCCGAATCATTTTCCAGAAGCGTTGAAGATTACAGGTGAAACAGCTGATTGTATTCAGTCTTTTGAGCATACGCAATATCCGCATTACGGCATTCAATACCATCCTGAATCCTTTGCAACAGAGCATGGTGCAGATATCATTAAAAATTTCATTCATATTGTAGAGAAAGGGGCACATCGCCATGACACTTATTCAAAAAATTCAACAACAAAAGAACTTAACGCAGCAAGACATTAATGAATTTATTCAAACATTAATTGACCCTGATATCGTTAATGAAGATAAAGCAGCTTTGCTGTCAGAGTATACTAAAAGACCTTTGAATCAAGTAGAAGTGACTTATCTGGTACAAGCTATGATTCAAACGATGTACCCAGTACAACCGGTTTATCCTCAAGCCATGTGTGTATGTGGAACAGGCGGCGATAAATCTAACAGCTTCAATATCTCTACAACCGTTTCCTTTGTAGTTGCTGCAGCAGGCGTCAACGTCTTGAAACATGGTAATAAGAGTATTACTTCCGCTTCAGGCAGTACTGATTTACTTAACAAAATGGGAATCGCGCCTACACTTGTACCTGATGTGGAAGCGACAATGAATAGCAAAGGTTTGGCTTTCTTGAATGCTACTGATACGTATCCTGTAATGAAACATATTCAACCTATTCGTAAAATGATGGATGGCCCGACAATATTCAATATTCTGGGCCCGATGATTCATCCGTATCGTTTGGATTATCAAGTTGTAGGGGTCTACAATCCAGACTTCGCTCAAGCTATGGCTGAAACACTTTACGATTTAGGTCGAAAAAAAGCGATTGTGCTGCACGGCGCAAATGGTATGGACGAAGCCACATTATCCGGAGACAATTTGATTTACGAAGTAAACCAAGATACAGGCGTAACATCTTATTATCTCAATGCTGAAGATGTTGGTCTAACACCAGCAGCGAACGATACGTTACGAGGCGGCACACCAGCAGAAAATTTAGAAATCACTTTAGATATCCTGACAGGCAAAGATCATTCCAGCAAACGAGATGTAGTCGTATTGAATGCGGGTATTGCTTTATATGTATCAGAAAAAGCAAATTCGATTAAAGAGGGCATCCAATTTGCGCAACAATTGATAGATGAGGGCAAAGCCTTTGAACAATACAAAAATACAGGAGGCCAAGTGTATGACCATATTGGATGATATTGTCGCATACAAAAAAGAATTATTAGAAGACGGCTATTATGATGATTTACTAAGAAGTTTGCCATTTACAGATGTCAGATATAAGAAAAAATTAAGTACGCGACTCGCTGAAAGAGACCACTTATCCGTAATCGCGGAAATTAAATCGAAAAGCCCTTCGGTACCTGTGTTACCGAATCGTGATTTATCGAAGCAAGTGAAAGAATACGAAGAATACGGGGCTCAAGCAATTTCAGTACTGACAGACGAATATTATTTCGGAGGCAGTTACGAAAGACTCAATCAACTGACTCAAGAAACATCGTTACCTGTACTATGCAAAGATTTTATGATTGAACCGATTCAAATTGATGTAGCATATAAAGCAGGTGCATCAGTTATCCTGCTTATCGTCAACATTTTAACTGATGAGCAAATGCATGAATTATATCAATACGCTAAATCATTAGGATTAGATGTATTGGTAGAGGTACACAGCAAACAAGAATTACGGCGAGCTTATGATTTACATCCTGAAATTATCGGGGTTAACAATCGAGATTTAACGCGATTTGTAACGAATGTTGAACATACGAATGAAATATTAGAACATAAGCGCAAAGGATTCTACTATATCTCAGAAAGCGGCATTCACAATAAAGAAGATGTGGAAAAAATTGTCGGTTCAGGAATAGATGGCATTTTAGTAGGAGAATCACTTATGAAATGTGATAATCTGGCAGAATTTTTACCAAGCTTACAATTAAAAAAGGAGTGAGGTTATGTTTTTAAAATATTGCGGATTTCAAACTCAAGATGATATTAAATATGCTGTCGAAGAAGATATAGATGCAATAGGATTTATTCATTATCCAAAAAGCAAACGACATCAATCTCTCGATGAAATTGAAATACTCAGCAATTTAGTGCCAGATTCCATTTATAGAGTAGCAGTCGTCGTCAATCCTACTTCAGATATTATTAATCTCTTGGTAAGTAAAACCAATATTAATGCTGTTCAATTCCATGGAGATGAGGAAAAGCAACTGTTGCGATGGTGTAAAAAAACGTATCCTAGCATCAAAATCATCAAGGCATTACCTGCGAACGCAGAATTATTAACTAAAATACAGCAATATAAAGATGATACTGAACTCTTTATTATAGATACACCTTCTATTCATTATGGCGGAACTGGAACATCCTTTGATTGGCGTATTTTAGATGATATAGAAGATGTTCCGTATTTAGTCGCCGGAGGGATGAATAAAGCAAAGATTCAACAATTCGAATCATTAAACCTAAATACGTTCGGCTATGATATAGCGAGCGGTATTGAAACCGATGGAAAAAAAGATCCATTAAAAATGCGAGAGATTGCAGAATATGTTAAAGGAGAGAAACAAATATGACTAAAGATACAAAACAACCTATTCAAACACAAGTTGACGAACTAGGATTTTTCGGAGAATACGGTGGACGCTATGTCCCAGAAACGTTGATGCCAGCCATTCAAGAATTAAGACAAGCTTATGAAGAAGCGAAAGATGATCCGGCTTTTCAAGAAGAATTAGCCAGTTATTTAAAGGATTATGTCGGCCGAGCTACACCACTTACTTATGCAGATTCATATACTAAAGAACTCGGCGGAGCCAAAATTTATTTAAAACGTGAGGATTTGAATCATACAGGTGCCCATAAAATCAATAACGCTTTAGGCCAAGCTTTACTTGCTAAACGTATGGGCAAGAAGAAATTAGTTGCTGAAACTGGAGCAGGACAACATGGTGTAGCTAGTGCCACTGTTGCTGCATTATTCGACATGGAACTTGTAGTATTTATGGGTGAAGAGGATATCCAACGTCAAGCGTTGAATGTATTTAGAATGGAATTATTAGGAGCAAAAGTAGTCTCTGTAACTGACGGACAAGGTACCCTGTCGGATGCCGTAAACAAGGCGTTGCAATATTGGGTTAGTCATGTTGATGACACACACTATCTATTAGGTTCAGCGCTTGGTCCAGATCCATTCCCAACTATGGTGCGTGATTTCCAAAGTGTCATCGGCAGTGAAATTAAAGAACAATTACAAGAAAAAGAAGGTCGTTTACCAGACGCAGTAGTTGCTTGTGTAGGCGGCGGTTCTAATTCAATCGGTACATTTTATCCATTTGTGGAAGACGAAAGTGTGAAACTATACGGAGTTGAAGCTGCAGGAGATGGGGCAGATACAGATAAACATGCACTTGCTATCAGTAAAGGTTCTGTCGGTGTGCTTCACGGTACAAAAATGTATCTTTTACAAAATGAAGAAGGTCAAATCGGTTTAGCTCACTCTATTTCAGCAGGTCTTGATTATCCAGGTATTGGACCAGAACACAGTTATTACAACGATATCGGTCGCGCTGAATATCCAAGTGCTTCAGATGAAGAAGCAATGGAAGCGTTAATCCGCTTCACGAAAGCAGAAGGCATTATCCCAGCTATTGAAAGTGCGCATGCATTAAGTTATGTAGAAAAATTAGCACCAACAATGGATAAAGACGAAATTATCGTAGTAACAGTTTCTGGACGCGGAGACAAAGACATGGATACTATCAGAAAATATATGAAAGAAAGAGGTGCTGAGAATGAGTAAGTTATTCATTCCATATATAATGGGAAATAAAGATTTTATTTCTAATTTAAAAGTATTAAGTGATGAAGGTGCAGATATTGTAGAAATCGGATTGCCATTCTCTGATCCTGTCGCTGATGGTCCAACTATTATGGAGGCAGGCAACAAAGCGATTGAAGAAGGTATGAACGCGCATAAAATTCTACAAGAATTAAAAGCACATAAAGAAGAATTGAAAGATACAAAGTATGTACTAATGACATACTATAATATTATCTTGCATTATGGAGAAGAAAAATTCATCCAAGATTGCGAAGAAGCAGGCGTATATGGATTAATCATACCTGATTTACCATTTGAATTAGGCGAACAATTGAAAGCGCGCTTTAAAGACAGCAACGTTAAGATTATTTCATTAATTGCGATGACCGCTTCAGATGACCGTATTCAAAAGATCGCACAACATGCTGAAGGGTTTATCTACACGGTAACGATGAACGCAACAACTGGAGAAAACGGACAGTTTCATCCAGAATTGCGTAATAAAATCGAATATATTCAAGAAAATGCTGAAGTACCAGTAGTAGCTGGCTTCGGCATCAGAAATCCAGAACAAGTTGCCACACTTTCTGAATTTACAGATGGTATTGTCATCGGCAGTGAAATTGTAAAACGTTTCGCTAATGATAGCGAAACATCGATTCGTGAATATTTACAAAGCATCCGTCGTGCATTAGATGAAACGAAAGCTACAGCAAATTCATAAATATAATATTGATTGAGATTAGAAGGATTGGGACATTTATTTGTTCCAATCCTCTTCCTGTTTTTCAGGTGTTATCATAAGCAACATCTACCACTGCATGTTATGATAGAGAGACGAGGAAAAATATGAACTTGCTGATAATCGACATTAAAACATATTAACGAAAAATTAATGTTATAACACTGCACCGAATACATAAAATTCATTCCTTATTTTGAATGGTTACAATTTTAGTTTTTTATACGGGTATTGTATAATGATTAAGATTGAAATCCATAATTGCAAATGATAAATAAGATAGAGAATACGAATTAGGAGTTATTAAAATATGAAGTTTACCAATTTGACTACAGCTGAATTCGGAGCATTTACTGATAAAATGCCATACAGCCATTTTACCCAAATGGTAGGCAACTATGAGTTGAAAGTTGCTGAAGGAACTGAAACACATCTCGTTGGTGTGAAAGATAATGATGACAATGTGATTGCAGCTTGTCTGCTTACAGCTGTACCAGTAATGAAATTCTTTAAATATTTCTATTCAAATAGAGGTCCTGTTATCGATTATGATAACAAAGAACTGGTTCATTATTTCTTCAGAGAATTAAAAGCTTATGTTAAACAATATAACGCATTGTACTTGCGTGTGGATCCATACTTACCATACCAATATCGTAATCATGATGGTGAAATTACGGGAAATGCCGGGAACGACTGGATTTTTGATAAAATGGAAGACTTAGGTTATCATCATCAAGGTTTTACAACAGGCTTTGATCCGATTATTCAAATCCGTTTCCATTCAGTCTTAGACTTAAAAGACAAATCACCGCAAGATGTACTTAAAGGAATGGACAGCTTGCGTAAACGTAATACTAAGAAAGTAAAACGAAATGGTGTTAAAATCCGCTTCTTAGGTGAAGAAGATATGGATATTTTCCGAGGTTTTATGGAAGATACGGCTGAAGCTAAAGATTTTGACGACCGTGAAGATGAGTTTTATTACCATCGTTTGAAACATTATAAAGACCGTGTATTAGTACCAATGGCTTATATTGATTTCAATGAATATTTGAATGAGTTAGGAACTGAACAAAAGAATTTGGAAAAAGAAATCAATAAAGCTGAAAAAGATTTGAATAAAAATCCGGATAATCAAAAAGCTGCGAAAAAGAAAGCAAATCTTGAAAAACAATTAGAAGCACATCACCAAAAAGTAGCAGAAGCAAAAGAATTACAGCAAAAACACGGGAATGAGCTGCCGATTTCAGCCGGCTTCTTTATTATCAATCCATTCGAAGTCGTTTATTATGCAGGCGGTACTGCTAATGAGTTCCGTCATTTTGCGGGCAGTTACGCTGTACAATGGGAAATGATTAATTATGCTATTGAGCATGGTATTAATCGTTATAACTTTTACGGAATCAGCGGGCATTTTACAGATGATGCCGAAGACGCTGGCGTTGTGAAATTTAAAAAAGGATTTAATGCAGATGTAATTGAGTATGTTGGAGACTTTATTGCACCTATTAATAAGCCAATGTATAAGCTTTATACAACTTTGAAGAAAATCAAAGATAGATAAACATATGGTAGAAGGGAAATAAATCAATGAAATTTACAGAGTTGACAGTTAAAGAATACGACAATTTTGTTCAAAATCCATCACTTGAAAGCCACTATTTTCAAACTAAAGAGAACATAGGGACACGTGAAGCTGACGGTTTTGAAGTAGTGTTATTAGGGATTAAGAATGATGACAACCAAGTAATCGCAGCAAGTTTATTCTCTAAAATACCGACTATGGGAAGTTATGTTTATTATTCAAATCGTGGTCCAGTTATGGATTATAGCGACTTAGGATTAGTCGAATTTTATTTGCGGGAGTTAGAAAAGTACTTACGCCAACATCAATGTCTTTATGTTAAATTAGATCCATACTGGATTTATCACATTTACGACAAAGATATTAATCCTTTCCCAAGCCGTCAACAAAATGATGCAATCGTGAACTTATTTAAAGCGCATGGTTATCAACACCACGGCTTTACAACACAGTACGATTCATCAAGTCAAGTGCGTTGGATGGGTGTACTAGATTTAAAAGATGAAACACCTGCCTCTATCAAAAAGAAATTTGATAGCCAACGTAAACGTAATATCAATAAAGCAATTAACCATGGCGTTAAAGTGAAGTTCTTAGGTCCAGATGAATTGGATCGTTTCTTTAAACTTTATCGTGAGACTGAAGAGCGTGCAGGATTCGCTTCAAAAACAGACGATTATTTTAAAAACTTTATCGAACACTACGGTGATAAAGTATTAGTACCATTAGCTTACATTGATTTAGATGAATATATTAAATCATTGCAAGAAGGGCTTAACGACAAAGAAAGTCGCCGCGATCAAATGATGGCTAAAGAAAATAAATCAGATAAACAACTGAAGAAAATTTCTGAACTAGATAAACAAATTGATCATGATCAAAAAGAATTGCTTAAAGCGAGTGAATTGCGCCAAACAGACGGCTCAATCCTTGACTTAGCTGCAGGTGTTTACTTTACAAACGCGTATGAAGTCAATTATTTCTCAGGCGGTTCTTCTGAAAAATACAACCAATACATGGGTCCTTATATGATGCATTGGTATATGATTAACTATTGCTTTGAACATGGCTACGATAGATATAATTTCTATGGTTTATCAGGTGATTTTACTGAAGACAGTGAAGACTACGGAGTGTACCGCTTCAAGCGTGGATTTAATGTGCAAATTGAAGAGTTGATCGGTGACTTCTATAAACCTATTCAAAAAGTGAAATATTGGATTTTTACTACTTTAGATAATGTAAGAAAGAAAATTAAAAAGTAATAGAGTAGGGTAGTGATGAATAAAAAAAGAGTGCTTTTAAGGAAAAATCCCTCAAAAGCACTCTTTTTTTATATTAATGTGCGAATGCATCAAAAATATAGTTGATTCCGATGAGTAAGAACATTACACTGACGAAGAAAGCCACAGCAAATGCACCTAATAACGGATTGAAGAGCAAGATAATACCTGCAATCACGCCAATAATATTAACGAGCACTGAGAAGAAATGATACCATTTGCTTGTTCGTTCTTCAGGTGTAACCACAAAAATTCCAAGCACAGAGCTGAAGATAAACCAAAAAGCAAATAGATAAATAATAAATGTTGAACCCGCACCTGGAAAGATAATAAGTAAAATACCGAAAATGATATTTAAGATACCTAATAGGAGAATCCAACCGCTTGAAATTCCTACGAAAGCTTTAGTTAAACGTCTAAAGAATAACTCCATAATACCATTAGCAATGAAGAAAATACCAATGAGCCAAGTAATAGCATAAATATTTTGAACTGGAAAACTTACAGCTAAAATAGCGATAATCGCAAATAAGATCCCGATAAGCAAACTTGACCATCTGATGTTTTTAGTTGACATAAATATAAACACCTCTTTATAAAAGTATATATACATGAATACCCTAAACCTTTACTTTTATGTAAAAATAACGTAAAAAAGTTGAAAGTTATGTCTAAAAAGTGACTATCTTCAGAGGCATGAATTCAATTTCTATGCTGGAAAGCGTCAAACAGATAGTTGCATAAAAGTTGCAAATAGTGAAATATAAACAACGAATAAATATAACTATATCTATGTTATGTAAACTAAATAGTATTTATTAATTAAATCTAGTGGTTTAGGATTGTTAATTCAAGTTATGAGTGTCTAGATCATGATAAAGATATCCTTAATTATATAAACAAGCTTTAAATTACCAATCGGTCGTACCGTACAGCATTAGTATTTTTAAAGATAGCAAACTATAGATCAAATTATAGAGATTGTTGTTAGTGATTCGTAATTTCTAGCAATTTGTGCGTTAATTGATGAATCAATGATGCTGAGAGAACGTCTGAGTTGCATTGAAAAATGACTTTGGTGATTCATTATCCATAGATGCTAGAAATTCAGAGCCAGTGATCATAATAAATTAGCTCAAACTTGAATAACTAGCTACATGATTAAAGACGTTTAATTTATGTTATATAAACGAGCAAGCAGCTAATTGAAATCAATGAAGTCGGATAGCACATTAAAATAAGTATTTAAATACAGTAAATAAGTAAACAGTTGTAATAAGCGGAATAATAAAGATATGTGAAAGTAGTATTTTGTTTTTGATATTTTAGTTTACATAATATATATTATAGGAAGTTAACTATAGAGTGAGAGAGAGTACCTTTCATAACCCTATTTTGTTATATACCTTTATAAAGCTGCGTTTACAAATTTAAGTTTTTAATACGTATGATTGACTTTGAACTTTACTCGTTGATGCATTAGTACTTTCATACGTATGAGGTTTTACGTTTCGACTATATCGATATAGAGACATGTATAACGATAACGGTTATAGCAACCATCTATATCGATATATCAAATACAACTAAGTAACGATAGAAACAGCAAACTTAGTTACATACATATATACTGTAAATTTGATCTGTACAAAAGGAATTTTTAGTTTACATAATCTAAAATTATACTAAAAAACACACCAGCCTTCTATATCTGGTGTGTTTGCTACGTTATTCTTGATAGACATCGATTAATGCTTTGGTATAGTCATTACGTTCATCGCTAAACAAATCTTGAGTTTTGAAATCATCCACAATAGTTCTTTTATTTAAAACAATTATCCGATCAACTATCTGATTTAATACAGCAATATCATGTGAAATCATGATCATCGTAGATTGTTGTTCAGCATGAATTTGTTTTAATATGTCGATTAATTTATTTTCTGCTATAACGTCTAAACTGGCTGTAATCTCATCACAAATTAATATATCCGGCTGCAACATTACAGTTCTCAGAACATTAAAGCGTTGTAATTGACCGCCGCTGACTTGGCCTGGATAACGATTTAATAACGATTTATCTAAATCCAGCTGTTCCATCAACGGCAATACAATTTGGTCGAAAGATTTTTCGGCATTAGCATAGTATTTCAATGGTTCTTGTAAAGCAATTTTAAGTCGCTGTCTAGGATTAAAGCTTTGTGAAGCTTGTTGGAAGATCGGCAGAATACGTTGTGTATTGCTATCTATTATCCCTTCATCAGGTTCCAATTCTCCTAGTATTAGTTCCATAAGAGTGCTTTTACCTGAACCACTCTCCCCTATAACTCCTATCAGCTCCCCTGCCGATATCGCCAAATTGAGGTGCTCTAATACAGGTTGTTCTGCATATGAAAAAGATACATTTTTAAGTTTCAGCATGATGATCTTCCTTCCTAATCAACTTACTTCGAGCATTGAATAATTGTTGCGTATAAGGTTGCAACTTCGCAGTCTTAAAATAGTTTGCTGAACCTTGTTCAACCATTTCACCGTTTTTAATGATATTGATATAATCAGCGTATTTTAAAACATGCGAGAGATTATGCGTAATAAGCAGCAACGTTGTATGATGTTCTTTAGCAATATGTTGTATTAAATCCATTATACGTTTACCATTTATAACATCTAAGGCTGCTGTAGGTTCATCTGCAATTATCAGTTCAGGTTCTAGCATTAAAACACTTGCTATATAGACTCTTTCTAGCTGGCCCCCAGAAAGCATAAAGCGATATTTCTCTAAAATTTCTGTGCTGTCTAAATTGACCCATCCAAGTGCCCTTTTGATTTGTTGCTGCGCCTCAGCTTTAGAGACATCACGGTGCGTACGGTAAATGGCTAAGAGTTGTTTTTTAAGTTTGGTATGGTCATTGAAGCTGTAGGCATAATTTTGCGAGATATAACCAATTTTATTCCCTAACAATCGTTTTACATTGTCGATAGATTGTTGTTGGTAGAGATAACTGTCAAAGGAAACAGTTAAAGCACTCGGATATTGTTGTACCAGTACACTTGCCGTCAAACTTTTGCCAGAGCCACTTTGCCCAATCAAAACATTGACATTGTCTCTTAAAATATCTAAATTCAAGTTTCTAATAAGATAATTACCGTTGCTATCTGTAATATTTAAATGATGCAGCTGCAAGAGATAATCAGTCATACAAATCCCTCTTTTCAGATAGTCTGTCACGTAAAGTATCGCCCGCTAAGTTAAATAATAAAATAGTTAATGCGATCATAAAGGCAGGCGCAATCAACATTATCGGATGCTGAGTCATGAAATCTCGACCTGCAGAGAGCATTGCTCCCCATTCTGGAGATGGCGGTTGCGCACCTAATCCTAGGAATGATAATGAAGAGATATACAATATAATTTTACCCACGTCTACAATCATTAAGACGATTAATGAAGGTATCACTTGAGGTAAGAGATGTTTAAAAATGATAACACGAGTGGGTGTATGAAAAAGTCGCGCTAACTGGATATAATTTTTACTCATTTCAGTATTAACTATAGCTCGCGTTACACGAGTATAAGTCATCCAGTTCAAGACAGTGATTGCGATGACCAGATTCCAAATACTAGGTTTAAAGAAACTAGCGAAAGCGATCATTAAGACAAATTCTGGAATACCTAAACCTATATCGATAATACGCATAATCATGCTGTCAATAAATCCTTTTTTATAACCGGCTATCAAACCTAAAGGTACACCAATCAGCACTATCATTACGAGGGTCATGAGTGCAATCGCTAAAGTATAGCGAGCACCAATAACTAAACGTGCGTATAAATCTCTTCCATAATCATCAGTTCCGAGCCAATGATGGAGATTTGGATTTTGGAGCGCTTGGTCCAAGTTGACACTCAATGCTTTGTCCGTAGAGGTAGTGAACTGCAAAATCACTAAGAGTAATAAGTAAATGAAAAATAAATAAAAAATAAGGTTTTTCCATTTGAATTTCATCGCTGTTTCACCTGCCCTTTACGCGAACCGCCCCACCAAGTTTTCTTTTTCATTGGAGTATAGCGCTGTTTAGGGTCTAAAAAGAGTACAATAATATCAGTTAAGGCGTTAGCGATTACGACAAAGCAGCCAATCATTAAAACGGCACCTTGCACCACAGGATAGTCCCTGGAACGGATACTTTCTACTAAGAAAGAGCCGATTCCCGGTATGTCAAATAAGTTTTCAATGACCACCGTGCTACCGATCAGACCGCCGATTGACATGCCTAAAATAGAAATCACAGGAATTAAAGCAGGTTTGAAGATATCGGAAAAGAGAATATATCGTTCTGACATTCCGCGTGCTCTAGAAGCGGCTACCTCTTTACTTTGATATAAATCAATCAAGGTGGAGCGCATTAAACGTACATGATAAGCACATAATCCGATACTCAAAGCGATCACAGGCATAATATAACCGGCAGCCGAATCAATCCCTGAGGCTGGTAATAACTGCAGCTTTTGTGAAAAGAGATAAATTAAAAGTATACCTAAGAAAAATGAAGGAATACTGACAAAAGCTGAAGTCAAAATTCTGATTGTCTGATCAATCCAAGTATGATATTTAAAGGCTGCTAATGTTCCTAAGCTGACAGAAACGATAAATGTAACTAGTAAAGTGCAGCCAGCAATTATTAATGTCGGCGGTGTAAAATAAAGCAATTCAGAGGTAACAGGTTCACCCGTTTGGATACTCTTGCCGAAATCTAAATGCAGGATACGTGTAAACCATTCCCACCACTGTATGAGTATAGGCTGATTCAATCCTAATTTATCTCTGACAGCATCGATTTTATCTTGCGAAACATTAGCCACATCAATATGCAATAGTTTATTGACAGGATCGCCAGGCGATAGTTTCATCAGAATAAATGTAAGCGTAGACAGGACAAACAATACAATCACCATTTGTCCTAATCTGAAAAGGATTTTTTTAATCATGCTTTTGTTTATCTACCTTATAATCAATTAAGTAAATGCCTTCAGGGGTTACTTTAAAGTTTTGAACGTCTTTGTTGATAGCGTCAATTTGATCATTATATGTGATATAGCTGTTAGGTATATCTTTTTTAGATACTTCTAAAATTTCGTTTGTAAGTGCATGACGTTTATTTTTATCCACTGTATGATTTAATTCATCAATTAATTGATCTACTTTTTGATTATGATAAGCTCCTTTATTTACTGCACCATCTTTTTTATAAGCCATATTGAAGAAGTAACCAGTGTCGCCACGTGGGATAGTACCGAAACTATACATTGAAGCATCCCAATCTTTTTTATTTTTCAAGAAGCCTTCAATATCATCTACATTTTGTATTTTAATATTGATATACGCTTTTTTAGCGTCAGATTGAATCACTTGAGCTATTTTAGTCAATTCAGGACGACCAGAATAAGAAGACACATTTATAGTAAGAGGATGTTTTTTTGAATAACCTGCTTTTTCCATCAATGCTTTGGCTTTTTCTATATTTTGTTTAGGTACTGTTTTATCTTGGATAAAGTCTAATTTAGTATTGAATGGACCTGTAGCTGGTTTGGCATAATTATCTGCAATTTTAGAAGTGATTTGATCACGATTAATAATATTATCCAGCGCTTCTCTAACTTCCTTGGTCATTTTAGTGCTGGTATGGTTATATAGCAGTAAGGAAGTTCTGAATCCTGAAGTAGCTTTCAAATATGCTTTATCAGAATCTTTTACCGATTTAATTTTATCAACTGGAACATTTGTAGTAATGTCGGTTTTTCCAGATAATACATGATCCGTACGTGAACTGCCATCTTCATTAAAGGTCACGTCGAGATGTTCTAATTTAGGCTTGCCTTGCCAATAGTCTTTGTTTTGGTTCAAATCAATTTTTTGAGAGCGTTTGAAATCTTTAATCGCATAAGGCCCTGTCCCTACTGGTGTTTTTTTAACGTCTGTTTTAGCATTAGTATCATAAATTGCAGTAAATGGACTTGCGAGTTCAGATACTAATTCAGGGAAAGCCCCCTTAGTTTTGATAGTGACATCTTGGCCGGATGCTTGTATAGATTGAATGGGAAGTGTTGCTTTAAGCAAATCACTGTCTTTTAACCCTTTTTCTAAACTATTTTTCACTGCTTCTCCTGTTAAGTGATGTCCATTTTGGAATTTGATGTTGTTTTTTAATGTGAGTTTTAAAGTATCGTCAGATGGCTGTTGATAAGATTTAACGAGGTATGGCTGGATCTTACCGTCAGATAAAGTTTTAAAAAGGGTTTCGGCAGCGCCGATTGAAACGGGAACATCTGTATCATAAGGAGCTAATGTATTCGTTTTTAATGGAAGTTCGATATTTAAATTATTAGCTTGGTTATGTTGATTTCCTCCATTACTGCAACCTGCAAGCAATAACGTTGTTGCAGCGGTAGAGTAGATTATTTTTTTCAATGTAATCATCCTTTCTGCATTACACTCTGCTTTAATATTATAATACTAATCTATATTATATTAAAGAAAATCTTAAATTATAATTTCAAATGAGTATACTTACACTTTCGAATTAAAAATGGGGAATGAGACAAAGTGCTGTCTCATTCCCCTATCTTGCTACGCGTTATTTTCGATTATGACGTTGTAGGCGTTCTTGACGTTCATCAGATTGACGCTCTGCTTTTGCTAAACGTTTTTCTAGTCGTCTGCGTCTCCAACCTCTAGTGAAATACCATATTAGGAAACTTTCAATTAAGCTGATAATAGCCATAAACGCGGCATATCCTAATAATGGTTGATACGTAATTTTTTCAAAGTTTGGAATAAAGAATGCCTGTACGCCTAGTATGATAAATGTCGCAATTGCAGGCGCAACCCATTTACTTAAAGCTAGACCGCAGAACGCAGTAACTATTAGTACCGCAATTACTGAAATCCATAAATAATTTGGCATATCAAAAATCGTCATTATGTTACTCCTCTCATCAATATGAGCATAATCATTCTTTCTTCTTATTGTACCTTAAAGTATATTAAATCAAAACTATATAGGAATGGCGTGAGATGCTTTCACAGATTGCTTGCTGTATAATTTAGCTATAGTGAAATTAAAAATTGCAGGAGGAATGCGACATGAGCCAAGGATTACCATTACGAAAAGATATTCCCGAGCAGGAAAAATGGGATTTGTCTGATTTATTTCAATCAGATGAGGCATTTTACCAAACTTTAGAAGAAGTATTCAAAACAACAGAACGTTTTAATCATCAATATGCCGGCCAACTGAATACAGTGGAGAATGTAAAGGCCGCTCTGCCTGAACTCAGTGAAATTTTAATTCAGATTGATCGCCTCGGCAACTATGCTGAAATGCGTTATAGCGTAGATACGACAGATGAAGCGGGACAAAAACTCAGTGCGAAATTAAGCACTTCTTATGGCAAGATTGCCAGTAATCTGGCATTTGTTGAATCGGAAATTCTGGCATTATCTGATGCACAGTTGGATCAACTCATTGCTGAAACACCATATCCACATTACTTGAAAAAATTAAAACAGCGTAAACCGCATCAACTTTCTTACGAGGTAGAAAAAACATTAGCAGCACTTTCCCCTACTTTTAGCGCAGCTTATGACATGTACGGGATTACAAAAATGCTGGATATTCATTTCGAGGCATTTGAAGTAGATAACCAACAATATCCTTTAGATTATGCGACTTTCGAAAATGAATACGAAGATAATCCGAATACTGAATTTCGTCGTAAAAGTTTCCGTTACTTCAGCGATGCGCTACGTCAATATCAAAATACTACAGCAGCTATTTATAATACGCATGTACAACAAGAGAAAATTGAAGCGGATTTAAGAGGCTATGATTCTGTTATTGATTATCTGCTTGAGGAACAAGAAGTAACAAGAGAAATGTATGACCGTCAAATCGATGTGATTATGAGTGAGTTAGCACCAATTATGCAACGTTATGCCACATTGCTTAAAGAAGTGCATGGATTGGAAAAGATGAAATTCGAAGATTTGAAAATTTCAATTGATCCATCCTATGAACCTGAAATTTCAGTTGAAGATTCTAAAGAGTATATCTTTAATGCATTGAAAATTTTAGGCGATGATTATTTGCAAATGGTACAAGATGCATATGAAGATCGCTGGATTGATTTCGCGCAAAATAAAGGCAAAGAAACTGGTGCCTACTGTGCAAGTCCTTTCGCTTCTCACAGTTATGTCTTTATTTCATGGACTGGAAAAATGAACGAAACATTTGTATTAGCACATGAACTAGGTCATGCAGGACATTTCAACTTAGCGCAAAGTCATCAAAACTTCTTAGAATCTGAAGCTTCAATGTACTTTGTAGAAGCACCTTCTACTATGAATGAGATGTTAATGTCGAATTATTTATTTGAAAGCAGTGATGATCCGAAATTCAAGCGCTGGGTAATCGGATCGATTATTTCACGTACTTATTACCATAATATGGTAACGCATTTGTTAGAAGCGGCTTATCAACGTGAAGTATATCGTTTAGTCGACCAAGGTGAATCCTTAACGGCGGCTACATTAAATCAAATTACAAGAAAGGTATATCAAGATTTCTTCGGAGATGCAGTTGAGATTACTGATGGTGCTGAACTGACATGGATGCGTCAACCGCATTACTATATGGGATTATACTCCTATACGTATTCAGCTGGTTTAACAATTGGTACGGTAATGTCTCAACGTATTAAAAATGAAGGACAGCCAGCAGTTGAAGATTGGTTGAACACTTTAAAAGCAGGCGGCAGTCAATCTCCAGTAGAGTTAGCTGAAACTGCAGGTATTGATATCACAACAGATGCACCATTAAGAGAAACAATTTCTTATATCGGTTCGTTAGTGGATGAACTAGAAGTATTGACTAAAGAAATTGATAGTGAAACAAAATAAGTAAGAGAACATAAAACAAGGAGCCGATGTCCTGGCTCCTTGTTTATTTATACGTATGATTCGTATGTTTCTCCTGTAATGTAGTAATAAATGTTTTCGGCAATATTAGCAATATGGTCACCCATTCTTTCTAACTGTCTTGCTGCTAAATGAGCTTGCCCTGCTACAAAAGGATCGTTATCAATAAGATAAGTTGTATTGACAATGTCTTTGTATAAATCATCAATATCTTTATCTCGTTCGATAATTTCTAAAATTAAAGTTACATCTTTATTTCTAAACGCTGTATCAAGGTCCTTAAGCATGAGTAACGCCAAGTTCCCCATTGTTTTCAAGCGTGTCAAAATATAATGATCGGTAATTTTAACACGTTTACGTATTTTAGCAATGCTTGCGGCATTATCTCCAATACGTTCAAATTCAGAAGCAATTTTTAAAGCTGCAATCATCATTCTTAAATCAGTTGCAATCGGTTGTTGTTTGGTAATCAGCATAATTACTTTTTCATTGATTTCATCTTCTAATTGGTTAATATCTAAATCACGTTTAATGACTTGACGCGCATAGTTGCGGTCTTCTTTGCTCAAAGATACTACAGCACATTCAATACTGTAGTAAACTTTGACGCCAAGAGCGCGCAGATCTCTGATTAGATCTTTTAACTGCTCTTCGTAATGTTGACGGATAACTGTCATTAACCGAAACGTCCTGAGATATAGTCTTCTGTTTGTTTGTCAGAAGGATTAGAGAAGAGCTTGTCAGTGTCGTCATATTCATTAACGTAACCATTTAAGAAGAATGCTGTTTTGTCTGATACACGTGCTGCCTGTTGCATGTTATGAGTTACCATGATGATTGAATATTGTTCTTTTAATTCTTGAACGAGTTCTTCAACTTTTAAAGTTGAAATCGGGTCAAGTGCAGATGTCGGTTCATCCATTAAGATAACATCTGGCTCGATAGCTAAACATCTAGCGATACAAACACGTTGTTGCTGACCACCAGATAAGCCATATGCGTTTTCGTTTAATCTGTCTTTTAATTCATCCCAAATTGCTGCACCGCGAAGTGATTTTTCTACGATTTGGTCTAATGTTTTCTTATCTTTAATACCATGGATTTTTGGTCCATAAGTGATATTGTCATAAATCGATTTAGGGAATGGGTTAGGTTGTTGGAAGACCATTCCTACGTTCGTACGTAATTTTTCAACTGATTGTTTAGAGCTGAAAATATCATTGCCACGGTATAAAATTTTACCTGCTGTTTTAACAGATGGTACAAGTTCCACCATTCTGTTTAATGTTTTAATGTAAGTGGATTTACCGCAACCTGAAGGCCCGATAATTGCTGTTACGTTATTCTCTAAAATATCTAAGTTGATATTTTTAAGTGCGTGATTTTCACCGTACCACAAGTCTAAATTTTGAGTTGAATAAACAACGTCTTTCTTAGCGTCCTCTTGTTTTCTTTCTTGCGGTGTTTTTTCTGTTTGGCGTTCCACTTTAATAGGTTGTTCTTTTATTTCTTGTTCTTTTTTATTTTTAACTGTTTCCATTGTTAAAACTCCTTTTATGAAAAAGTAATCGTGAGTCTTACACTGACATGATTAATATTTTTTACTGAATTTGTTTCTTAAGAAAATTGCTAAACCGTTCATTGCAAGTAAGAGAATTAATAACACGATGATACCTGCTGATGCAACGTGCTGGAATGCTTCTTGCGGCATTTTTGCCCAGTTATAAATTTGAATCGGCATTGCTTGGAATTGGTCGAAGATACTGCTTGGTAAGCGCAGTAGAATCGTTGGAATACCGATTAAGATTAATGGTGCAGTTTCACCTAATGCGCGTGATAATGCAAGGATGAAACCAGTTAAGATACCAGGCAAAGCTGCTGGCAATACTATTTTATAAATCGTCTGCCATTTGTTGCCGCCCAATCCGTATGAAGCTTCACGCACTGATTTAGGTACAGCACGAATGGCTTCTTGGCTTGAAACGATAATAACCGGTAAAATCAGTAATGACATTGTTAAAGCTGCTGCTAAAATTGATTGTCCAAGTGATAAGGCACCAATGCCCATACCGCGAACGAAAATTGTAAGTCCTAATAAACCGAATACTACTGAAGGCACACCAGCTAAGTTTGAAATACTGATTTTAATAAAGTTTGTAAATGCATTAGCTTTTGCATACTCTTCCAAGTAGATAGCTGTTCCGATACCTAAGATAATTGAAATCGGTATAATTGTTATCATCAACCATAGTGTTCCGACTAATGCACCTTTAATACCTGCCATTTGCGGCATTGAAGATGAGAAGTTAGTAAAGAACGAAGGTTTTAAATATGGAACCCCTTTGATTAAGGTATTGATTAATAAAGCTGCTAAAACAAGTAGGCCTATCATAGTACAAGCGAAGAATACCCATTTAAGCACTTTATTTTTAGTAATTCGACTAGAAATATTTTTTTCAACTTTATTTTGATCCACAAGAGCTTTGTTTTCATTTGGATGAGTAGTTGCTGTAGTTGCCATCTTAATACTCCTCTCTGAAGCGTTTTGAAATCCATTGAGAAATTAAATTCATTACAAGTGTAAAGAGGAAGAGTGTGAACCCTACTGCATAAATACTGTAATAAATATCAGATCCGAATGTCGCATCACCAGTTGCTACTTGTACGATATAACCTGTCATAGTTTGGATAGAACCAGTTAAGCTGAATGATGGGTCCGGAGTACTACCTGCTGCTAATGATACAATCATTGTTTCACCGATTGCTCTTGAGATTGCTAAGACAATTGATGCGACAATACCAGAAACTGCTGCTGGTAATACCACTTTTAAGGATACTTCGAATTTTGTTGCGCCTAAGCCTAGTGCACCTTCACGGATTTTATTAGGCACAGAAGCCATTGCGTCTTCACTTAAACTTGTGATTAATGGAATAATCATAACCCCAACTACCAAACCAGGACTGATAGAGTTAAAGCTTCCTAAGTCTGGGAAAACGTGGCGCAACATCGGTGTTACGAAAGTTAATGCGAAGAAACCAAAAACAATTGTCGGAATACCGGCTAAGATTTCTAAAATAGGTTTAATAATCTTGCGCATACGTGTTGATGCATATTCGCTTAAATAGATAGCTGCACCTAAACCAACAGGTACTGCAAAAATTGTAGCAATAAATGTTACTTTCAAAGTACCTAGAATCAATGCCCAAATCCCATATTTAGGTGTTGATGAGAACGGATTCCAATCTTTAGTGAATAAGAATTCAGTGAGTGAAACACGAGTGAAAAATGTAATTGTTTCAGTTAAGAGTGTGACCAAAATACCAATCGTTGTTAAGATAGAAATGATTGCGATAATTGCTAGAATAATCGGTACAATTTTATCGCTTAACCCTTTCTTTTTCTTTTGGTTGTTTGCGATCATCTCTCTGACAGAGCCTTGAGATTTCATAATTCCCTTCTTCCTTCCCTTGGAAAAATTAATAAGTTTATTTATTGAATAAATTGTGTGTGATTTCAATGAAATAAGTACACCCGAGACACAGCTCGGGTGGACAAGTACATTATGTGAGAGGGTTTAACCTCTAGTGCAAATCGATGTTCAACTTGAGTGATGCTGTGATTATTTAGTTAAGTCTTTTAACTTTTTAAGTTGGTCATCATAGTCTTTTTTAGGAAGTGCAACGTATCCAGCTTTTTCAGCTGATTTACCTTTATCTTCAAGTACGAACTTCATGAATGTGCCAAATGCTTTGTTGTCTTTCAATTTCTTATCGTTAGTGTAGATATATAATGGACGACTTAAAGCGTATGAAGAATCTTGGATTGTTTTCTTAGTTGGTTCAATTGCTTTACCGTCCTTACCTTTGATTTTAACTTCTTTCAATTTATCTTTATTTTGTTCATAGAAGTTATAACCGAAGTAACCAATACCTTCTTTATTGTTTTTAACTGATTGAACGATTACGTTTGTATCAGCGTTTTTCTCAGCTTTGATATCGCCTTTGTCCATTACTTCTTCACTAAAGAAGTCGTAAGTACCATGTGATTGGTCAGGTGAGAATGCTTTAATTTCTTTAGCTGGGTATTTAGGGTTTACATCTTTCCAAGTTTTAGCTTGTCCAGAGTAGATTTTTTTCAAATCATCGATTGTTAATTCTTTAACGAAATCGTTGTCTTTGTTAACTGCGATTGTTACACCGTCTTGAGCGATCTTGAAGTCGCTGAATTTAACATTTTTATCATCCAATTTCTTTTTCTCTTCAGGTTTGATAGGACGTGAAGCATTTGAGAAGTCCGTTTCACCAGCAATGAATTTTTCAAATCCGCCGCCAGTACCTGATGTTGCAGATGATACAGTAATGTTTGGATATTTTTTATTAAATTTCTCATTTAAAACTTCGACAATTGGTCCTACAGTTGAAGAACCGTCACCTTTTACTTCTCCTTTAGCGTCACTTTCCTTGCTGTCTCCGCCGCCGTTACCGCCGTTGCCACATGCACCTAATAATAATGAAGCACCAATTACTGTAGTTCCTAATACTTGCCACTTTTTCATTGTAAGAAATCCTCCTAAAAATAAACATTTGAGCGTTGTGAATTTTTGTTTGCTCAAGCTGTATGTAATTACTTTCAACTCATATATTACATGCGTATTGTTAATTCAAAATAGAGGAATTGTAAATTAATCGTGAATGAAACACCTTCTTAAATTTACAATCTTTACAAAGTTAATATAACGTCTGGAACCCTTGTAGTATCAACGCTTTAATACTGCGTTAATATTAAGTTCATAATTGCTCAATGCATTTTTAATAGATAATTTGCTGAAAAAATTTTTAAAAAGTTTTCGTGTAGAGAGAATTTTGGGGATTTATCTGGGATAATACTTAATTTTAAGCTATTTTTTACAGTTGTATTACAATTGAGAAAGGTTGGAGGTTACTATAATCTTAATTAAAATCATGTTGTTATCCCGAAAAAAAAGAGCGGAGACACTATTTTGTAGTGAACCCCAAAAGTTGAACTTTTGGTTAGACTATTTCTTTTAAGGCAAGATTTCTGTATTCAACAGGAGTCTTGCCTTTTAAATTTATTTTTCTTCTTACATTATTATAGTATTCAATATATTTGTGTATTTCTAATTCCAACTCTTCATAAGAGCTAAATTCTTCTCCATAAAACATCTCTTGCTTTAATAATCCGAAGAAATTCTCCATGGGAGAATTATCATAACAATTGCCTTTTCGAGACATGCTTTGAAAAATACGATGATTTTTAAGGGTTTCCACCCAAAGTTTATGCTGATAATGCCAACCCTGATCAGAATGAACTGTAGTTCGATAATTTAATTGCGGAATATTTAAAATAGCTTCGTCTAAAGATGACATCGCTAAATCCAAAGTTGGATTTTTGCTAATAGAATAAGCAATAATTTCTTTTGAAAACACATCTAAAACAGGTGATAAATAGAGTTTAGTATTAGTGTTCATGATATTGAATTGAGTAATATCTGTTAATAATTTTTGGTAAGGTCTATCAGACATGAATCTGCGATTCAGTATATTTTTAGTGATTTCTCCAGTATTGCCTTTATAAGACTTGTAGCTTCTGCTTTTATGACTGAACTTTGTACATAAAAGATTATTTTCCTTTGTTAGTCTCAAGACCTTTTTATGATTAATTTTATGACCCATTTCCTTAAGTTCCAGGGTAATTCTGCGATAACCTACTCGGTTATTATGCTTTTCAATGATTTGTTTAATCAATTTAATCAACGGAGCATCTTTCTCTTCTTTCATACCTAAATTATACTTCCAATAATGATAGACACTTTTAGCGATATTAGCGACTTCTAAAACGTGATTCAGCTGATAATCCTTTTCTTTCCTCAACTCAATAATAGCTGAAACTATTTCCTTGTTTGATTTTTGCGAGCTAAGGATTGTAACTTTTTTTCAAGTTCAATTTGGATTTCAAGCAATTTATTTTCATGACGTAATCTCTCCAACTCTTCTCTTTCAGTTTCATTTAACGGTTGGTTATTGGTTTCGGTATTCTTCTTTTTCATCGTTTTAGGTACACGACCTTTCGGTTTTGGCTTTAAGCCAAGAATACCATATTCATTAAGTTTCTTCTGCCATTGCGCAATAATATTCGGATTGACAATATTAAATTTTTTGGCAGTCTCTTTGTATGATAATTGATGTTTTAATCTATATTCTAGTATTTCAACTTTCTCTTCTTGGGAATATTTTCTTTTTTTCATACCGGCAGTCAATCCTTTTATACCGAAGGTATCATACTGATAAATCCAAGTCCTAATATAAGAATCATGAATATTATATTTTTTTGATAATAATTCATAGCCTAGAGGACCTGTTTTATATTCTTTTATCAATTGAAGCTTGAATTCTAAATTATATTTTTTATTCATAAATAAACACCCCTAAAGTTGAATTTTTCAGGTTCAACTTTAGGGGTGCAGTACATTTGGTCCCAGCTCTTTAACAGTTATTCATTTTCAGAAGTAGCGAGTGCTTCTCCTTTTTTAGTTAAACGTATTTTTCCAGTTTCAATATCGATGATTTTTCTTTTGTAGAGATGTCCGATAGCACGCTTGAATGCCCCTTTACTCATATTAAAGACTTCTTTAATAGCTTCTGGACTGGATTTATCCCAAAATGGAAGTTCACCGTCATATTCTACAAGTAAATCAAACACGACTTGTCCATCTTCGTCTAAACGTTCATGTGCAAATGGTAAGAAGGAACCATTCAATTCCCCTTTTTCATTATGACCAATTACGCGGATTTCAACGAGTTCCCCTAATCTTGGTTCAGATTTACGTTCACTCTCATGGACAAAAATTTTATAGCCGTCTTTAGATAATAAGAAGCTTCCTACTTTCAATACACGGTAAGGTCTTGCTTCTATCATCTTATTTTGCAGTTCATCATTGTTTACTGGAGTATACATTTGGCTGACAATTGTTTCAGTGGCTAAACGCGCAAACATTTGTTTTTCACTATCAATACGTAAAGTGGCTAAGACATAATCACCATTTTGAGGCCAGAGTGATTTTATCTTCGGAAGATCTTCCCAAGGAATCAATACTTCTCTTGGTAAACCGGCATCGACTTTTGCGCCGTCTCTATCAGTTTTCAATACTTTTACGTAATCATATTTGCTTGTTGTAATATCAGGCATATTTTGAGTCGCAAATAATTCGCCTGAGCGGTTTGGATAAATGAAGAAACTATATTCCTCTCCCACTTCTAAATCATCATCTTCATTGACTTCTGATTGGTTTAATTTTACTTTTTCGCCATTAGGACCTTCTAATTCGTAAGTTGAACCATTTAACCCTAATACTTTCAAGAATTCAATTGATCCAATAATATCATTTTCTCTTAAAGCCATATTTACTCCTTTGTCTTTCAGTATTAGAAACATTATAACACGTTCGAGTATTGAATTTACAGTTTCATTCAAAACAACTCTTTTTAATGAAGAAACACGTCAAAAAACTTATCCCGTCGAAAGAATCGCTTATCTATGGTATAATTCATGCGTTAGAAATATCAATTTATGGAGGAAATTCATGTTACAAGTTACGGATGTGAGTTTGCGATTTGGCGATCGCAAATTATTTGAAGACGTAAATATCAAATTTACAGAAGGCAATTGCTATGGATTAATTGGTGCTAATGGTGCCGGCAAATCTACATTTTTAAAAATATTATCAGGCGAGTTAGATTCACAAACTGGTCATGTTTCTATGGGGAAAAATGAACGCTTAGCAATATTAAAACAAGATCACTTTGCTTATGAAGATGAGCGAGTGCTAGATGTAGTAATAAAAGGTCATGAGCGTTTATTTGAAGTCATGAAAGAGAAAGACAAAATTTATATGAAGCCGGACTTCAGCGATGAAGATGGAATTCGTGCAGCAGAACTTGAAGGTGAATTTGCTGAAATGAACGGGTGGAACGCTGAAGCGGACGCTGCTACCCTACTTTCTGGTTTAGGTATTCCTGCAGAATTGCAAGATAAAAAAATGTCTGAACTTGAAAATAATCAAAAAATCAAAGTGTTGTTAGCACAAAGCCTATTCGGCGATCCTGATGTACTATTACTCGATGAGCCTACGAACGGTTTAGATATTCCTGCCATCAATTGGTTAGAAGATTTTTTAATCAATTTTGAAAATACCGTGATTGTAGTTTCTCATGACCGACACTTCTTAAATAATGTCTGCACACATATCGCAGATTTAGACTTTGGTAAAATACAAGTTTACGTAGGAAATTACGATTTCTGGTATCAATCAAGTCAATTAGCTCAAAAAATGGCTCAAGAACAAAATAAGAAAAAAGAAGAAAAAATTAAAGAGTTGCAAGATTTCGTGGCACGCTTTTCTGCGAATGCTTCTAAATCCAAACAAGCAACAAGCCGTAAAAAACAATTAGAAAAAATTGAATTAGATGATATTCAACCTTCTTCACGCAGATATCCATTTGTTAAATTTACGCCAGAACGTGAAATCGGTAATGACTTATTATTCGTAGAAAATCTTTCTAAAACAATCGATGGTGAAAAAGTATTAGATAACATTTCATTTACAATGGATCCAAATGATAAAGCGGTATTAGTCGGCGACAGTGAAATTGCTAAAACTACTTTATTGAAAATCTTAGCGGGTGAAATGGAACCAGATGAAGGTAGCGTCAAATGGGGCGTTACAACTTCACAAACCTACTTCCCTAAAGACAATTCAGAATACTTTGATGGTGTAGACATGACCTTAGTAGATTGGTTACGCCAATACGCACCTGAAGATGAACAAACTGAAACATTCTTGCGTGGTTTCTTAGGCCGTATGTTATTCAGCGGCGAAGAAGTTAAGAAAAAAGCCAGTGTCTTATCTGGTGGCGAAAAAGTACGTTGTATGTTAAGTAAGATGATGTTATCAAGCGCTAATGTACTTTTAATGGATGAACCTACTAACCACTTAGATTTAGAAAGTATTACAGCAGTGAATGATGGATTGAAATCATTTAAAGGTTCTATCATTTTCACTTCTCATGACTTTGAATTTATTAACACTATTGCTAATCGTGTTATTGATTTAAATCCTCAAGGTGCTGTATCTAAAGAAATCAGTTATGAAGAATATCTCAAAGAAACAGGCGTTTTAAGCTAAATATATACTATTATATTACGGACTGGGGCATTAATCTGCCTCAGTCCGTAATTTCTGTATTGGCAGTAGCTATCTGAATAGAAAATGCGCTTGTTTCAAGCTTTTTTCTATGTTTTAATTAAGCATTTTAGGTTATAATGTTTCTAGCAAGGTAATGATGAATGCAAATTGGATAACGCCGTACTATTATAGAAATTACACTAATTGAGTAAATGGATTTCAGAATAGAGGTTTTTTTCAGTAAATTTTTAAAAATCTTATTTTTTTGGTTTACTTCTCAATTTGAACTATGTATAATGTGAGTCATACTAATTAAATAAATATTTTGATGAGGCGCATCAATCAAGAGTATTTGTTGTACTAACTGTCTGCTTACAGTCGGCAAAGAAAGGGTGAGATGCCGAAGTGATTATAAAGGCAAGTTATAATCGCTGGACTTTCAGGTTAAGAGCTAACAGTCTGTCATTATTACCAAATAATGGAGTGCATCACTTGTATATAAATCTACGAGCAAGTTCGCATTCCGGACTTGCTTTTTTATATATGTGATTCTCCCCTATTATCGAGGAGGATATTAAAAATGAAGAGAAGTGTTTTAAAGTTCGGCGGTTCGTCGGTCAGTGATTTTACGAAAATTAAAAATATTGCTGAAATGCTGAAAGATAGAATAGAAAATGACGAACAATTAATTGTAGTTGTCAGTGCAATGGGGAAAACCACTGATCAACTCATGGAAAATGTTGCTGCTTTGACAGCTGAACCTAAACAGCAAGAACTTGCCCTTTTGCTTACAACGGGCGAGCAGCAAACGGTCTCCTACCTGTCGATGATATTAAATGATATCGGAGTGAATGCGAAAGCAATGACAGGTTATCAAGCCGGCATTAAAACAGTAGGACATCATTTGAAAAGTAGAATTGCTGAAATTAATCCAGAAACTTTCGACAAAGCCTTTGAAACCAATGATGTTTTAGTAGTAGCTGGTTTCCAAGGAATCAATGAGGAATTTGAACTGACGACATTAGGTCGCGGCGGTTCAGATACTACTGCAGTTGCACTTGCAGCAGCTAACCAGACACCTTGTGAAATCTATACAGATGTCGACGGCGTTTATGCCACCGATCCTAGAGTATATAAAGATGCAAAGCGCTTAAGTATAGTCTCTTATGAAGAGATGATGGAAATGAGTGCACTAGGTGCAGGTGTATTGGAAACGCGCAGTGTCGAGTTAGCAAATAATTATAATATCCCATTATATTTAGGCAGAACATTATCAAACGTGAAAGGAACATGGATTATGTCACAAACAGAAATTTTAGAGAAGAAAGCAGTTACAGGAGTAGCGTTAGATACACACATGATGCATGTAACTATCAGCTATCCCCTTTCTGATAATCAATTACTGACAGCATTATTTACTGAATTAGAAGAAGGACAAGTTAATGTAGATATGATTTCTCAAATCGTTAATCTAGACGGCTTACAGCTTTCTTTTTCAATTAAAGATACTGATCTTACCCAAATTAAAGGGATTTTAGAAAAATTATCAGAAAGTTACAAAGCTTTAGATTATAATTTAAATGATGAATACGTCAAAATTTCTTTAATCGGTTCTGGTATGAGAGATATGTCAGGCGTAGCTTCTAAAGCATTTATCAGTCTCATTAACGCAGGTATTCCTTTTTATCAGACCACGACATCAGAAATCAGCATTTCTTACGTGATTGATGCTAAAAACGGTGAACGTGCTGTAGAAGAGTTATATCAAGCGTTTGATATATAAAGTTATCCGTTACACAGCAACTTAGAACAACATGAGGAAGGATTTCTCTTCCGTCTTAAATAATAAAATGGAGTGAAAAAATATGACAAAATTGGCAATTGTAGGTGCAACAGGTTTAGTAGGAAGAAAAATGCTAGAGACAGTAGATCGTAAAAATGTTCCATTTGATGAACTCGTATTATTTTCATCACCTAAATCAGCGGGTACTGAAATTGAGTTTCAAGGTAAAACTTATACTGTGCAAGAATTAACAGATGAAGCAGCCAGCGAACATTTCGACTATGTCTTAATGAGTGCGGGCGGAGGTACAAGTGCACACTTCTCTCCTATTTTTGAAGAAGCAGGGGCAATTGTAATTGATAACTCTAGTCAATGGAGAATGCACGAGGACATTGACTTAGTTGTACCTGAAGTTAATGAACCGAAATTTACACGCGGTATCATTGCGAATCCGAACTGTTCAACAATACAATCTGTAGTTCCATTAAAACCATTAGAAGATCAATTCGGATTGAAACGTGTGGCCTATACAACATATCAAGCAGTTTCAGGTTCAGGGGTTGCAGGTCGCGAAGATTTATTAAATGGAGAAAAAGGAGAAGCGCCTAAAGCTTATCCTCACCCAATCTCCAATAATGTTCTTCCGCATATCGATGTCTTCTTAGAAAATGGTTATACAAAAGAAGAACAAAAAATGATTGATGAAACGCGTAAAATTTTAAACTTGCCTGATTTAAAAGTAACAGCAACTTGTGTACGTGTTCCAGTACAAGACAGCCATAGTGTTGAAATGGACGTTACGCTTGATAAACCTGCTACTGTTAAAGAAATTCAAGATTTATTTGCAAATGATGACCGTGTGGTACTGGTAGATAATCCTGAAAATAATGAATATCCATTAGCCATCAATTCTACTGGTAAAGATGAAGTCTTTGTCGGACGTATCCGTAAAGATGATTCCTTAGAAAATACTTTCCATATTTGGGTAACTTCAGACAATCTATTAAAAGGCGCAGCATTGAATACTGTTCAAATTCTAGAACAAGTTTTAACATTGAAAGGAGTTTCTTAATTATGAGTCGTTTATTTGAAGGCGTAGGTGTCGCTTTAACTACCCCATTTACGAATAATGAAGTTGATTACGAAGCACTTAAAAGACATGTGGATTATTTAATAGACAATAATATTCAATCGATTATTGTGAATGGTACGACAGCAGAAAACCCTACTTTATCTGATGAAGAAAAAGATGAAGTTTTAAAAGCTGTAGTCAAACAAGTCGATGGTCGTATCACTGTAATTGCTGGAACAGGCACAAACGCGACTAAAAAATCATTAGAAGCATCATTACGTGCAAAAGAAATCGGTGCTGACGCGATTATGCTTATCACGCCTTATTATAATAAAACAAGTCAACGTGGTTTGATTGCACACTTTACAACGATTGCTGATGCTGTCGGTTTACCTGTAGTCCTCTATAATGTACCATCACGTACTAATATGACAATTGATGTAGAGACAATGGTCGAATTAGCTAAAAATCCATTTATCGTAGCTATTAAAGATGCAACCAACGACTTCGACTATCACAATAAATTGAAAGAACGTTTGGATTTATCAGAGTTCTCTCTATACAGCGGTAATGACGATAATGTAGTACGTTACTTTGCTGAAGGAGGCAACGGTGTCATTTCTGTTGTAGCTAACGCTATTCCAGGAGATTTCCAAGCGTTATATGAAAAAGCCAAACGTGGCGAGTCGATTGATAAAGACTTTGAGCCTATCAGCAGATTATTGAATGCTTTATCAGTAGATGTCAATCCTATTCCTATTAAAGCATTAACAGCAGTTGAAGGATTCGGCAACTATGAAGTACGTTTGCCTTTAGTAACTTTAGAAGAAGCGGATCGCAAACAATTAGAAGAAGCATACGCTAAATATAAAGCAGGTGAACTATAATGAAGATTTTGTTAATCGGATATGGAGCAATGAACCAAAGAGTAGCACGCCTCGCTGAAGAAGAAGGTCACGAGATTACTGGTATTATTGTGCCTGATAAAGATAATGACTATCCCTACCCTTCTTTTGACCATATTTCAGATGCAAAAGAAGCGGATGTCGCAATTGATTTCTCAAACCCAGAATTATTATTACCTCTGCTTGAGGAAGACTTTGAGTTACCGCTTGTAGTTGCTACTACTGGGGAAAAAGAAAAAATCACTGAAAAGTTAGAGGAACTTAGCCAGCGTATGCCAGTATTCTTCAGTGCTAATATGAGCTACGGCATTCACGTGTTGACTAAATTATTGGAAGTTGCAGTTCCCTTACTCGAAGGTTATGACATTGAACTCATTGAAGCGCATCATAATAAAAAAGTAGATGCGCCAAGCGGTACACTTGTTAAATTATACGATGTCATCAAAGACTTGAAAGAAAATGTTAATCCTGTATATGACCGTCATGAGAAAAATGAAAAACGCCAACCAGATGATATCGGTATCAGCGCTATCCGAGGCGGTACTATTGTTGGTGAACATGATGTGTTATTCGCAGGTGTGGATGAAACAATCGAATTGACACATCGTGCGCAGTCAAAAGATATTTTTGCCAATGGCGCTTTAAAAGCAGCTGAACGATTGGTTAAAAAGCCTAATGGGTATTATAACTTTGATAATATCAATAATTAAAACAGAGGAGATGAAAGTTAAATGGTTAAAGACTTTTCAGCAGAGGAAATTATTCAATATATTAGTGATGCAAAGAAATCAACACCACTTAAAGTATATGTGAATGGTGTGTTAGGACAAATCAGCTTCCCTGAGAATTTCAAAGTGTTCGGAAGTGAAAATTCCAAAGTAATTTTCTGTGAAGCTTCAGATTGGGACACTTTCTATAATGAAAATAAAAATTATATCGAAGAAGTAGAAATCGAAATGGATCGCCGTAATTCTGCTATTCCATTAAAAGATTTACGTAATACAAATGCAAGAATCGAACCAGGTGCTTTCATCAGAGAACATGCTGTCATTGAAGACGGTGCAGTAGTGATGATGGGTGCTACTATTAATATCGGCGCAGTTGTCGGTGAAGGCACAATGATTGATATGAACGCTACATTAGGCGGCCGTGCAACTACAGGTAAAAATGTGCATGTAGGAGCAGGCGCAGTATTAGCTGGTGTGATTGAACCGCCAAGCGCGTCACCAGTTGTTATTGAAGATAATGTCTTAATTGGTGCAAACGCTGTTATTCTTGAAGGTGTAAGAGTCGGCGAAGGAGCGATTGTTGCAGCGGGTGCTATCGTCACTCAAGATGTACCTGCAGGCGCAGTAGTAGCTGGTACTCCGGCAAAAGTCATTAAACAAACTTCAGAAGTAGAAGATTCAAAACGTGAAATTGTTTCAGCATTACGTAAGCTGAACGATTAATAGTCGAGCAACAATCAATTTAGAATGGATTTGAAAGGCGTATCGTGTGCGTTGATTAGAGCAGCACATACGCCTTTTATACATATCTCAGTATAAAAAGGAAGGATATTATGACACAAAGTGAATTAGAATTTGTAACTCAACATCGACGCCATTTACATCAACATCCTGAATTAAGTTTTCAAGAGTATGAAACTACCAAACATATCATTGAACTTTTAGATGAATTAGAGATTCCTTATGAACGTCCTCTCGAAACTGGAGTTATTGCATATTTAGCTGGCAACGGCTCTCATACAGTTGCTTTCAGAGCTGATATTGACGCATTACCTATTCAGGAACAAAATGATATTAAATTTAAGAGCAGCAAACCTAATGTAATGCATGCTTGCGGTCATGACGGCCATACTACTGCCCTATTATTGTTTGTTAAACGTTGTAAAGCTTTAGCAGATCGCGGCAAACTGCCTCAAAATGTTGTCTTTATTTTTCAACCAGCCGAAGAAACAGGCGGAGGTGCGAATCATCTGATTAAAGCAGGCGCATTTGAAAATTATTCTATTGAAGCAGTATTCGGAATTCATGTCATGCCTTTTAATGATGAAGGTACCGTTACGCTATTAAATGAAGAAATTACAGCAAGCGCTACTGAATATCGTTTCTTTTTAGAAGGACAATCAAGTCATGTGGCTAACAAAGAACAAGGCCATTCTTGCGGCGAAGGTCTGCAACACATTTTAAATCAAGTGAGTACAATCCAACAGTATCATTTAAATGGTTTGCAACGTAATATCGTGCATGTAGGACGCTTTGAAGCTGGGGAAGCCATTAACACTGTGCCGAGTCATGGATACCTGGAAGGCACGATTCGTACCTATGATACTGAGGATTTACAAATAGTCAAAGACCAAATGACTAAGATTGCACAGAGCGTGCAGTTATTATTTGGGGTTAATTGCGAAGTGAAGTTTGAAGAAGGTTATCCCCCTACTTATAATGATCCGAATCTTCATGATGAAGTGGTCAATGCTTTGCATCAAGCAGATTTTAAAGTTGTAGAATTAGATAAACCTTATTTATTTGGTGAGGACTTCAGTTTCTACAGTCAACTCGCTCCAAGTTATTTTGTCTTTGTGGGAATCCGCAATGAAGAGAAAGATTGGGTGCATGGTCTGCACACGCCAAAGCTTAATTTTGATGAAAGCCAACTAATACGGGTTGCGGATTATTACGAAAATTTATTGTTCCAGTATGGTCAGGAGGATAAATCATGACAGCAATTTGGTCAGTAGATAAAAAGAAATTTATAGAAAATGCTCAGCAAGTTAAGTCTCAACAAAATTTGATGGCAGTAGTTAAGAATAATGCCTATAACTATGGATTAGATTTCTCTGTTGAAGCCTTTCAAGAAGCTGGAATTGATACCTTCAGTACGACTTCATTGAAAGAAGCGGTGCGTATTAGAGAAATAGCGCCTGAAGCGACCATCTTCTTAATGAATGCGGTCTATGACTTTGAAACTGTACGTAATAATGAAATTCATATGACACTCCCCTCTCTCAATTACTATTATCAATATAAAGAAGATTTAGCAGGGATACATGTACATTTAGAGTTCGAAAATCTGTTGCATCGTTCGGGTCTGCGAAATCTTGAAGAAATTGAAGAAGTACTGCAAGATCATGCAAATAATAATAGTCACAAGAAAATGATTATTTCAGGATTGTGGACGCACTTTGGCTATGCTGACGAATTTGATGTCCCCGAATATGAAATTGAAAAGGAAGCCTGGTTGAACATTGTGAATACTTTATTAGAAGATGGATACGAATTTGAAATGATTCATGCTCAAAATAGTGCAGCCTTTTATCGTGAAGGTCAAGAGTTATTGCCTCATCATACGCATGGACGTGTCGGTATTGCGCTATATGGTTCTCGTCCTTATAGCAGTTTATCTGAAAGCCAAATTCATCAATCCTTAACCGTAAAAGGTAATGTTATTCAAGTGAGAGATGTCAATAAAGGTGAATATTGCGGCTACAGTTTTGCTTATGAAGTAGAAAAAGACCATACCAAACTTGCGGTAGTAGATATCGGATACGGAGATGGTGTATTACGTACAAGAGCACAACACGAAGCGATTATTAACGGCAAGCGTCATCCGATTAAAGCTTTAATGATGAGTCATATGTTTGTAGCTGTCGATGATTCTGTTACTGCAGAAGATGAGGTCATACTATATAATGAAGATATGCGTATCGATGAATATACGTTTAAAGGGGTCGGCGCGAATTCAGAGCAACTAAGTGCGCTAAACCATGATTCTTTAATAAAGGAGATCAGATAAAATGGTTGTAGAGTATAAAAATGGCGAATTGACTATGGGCGGTACAAGTTTAAAAATGATTGCGCAAAGTTTTGGTACGCCTACTATTGTTTATGATGAAGATCAAATCCGTAATCAAATGCGTCGCTATAAAGAAGCATTCGATAAAAGCGGTATTAATTATAATATTTCTTACGCATCTAAAGCCTTTACTTGTATCCAAATGGTGAAATTGGTACAAGAAGAAGGATTAGATTTAGATGTTGTTTCAGAGGGCGAGCTTTATACAGCTTTAGAAGCTGGTTACGATGCCTCTCATATTCATTTTCATGGCAACAATAAAACAAAACATGAGATTCAGTATGCTTTAGAAAATAAAATCGGTTATTTTGTGATTGATTCGTTAGAAGAAATCGAATTGATTGATAAATATGCTTCAGAAACTGTGGACGTAGTATTACGTGTTAATCCTGGCGTAGAAGCACACACGCATGAATTTATTCAAACAGGTCAAGAGGACAGTAAGTTTGGTCTTTCTATTAAACACGGTCTTGCGGACAAAGCAATTCACAAAATCAAATCAAGCAAACGTCTGCATTTGAAAGGCATTCATTTCCATATCGGTTCACAAATTGAAGGCGCAGATGCAATGATAAAAACTGCTGAAATTGTAATTAAGTGGTTGAAAGAATTGAACTTGGAAGTAGAATTATTAAATATCGGCGGAGGTTTTGGTATTCACTATGTTGAAGGGGATGTCAGCTTCCCTATTGAAACAGGAATTAAAGATATTACAGATGCTTTGAAAGATATTTCTAAAAATAATGATTACCCTCTTCCGACTATCGGTATCGAGCCGGGACGTTCCATTGTGGGAGAAGCGGGTGTAACTCTTTATGAAGTTGGAACAATTAAAGAGATACCTGGCATTAACAAATATGTTTCTATTGACGGTGGGATGAGTGATCATATTCGTACAGCTTTATACGGCGCTCAATATGAAGCATTATTAGTCAATCGCGAAGAACCTGCAAATGATACAGTAACTATCTCTGGTAAATTATGCGAATCCGGCGATATTATTGCACGTGATGTTAAACTACCAGAATCTGTACACCGCGGTGATTATCTTGCTATCTTATCAACAGGTGCTTATCATTACTCAATGGCTTCAAACTATAATCAAATGCAGAAACCATCTGTTTTCTTTATTCAAAATGGCAAAGCACGCGAAGTTATTAAAAGACAATCATTACGCCAATTAATTATTAATGATACAGAATAAATATACTAAGATTAGCTATGAAGAAATCTGTGATGATGGATTTCTTTGTAGCTATTTTTTATAGTTGGTTGGGAATATTGGACTGGGACATTATTTTTATGAATCAGTCCCTTTTCTGCTTGAAGTTAGATTTAATATATCGGGGCCACAGTGTTAAGGCTCGCCCTCATCTCATATACACCTTACATGTGGCCCTACTCTGTAAATTAAAAAGAAAAAAACACTTTACTTAACGTAAAGTGTTTTAAATGAAAATCAATAAAAGTAATCTATTAATTATAGTTTAACAACGTTTGCAGCTTGAGGACCGCGGTCGCCTTCAACTACTTCAAATTCTACTGCTTGACCTTCTTCTAATGATTTGTAACCTTCTTGGTTAATTGCTGAGAAGTGTACGAATACGTCGTTTTCTCCTTCAACTTCGATAAAACCGAATCCTTTTTCAGCGTTGAACCATTTAACTGTACCTTGTTTCATAATTTGTGAAACCTCCAAGACTAAAATTCAATATGCGTTATTCGCATATTACAAAAAATACTTAAAAATCTATGATTCTGGTTATCGCTAGGATCCTTCAGAAATATCTTTGTTAAAAATCACTTCTCAACTGTATTATGTATAAAGCTGCAGGTGGATTAATAACTGCCATTGACTCAACAAATTATAAATCGTACGATACCACCCTTGCCGAAAATGCAAAAGCAATGCTATCAGTATGTTTCTATATATGTTTGAGCTAAATATTCTTTGCAATATGGAATAAGACCATTGCTTAAAACCAATTATAGTCTATTCGCCTTACCAATGCAATACAAATAGTAAAAAATAATTAGTCAATAATTGGAAGGTCGTAATATACTTCTTCATTATATAAAACGATAAAGCTATAAAATATTTGCATATCTTCATCACAATCTATACAAAATTTCATATCGCAATTATTATAAAAAGCGTAAATATTATACTTCCCTTTTACGAAATTATCATACTTTAATTTGGACCAGCAAATTAATTGTTTATATTTTTCAATCATCTCATCATATGAAGTGAATTGATATTGTTCAGTAATTAAATCTTTCCAATCATCAAACAACCACCAACCCTCATAATCAGCTCTGATTTTATTAACAGTCCACATGACAATTACCCCTTCCAGTCAAAAAACTTTTCTATTTAATTTTAACTTTCGAGAAAATATTTTCAAGCAATGTGAACTGGATACAGAAAGAATCAAAGTGTAGCAAATATTAGGATTTTGCCCTGAAAATTCGTATAATATAACAAAGAGGTGATCTTATGCAACGCAGAAAAATTGAAGTGTTCGGACAAGTTCAAGGTGTAGGTTTCAGATATTTTACGGAACGTCTGGCACAAAAATATAATATTACAGGTACAGTACAAAACGTCGAACAACATGTGGAAATTTATGCACAAGGTGAAGAGAATGACTTGAAACAATTTACACAAGCTGTCATAGATGGTGCTTCCCCTGCTTCAAATGTAACTGATTATAATATAGAACAACAAGATACAGATCCATCTTTAACGAGATTCAGAACTATTTAAAAAGGAAGATGTAAATTGAGATATTATATTTCTCGAATTTATGGAACGCTTATTGGAGTTCCGGCTGCAATCGTCGCTTGGGTCACAAGTTTATATGCATTCGATATTGCGTTTATATATGATTTCGGTATTGGAATAGCGACATTCTTCTTACTATATGTACCGACTCAATTATTAACATCTAAACAATATTTAAAAGAAATCGGTTTGACGCGCAGAGATTTTCGCTTTGTGCGTCATCAATTAAGCAATGCACAAGCAAAGATTCGTAAATTATTAAGAGCCTTTGTAAATGTTCGTTCAATCAAAGACTTTAAACAAGTGAATGAAATTCATCGCTTAGCGCGCACTATTTACTTTACAGTGAAACAGCAACCTCAAAAGTTCTTTATTGTAGATAGCTTTTTTTATTCTCATTTAGATAATGCCTTGAATTTAATTGAAAGTTATACGAGATTGTCTAGAATGCCTGGGAAAACAAAAGAAGAAAAACAAAAACTAGAACAAACACGGATTACGCTAGATGAAGTAAAGCGTACGTTAGTTGCAGATTTAAAAAGATTGAATGAAGATGACTATAATCGTCTAGATGTTGAAATGGAAATGAATAGAATAGAGCAGAAACGTAAATAATGGTGAAGGGAGAATCAAGGATGCCGAATGAAAATGAAATGCCTACTCAACCCCAGTTAGAAAGTGACATCAGTACTGATAAAACTTTGATGGAAGCGGACAAAGAATTTACGCCGGAACAGCGTAAACAGATTCACGACTTAGCAAATCAAATTGAACCGATGAATTATGATTCTTTAATGAAATTTGGAGCTAATGCGCAATCTAGTATGTCTCAATTCTCTCACAAGATGTTGAGTGAAGTTAAATCTAAAGATACCGGCCCTATCGGAGATACTTTAAATCAATTAATGCTTAAATTAAAAGAAGTACAGCCAGATGATTTTAAAGAAGGTAAAGATTCATTTATCAAACGTATTTTTAAACGTGCTAAAGCTTCAGCTAATGAGCTTTTTTCAAGAATGCAATCTGTGGGCTCGCAGGTAGACCGTATTTCAGTTGAATTGACAAACCATAAAAATTCGCTGAACCGTGATATTCAACTCTTGAATACGTTATACGATCAAAATAAAGATTACTTTGATCAATTAAATTTATATATTGCTGCTGCGCAAGAAAAGAAACAAACTATTTTAGAAAAAGAATTACCAGAAAAACGTCAGAAAGCTTATGAATCTGGAAATCAAATGGATATTCAAGAAGTAGCTGATTTAGAACAGTTTGCTGACAGATTAGATAAAAGAATTTACGACTTGCAATTATCTCGTCAAATTTCCTTACAAACTGCGCCGCAAATACGTATGATTCAAAACGTCAATCAAACTTTAGCTGAAAAAATTCAAAGTTCTATTCTTACTAGTATTCCTTTATGGAAAAATCAAATGGCTATCGCATTGACGCTAATGAGACAAAGACAAGCAATGTCAGCGCAACGTGCTGTAACTGATACTACAAATGATTTGTTGACTGCTAACTCAGAGCTATTAAAACAAAATGCAGTAGATACGGCAGTAGAAAATGAACGTGGTATTGTGGATATTGAAACGTTGAAATCGACGCATGAAAATATTATCGAGACCGTTGAACAGACTTTGCAAATTCAGGCAGAAGGTCGTGAAAAACGACAACAAGCAGAACAAGAATTACAGCATTTAGAATCAGATATGAAAGAACGTTTGTTAACAATGAAAGATAATAGAATTCAATAACTTAAATTACGATTATCCGGTATTGTACTAAGGATAATCGTATTTTTTACCCATTTAATATAGTGGTAAAATATATTCATTAGCTAATGATTTAAGATGCACAGTTTGCATATGTCTTCTGTGGGTATGTATAACAGGAAGCGAGACAAAGGAGATCGATATCATGACCCAACATTTTTATAAAGGGATTTTATTTTACCACGAAGCAGCCGGTCAAGGTAATTTATATAAATCTTTAGGACAAGTGACAGAACATCTTACACAAATGTGTGATGAGCTTACACTCAAATTAAGTAAAGAAGAAGGAGATATTAAAAAGTTTTGCGATGAATTAGCGCAGAGTAAAGATGACGTTGAATACGATGTTTTCTTTTTATTAGGTGGAGATGGAACTGTTAATGAACTTATAAACGGTGTTGCAGGCAACAACTTAGAAGTGCCTATTGGGATTATACCTGGAGGAACATTTAATGATTTCACCAAATCACTGAATCTTTCTCCAAGACCTCCAGCAGCTGCCCAAGAACTATTAGATGCCAAAATCAAAGCCTTTGATGTGTTAAAAGTAAACGATACTTACGCTTTAAATTTTGCAGGCATCGGTATGATGGTTCAAAACTCTGAGAATGTAGATTCTAATAAAAAGAAATTTTTAGGTAAATTCAGTTATATCTTTACAACCTTAAAAGTAATTGCAAACCCTGAAGTTTATCACTATTCTATAGAAGCAGATGGTGAAGAATATACGGGAGAAACATCAATGATTTTAATCGCAAACGGCAATTTTGTAGGAGGCAGCAGAATTCCATTAGAGGATTTATCTCCATGTGACGGTAAAATGAATGTTTTTGTCTTTAAAAATCATAACATGAGCTTGATTAAAGATTTCTTTCAAGTTAAAGATAGCTTGAGTTGGAATGATATTACCGAAAATATTCGATTAATCACGACAGATAGAATGAAATTAGAAACAAGCCCACCTACCAAATTAGACATTGATGGTGAAATAACGTTCGACACGCCAGCAGAGATACAACTTTTAAAAAATAAAGTGAAGTTGTTATACGTAGATATGGATGTATAGAAATATAAAAAATAGCTGTGAAGCAATCTGTAATAATAGATTCTTTCACAGCTATTTTTATAGTGATAGAGTTGAGTCAAAATAATGATCCACTCTCTAAATTTTAATTAATCTTTTTCATAAACAATAGGTTTTTGGTTTTTGAAACCTAAGCTGATTAAGTAGCCGATAATAACTGCTACTACAGCGATTGGGAACCACTCTAAGCTACTTTCTACTAATGGTAAATGTTTCCAAGCATCAAAGTGAATCCATTGGTTAGCTACAGCTACACTGATGATAGAAACGATAGTCACGACGCAGATTGTAAATTGTTGTACAATCGGTTTCATTGGTACGAAACGCGCCATTAAAATCAATAGTACTGTTGTAATACCGATTGGATATAAGATACTCAATACAGGCACTGATAATGTTATGACTTGGTTGAGTCCCATATTTGCAAGGATTAAACTAATCAATGTGAATGCAACTACGTAAACTTTATATGGAATTTTAGGAATAATACTGTGGAAATATTGGCTTACAGCTACTACAAGTCCGCAAGCTGTTGTTAAACATGCAAGTGCTACAATAATTCCTAATAAATACTTACCAAATTCACCATATCCTGTGCTGGCAATTGTTGTTAACAAATAAGTACCGACGTTTTGGTCCGCATCTGTTAATTCTTTCAATTTTGCTGCTGAGACGACCATGTGATTACCAATATATCCGAGAGAAATATAGATAAACATCAAGCCTGCTGCTGCGATAACACCTGCCATCGCTGTTTGTTTAAATATTTTATCGGCATTTGTAATGCCAGTCGCTTTCACTGCATTTACCACAATCATAGAGAATGCAATTGCTGCTATAGCATCCATTGTCAGATAACCACTTGTGAATCCTTGGCTGAAACCAGCAAGATTAGAAGTATATGCTTCTGCGCTTGAACTTGATGGGTTACCGCCGAAGTCAATAAATCCTTTAATAATCATTGCTACAATAGTAATTAATAATAAAGGTGTTAATAAAGATCCGATTCGGTCGACCATTTTACCAGGACTTAAGCATAAGTATAATACGATTGCAAAATAAATCACTGAGAAAATAAATAGACCAAGTGGACCATGACTATGTGTAATTGGCGTAACTGTCATTTCATATGAAGTTGATGCAGTACGCGGAATCGCAAATAACGGCCCGATTGTTAAGTAGATCGCAATTAAGAAAATAACTGAAAATACTGGTGAAACTTTATTGAAAGATCCGATATAACCTTCTTTGTCCAAAGCCCCTACTACTACGCCTAATAAAGGTAAGCCAATGCCCGTTAAGACAAAAGCAAGAATGGCTGGCCAGAAATAATGCCCGCTATCAAGCCCTAAATTTGGCGGGAAAATAAGGTTTCCGGCACCAAAGAAGATAGCGAATAAGGTAAACCCGATGATCCATGTGTTTTTATTCATTTTTGATGTGCTCCTTCTATTACAATAAATCTTAAATATTGTTTTATTTTAGCATACAGATATTCAGAAAGCTATATAAAATTTCTGAAAATTTAAAAAGTAATAGTTGATACATTTCAACCCTGTAAATTCAATGAAAGTAATACTATCACTATATGCTTATCTAACAATTAAAAAATTTAAAACACAGATAATGAAATGATTAAAGACTTATTCTAAAATCATACATATCTGCGTTTAGAATTATATTATGATATATTATTATATCATTTATACAGATTTGAGCAATAGTTTTTTTAGAAGCGGAGATAGTTGGCTCGGAAGATTTTCAACGCCTTCTACAAATAACGCGAACTGGCCATAAATGTTATGGATTGTTGTTTCAATATCCTCAGTAATTGCATCTTGACTTAAGAACACATTAAAGACTTCTAGTCCGTATTTTCTTGCTTCTTCTACAGCTTCGTAAGTATCAATAATACCATCTTGATCATAATTATAAGCAGAAGGTTCACCATCAGAGAAAATAATTAAGAACCGTTGATGATGCGCACGCTGTATCAGTCTTTCACTTGCTATCCTAATCGCTACGCCGTCACGATTATCATCTTGCGGCGATAAGGCCATGATTCTGGCACTGTCTTTTGAAATTGTGGAGTAATCATAATTGATAATTTCATCAATGATATTAGGTTGTGTCTCATCATCAGCTTCAAATGCATCTTCATTAAAGGCCAAGATTTCATGTTTTACATTTAATGCTTTCAAAGTTTCATGAAATAAGACGACGCCTTTAATTGTCTCCTCCATTTTATCAAACATACTTGCAGAGGCATCTACTAATAAAGTGAAGGTCGCGTCAAATGAACGACTTAAATCTTGTTTTTTATAGAACATTTTATACTGATCATCAATAAACCAATTAATTAAATCTTTCTGTAATCGCCCTTTAGTCAAGTTATGACGCTCATCTATTTGTTCCCTATCAATCGTCTTTTGAATAATTTGAGTTAAGTCTTTAATTTCAAATTGAACTTCTTTATGAACTTCATGATATTCTGGAATGTATTCAGGTAATATTTCAGGAACATTCCATTTGATTTCTACATTTTCATTGATACCACGTAAAGTGAAGGGTTGCGAGCCACCAGTTTGCCCTCCTTCTTGATTATCAATCGTATCATTAGAGCCTTTACCTTTCTTAGTCATCATGTCGGTCATGTCATCTGAAGCATCGCCTTCTCGTGCTGTATCATTATCGCTCACTGCTTCACTGTTTTCACCCTCATGCAGTTCCATTTCCAAATAAGCGCCACCTTGAGATTTCGAATCTTCAGCTTTGGTTTCAGCTTCTGCAGTTTCAATGTCATCCTCTTTAGATGACTCATCTTTTCCATCTACATTACTAGCATCTTTACGTTTCAGCTCTTCAAAGGTCTGCTCTTTTAATTCTTTATAAACTTTGCGTGGGATATGATAATACTCATTCAACATATCTTCATCAAGCAAATTATCTAATTGATAACAAATGCGTTCTGCTAAATATTTGTTATCTTCAGAAGTATAATTCATAAAGAAGTTTGGTAGATAAAGATACATACTTTGAATAATAGGATCTAAATCAACACGTATGGATGGAACATCGTAAAAGTCCTCAGTTAACAGAGATTTTTCCAGGTAAAGAAAAATTAAATCTGTATACATTGTTTTTGTACGATATACATTAATCTGAGATTCAGTATAGTTTAAACGTATACGTTTGCGCATATCAATCGCTGCTTTCATACTTGGACGAATCCGAGTGATGGCATTCAGTACGCGCATATCTTCTAATAATTTAAATACTTGTTGATAAAAACTAGAATGTTTAAATTCCGTATTATCTAAGACTTCATTCACAATATATTCATCCATAAGCTGATAGCCATATGTCGCAAGCAGCACATCAGTTTTTAACCCTGTTATCTCAATTTGGCTTGGCCGATGCGTCCAAAAAACACTTGCAATCAATTCGTTATTAATCGGATCATAATAAGGGAATTTTTGTATTTTCACATGTGTTTGATTATTTTTTAGAAGTAAGCGTGCCAAGTCTTGCAACATCATTACTTTTTTAGCATCTAAGATTTCATCATTAAATTTGATAAATCGATTGCTCATAACTATCCCTCACTAAAAATTTAATTCGATAGCATTAATAATTGCTTGTTGTTCACGTTCGTCTTCTAACTTATCTATAATCGCTCTTCTTACAGCACGCTCAATCGGCATAACAGTAGCCAAATCACTTAAATCAATAAGTGCACGAATACTTGCAGCTTCTTCTGAAATCTGACCTTGTTTCGACATAGTACGTAAATCCTCATTAAAATCTACAATTTTTTTAATGAGTAAGTCATCTTCTAAACGACTTTGTTCTTTTATGACACGTTTTAATATTTCACCATCGATATAATCAACTTGAATGACTACAAAGCGGTTTTTTAAAGCTTCATTCATCGGCAATGTACCCACATAACCTTCGTTAATCGCAGCAATCACATTGAATCCGGGCTTAGCCTTAATGACTTCTCCTGTAAATGGATTCGTTAAGCTGCGACGATAATCTAATACACCATTTAAAATGGGCAGTGTTTCAGGCTTAGCCATGTTAATTTCATCGATATATAAGATGTGTCCTTCTTTCATTGCTTGAATCACTGGTCCATCGATAAATACAATTTCTTGGTTGCCTTCTGAACTAGTTTGAATGGTTTTAAATCCAAGTAAGCTTTCTGCATCTAAATCTACAGAACAGTTGACTTGGTGCATGGGAATATTTATTTCATTACTTAAAGTCTCAGCTAACTTTGTTTTCCCTGAACCTGTTGGTCCTTTAAGTAAAATATTTTTGTTTAAGCGCATCATGGCATATGCATCGCCGAATACAGTCTGGTCTGAGTTAATGTATTGGTGTTGTTCCATCTTCTCTACTCCTTTATAAATGCTAAAAAAGAGACCGGGACATTCAGAAATGCCCTAGCCTTTGAATAATATATGAATTTAGTAAGAGACATTATACTTCTTTGAAATAATCTTTATAATAGCCGCCAACTTTACCAGAGTTATCAATAATTTGATAATATTCTTCTGTTTCATTAATGACGTCATATTGTTTGCCGATTGTAAGCATATCTGAAACGGTAAATTTTTGAGCGTCAGTATGCACCACTTCTACTTTTTTAATCGGTTCTTTATCTTTCCATGTTTCATGCAACATTATAATAACATTCCTTTCTATATTGAGTTTGTGCTATGCATCTTCATAAGTGAAAATAAAAGATAATCCGCTTGTCTCAGTAATTCTGAGTGATTCTGAATTATCTTGTTTCAGTGTTTGATAAGGTATGCCGATTGATTCTAATTGTTGCAATGCATTGCGATATTGCGCTTTAGAATCAATACTGATTTCAATTTGATCTACTGCACCATATTCAGGCAGTGAAATAGGCTCTTCTGCTTCAAAAATATGCAATTCTCCACCTAACCCGCCTTCTCCTAAACGAAAGACTTGAACTTTGAAATCAGCATCTTCGGTTGGTGTATACTCTGCAAAATGTTCCAAACCAAAGACTTGAGATAAAATTGAAGTCGTCAATAACAACTCATTGACTTGCACAATGACAGGTCCTAAACCTTGAATTTGGTGAAGCGGATTAACAGTGCTATTTTCAACAGGCATTCCAAGAGGGACACCGCTATTTTGTTCGTTTGAATAAATATCAATAAATTGACCATTGTCATCTTTAAACTCAAAGTGCTTGTGGTTGTTCATTTCAATCACATCACCATATTTAATATCTTTATCATCTAAAATTTCTTGATATTCTTTTAGTCCTGAATCAGTCGGTGTTCTTAATCCAATACTCAATACTTGGTTAGCGTCAGCTGAATAATTTGGCACTTCAATAAAATGTATACGTGTGCCTGGACTCAAATCAGCATCACCAAAGCGGACTGCATTCTTAGAACTTTGTTCTTCATAATTCAACCCTAAAATATTATGAAATAAGTTGATTGATTCTGATAAATTCTGTGTACCGACTGTAACACTTCGCAAACCTGCCATATTATCCCACACCTTCTTATATGTTTTCCTAATCATTATAACTTATTTGATTAAACTTTTGTATGATGAGATGTTGTTTTGAATAAAACCTTTGAATTAAAGGTATAATAATAGTGTATACCTTAAAGACAGCGATAGAGTGTTGCTCTAATTGTAAAGGAGATGAGTAAAAATGATGAACTTTATGATACTCTTTGCGATTACAGTTTTAATTGCAGCCTACTCTGGAATTATATTTTTTACAGGCACAATTAAAGAAAATGCGAGATTGAAAAAATCACATTATGGTATGTTATGTATCGTTTTTATAATCTTAGCGATTATTGAATTAATCGTTTACAATGTGATGTAATTGATAGGATTGAAACAGCAGCTTTCTAATAAGTTGCTGTTTTTTTAGTCTTTTTATAAAAAATAGAGGAGGCTTGGACAAAATTATGTCCAAGCTTCCCCTCTTTATGTTGCGCCTACTTATTAAATTTAAGATTAAGATTCTAAAAGTAAATCTTCTGGGCTTTCAATAAGCTCTTTGATTGTTTTCAAGAATCCTACAGCTTCTTTACCATCGATAATTCTGTGATCATAGCTTAATGCTAGATACATCATTGGACGGTTTTCAATCGTATCTTTATCAATTGCAATTGGACGTGTAATAATTGAGTGCATTCCTAAGATAGCAGCTTGGCTTCCGTTAATGATTGGAGTTGACATCATTGAACCGAAGATACCGCCATTTGTAATAGTGAATGAACCATTCATTAAATCGCCAAGTGATAATTTGTTATCACGTGCTTTAACAGCTAAGTCTGCGATTGAACTTTCAATTTCAGCAAAGTTTTTCTTATCACAGTCACGTACGAATGGAACGATTAAACCGTTATCAGTAGATACAGCAATACCGATATCATAGAATTGTTTAGTAATCATGTCGTCGCCATCAATTTCAGCATTAACTGCTGGGTATTTTTTCAATGCCGCTACAGCAGCTTTAGTGAAGAATGACATGAATCCTAATTTAGTACCGTCATGATCTTTGATGAATTGTTCTTTCTTACGTTTACGTAATTCCATAACGTTTGTCATGTCTACTTCGTTGAATGTAGTCAGCATTGCAGTGTTATTAGATACTTCTAATAGTTTTTTAGCAGCTGTTTGCTTACGACGAGACATTTTTTCGCGTACAACTGGTTTAGTCGGTTCTTGGTTTTGTTTTTTAGCAGGTGCTTCTGATTTAGAAGATTGGCTGCTTTGAGATGATTGACCACCTTGTTGAGAGCGGTCTACATCGTTTTTACGTACAACATCTGAGTTTTTAGCTTCAACTTCACTTAAATCGATGCCTTTTTCACGTGCATATTTACGTGCAGATGGTGTTGCGTTCACACGTTGGTCATTGCCAGCATTACTTTCATCTTTAGAAGAAGATTCTGAAGATGACGGTGCTGATTTTTCTTCTGATTTAGAAGATTCTTCTTTAGCAGAAGTGTCTTCTTTTTTATCATCAGATGATGATTGAGCTGGACTGCCGCTGCCTTCCCCAACTGTTGCAATTGCTTGTCCGACTTCAACTGTGTCTCCTGGTTCTGCTAATAATTCTTGAATCACACCTGCTTCTTCAGAAACGACCTCAACGTTTACTTTGTCAGTTTCTAATTCAACAACTGCTTCACCTTTATCTACTGAATCGCCAGGATTTTTCAACCACTCAGCAATTGTACCTTCCGTAATTGATTCTGCTAACTCTGGAACTATAATCTCAGACATACTATTTCCCCCTATTTTTTATTAAGACTCTCTTCAATAATAGAATTTTGAACAAGTTTATGATTTTCGCCGTCACCTTCAGCTGGAGCAGAACGTTTAATACGACCACTGTATTGTAATTCGTATTGATCGCTTGCTAAGTCGCTTAAGTAAGGATATACAAATGACCAAGCACCTTGGTTTTGAGGTTCTTCTTGAACCCATGCAATTGTTTCAAGGTTTGGCAATTGATTAATTACTTCGCGGATTTCTTCAACTGGGAATGGATATAATCTTTCTACTGCTACAAGTAAGATAGATTCATCCGGTTCTTTTTGCAAACGTTCTTTCAAATCGATAAACATTTTGCCTGATGCTAAGATAAGTTTTTTAACTTTCTTCTCATCATGTGCTTCTGGAAGGATTGGTTGGAAATGTCCTTCTGTAAATTTATCAATTGTGTCTGCTACCGTTTTATTTCTCAATAAACTTTTAGGTGACATCACTACTAACGGACGCATTGCATCCGTATCTAAGCTTGCTGCTTGTGCACGTAACAAGTGGTAGTAATTGGCAGAGCTTGATAAGTTGACAACTGTTGAGTTGTTTTCAGCTGAAAGTTGCAAGAAACGTTCTAGTCTTGCAGATGAGTGTTCAGGTCCTTGGCCTTCATATGAATGAGGTAAGAATAATGTTAAGCCTGAACGTTCGCCCCATTTTGAGTAACTGCTGAAAATAAAGTTATCGAACATCATTTGTGCCATATTTGCGAAGTCGCCGTATTGGGCTTCCCAAATATTCATAGTACCCTTGTTTTCTACATTATAACCGTATTCAAAACCTACTACTGCTGCTTCAGATAATGGTGAGTTGTGAACATCAAATGAAGCTTTTTGGTTCGGAACATGTTGTAAAGGCACATATTCGTCTCCATTGTCTGGGTTATGCAATACTGCATGTCTGTGACTGAAAGTACCACGTTCACTATCTTGTCCTGTTAAACGAATTGGCGTACCATTTTGCATGATTGTCGCAAATGCTAATTGTTCAGCTTGTGCCCAATCTACTAAGCCGTCTTCTTTTTCAAAAGGTTCTCTACGTTTTTCTAATACTTTATTGAGTTTCTTCAATACCTCAAAGCCAGTTGGATAAGATAATAATGCATCGTTGATAGATTTCAAATCTTCATAAGATACATTGTCTTTATCAGGTTGAAGGGGTGCTTCAAGACTTTCAGGTTTAGACATATCTTTAGTAGTTGTTTTATCGTTTTTATCAATTTTGTCATGCGATTGACGCAATTCTTTTTGAACATCGTCTAGAGTCTGATCCATTTCTTCTTTTGAAATTACACCTTCATCTACGAGTTGTTCACCATAGATAGTATCTACTGTAGGATGTTTGCGAATTGCATGATATGGAATAGGGTTAGTAATTGACGGTTCATCCATTTCATTATGACCATAACGACGATACCCCACTAAATCGATGACTACATCTTTATGGAATTCTTTGCGGAAATCCATAGCAATATCAATTGCTTCGATAGTTGCCTCGACATTATCAGCATTTACATGCATTATCGGAATGTCATAACCTTTAGCTACGTCTGTAGAGTATGTCGTAGAACGTCCATCTCTAGCTTCAGTAGTAAAACCAATGCGGTTATTAGTAATGATGTGTAATGAACCACCTGTTGAATAACCATCTAAGTTGCCTAAGTTCATAGCTTCAAAGTTGATACCTTGACCTGGGTAAGCAGCGTCACCATGAATTAAGATCGGCATTGATTTAGTGAAATCAGTTTGTACTTTGCCGCCTTCATGTGTGTCATCTTGAACAGAACGTGTTTTACCTAAAACAACAGGCGCTACAATTTCTAAATGACTCGGGTTATTCGCAAGTGAAATACGTTGCGTTGTACCATAAGTGTCTGTAGTTTTGATACCACCTAAATGGTATTTAACATCGCTTGTCCATGCATTACCAGAAGTCAATTCAAGGCTGCCATCTTCAGGCAAGAATTTCATTGGATCAGTGTGCATGAATTCTGAAATCATCATTTCATATGGTTTTTCCAAAACGTGAGTTAACACATTTAAACGGCCACGGTGAGCCATCCCAATTTGAATATTTTTGATTTCTTCTTCACCAGCACGTCTCAAAGTCTCTTGCAACATTGGCACAAGTGTGTCTACACCTTCAATTGAGAATCGTTTAGCCCCTACGAAGTTTTTATGAAGGTATTTTTCAAAGCCTTCGACATGTGCTAATGTTTTAAATAAATTAATTTTTTGATTTTTGTTTAAATTTGCTTTATATGGCGTTTCAATACGTCGTTTGAGCCATGTACGCTCAGTATTGTTATTGATATGTGTGTATTCAAAAGCAATTGGTCCTTTGTAACGTTTCTCCATACGTTTAATTGCTTCATACGCATTGTCATAAATATCAGAAAAATGATCTGATACTATTCCTGGAGAAATTTTTTCTAAATCATCTTTAGAAAGATTAAAATCTTCAATTGTTAACTTTGGAACGTGTTTACGTTCTGGACGGTTAACTGGATAAATATCTGCCTGCAAATGACCGTATTGTCTGATGTTATCAACTAAACGCATTACTTGTTTAATTGTGCTGTCTCCAGAACCTGATGCAGGACTCGCTGCTACCTCTCTGTTGTCATTATTAATTGTACTAAATAAAATTTGTAAATCTTCAGAGACTGAAGTTGGATCTTGTAGATATTGATCATATAAATCTATGATAACCCCTAAGTTAGCTCCGAAATTTACAGGTGCTTCACTTACCTGTTTATCTTTCGTCATATTACTCCCTCCACAATATATTGAAACGCTTACAAATAAATAATATCATTAAATCTTCACAAATTAAAGAGAGAATAGGCAATTGACACATAGAAAAAGAGCCGTAATGACGGCTCTTTGTAAACATATATAAACTAACATTACAAAATAAACGAATGGAGTATAATTATTTTAAACGTAATAAGATACTACTTTTTTAAATATTGAAAGTAATACTGAAAGTTGTATAAGAATTCAGCTCACTTTTAACTTGAATAGTACCATTATATAAACTTACAATTTTACTTGCAATAGACAGTCCTAACCCATTTCCACCTTGTTGTCTAGAACGAGATTTATCTACTCTGTAAAATCGATCAAAGATAAAATCTAATTCTTCTTTAGGGATTCCAGGCCCATGATCTGTAATTTCAATTGTAGCTTGACGGTTTTTTAAGGTAGTGGCGATATCGATTTTCTTTTCACGCGAATCATATTTTATAGCGTTATCAAGAAAAATCAAGAGCACTTGTTCTAATTGGTAACGATTGATTTCTAAAACAATCGGTTTGTTAGACGGTTTGAATGTAAAGCTATAATCAGGATGTAGTTGTTTGAGCGATTTTAAGCGTGACTCGATTTCGTTATTTACTTTTACCGGCTCGACATCTTTAGCATCTTTGTAGGTCGACTCTTTTGTTAATAGCAATAATTCTTCAACTAATTTAGTTATTCTATTCATTTCTTCAATAGTAATATTTAAAGATTCTTCCAAGATTTCAGGATCTTTTTTACCCCATCTTTTAATTAAATTCAAATGACCTTGAATAATCTGTAAGGGCGTGCGAAGCTCGTGCGATGCATCTTCCACAAATTGCGTCTGCTGGTCGAAGAGTTCTTCGATTTGCAACATCATATCATTAAAGGTATCAATTAAGTCATTGGTTTCTTCATAATTCGTTGGCAGTTCTAATTTTTCTTGGAAACCATCTCTTCTGATCTTCCGCATTTTATTAGCCATAATAACGATAGGTTTCGCGATTTGGGCTGAAAAGATATAACTGATGGTCGAGGTCACGATAATTGCAATTACTCCGAACAGTACAGACAATATGACTAGCGAATGCATAACACTGTCATAACTCGCTAGAGAATGGATAATTACGGAATAGCCTTGGAATTTATCAGTGTTGATAGGATGAGAAACAATTAAAAAATTAGCATCTTTTAATTTTACAACAGAGACACTGTGATATTTCGAAGGTCTTATTGGCTTTGTATCATTAAGATAGTCCCCCATAGTAGAAGTCTCTGTAATTTTGTCGCGATCTTCATCGAATAAAACAACTTTTTGAAAGTTCCCTAATGAGGCATTCAAATCTAGCGGTGTCACATTTTCTAGTGACTTAGTTCCTAATAGTGTTGCTACATTATCAGCACTCTTTTCTGCATCATTAATTTCATTATCACGTAGAGTAATACTTAAGAAATAAATGATCACTAAACTGAAAATAAATACGATGAGGAAAGTAATACTCGTCGTTACAAGCATCCATTGTGTTTTTAATTTACGCTGTTTCATTGTCTTATCACATATCCTACACCGCGCACAGTTTCGATTACTTTCTCTTTATTAAAAGGTTTTAATTTGTTGCGCAAATAGCGAATGTAAACATCGACGACATTTGTTTCTACTTCACTATCATAGCCCCACACGTGATTTAATATTTGTTCACGTTGCAGTACATGATTTAAATTCTCAGTCAGTAATTGCAATAAATCATACTCGGTTTTAGTAAGCTCCAACTCTTGACCTTCTATTGTGACACGAAACGCATCTTTATCAATAGTGATGCCTTTAATAGTCAGAGTATTCTTAGTTGGTTGTCTGCGTAATGTAGCTCTAATGCGTGCGAGCAGCTCTTCGATGTCAAAAGGTTTAACAATATAGTCATCTGCTCCATAATCTAAACCAGCCACTTTATCATAAGTATCACCTTTCGCAGTAATAATGATAATCGGTGTTGATTTTATTTCGCGTATTTTTTTACAAATCTCTAATCCATCCATATTAGGAAGCATCAAATCTAATAGGTATAAATCGTAATCTTTAGATAGCGCAGTATCAAGACCAACTGCTCCATCATTTTCAATATCTACTTCATAATTTTCATGTAACAATTCAAGTTCAATAAAACGTGCAAGATTTTTTTCATCTTCCACTATTAAAATTTTTGTCATGGTCAGCACCTCGAAATAATTTTATCATAAAAAATTATAACCGGTAATTTAAACATGAAAAGTAGGAACTGATAGTGTCTGCACCTACTTTCAAAATTCCTTTTTCAAAAAAAATGAAAAAATTTGCGTTTCTAATTGACAATCATTCTCACTCATGTATAATAGTAATTGAAAATGATTATCAATACCAAATGAGACATCCCCCCACATTTTCGTTCTTATTGTATTGGTCATTTTCATATCCCCTTTTATATATGCCCGTAAATACTGACGTTATGGAATATACATAACGTGACATACTTACCGATTCTGCTAGAAAAGTAGAATCGGTTTTTCTATGTAAAGAAAGACAGGATAGAAACTTAAATGAGAATCTATCCTGTCTTCTATTATTTATCAATTTTTAAAAACGAACGGGCTTTAATTTTCCTTTGAAAAATACAGATACTGTTAGAATACAAATAATTCCAGCTGTAATACCGCCGATAATATCAGTCGGATAATGTACGCCTAGATAAATACGAGACATACAAATCATCGCAATCATGAAAATACAGAACGAAGTCATCATCACTCTCGGTGTACCGTGCAGATAGCGAGAAGCAATGTAAATAATACTTCCGAAAAATGAAGTAGAGCCCATTGCATGACCGCTTGGGAAGCTATAGCCGCCGATTTCTACTAAACGTAACTTTGACGGACGTTCACGGTCAAATGTATTTTTCATAATTGGATTAGAAATACTTGATACCGCCATCACAATTGCAAAGAATAACGCATCAATCTTCATTTTACGTAATAACAAATAACTGACCACACATAGAGAGAGGCAAATCATTGAGAATACTTCTCCTACCCATGTAGCGCCCATAAATATGCTTGTTGTAATAACACTGTGTGATGCGTAGATTAAATCATAGACTTCGGTATCAATCCAGTTGCCTAATCTGCTTTGATGGAAAGCAGCTATAACACTGAAGATAAGTGTAAATACCAAAATTAATGAAATTCTTTTAATTCGGCTCAATTAGCTGTCCCTCGTTTCCTTTTGATTAGTATCTTTCAGAATTTTATCTAACAAGTCTTCTTTAGTAAATAATTGATGATAACTTGCCATCTGCTTTATGATTTCATTTCTATTACTTTCAATAGTTTGTAATGCTTCTTTGAATCGTTTAGGGTCTGCTTGATCTTCAGGAAGTGTTTGCGCATAACCTTTGTTTTGGAAATTCTTTGCATTATCTATTTGATCCCCGCGAGATTGGTCTAAACCAAGAGGAATTAATAACATCGGAATATTTAAAGTCAAGAATTCATAAATCGCATTTGCACCAGCTCTGCTCACAACTGTATCAGTAATTGCTAATAAATCAGTCAGTTCGTCAGTCACAAATTCGAATTGTTTATAGCCTTCGCGATTAATTGAATCATCTTGTAATCCTTTCCCTGTTAAATGGATAATTTGATATTCTTCTAACAATGAATCCAGGTTAGTACGAATCAATTCGTTGATTTTCTTACTTCCTAAGCTGCCACCCATTACTAATAACACTTTTTTGCCGTCTTTAAACCCAGTTAATTGAAAACCTTTGTCGCGATTACCTTGCTTTAAGTCGTCGCGTACAGTAGCACCGACAAAGTCTGCCTTGTCTTTAGGTAAATATTTCAATGTATCTTCAAATGTTGTATAAATCTTTTTAGCGAATTTCAATGAAATTTTATTAGCCAAGCCAGGTGTAATATCTGATTCATGAATAACAACTGGTATATTTAATGAACGCGCTGCAATCACTACAGGTACAGATACAAATCCGCCTTTTGAGAAAAGAAGATCTGGTTGTTGTCGTTTTAATATTTTTCTTGCATCAAAGATACCTTTTAACACTTTGAAGATGTCTTTGATATTTTCAACAGAAAGATATCTGCGTAATTTCCCGCTTGAAATAGGAAAGTAGTTGATTCCTGGTAGTTGCGATTCGATCATTTCTTTTTCGATTCCATTTTTAGAACCGATGTAGAAAGCCTCAAATCCTCTTTCTTGAGCAATCGGAATTAAACTTAAATTGACTGAAACATGCCCAACTGTTCCACCGCCAGTAAATGCAATCTTCGTCATTTTTTATACCTCTATTCTTCTAAAATTCTATAATATGCATAAAAAGCTTCTTCCTTATCGAAAGGATGATAGTCTAAATCAGCTTCGCCTACTTTTGTAAAGCCGAATTTTTCAAATAGATTTTGTGCTCGATGATTCACTGCGTAGGTATCTGTGAGCAATACATGAACATCATGCTCTAAAGCGCGTTTGACAGCGAAATCAAATAGAGCAGTGGCTGCTCCTTTATATTCTGGAGAACCAGCTAATCTATGAATAACATAGCCGCCTTTTCTGTCAACTGGCCATTCTAGTTCATCATACCACTTTGACTGATTTTGGTCGATAACTATATAACCATAAATTTGTGCGTTTTCTTCAAGTACAAATAATGATTCGTGATTAATATCTTCTTCAAAATGCTCTATTAATGGATAATCTTCATCCCATTGCGGATTGTTGTCTTTCTGCATAATTTTTTTGGCATCTTCAGTTAAAGATGAAATTGCATCTAAATCTTTATGTGTCGCTACTCGTATCATATGTTAACCCCTTTATTTTAATTTTTTCAATAAAGATTTAAGAACTTCATCATCTTTACTAGATTTATCAATTAATTTTTCCGTGAACTTACGATTAGTTTCTTTATCAAATTTACCATTAACGTCAAGTTGATTATCTTTTTGGAATGATTCAACAGCGGCTTGTAATGCGCTATCAAATGTTTCATCTTCATTATTGATATTATAACCTAATGCTTTTAAACCAATTTTTATAGATTTAATATCTTTGCTATGATCACCATCTTTGAAGACCTTATCCTCAGGAATCATACTTAATGATTGATATCGAGGTGCATCTATTTTCACATCAGGTTGAATGCCTTTGCCATGAATATAATGGCCTTTTGGAGTGAGCCATTTCATTTCAGTATATTTAAGCAATGAACCATCTTTATATTCTTTGGTTGTTTGAACAATGCCTTTACCAAATGTTTTCTCACCATATACTTTGGCTTTACCATAATCTTTCATAGCACCTGTGAAGACTTCGGATGCACTGGCAGAACCTTCGTTTACTAAAATAGATACTTGCATGTTTTTAGCTTCTTTTAACGAATCACTAGGTGCACGAATTACTTCAGTATCTTTGCCCTTTTGTAATTTAACGACAGATTTATCTTTATCGATAAAGATGTTAGCCATTTTTACGGCTTCATTTAAAAGGCCGCCAGGGTTATTTCTTAAATCAAGTACAATTTTATTAACACCTTCATCATGTGCCTTTTTAATACTTGTTTTTAATTCTGCAGCCGTATTTTCTTGGAATTTGTTAATAGTAAATACTCCGACATTGCCTTCTTTTTTATATTCAACACTTTTAACATGAATTTTATCTCGTTTAATTTTCAATGTATGTGTTTGATGTGCGCGTTCAATCGTTAAAGTGACGGTTGTACCTTCTTTTCCGCGAACCATTTTGACTACATCTGTCAACGATTTGCCTTTTACTGATTTACCATCTACTTCTTTCACTACATCTTTAGGTTTGAGACCGGCTTTTTCAGCTGGAGAACCTTTCATAGGACTTGTCACACTGATTTGATGATTGCGCTGTTGCATTTCTGCCCCGATTCCTACAAAATCGCCAGAAACATCTTCGTTAAAGGATTTTGTTTCATCTTTTGTCATGTATTGAGAATAAGGATCCTTTAATTCTTTCACCATACCATTGATGGCTGCTTCAGATAATTTGTCGGGATTTTGTTGTTTGTAATAATCATTTGCCAAAGTAGCATAAGCTGCTTGTACTTTTTTAAAAGACTTCCTTTGGTCATTATCTAAGCCACTCATTTTGTGCGTAATTGCTATAGTTGATAACACGGTTAATAGGATAGTTACTAAAATAACAGCTATTAATAACGTTATAAATTTCCAACGTTTAATATTAAATGTTTTCGGAGATTTATGTATGTCATCTTGTTTTTGTGTTGGTTCTTTATTCTGATTTTGATCCAATATTAAGGCTCCTTTCTGATCAAAATAGATAGTACGTCGCTTCATTGAGCGTAAATGAAACGATAATTAATTTTACCAAATACATGGTAATCATCAAGAATTATTACCTTTACAACGAAAAAAATAAGGACTAGGACAAGTTAATGTCCCAGCCCTCATAACTAATTAAAATTTTAACCATTCTCTGTATTCATCATATAAATCATCAAACACTGACATAGGTTCGCTGATTGAAGCTTCAGTTTCAATATAGTCTGAGAGCACATGAAAATCTGATTCATGTTTCGGAAATGATAAATCATCAAATATTTGTTCTGCTAATTTTCCTTTTTCATCAGGACGTCCTCGTACAGTGAGCGCAAATTGGTAAAATGAATAATCTTTCATTATGACATCGTCACATCAATGACTTTAGTTTCATTTCTTTTTAATTGCTCTGTTTTGTGAATGTCAATGTTGTCAGTTTGGTCAGTGTTAGTAATAATAATTGGTGAAATTGTTGATTTAGCATTTTGATCGATATAGTCTAAATCAAACTCAACTAATGGATCGCCTACGCTTACAGAGTCGCCACTTTCAACTAACACTTTAAAGCCTTCACCATTCAATTGCACAGTATCTAAACCGATATGAACGAGCAATTCTAGACCGTTATCAGCTTTCAAACCTAATGCATGGCTTGTTGGAAAGACATTATCTACTTTACCGTCAATCGGTGAAACAACTACACCTTCTGTAGGTTTGATACCGAAGCCTTCACCCATCATTTTTTGAGCGAATACCGGGTCTGGAATATCTTCAATATCTACAAATTCACCTGTAATCGGTGCATATATTTCAATATTTTTATCTACTTTATCTTCTTTGCCGAATAATTTTTTGAACATAATTATTTCCCCCCTTGATCCTTGAAGTGCGGGATTAAGTCGCCGTACCCAAGTTCTTCTAATTTATCATAAGGAATAAATTGAACCGCCGCAGAATTAATACAATATCTCAAACCGCCGCTTTCTGCAGGGCCGTCATTAAATACGTGGCCTAAATGACTGTTGCTGTCTTCAGAACGTACTTCAGTTCTTACCATACCGAAAGATTTATCAACGAGTTCAACCACTTCGTCATCACTCAACGCTTTGGAAAAGCTTGGCCACCCGCAATCTGATTCGAATTTTTCTTCGGAAGTGAACAACGGTTTGCCAGAAAGTTTGTCGACATAAATACCTTTTTCAAAATGATTCCAGTATTCATTTTGAAATGGTGGTTCAGTACCGTTTTCTTGAGTTACAAGATATTCAAGATCATTTAATTCATCTTTGTTCTTTTTAAGCATCTTGATTCCCCCAATGGTTTTCTATAAAGTCTTTTCGTCCAGAGCCTTTTTGGTATTGCTCATAATGCATTGGATTTTTCTTGTAGTAATCCTGATGATAGGATTCAGCAGGATAGAAATTTTTGTAAGGTTTTACTGGAGTAATAACTGGTTTATTAAAGATCATTTGCTCATTCAATTCTTGAATTTTAGCTAAAGCTGCTTTCTTTTGTTCTTCATTGTGATAGAAAATAACGGGCTGATAACTTTCCCCGCGGTCAAAAAATTGACCTTTATCATCTGTCGGGTCAAAAGTTTTAAAATAAACGTCCAAGATATTTTCAAATGAAGTGACTTCTGGATCATATTCGATTTGAACTGCTTCTACGTGACCCGTCGTATTTGAGCAAACTTCTTCATAAGTTGGATTTTCTACATGGCCACCACTATATCCTGAAACCACACTTTCAATACCAGGATATGAAGTGAATGGTTTTACCATACACCAGAAACAGCCGCCTGCTAAGGTTGCATATGCCAAAGTATTACCTCCATTCAGTATCTAGTTATTCCTTAAGTTACCACGATTATTTAGATTTTTCTATTAGTTTGCTTTCTGTTCGCGTGTATTCTCTTATGAACGTAAGAAAGTGAGCCCAATAGCTCCTTGGCCTGTATGTGTTGAAATTACAGGAGTTGTAAAACTTAATTCGTAATCCGTAGAATATTCATCATTTACAAATTGTTGTTTTGCTTTTTCGACAAAGTCCAAAGCATTAGCGTGAGCGATACCGATTTTTTTAACCGAATGATTTTCTAAGAAGTTAACTAAATCTTTCTTAATAAATTGCAGACTTGCTTTTTGTGTGCGGGGGTTAGACATTAAATTAATACGACCATCTTCCAAAGTACCTGTTGGTTTTAAGCGCATGATATTACCAATCATACCTTTTGCTTTGCCGATACGGCCGCCTTTAATTAATTGTGTCAATTGACCGATTACCACATACACCTTAATATTGCTTTGCAGATGTTGAACTTTTTCTACTATTTCTTCAGTAGATAAGCCTTCATTAACCCATTCAACGATATGTTCAAGTTGGAACCCTAGTCCATAAGATATAGATTTAGAATCAATAACGGTTACCTTGGAATTTGTCATTTGGCTTGCTTGATATGCAGTTTGATAAGTCCCACTCAAACCGGAAGTCATATGGATACTTATAATTTCAGAGCCATCCTTTCCTAATTCATCATACATTTCAATAAATTTACCAATAGGAGGCTGACTTGTTTTAATATCTGCGTCATCCTCGATAAGATGAATCACTTCTTCAGATGAAACTTCGATTTGATCAATATAAGATTCACCATCGATCGTTAAATTGAGTGGAACTACATGAATGTTGTGTTCCTTCAAAAACTCTTGCGGTAAGTCTGATGTGGAATCTGTAACAATTTTCTTGTGCATTTGAAACCCTCCTATTGCTTCTTGCGTACTAAATGTAGAAAAGTATGAGGAATCGTGTTCTTCTCATCTAATTCCCCTTTGACTGCTGATTCGACTTCCCAGTCTTCGAAAGTATAAGGTGGGAAAAAAGTATCTCCTTGATACTTATCTTCTATCACTGTGATGTACATATCATCAACTTTGTCTATGAATTCTTCAAATAAAGATTGACCTCCAAAAATAAACACGTGGCCGGGCAAATCATAAATTTCATCAAAATCATGGATGACATCCACGCCTTCAGGATGAAAAGCAGTATTACGGGTCAATACTACATTGCGACGATTAGGAAGCGGTCGTCCGATTGACTCGTAAGTATTACGTCCCATAACAAGGGTATTACCGGTAGATAATTTTTTTACATGCTTTAAATCATTAGGCAAATGCCATGGCAGTTGGTTGTCTTTGCCGATAATCCTGTTTTGATCATGGGCAACCAAGATGGATAGCGTCATTGAAATATCCCCTTTCGTTTATCTATAAGTTGAATTGAATGATTTAAACTGCAATTGGAGCTTTAATACCTGGATGTGATTGATAATCAACAATTTCTAAATCTTCATATTGTATATCGAATATAGATTTATCCGTGTTTATTTTAAGTGTCGGCGGATTGAAGCTATCTCTTGCAAGTTGTGTTTGAATTGCATCGATATGATTAGAATAGATGTGTGCATCGCCGAAAGTATGCACAAATTCTCCTACCTCCAAGCCGCATTCCTTTGCAACAAGATGAGTAAGCAAGCTGTAACTTGCAATGTTGAATGGGACTCCTAGAAATATGTCTGCACTTCTTTGATAAAGCTGACAGCTTAATTTGCCGTCTTGAACATAAAATTGGAACATCGTATGGCACGGTGGCAAGGCCATATTATCAATTTCAGATGGATTCCAAGCAGATACAATATGCCGGCGAGAAGTCGGATATTTCTTAATCTGTTCGATGACTGTAGCTAGTTGGTCATAATGTTGTCCATCTGCTCCTACCCAATCACGCCATTGTTTGCCGTAAACATTTCCTAAATCGCCATATTTTTCAGCAAATGCATCATCGTTTAAAATATTTTCTTTAAATTTTTTCATTTCTTCTTGATAACGTGCGTTGAATTCTGGATCTTCTAAAGCGCGATGTCCGAAATTCGTCATGTCAGGTCCTGTATAGTCTTCAGATTGAATATATTTTTCAAAGGCCCATTCATTCCAAATATTATTATTGTATTGCAACAAGTATTTAATATTAGTATCGCCTTTAATAAACCAAATTAATTCTGTAGCTAATAATTTAAATGAAACTTTTTTAGTTGTGAGTAATGGAAATCCTTTAGATAAATCGAATCTTAATTGATGGCCGAATTTAGAAATAGTACCTGTATGTGTTCGATCATCACGTTGATTGCCGATTTCCAGGATTTCTTCACATAAATCGTGGTAAGCTTTGTCAAATGGGTTCATAGCAAGCGCCTCCTCTTATATGTATATATTTATGAAAAAAAGGGACAAATGATGTAGTGTGAGCCTTCCATCTTTGTCCCCAAACTTTACATAGTTAAAAACGATATCTTAGCAATTTTCGTCAAACATATCTTTAATATCCATGCAGATATCTTGTATATCTCTGCCTTCAATATATTCACGCGGCATAAAATGTTTAAGTTCAGTACCTTTGAATAAAGCGTATGAAGGGCTGGAAGGAACTTGTTGAATATATTCTCTCATCGCTTGTGTAGCTTCTTTATCTTGACCGGCAAACACAGTCACTTTATGATCAGGTTTTTTATCATTTTGCTCAGCAACGGCCACAGCTGCTGGACGCGCTAATCCGGCAGCACAACCACATGTAGAGTTGATCACAACAAAAGTTGTTTCATCTTGACCGATATTGTTCATATAATCATTTACTGCGTCTTCAGATTCCAAACTTGTGAAATCGTTTTGAGTCAACTCGCTTCTCATACCTTGAGCCAACTCTTTCATATATGCTTCATATGCATTCATGCAGAACACTCCTTGTAATTATTATAATTTATTTTACATGAATTTTGTAGTTTTGTAATGCAGATGGTTTCTGAAAATTATTTATTGCGGTTCGCAATTTGCTTCCAGACTGAACCTAATGCTTCATCACCATTTTCAATACGTGAAATCGCCATCTGAATTTGTAATTTCACTTCATAAGCATTATCATCTTCATGCGCTTTTAATGCTGGTAGTTGATCTGGTCCTCCTTCATCAAAAATAAACATTGCTGCGCGCCAACGTACTATTTTTTGCGGATCTCCTAGTGCTTTTTCCATTTCTGGGAGCGCTTCTTTATAGCCTAAATCACTTAAGCCGTCTCCAGCAGTACGTCTGACACCTGGGTTTTTATCGTGCAACCCTTGATAAAGATATGGCAATACTGATTTATCTTCTACCATACTAGCCAGTACTACAGCTTCACGTCGAATTGGTACCTTAGGATGATTTAAGGCAGCTTCTATAAGAGGATAATCCTCTTTAGTAGGTGTAGGGAAAGATTTTAACATTCTTAATTGCGCTTTCCAGTCATCAGCTTGATTAAATTCTTCGAGTGAAACGTGTTGATACTGAGTAGTAGGTACCACAATATCTGTATTCAGTGCTTCTTTAAGCATATCGTCTAATTTTTCAGGTGGATAAAGCGCAATAATTTCTTCTTCTACTTCTTTCATGACTTCATCCATTTCGCCATAACGTTTGCCTAAATCTTCCCACTTACGCATAAATACCACATTATCATCGTCTTTTTGTGCATCTAACATAGTATCCACAAATTGAGCTGGCAGTTGTTTACGTTTCTCATTTTCTGTGGTAGATAATTTAATTTGATATGGAATACCTTTGAATTTGAGTACTTCGGCTTTGATTTCACCATAATGTTCATCTGGAACGGGTTCATCACTTTGATCCATTCCCGCATCCTCATTTAGTACATGTGTAATCTTTGGCAATACTTCTTCCCAATCCGCTTTAGGTGTCTTATCTATTGCTAGGAAATCAATAACATAGAAGATTGATTTTACGCCTTCTAATTCTAATAAGTGATTAATAAAGTCTGGTTGTCCTTCTTTAACAGATGTATAAGTGGAGGATTGATTGTCCTCTCTTTGTTTATTTAACACTACTTTCATAGTATTAGGACTAGGTGTCGGTTCTATACGAACGATTTCCATCGAGATTCCCTCCATTTATTGTAATTCGTTTCCAAACTGCTTGATTTGTTTACCCACTGAACACTCTTCTATGCAAAAATGATGGGCATAGGTTTTACCATTTTCTTTACGATTATATAATTTAAGTTCACAATTTTTGCAATAAGTATTCAATAGTTCATCAATAGAATCAAGGGCTTGCTTTTCAGATTTAGTAAAAATAATCGTCACTCCTTTATTAATTAATGCGTTTACGTTACTCGCTTTAAGACGATTAATTTTACGCTTATTATATCATGTGTGTGCTATGAGTTCATCTAATCAAAATATCTTTAATTAAAAAGACATTGCATTTATAATGCAAATTCATTAGAATATATAAGTTGAGTTTGCGGTTTCTAAACACCCGCCTTATCAAAATTTAGGAGGAAATAACATGTTTTATAATGAAATAATGGGAATTATTGCATTCCTAGTTACCTTTACATTAATGGTAACGATGTTTAGATTATTTGGAAAGCAAGGCTTAATTGCATGGGTAGCAATGGGGACTATCATTGCTAACATTCAAGTTATCAAAACGGTAGATATCTTTACTATATCCGCCACTTTAGGAAATGTCATGTTTGCTTCAATCTATTTAGCAACTGATATTTTAAATGATATTTATGGCAGAAAAGTAGCAAAACGCGCAGTTTGGATGGGCTTTTCATCTTCATTGATTATGATTATCTTAATGCAGTTGTCACTGCATTTCATCCCTGCTCCGGAAGACATGTCTCAAAAGGCACTCAGTACAATCTTTAATATTGTGCCGAGAATTGCACTAGGTTCTATTATCGCTTATATTATTGGACAGCATATTGATGTCTTTATTTTTAATGCTATTAAGAAAGTTTTTAAGTCAGATCGCACATTTATTGTGAGGGCATATGGCAGTACTATTTTAAGTTCTATTATTGATACTGCTCTATTTGTCTGCATTGCCTTTATAGGTTTATTGCCAGGAAATGCGGTCTTTGAAATATTTATTACTACTTACGTCTTAAAGCTTGTGGCTACCATCTTCAACGTGCCTTTTGGTTATCTTGCCAAATCGATGTATAGAAAAGGTAAAATTCAAGTGAAAGATGAAGGTTATTAATATTCGGGTAAACAAAAATGTAGTAAGACATTGAGGTGAAACTGAGATGGCTAAAATATATTTTGACGCAGCTGTTAAAGGCAATCCAGGGCCTGCTTCAGTTGCGGTTGTGATTGCAGAGGAATCTGAACATCAAATCTATACGAAAGACATTCCTTCAACAGATAATCATTCTGCTGAGTGGGAAGCCTTTATCTACGCACTTGAATGTGCAAAAGCACGGCATGTAGAAACAGCTTTAGTTGCGACTGATTCAAAACTGGTTGCAGATACTTTAGAAAAAGGCTTTACAAAAAATGAAAAATTTAAAACTTATTTATTTGAAGCCGCTAAATCAATGAAAGATTTTGATTTATGTTTGATTAATTGGATACCTCGTGCTCAGAACAAAGAAGCAAATCACCATGCCCAACAAGCTTTATATCAACAACTAAAATAAACAGGATTGAACAAAATGGGGTTTCCCTTTTGTTCAATCCTGTTTTTGCTTTAGAATGGCATAAATTCTCTATTAATATATTTACTTGAAACTTTCAAATCGTGTTCATCACATACTTGTATTGCGTTGATATAATCGACTTGATATTGCATTTGATTAAATAAAGATTCAATATCCAATGGTACTTCGGTGTGTATTTCAGCAAGTTGCTTGGATAGTTTGAGATCATCCATATGACTGATAATTTTCTTTTGTTGTGCAGGCGTTAAATCTTCAATATGTTGAATTACATTTTCAACCGATTGGTATTGTTGAATCAATTTAAGCGCAGTTTTTTCACCGATTCCTTTCACACCAGGGTAGCCGTCTGCGCTGTCCCCCATGAAAGCTTTAATATCAATCAGTTGAAGCGGATTCAAATTATATTCTTGTTGATAACGTTCTAAATCGTATTGGTTATAAATATTGAATCCTTTTTTAGTCAGCCACACTTGAACATTTGGATTAATACATTGCAGAATATCCTTATCACCAGTCACAATGTAGATTTCGTTTTCTTTAGATAAATGGCGACTTAAAGTTCCGATTACATCATCTGCTTCATAATTTTGTACCCCTACATTAATGAAACCAAGTGCTTCTGACATTTCTTTGACTAAATCAAACTGCGGTCTGAGCTCTTCAGGAGGTGCTGGACGATGTTGTTTATAAGCTGTAAAAACTTCATTTCTAAAAGTTTGCTGTCCCATATCCCAACAAACAGCAATATGTGTAGGTTGGATATCCTCTATAGCAGAAAAAATATGTCTGATAAAGCCTTGAACTCCGTTTGTAGGTACGCCTTCTCTATTTCTCATATATTGATGATGGATACTCGTAGCATAGAAATGGCGAAATAATAACGCCATTCCATCTACTAGCAGTACTTTGTTACTCATTTATATATCCTCTTTCTAAATTATAAAATTGATTTAAGTTGTTGATTTGCATTATCGATTTGCTTAATCAATGATGTATCTATTTTTACTTTAAGCAGTTCATCAGCTTGATGATGAATTTCTTCAGAAATATCACTGATTTGCGTTTCAGCAGTCTGCCCCATCAATTTCACTTGTTGTTCAAGTTGTTGACGTAATAGATTAATCTCATCTTGCAATAACTCTACAGTATTCATGGTAATATCTTCTTGAATTTCTTTTTGAGCTTTAGGTTGCAATAAGCGTTTTTTGGATAATTTTTTAGGTAATGCTTGATTCATAGCTTCAAAATCAATATGCAGCGTATCGATAGCCTCTTTGTTCATATCGATATTAAAGTGTGGATGAATCAAAATATGCAAGTGATTTAATTTTTTTACGACAGGGGCAAGTTGTTCTTCTAATTGCTGATTAAAGAATTTTTTAATACGTTCAGCAATTAAAGTTTGTTCCATATAAAGTCTGCCGTGAATTTGCTCTAAATAAGTTTTGACAGCAGTACGTTTTTCATCTTCAAAGTCCTTGTTCTTAGTCATCTGTGCATTAAATACAGTTCGAACTTCATCAAACAATTGCAACTTTAAACGTTCATTCAAATGATAAATTTGATCTTCGACTTCATTATAAGTATGCTGCTTAGATGTAGATAAAGTTGTCTCTGGAATAGCGCCTTGTTGTTCAATTTCTTGTATTTTAGTTTGACGTTTTTCCATTTCTTGACGATTATTTTGGTAATCCTGAGACATCTCAGTAAAGGATTGACTGATTTGCTCTAATTGTGACTTCATTTGATGTTGCAAGACCACTTTGGATTCAACAGAAGCAAAGTAATCTAAACTTTCTTTAAGCGCGTTAAGGCCGCTGTCGCCTTCTTTTAAGGCACGTCGACTAGATACTGAATAGATTTCTGCAGGCATATTGACCTGGTTCAGAGCATCTGATACATAGTCTTCAACTGCTTCTAAATCATTTTTAGTTTCTGCTAAATCCACAGCATTTATGACCATTTTGAAAGTTTGATTTTCATTTAATTGATTCATTTCCTTCATGTATTCTATGAAAGCTTTGTCATTATCTGTAAATGAATGATTGAAATAACTTACATACAAGATTAAATCTGAAGATGTTAGTATTTTTTCTGTTTCATTGGAATGACGCTGGTTATTGGAATACAGACCTAGACAATCAACAATAATCTTATTTTTCAGCCATTCAATCGGTAATTTCAAATGCACAGTTTCTACAAATGCAGCATAGGAATCTTCTGCACTCCATTTTTTAACTTCATCTTGATTAATATCGTGAGTTAAACCGTTCTCTATCATCTCTTGATATAAATCAACATGAGATTTTACCGCATTAACGAAGGCTAACTGTTCTTTTTTGAGAGAATTTTTTAAAGCGGTTGTATCTGTAGCTTTAAAATCATTTAAGCTGTCAAAATGGAATTGCTGAGATTCAACAAGTTGATTTAATTCAGCCAATAGTTGCTCTTCTTTCTTCAAAGTTATAGCACTTGAATCGCCATAAGATAATTCCGTTGTAGCTGCTGTCGTAGGGTTAGGCGAACTTACGAGATACGTATCTCCCAGTAAGGCATTAATTAAACTACTTTTACCTGCACTGAATGTTCCGAAGACCCCGATTTTAACAATTTGCTGATCCATTCTGTCGATAGCCGCATTTAAATCATCTTTCGTTTGTTGGAACAAAGGTACAGGTTCGATAATGTCGATACCTTGTTTGATTACAGAAAGGTCAATATCCTCTGTTTCTTGATTTGCAATCTCTTTAGTGGATTTTTCCTGACGTTCAGGTTGGTTAAGTTCCTCTTTGGTATATTTAATTTCCGTCCGATCAATGAGTTTATCCAAAGAATCATCTAAATGAATATAATAATGTTGGTAGTTGTGTGTTTCTAAGGACTCTCGTAATTCTCGCAGTTTAATATATTTTTCATATTCTCCATAATCTGCTGATTCGTCTTCATCAGCAATATTTTGTGTTTCAGCATATTTGACAGCGTCTTTTAACAATGGTTCTGAATCTTTTTTAATAAAGTTATGAATTGCTTTCACGACATCATCGCAAAAGTTCAAGACGTATTGATTACTGATACTCATTTGTTCTTGATATAAATCTGAAATTAAATTTTCAGGAATTTCATAGTGCTGGTTTAATATAGCTTGGTTGACTGAAGATTGGTTGATGAATCGTGTCAAGAATGACATGTCTTCGCGCATCGGCTGTCTTACTTGCTGATTCACTAAATCTTGCAGTTCTGACATCACTTTATCTAGACGCGCTTGTCGTTCTTCTTCCGTTTTTTTCTTTTTATTAAATAGCCCGCCGACTTTGAAAGTCTTTACGCGACTCTCTAGATATTCACGGATTTTTTCACGCATTTCATGAGGCATCAGATAAGCATTATCCAGAATTTTTTTACGTTGATACTTCAAATAGTTAAATAATTTATCAGGATCGTTGAGTAATTGCGCTTCTTCACTCACTGACTTATTTTGTTGGAAATTTAAATATGCTTGATCAAACTGCGCTTCTTCAATATCTAGAATGCTTAAAATATCTTGCATCTCTGATTGGATATAAGAGAGTTGATCATCTGTAATAAATTGTGTAATACGTTGAATGTAATCTTCCATTGACTCGCGATGGTTATCTTGTTCGATTAAAAAGTCGGAAAGTTCGTCGATTTGATTTTCAGGATAATCAAATTTAGAGACGTAGAAAGTTCTCAATATGTCTAAATCCCATTCATTAATAGCATTTTCGATATTTTGTTTGAAATCTTTAAAGGATAATTCCTCATCATTATGTTTATCAATTTGGTTGATAACAAAAACCACTGGAATGCCTGCATGATTAAGACGTTTCATAAATTGAAAGTTCATTGCAGACTGAACGTGATTATAATCTACTGTGTAGAAAACAATATTACTGGTAAACATAAATTGTTCTGTTGAAGCTTGGTGCATGGATACATTGGAGTCTACTCCAGGTGTATCTTGTAAAGTGAAGCCTTTATTGAATTTATCGGATTCAAATTTAATTTCAACAGACTCAACATCCCCATTTTGTCTGTTTAATTGTTTCACTTCTTCGTAGTCGCTCAACCTTGTATATTTTTGGCCTTCTAAATTAGCGATAATCTCACTCTCATCTGCTACAGAGACAATCGCTGTATTACTAGTAGTAGGCACTGGAGAGCTTGGCAAAATCTCCTGTTCTAATAAAAGATTGATCAGTGTAGACTTCCCTGCTGAAAAGTGACCCACAAAAGTGAGCGTAAATTGATTTAAATATACTTTTTTAATTACTTGATTAATGATATGTACTAAATCTTCATGGTTGGATTTTTCTACTTCTTTTTTTAATTTATATAAAATATCTAATTGGTTCGTACTAGACATATATGTTGTTCCCCTTTTTCAATAACGTTGTATTAATTGTATAACAAATGAGACAGACTCTAAAGGATAATTATTTCGGCTGTGCTTAAAAATAAAAAGAGAGTTGGATACCGAAATAATTTTAATAAATATTATTTCGGCCCCACTCCCTCGAAGTGTATTATACCGCTGGATTTTTATCTTTTTTCATTTGAATATATCTAGAAATACAATAAATGATAATACCTGCCCAAATAAAGATAAACGTAATTAATTGGTTGGTATTAAATGGTTCTTTGTAAACGAATACGCCAAGTATAAACATTAATGTCGGACCTATATATTGAATGAATCCCATTAAAGATAATGGGATTCTACGTGCACCTGCTGAGAAGCTGATAAGTGGTATAGCTGTGATGGCGCCTGAGAACACTAACCATAATGTTGGCATATTGAATCCGACTGATGATTGATGAGTTGTCCAAAGATAAATGATATATATTATCGCAGCAGGTGTAGTCACGATACATTCGTAAGTAATACTGCTGAGCGCATCTATAGGTACTATTTTTTTCAATAGTCCATAGAATCCAAAGGATAATGCCAAGATTATTGATACGATTGGAAACTCCCCGATTCGGATAGTCATATATAATACGCCGATAACAGCAAGAATGATAGCCAACCATTCCATTTTATTAAAACGTTCCTTTAAAAAGATCATGGCCAGCACGATGCTGACTAAAGGGTTAATATAGTAACCTAAACTGGATTGTAGTACATGATTATTATTGACAGCCCAAATAAAAGTGCCCCAATTAATCGTAATAATATAACCTGCGGCCGTCAGAGCTATCAGTTGTTTCATTGTTAATAATTTAATACTATTTACAAATTGAGAATATTTACCTATAGCAATGATTAAAGCGACCATGAATATCATAGACAAGATAATTCTATAAGCAAGAATCTCAAATGGACCAATATCATTGAGTAATGACCAGTAAATAGGAAGAGTTCCCCATAAAATGTAGGCGATTAAGGAATAAATTATCCCACGCTTAAATTCTTGATTCAATTTTTTTCCTCCTATTCAGTTGTTTTTTATTTTTTGTTTGCCCAATATTGATAGTAAGTACATTCAATATAGCCATTGAATAATTTTCTGCGTTTTGTTGCTTTACGCTGAGTTAAAAATTCAAACTCTTTGTTGCTAGTTAAAATGTATTCAGATAAGTTTGGATGTTCTTTCATTAATTTTCCGAGATAGCGATACATTTCTTCAACCTCATCACGATCACCAATACGTTCACCATATGGCGGGTTACCAATTAAGGCAATTGGTTGGTCGGTATGAATGTCTAAAGTATTAACATCTTTCACTTCAAAATGAATAACTTCACCTAAACCGACTTCATCTGCATTACGTTTTGCGATTTCAATCATTTCAGGATCAATATCATAAGCATAAACTTCTACTTCTTTATCGTAATCAGCTTGTCGATCTGCTTCATCACGTAATTGGTCATATAAACCTTCTGGCATAATATCCCATGTTTCTGAGACAAAGCTTCGGTTAAAGCCAGGCGCAATGTTCTGAGCAATCAAACAGGCTTCGATTGCAATCGTACCTGAACCGCAAAATGGGTCAATTAATGGCGTATTTCCGTTCCAGTTAGCTAAACGAATCATAGCTGCCGCTAAGGTTTCTTTAATTGGTGCTTCACCTTGCGCTAAACGATAGCCGCGTCTATTTAATCCTGAACCTGAAGTATCAATGGTTAATAACACTTGATCTTTATGAATAGCGACTTCCACTGGATATTTAGCACCTGTTTCGTCTAACCATCCTTTGTGTGAATATGCATCTTTCAAGCGTTCTACAATTGCTTTTTTAACAATGGCTTGAACGTCTGGAACACTATGCAAAGTAGATTTGACACTACGTCCTTGTACAGGAAAATTGCCGTCTACAGGGATAATTGTTTCCCAAGGTATACTTTTAGTTTGTTCGAACAGTGAATCAAATTCAGTTGCTTTAAAGCGTCCCATTACTAAACGTACTCTATCGGAAGTACGTAACCAGAGATTACTTTTAGCAATAGCTGTTTCGTCACCTTCATAAAATATTCTGCCGTTTTCAACTTCTGTATCATAACCAAGTTCGTTTACTTCTTTAGATACAACTGATTCTAAACCCATTGGGCAGACAGCTAATAATTGATACATGTGCATTTTCCCTTCCTTCTCTATCATATTTACTTAACAATTGTAGCAGAGATTAACCTGTTTATGTGGAATGATTCTGCTTTTTTAGCTCAAATTAAAAAAGCTCTCCTGCACAGGAGAGCTAAACTAGCAATGATATCTCTATAAGCCATGTTCTGTACCTTAGTACTCATCACGTGCACTAGTATGCACTGGTACGCCGGTGGTAACCATCTGTCTGAAATACCGATTTATGCACGGTCATTTCCTTGTTTATACGTTGAATTCCGCTAAACAAGTGCTCCTACCAAATTTGGATTGCTCACTCGAGGGGTTTACCGCGTTCCACCTTTTACATTTCTGCAAAAGCTACGTCACTGTGGCACTTTCAAGCTATTTTAACCTTATCTTGAAGACTTAGGTTATTTCGCTGCCGTCATATTGCCTTGACTTATTATTTCATCAAGCACGAACACTACAATCGATCTCAGATTGTGTGAGCATGGACTTTCCTCTATATCGCTATAGCGATTACCCGAAATATCACTTCTAAAATTATAACACGGTTAAAGTATCAAGGTAAAGGCAATCTTAAATAGATAAAGTATTCAGATTATGAAATCAATGCTTTAAGATTTATTTGCCGAACACTGCCTTTTCCAAATTAGAAATGCGTTTAAGTATATCCACATTATTCGTACTGCCATTTGATGAAAAATTCTTGTTTTCTTGTGGTCTAGAAGTTGCTACACGTAAACGCAGTTCTTCAAGTTCTTTCTTCAACTTATGATTCTCTTCATTTAATTTAACGACTTCACTATCTAAGTCAGCCATTTTTTGATAGTCTGCAATGATGTCATCTAGGAATGCATCTACTTCTTCCCTTCTATAGCCTCGGGCAAGAGTTTTTTCGAAATCTTTTTCATAAATATCTTTCGCTGATAATTTTAAAGATACATCTGCCATTTTTTCTCCACCTCATTCGAAACTTTCTTCTTCTGACCACTGCAAATCATTGATGAAAAGGTTTATTTCATCAAATGTTACAATATCACAAGTATAATTTGTTTGTTCTGCAAAATCAACTAACATTCGCTTGAAGAACTTAGGACTCGCCTCTTGTTCTTCATCATATAACAAAACTGTTATGTCAGAGTGTTCTAACATAAACAAATCAGTCTGTTTAAACTGATAAGGTCCTTCGTATGGGGCATGGTGAACAGTATCTATGAAATCCGCGTGTGCTGTAATTTGCTGATACTGTATTTGATTTTGTTCATTCCACCGTTCAGTATGATTCTGAAAAGGTGGGATGACCCCTAGTTTCAACTCAGGATATTCTTCTTTTAACGCGATGACAACTTCAGCTGTCCACAATTCTATGCCCAATTGCCCTTGTATTAATACCCATTCTAAGCCCTCATCAATCAAAGCTTCAATCTTATTTTCAATAAAGGCTTTTAAATATTTTATTTCAGGTGCATCTTCTTTAAATATATTTAATTCGTAAGATTTATACCCTGTAATATAGGCAGTTTTAACCATAATGCGTTTCACTTTCCTTAATATTTTTTAAATCGTATTTCACACTTTTCAATTTTTCCATAAAAATTTTCCGACTAGTTTTGGCATAGTGACATTCTACAGAGAGTGTTTCAAGATTTTGTATCAATATATGATATTTCTTTTTATTCATATAAGGAAGTGCAATGACATACTCGGCATTTCCATTCAACTGAGAAATTAAATTATCAATTTCTTTAGTAAAGGGTACAACATCTTGGTCGAAAGAATATTGAGTCCCTTCGCGTGCATGCTGATAGCGTTCTTTCATCGCTTGAGTATATCGGATCAATTGCTGGATAATTGTGTACATCATATATTCCTCCCTTAACCTTAATTTATCACAATGTAATTTCATCGTCATTTTTGCAAACCCTTGTGATGATAGACTTCAGTTTGTGTAATGACAGATTTAACGTTAAAATAAAATGTATACGATAGAGGTTGGATATCATCTAATGATTAAAAAATTATCAGAAGTATATTTCAATCTTAGTATATAAATATATTCACAGAGTTTGCATAAAACTGTGATTACTGTATAATAATTACGGTTTTAGAAACCTGTAGTGTGGTGAAAAAATTGAATTATCCGAATGGTAAGCCATTTAATACAAATAAGACTAAAGTTGGACGCACAAACCACCATCAGTCGAGTAAAATCAAATATGGTGGTCGCGGGATGACTTTGGAAAAGGAAATTGAAATATCCAATGATTACTACCTTTCTATAGGAAAAGCTGTGATTCATAAGAAACCGACACCAGTACAAATTGTGGACGTTTCTTATCCCAAACGCAGTAAAGCAGTCATCAAAGAAGCATATTTCCGAACACCTTCTACAACTGATTATAATGGCGTATATAATGGCTATTATATTGATTTCGAAGCAAAAGAAACTAAAAATAAAACCTCTTTTCCTTTAAAGAATATACATGAGCATCAAGTGAAGCATATGAAGTCGGTATATGAACAAAAAGGCATTACCTTCTTATTGATACGTTTCAAAACTTTAGATGAAGTGTATCTATTACCATATGTACCATTTGAATATTTCTGGAAGAGAGCGCAGCAAGATATCAAGAAATCAATTACAGTTGAAGAAATTAGAAAAAATGGTTACCATATTCCTTATCAGTATCAACCACGTTTGAATTATCTCAAAGCCGTTGATAAGTTGATATTAGATGAAAGTGAGGACCGCGTATGACGGAAAGAAAAGGGACTGCTAATTCGAAAAATAGCAAGTCCGGTAAAAAACAGAATAAAAGTATTAAAAGGACAATCATCAAGATAATCGGCTTTATACTTATTGCCTTTATCGTTTTAGCATTAATTGGCGTTCTTTTATTTGCATATTATGCTTGGAAAGCACCTGCTTTTACAGATGCGAAATTAAAAGACCCGATTCCAGCAAAAATTTACGACAAAAATGGAGATCTTGTTAAAACGCTTGATAATGGTCAAAGACGTGCTCACGTCGAACTGAAAGATGTTCCGCAACATATGAAAGACGCAGTGTTGGCAACTGAAGATAATCGTTTCTACCAACACGGTGCTCTAGACTATAAACGTCTGTTCGGAGCTGTAGGTAAAAATATTACTGGCGGTTTCGGTTCGCAAGGGGCTTCAACTTTGACACAACAAGTTGTTAAACGTTCATTCTTAACAGATCAAAAATCTATTGGACGTAAAGCGCAAGAAGCATACTTATCTTATCGTCTTGAGCAAGAATACAGTAAAGACGACATTTTCCAGATTTACTTAAATAAAATCTATTATTCTGATGGTGTGTATGGCGTTAAAGCAGCTGCAAAATATTACTTCGATAAAGACTTGAAAGATTTAAGTCTTCCTGAAGAAGCATATTTAGCTGGTTTACCGCAAGTACCTAACTTGTATAATGTGTATGATCATCCTAAAGAAGCGGAATCACGTAAAGATACAGTATTATATTTAATGCACTATCACCATAGAATTACTAAAGCAGAAATGGAAAAAGCACAAGATACTCCAATTGAGAAAAATCTTGTAAAACGTAATGCTGACCAGCGTGCGATTAAGGCTGATGACAAAGATCCAGAAATGGATTCATATGTTAACTTTGTTAAAACAGAATTAATGGCTCATCCTAAGTATAAAGATAAAAACTTAGGCGATGTCTTAAATAGTGGTGTGAAAATTTACACTAACATGGATGCTAGTGTTCAAAAATCATTGCAAGATCATATTAATAATGGTAATTATTACAAAAATGATGACCAACAAGTTGGTTCTACAATCGTAGATAGCAAAAATGGTGGTCTGGTAGCCATCTCAGGCGGCAGAAACTTTAAAGATGTCGTGGATAGAAACTTAGCTACTGATGCTCACCCTACTGGTTCATCATTAAAACCATTCTTAGCATATGGTCCAGCTATTGAAAATATGCAATGGGCTACAAATCATGCTATCCAAGATGAATCAGAATACATGGTTGACGGCACTACATTCCGAAACTACGATACGAAGAGTCACGGCACTGTATCTCTATATGATGCCTTAAGACAAAGTTTCAACATTCCAGCACTTAAAGCTTGGCAACAAACGAAACAAGATGCTGGCGGCGACGCACCTAAGAACTTTGCTAAAAAAGTCGGCCTTAATTACCAAGGTGAAATCGGACCTTCTGAAGTACTTGGTGGTTCATCATCTGAATTCTCACCTACCGATTTAGCTTCAGCCTTTGCAGCATTAGCTAATGGCGGTGAATATAACCAAGCACATGCAATTACAAAAGTTGTGGATCAAGATGGAGCTACAACAGAATTTGATTGGAATCATCATAGAGCAATGCAAGATTATACAGCATATATGCTTTCTGAAGTCTTGAAAGGTACATTTGAAGCTTGGGGTTCTGCATATGGACACGGCGTTTCAGGTGTCAACCTTGCAGCTAAAACTGGTACTGGTACTTACGGCAGCGAAGCTTACCAACAATACAACTTACCTGATGATGCAGCGAAAGATGTTTGGATTAATGGTTTCACTCCTAAATACTCAATGTCAGTATGGATGGGCTTCAATAAAGTAAAAGATTATGGTGAAAATTCATTTGTTGGCCATAGCGAACAAGAATATCCTCAATACTTGCTTGAAGATGTAATGTCTGATATTAGTCCACGTGACGGAGCAGACTTCAATAAACCATCATCTGTTGATGGATCAAGCAAAGAAAATTTATCTGTTGCAGGACATCCAGATAATGATACTACTAACAGAAAAGTGAATAGTAATGGTACTGTTGGCGGCAACTCAAGCGGCAGCAGCAACAATTCCAACAGTAGTAATTCAAGTCAGCAAGGTAACAATAGTGGCCAAGGTAATAACAACCGACAAGGTAATAACAGTGGCCAAGGCAATAATCAACAAGGCAACAACCAACAAGGTAATAACAATCAAAGCGGTGGAAATGCATTAACAAAATTCTTTAACCTTAATGCAATTTTCAATAATAAAGCATCATAAGAAAAAAGTGCAGTAGCTAGTTAAAAAATCTAGCACTGCACTTTTTTTATTGCTTTCGATGAGATTGTCTTACTTTATAGGCGGCATTCATTTTAATCAGTTCTGAAACTAAAGTTTTCATTTGTCGATATCCCATAAAATGATGGCGACGCGCTTCTATATAATTAAAGCGTTCTTTGAAATTAATAGGCACAATCGGGTAATTTTCAATTTCTTCAAAATTAATAACAGAAATATTATTAATTTGACAGAAGTAATTTTGAATTAAATCTAAGTAATCATCAAGTTGGCTTTTCCCTTCCGGAGAAGTCAATTTTTTATTTTTAGCAAGCTGATCCAAAATCACTTCTTTTTCTTCGAAGTCAGCTTTTGTAAGCATTTATAAATTCCTCCTATGATCGAGCAGCTTCTTGCTTAATTTTCTGTCTGTAACGTTTTTGTCCTTCTCTGCAATCATCGAATAACGGACAAATATCACATTTAGGGGCGCGTGCTAAACAATGATAACGCCCAAAAAAGATAAGTTGATGATGGCTTTTAGTCCATCTGTCTTTAGGAATAATAGAACAAAGTCTATTTTCAACTTCTTTCACACTATCTTTCCAACGACAAATCCCTAATCTTTTAGAAACTCTTTCAACGTGAGTATCCACTGCTAAAGCTGGTTCACCGAAAGCAACACTCATCACTACATTTGCCGTCTTTCTCCCTACACCAGCTAAACTTTCTAAGTCAGTACGGTTGTGCGGAATTTTTCCGTCAAATTTATCAATTAAGGAACGACAAAGTTTTTGTATATTCTTAGCTTTATTACGATATAAACCAATTGAGCGGATGTCTTGTTCTAATTCATTAAGATTCACATCAAGGTAGTCTTGAGGAGTTTGATACTTTTTAAATAAATGAGCTGTAACTTTGTTGACCAGCACGTCAGTACACTGTGCAGATAACAATACAGCTATGGTCAGTTCAAAGGGATTGTTATGCTTTAATTCGCACTCTGCATCAGGAAACATGTCAGCAATGACATCAATCATGCTTAAAGCTTTTTTCTTGCTTAACATATCATTAGTCCCCCTCTCCATTCAGCCAGTCGAATTTAGGAATGTTTTTCACGGTATGCTTCATCTGTGGTGTAGTATATTGCTGGCTGATTTTTTTAGAATCATCTACTGTTTTGACATTATGTTTTTTCCAATTCAAAAGGATACGATCGATATATTTGAAATTTACTTTATCTAGACTTAAAGCCTCGTTTACGGCTGCTTGTATAACTGATATATCGTGTTTATCCACGTCTATCCATTGATTTAAAGTATCAATTTCTATAGGTGAAAGTGGTCTGCCGAAGGATTGTTCAATAAATTGAAATAGCTCCTTGAAAGCTTCCTTATCATCATTTCGTTTATCATTTAACTCTTGCGCTTGCAATATTTTATTAAATGCTTGGTAAAACCCCTCTAAGTCCATAAATTCTGCAAACCGTCCATCTTCGTCTTTTTGAACGGTAAGGTTGAACAGTCCGAGTTGAATTAAATGTTGAATCACGGTAGTAATTTCACGTTCTTTCATCGTCGTACCTTGACTTAAGTACTGAATAGAAGGTTGTTTATTTGAATGTTCATTTTCATAAATCAACTTTAATAATATAACTAAATCTGTTTCAGTCAGACCTAGTTCATAATAATGATCCAATAGTTCTCTTCTAATAACGACAGGTCGTTTTCTTAAAAAATCAATATTCAAATATACTTCCCCTTTCTATATTTTCATCTATTTAAAAGAGTCCAGTCGAATGACTTATAGACGTATCATTTGACTGGACCATTATATGATTTATATTTAACTATTAGATATTATGGGTACAAACGATTTAATAAACGTGGGAATGGAGCAGTTTCTCTAACGTGTTCAACGCCAGAAATCCATGCCACTGTTCTTTCTAAACCTAAACCGAAGCCACTATGCGGCACTGAACCGTAGCGACGTAAGTCTAAATAATAGTTGTAACTTTCACGATCTAATTGGTGTTCTTCAATACGTTGTTCCAATAAATCTAAATCATTAATACGTTCTGAACCACCAATAATTTCACCATAACCTTCTGGAGCAATTAAATCAGCACATAATACAGTTTCCTCATTTTCAGGATTTGGCTGCATATAGAATGGTTTGATTTTAGTTGGATAATTAGTAATGAAAACAGGCAAATCGAAATGATTAGCAATCGCCGTTTCATGTGGCGCACCAAAATCTTCGCCCCATTCGATATCATCGAAACCTTGTTCTTTCAAGTATTCAATGGCATCATCGTAAGATATACGTGGGAATGGCGCTTGAACTTTTTCTAATTTAGAAGTATCTCTGTCTAAAGTTTTCAATTCAAGTTCGCAGTTTTTAAGTACAGATTGAACAACATGTGTAACATATTGTTCTTGAACTTCTAAACTGTCAGCATGTTCATAGAATGCCATTTCGCCTTCAATCATCCAAAATTCGATTAAGTGACGACGCGTTTTAGATTTCTCTGCACGGAAAGTCGGTCCGAATGAGAAAACTTTGCCATAAGCCATAGCTGCAGCTTCAAGGTATAATTGTCCACTTTGAGATAAGAAAGCATCTTCATCAAAGTATTTTGTATGGAATAATTCACTTGTACCTTCTGGAGCACTTGCTGTTAAAATTGGCGGATCAATCTTAACGAAACCAGTGTCATGGAAAAACTCATAAGTAGCACGAATAATTTCATTACGAATTTTCATTACTGCATGTTGTTTTTTTGAACGTAACCATAAATGACGGTGATCCATTAAGAATTCAGTACCATGATTTTTTGGTGTAATCGGATAATCATGTGCTTCTTGAATGACCTCAATTGATTTGACTTGCATTTCATAGCCTAAATCTGAGCGATTATCCTCTGAAATGGTACCTGTCACGTAAAGTGATGATTCTTGAGTAATATTTTTTGCAGTAGCAAATGTTTCTTCATCGACTTCTGATTTTACTACTACGCCTTGCATGAATCCTGTTCCGTCACGTAGTTGTAAGAAAGCAATCTTACCGCTAGAACGTTTATTATGCAGCCAAGCACCGATAGTGACTTCTTGGCCGATATGATTCTTAGCATCTTTAATTGTAGTCTTCATAACCAAACTCCTATACTTCATTTGTATTATTTTAAGTTCTTTAATTATAGAACTTTATCTCGGGACAATGAAATAATCTCAATTCAAGATTATTTCTATCCCCCTTTCATTCTACGTTTTATTAATTCAAACCCGTCCTTATTTTATCAAAATTATGCTATTACTGCTAGTTGCTAATTTTGACTAAGCTTTTAATTTCTTTAAAATTTTGCCGAATTGTTGAATATTGCCATTCACTTTCTTAAATGATTCTAATGCTTGGGTGAAAAAGTGTTGATAATTACTTTTTATCAAACGATCATCGAAAGACACTACAATACCTTTATCTTTTTCGTTTCTGATTAAACGGCCTAAGCCTTGTCTGAATCGAATTACAGCATCTGGTAAAACATAGTCTTTAAAAGTCGACACAAATTCTGAATCCATAAGCCAATATTTAGTGTTATTTTGATTCATAAACGGCAACTTCGCTATCATCACACATTTAATACCTTCTCCTTGAAAATCAAAGCCTTCAAAGAAAGTACCAGTGCCTAGTAAAATCGATTTATCAAAATTATTGAACTGCTGCGCAATTTTATAATTTTGATTATTATTTTGTTGTGAAAGAATAATATAATCTTCGAAATCAGGTAAATCATTCAATAACTCTTGTACGTGATACATCATTTTATAACTTGTAAAGAGTACTAAACACTTAGATTGTGTTTCATTTACATACTCACTGATATAACTTACAATCGCATGCTCATATTTCTCTACATCCTTGTAATGATAAGGTGCTACATCATTTGGAATGAATATGGTTGCTTTATTATCGTTTTTAACGACATCATCGATAATAAAGGTATTAAAGTGTTCATCTTCTTTAAACCAATTTTTAAATGAATCAAATGAGCGATTAAATGTAAGCGTGCCAGAAATAAAGGTCAGCGCCTTGAATTTATCTACTATACGTTCTGTCAGTATCTCTCTTACTTTATAATCTTTAACATAAATCGTAATAGTAGATTTTTGTTCTAAGTTTTTAATAGATAAGAAACAAGTATGGCCATCTTTGAGACTCTGTTCAATGGCACGAAAATGATCGTTTAAATATAAGAGATGTTTGCGAATAGATTTAATAGTTTTATGACTCATCCCGTTAAAATATTCTAGCGTTAAATTAAGGCTGTGAATAATTTCATGGATATCTTTTAAAATTGGTGCAGTATCAAAATCGTTCACAAAATGTATTTTATGATTATCATCATCATGGATATCTGAATCATGGATGATATCAAAGATAGTTGTAAACAGTTTTTCATTAAGTTCGTGAATGTCGTTGATAGCATTCTTTAATCCGAAAATATCAATCGGTGGAATGTCTAATCTTTCTAGAATACGCTTTTGTTCTAAATGATCTACTGCTTTTAATAATTTTTCATTTTCAGTTTTACCGATAAGTCCTAATTGATACTTGATATCAGAATAACTTAACTCGTTGGTTACTTGATCTAATGCATAATCAGGTAAGCGGTGTGCTTCATCTACTATACAATCTTCAAACAATTGATAAATTTTATTTTCTTGTGAAGCATGAATTAAATGAGCATGATTGGTAATGCCGATTTGAATATTTTGAGCGTTTCTTTTTAAGAAATTATAGTAATGAATATCATTGCGGACAGGTACATAAGTTTCTGCTTTTTGTTCTAAATACATCTTTTGTCCGCCCTTGAGATTCAACTCTTGAATATCTCCAGTTTCTGTTTGGGTAATCCACACTAGTAATTCCATTTTTAATAGCGAAACATCATAATTTTGTGTTTCATCTTTTAAAATTTGACTGATTAAACCTAAAGAAATATAATCTTTTCTGCTTTTAATAATTGCAGCATTAATACGGTATCCTAATACTTGTTCAAGTGTCGGAATGTCTTGTTCTAACAACTGATTTTGCAATAATTTTGTATTAGTCGAAATCATCACATGCTGTTTTGTTTCAATGTTATACATTAAAGCTGCTATTAAATAGGCTAATGATTTACCAGAACCTAGAGGTGCTTCTATCAGTGCTTTTTCACTGTGCATCAGTTGATCTAGTATCGTTTCAGCCAGATACAATTGTTGTGGACGATAAGTGTATCCTAAGGCCTCAATCACTTTATTATAAAAAGTTTCAGTTGAACCTTCAAAGTCTACTGAAGGTGATTTTAGATCTTTTTGCTTTTTATAAATAATTTGCTCAAATTGATCAAATTCCTTGCCTAAGGGCTGCGTCTCTCTTTGTCGCACCATTTCGAATATGACATCATGCAGCTGATATTTTAAGTCTTTGCTGAGGTAATAAAGTTGTTTCAAGGTATCAGTCGGCAAAGCATACAACACTTCAAACGCTTTAATCATCAATTTAGCAGTTGTAGCAGCATCTTCATCAGCTCGATGCGCATTCTCTAACGGTATATCATGATATTCTGCCAACTCACTAAGTTGGTAGCTTTTATCTGTTGGAAAAGCGATTTTAAAGAGTTCCACTGTATCAATCACTTTTCTAGGTTGATAAGAAATGTTGCATCTCTTAAAAGCTCTCTTCAAGAACGTCAAATCAAAGGCTACATTATGTGCAACGAAAACACTATCTTTCATCAAGTCGTATACGTCCTCGGCTATCTCATTAAAATAAGGTGCTTGAGTCAGCATTTGATCTTCAATAGAGGTAAGTGCCTGTATAAAAGGCGGTATTTCTAAGTCAGTTTTAATTAACGAGTGATAGGAACCGACAATTTCAAAGTCTTTAACAAAAGTGATTCCGATTTGTATGATGTCATCGTAATCCTTTTGATTACCGGTTGTTTCTAAATCTACCACTGCATAACTTGTTTGACTCACATTATCGCCTCCTTTCTATAAATCTATATCTGCACTCATTAAGCGATGTTTTTCGCCTTGTTCATCTTCTACAAGTAAAAAACCGTCTTTATCAATACTGATAGCTTTACCTGAGAATTGTTTATCATTCTCCGTAAACTTCAATTTTCTATTCCAGATATTTGAATGTTTCACATATTCTTCACGAATAGATTCGAACGGTACGGTTAAGAATTGAATATAGCGTGTTTTCATATTTTCTAATAATAAAGTTAAAAATGCGTAACGGTCTATCTTTTCATCTGCGTGGTTATAAATACTTGTTGCACGGTGAGCTATTTCTTGCGGAAAATCACTTGCTTCTTGATTCATGTTAATACCTATTCCACAAATGACGGCTTCAATACCATCACTGTTCGCTGACATTTCAGTTAGAAAGCCACATACTTTTTTAGGGCCGATATAGATATCATTTGGCCATTTTACAGCGACATCATCTATAGAAAAAGCTTGTATCGTTTCTCTGATTGCCAGTGCCATAAATAAGTTGAAAGTCGTAATCATCGAAAACGGCACATTGGGACGAAATACTGCACTCATCCATAACCCTTTGCCTTTAGCAGAGTCCCATGGTCTGTTAAAGCGACCTCGTCCTTTTGTTTGTTCATTACTTAATACTAGAATGGCATCATGGTTGCCTACCAATTTTTGCTTGGCAGCCAGTTGTGTTGAGTCGATAGTAGGATAAACAAAAGTTTCTTGAAAGAAACCTTGTTCTGCAGTAATTTTTTCTACAATGCCTGGATACCAAGTATCAGCGAGTTGCTGAAGTTGATGTCCTTTATGGTTTACTGAATTAATTTCACAGCCTTCAGCTTTTAATTGATCAATAATTTTCTTAACTGAAGTGCGGGAGATATTTAATTGTTCCGCAATATATTGTCCAGAAACATATTCTGGTTGATTTTCATGTAATATTTGTACGACATCTTGACTATATTTCGACATGTGTTTTCACCCAATTTACAATTTCACTTTTTTTGTTAGGCACCTCTTGGTTAATAATTGCGCATTCTATTTTTCTAAGTACTTCTTTCAACCAAGGACCGCCCTTTAAGTCTAAAGCCTCTAATATATCTTTACCATTAACCATCATATCACTACGTTGATGGATAATTAAATTTTGATCTATTTCCTTTAAGGTTTCGTGGTTAAAGATTAAGGGATGACTTAATTCTAATCCATTAGCGCTTAAAGTATTGCTCATATCTAGTATATAAGATAGTACAGAGATACCATAATCATAAACGAAAACGCGTAATTCTTTTTTTGTTTTAATGTTTGGCAACGCTTCAAAGATATTAATAAATTGATGGATTGCTTTTTTACTGTCATTACTTATCTTTAATTGTGACAAAGCAACCTCACTTGGTTCTTTAAAAAGCAGTAATGCGATAAGTAATTCAAATTTGATAGGCTCCTTCACTTTAATTGCTGCTGTGTTAAATGCTTTGAAAAAAGGAACAAATTTGAAAAATTCTAGTTGATTGAGCAAAGGGTAAACAAGTGGTGCATCAACGCCTTCTAATAATTTACGCAGCTCAACAATAATGCGTTCGATGGATAAAAATGCTGTATCCTCCATTTTATCTGCCATTGCTTGATAAGTAGCAGGATCGATTTGAAATTGCAATTGAGATTTAAAACGCAAACCACGTAAAATACGTAAAGCATCCTCATCAAAACGTTCTTCAGCGTTGCCCACTGTTTTGATTACTTTATTTTTAATATCGTTATAGCCATTAAAGAAATCTTTAATTTCAAAATGTTCGTCCATTGCAATGGCATTGATAGTAAAATCACGGCGTTCAACATCTTGGTACAAATCTCTCACAAAGCGTACTTCGCTAGGTCGGCGATGATCTTTGTATTCCCCCTCAGCTCTGAAAGTGGTCACTTCATAATTCTCATGGTTGTATACCACATTGATAGTGCCGTGTTCTTTACCAATCGGAATAGTATGGTCGAATATAGCTTCTATCTCTTCAGGAGCAGCACTCGTTGTAATATCAATATCATGAATAGGACGGCCCATTAAATAATCACGTACAGAGCCGCCTACATAGTATGCTTCATAACCGCTTTCTTGAATTTGTTGTAAGATTGGAGCGGATTGTAAAAATAAATCTTTATTCATCATTATTCCTCTAACATTTGTTTATAGTAATATTCATATTGATCAGCAATAAAGTCTGAATTAAATCGTTCTGCAATATCGGCTAACATATTTTTACGCATTTCTGCATAGAGCTCTTCGTCTGTTAATAACTGAATCGCATACTGGCTTGCACGTTCGCTGTCGCCGATATCGACTACAAATCCAGTTTCCTCATGTTTGATTACTTCTTTAATACCGCCTGCTGTTGAGCCTATAGGGATTACCCCTGTTTTCATTGCTTCAAGAAGTGTCAGACCAAAGCTTTCTTTTTCACTAAGCAGTAGAACTAAATCGGACATTTGATAAAATTGGTTAACAAACTCTTGCTTTCCTAAAAATAGTACATCATCTAAAATACCTAAGTCGCGTGCCAGACGTTTCATTTCCATTAATTCCGGACCATCTCCTAAGAGAAGCAATTTAGAAGGAATTTTATCATGTACCTTTTTAAAAGTTTCTAAAATAGTATCGATACGTTTAACTTGTCTGAAGTTAGAAACATGAATCAATACTTTTTCATCTGAAGCAATTCCGTACATTTCCTTTAATTTCTCATTTCGTTGTGTAGGAAAATCAATTTCACGTACAAAGTTATAGATAGGTATGATTTCCTTTTTAGTTCCTATAATATCTTGCGTTTGTTTTGCTAGAGATTGACTGACACTTGTCACTACATCACTATTTTCAATTCCGAATTTGATTGCATCTTTTAATGAATGATCATAGCCGAGTACTGTGATGTCTGTACCATGTAGTGTAGTCATGATCTTGACATCTTTACCGGACATTTGACGTCCTAATATACCGCAAATTGCATGAGGCACCGCGTAGTGCATATGCAAGATATCTAAGTCATATTCTTTGATAACAGATGCGATTTTAGTACTGAGACTAATATCATAAGGTGGATATTGAAATACTGCATATTGGTTGACTTCAACTTGGTGGAAAGTGATATTTGGAAGCGGCTTTCGTATACGAAATGGCAGATTTGAAGTGATAAAGTGCACATCGTGGCCTCGTTCTGCAAGTATTATCCCAAGTTCAGTAGCAATAATGCCCGAACCTCCCATAGATGGATAACATGTGATTCCTATTTTCATATCTCGTGACTCTCCTTTATATACCTTTACTTACGTTCAAAGCGATTTTTATCTCGCGTATTAAACTTTTCCATTGTTTCATTAAAGCTTTCTGTCATATCAATATCCAGAGAGTTGGCAATGCATAATAATACAAATAAATTATCGCCTAATTCAGCTTTAATTGTATTTTCTTCTTCTGTATCTTTCTTTTTCTTTTCTCCGTAGACATGATTGATTTCTCGAGCCAACTCGCCTACTTCTTCAGTCAAGCGAGCTAAGTTAGCAAGTGGTGAGAAGTAACCAGCTTTAAATTGACCTATGTACTGATCAACTTCTTTTTGCATTTCTTCCATTGATTTCATTCTCAATCATCTCCTTTTTCTAATATTTATAGTATATCTCATATTTTTTAGATATGCATTTTTAGCGGATTTTAAGCAGATAAAAAGCCCTGTCATTTTACTGACAAGGCTTGAATATGAGTATTGAGTTTTAATTATCACTTGAACGCGCGATTAAGATAAATCTTAAGAGTTCAGCTACAGCAACAGCAGTTGAAGCAACATATGTCATTGCAGCGGCTGTTAGCACTTTACGCGCATGTTTGTATTCTTTGTCATTAACGATATGCAATTCTTGAATATTTCTCATTGCACGTTTACTTGCATCGAATTCTACAGGCAAGGTAATAATTGAAAACAGTACTGCGAATGCCATTAGGAAAATACCAATCCATAAGGCTGTAGTACCAATTCCTTTTGCCATTTGCATAGTTGTTAAAATGATACCTGCCATAATCAAGAGATATGATAAATTACTTCCGATGTTTGCTAATGGGAACAAAGCATTTCTGAAACGCAAGAAGAAATATCCTTGCTGATGCTGAATAGCATGTCCCACTTCGTGTGCTGCTACAGCAGTACCAGCAACAGATGGACGACTGTAGTTCGCAGGAGATAAACGAATTACTTTTTTAGATGGGTCATAATGGTCTGATAAGAAACCTTCGCCTTCTAAAACATCTACATCATTTATACCATTGGCGCTCAAAATTTCTTCAGCCACTTCTCGTCCAGTTTTGCCGCTTGTAGAACGAACTTGTGAATACTTTTCATAAGTTGATTTAACTTTGTGTTGTGCCCACATCGGTAAAATCATTAATATAACAAAATAAATAATAAGACTAATGAAAGACAAAATTCTCACTCCTTTATAACATTATTTTACTGAGAACGTAAAGGTTGGTCAAACAATTTGTGCTGTATCCATTTTCTTAAGCAGAAGTATAATATTATACTAATACTACTTAAAATAAAAGCAATATACGCTACTATTTCTAGATGCGCATCTATGAATGGATAAAATGGAAATTGCATAAAGACATAATCTATTAAATCATTATGGAAAATCCATATCACCGCTACGAGTCCTCCGAGCAAAGTAATCTTAAATCTTGGATAGAAAATAATCGCTTCCATCGCCATAATGCCATGAGAAACCAAGAGCATCAAACCGTTAATCGAAACCTCGTTATATTGATAGAATAAAATGAGGTTCATAATGACAGCCCAAACACCGTACTTGATTAATGTAGTAAAGGCGAGCGCTTCTATTACGGAACTATTTTTTCCGAATAAGAAAAGAACTAAGACAATACATAAAAATAGTGATGCTGTGGGGCTATCAGGTATAAATATTTGAAAATACCACGGTGCAGTCTTTAATTGGCTTCCGTACCAAATGTAACCGTAGATTGTTCCTAGAATATTGCAAATTAAAGCAAATAAAAGAAACGGACGAGAATATAACGCCCATCTCCACCAATTCATTAAGGTCATAATTTTAATCCTTTGTTGGAAAGTTGATAGATTTTGATTTTAAAGTATTTAGCAAATGCGACAATCTGTAGAAGTATTCGGAATCATGAATTTGCAAGCTGATATCGATGGTATTTTGCAAGCGATTAATCAAGGATATTTCAGCTTGCGGTGTCATAGTTACTGCATATAAATCATGTAAGTGCAAAGAGTAGTCAGGAGATATCAGCAACTGAGATAAGAGTATTTCATCCATTCTAGCATCTCTTTGCGGTAAATTGATTTTAATATCAAACTTTGGAAACTGATAAGCAATATGTCTGAATATCTCATTCGTATTTCTGTAGTCTACTTGATTGTCATAGTATTGTATTGCTGTTGCTTCTGTTTCTGAAACAGAAAGTTCAAGCGTATGGTGATTAGGTATAGGTTGGTCAACAAAATAAATATTATCTAATCGTCTGAAATCGGATTTTATGAGATTGAGCAGCCATACACTGATTCTAGACTTGAATTTATATTGAAATAACAAGTATTCAATGAAATTCCTTTTCTTTAAACTAAGCGCTTCGTTATCAATCATTTTTTATTCACCAACATCTTAATATAATTGGAGACGTTCTGCTTCTTGTTGCCATTCATCATTATTTGGATCTAATTCTAATAATTGAGGCAACAATACTTTAGCTTGTTCGATTTGACCAGTTTCGATAAGGAAGAAATAATAATCGCCAAGGAAATCCGGATTATTTTCATAAGTAGGTTTAGCCATATCAAAGAAATGCTGTGCTTCTTTGTCTCTTTCTTCTGCTCCTAAGGCATAGGCTAAATTCCACATGAATCTCGGGTCTAAATCGTCCTCGTCAGCAAATTGCATCAACGAAATAATGCCTTCATTATTTTCTTGAGTCCGATATAGACTACTTAATTCTATTAAAGGCTCTTGATAAGAACTATCAAGTTCCAGTGCTTTAAGTAAATGCTCAATCCCATCTTCTTGGTTGCCGTGATCTATTTCGATTTTACCTGTAGAAAGCATTAATTCTTTATAGAACTGATTAAGACGCAAGCCTTCGTTACCTACTTCGATTGCAGATTTATAATCTTTTTGCTGCAAGTAAAGTTGTTGAATGTAGAAGTAACCTTGCATAAAATCAGGATCTTTATCCATTAAGGTAGCCATAATTTTAACTGCTTCTTGCAATAAATCATTTTTTTCATAAGCAAGCGCTTTCTTCATATAATCTTCAGAGGACATATCCTGTTCTGAAATTTCATCGTAAAGTTTAACAGCGTCATCATAGTTGCCGCTTTGCAGCGCACTATCAGCTAATCGAGCGTACAAGTTTACGCCGTTGACCATATACTCTCCCGTTTCGAGAACTGTTTCATATTCAGCTGATGCACGCAAATACTGTCCATCAAAATACATGAGTTCTGCTAATGCAAAATGCAAGACAGGATCGTTAGGCTCGAGTTCAATTGCTTCTTCGATTTTATCAATCGCTACTTCCAGCATATTAATTTGTTGATATAAATCTGCTTCTAACATTAATCTTTCAGTAGTTAATTCGGCTTGACTCAAATGTTCTAAAGCTTCATCTGTTTTATCTTCTGCTATTAATCCCTCAATAAAATAACTTAACAATTCTGTTTCGTCAGGGAATTTATTATAAAGCGCGCGGAACACTTCCAATCCTTGTGGGGTTAAACCATAATTATACAGCGTTTCTCCAAGTAAGAATAAAGTATCATCATCTGCTGTAGTAATCGCTTGTTCTACTCGACTATCCAGATTATCTATTTTTTGAAGATGAATATCATCGATTAATTTATTTGTGTCTTCCATCATATTATCCTTTCTGAGAAATCGATTTTAGTAGAGGTAAGAATTCAGGGAACGAAGTATTGACTGAATTGAAATTTTTAATACTCAGAGCTTCTTCACTTAATAAAGACGCAATCGCGAGTGTCATTCCTATCCGATGATCCGTATAAGAGCTGACTTCAGCCGCATGCTCAAATTGAGACGGATGAATAATAAACCCGTCATTGGTTGGATGTACTTCAAAACCGAGCAAGCCTAATTCATCTGACGTCGTTTCTATACGGTTCGTCTCTTTGTATTTCAATTCTTCAGCATCTTTAATGATGCTAGAACCGTTTGCTTGGGTGCATAAAAGTGCCACAACAGGAATTTCATCAATTGCACGTGTAATCAGTTCGCCAGATAGCTTTGCGGGTTGTAAATCTGGTGTATATTGAATCCGAATTGAAGCGGTAGGTTCTGCAGTTTGCGTTTCATTAATAATTTCAATGTTACCTTTCATTTCTTTTACAATATCAATAATACCCGAGCGTGTCGAATTCATGCCTACATTATGAATTGTAATATCACTGCCTGGTGTTATCAATGCAGCTACAATAAAGAATGCAGCCGATGAAATATCACCAGGAACAGTAAAATCTTCAGCTTGAATGGAGGTAATAGCGTTTGGAACCGTTTCAATATGCATGCCGTCCACTTTTAACGGAATGTGGTAATGCTCAAACATGGTTTCTGTATGGTTTCGCGTGATTCCTATCTCTGTAATGCTAGATTGAGTTGATGAAAAAAGACTGGCGAATAAGATGGCGCTCTTTACTTGTGCGCTGGCTACAGGCATTTTATAATCGATGCCGTGCAATGCAGCTTTACTGATAACGAGCGGTGTATAATTGTTATCTATTCCTTCTATTGCAGCTCCCATTTCTGTTAACGGCTGAATAACACGATTCATAGGGCGTTTGCCAATGGATTCATCCCCTGAAAGTACAGACGGTATTCCCAAGCCGCTTAATAAGCCGGCCATAATTCTCGTAGTCGTTCCGGAATTACCAGTATACAGTGCTTGATGTGGTGTTTGGAATTTTTGATATCCAGGAGAAGTGACGACTACTCGGTTGTTTTGAATATCGAAATCTACACCTAATAATTCAAAGATTTTCATAGTTCTCAAACAATCTTCGGCAAGAAGCGGTTTTTCAATGACAGATTGCCCCTCTGCTAAGGAACTTAACATGATTGCACGGTGTGTCATTGATTTATCTCCAGGAACTTCGAATTCCCCTTTCAAGGGCCCTGTTAAGTTTATTGTTTCGGTTTTAGTCATTCATTTCACTCACTTTAGGTAATTTTGTAAGGTATAAAAAGCTTTCTCGATAATATCTTCCTCTACGTGTGTCACTTCAGGTTGACCAATTTCTTTTAATAATACCATTTGAATACCAGTTGCATCGTTTTTCTTATCTTTCGACATTAATTTAATGATAGCGTCAAAATTACTATTTAAAACTGTATTAAAGGGATAATCAAGTGCTTCGAAATAATTAATATAGTGTTGAATATCAAAATCTGTAGCCAATACTTCATTTGCGACAACAAATTGATATAAGATACCAATCATTACCGCATGACCATGAGGTATCTTTTGATCATACTCTATTGCATGGCCGAAGGTATGTCCTAAATTCAGAAATTTACGCATCCCTTTTTCGCGTTCGTCTTGTACCACGATATCTAATTTAGTTTGAATACCTTTAAGCAGGAATGCATCCATATCTTGTAAAGAGGAAAGCGCCGCTTTATTTGGAAAGGTTGCTTCAATGGCTCTTTGATCTTGCTCTCCATTAAGTAGTGCATGTTTGTACACTTCAGCGTAACCACTAGATATTTCAGTATAAGGCAAAGTTTCTAAGAAATCCAAATCATATAGAACAGCTTTAGGACGGTAGAATACACCGACTAAGTTTTTACCTTGAGGAGTATTAATCCCTACTTTACCTCCCACACTTGAATCGTGTGCTAATATAGTTGTCGGTACTTGAATAAAGTCCACGCCTCGAAGTAAAGTTGCAGCCACAAATCCTGCAAAGTCACCTGTTACTCCGCCACCTATAGCAACAATACAAGTATTTCTGGTAATTCCTTGGTCTAAGATGTGTTCAATTATATGTTGGTAGACTGGAAATGTTTTAGTCGTTTCGTTACCTTCAACTTTCAAGATATGCGTGAACTGTTCAGAGTGGGTAGATGCTAAAGCTTGTTGTATTTTTTCTGGTACGGCTTTTTCAACATTTTTATCCACTATAAAAACAACATCACGATAGGCAGAAAGCAGTTGATTTAGTTCGAAAATAGCATTGTGATCGATTATTATCGGATAGTTATTATCCTTATAAGTTGTCATTAATTGCATAAGCATTCACCTATTTTTTTAAAATTCAATATTGCGCAGACGTCTTTCATTTACTTGTTGTTCTAATTGCTCCATGTAATTAGATTGGAATTCTTCTAATAATGTTTTAGTGATTTCAAATGCTACAGCATGTTCGCATACAATGCTTGCTGCAGGCACAGCGCAACTATCAGAACGTTCAATAGTAGCTTTAAAAGGTTCTTTAGTTTCTATATCTACAGAAGCTAATGGTTTATAAAGAGTAGGAATAGGTTTCATCACGCCATTCACTACGATAGGCATGCCATTGCTCATACCGCCTTCTAAGCCGCCTAAATGATTAGAACCGCGCGTATAACCTTCTTCATCATTGTACAAGATAGGATCTTGAATTTGGCTGCCAGGTTTCTCTGCAGCTTTGAAGCCTTCTCCAAAGCTGACACCTTTGAAGGCATTGATGCCGACTACGCCTTGAGCAATTCTACCGTCTAATTTACGATCATAATGCACATAGCTTCCCACACCGACAGGCATATTTTCCACAATAACTTGTACCACACCACCTAGAGAATCTCCGTCTTTTTTAGCTTGATCGATTTTATTACGGATTTCCTGAGCTTTATCTTCATTGATGACTCTGACATCATTATTGTCTTCATATTTTTTTATTGTATCTAAATCATATTCAGCATCGTCTTTAATGCCGCCGATTTCAACTACACGGCTCAGTACATTTATACCTAGCTGTTGTAACAAGAGTTTACAAACTGCACCGACAGCTACACGAGCGGCAGTTTCTCGTGCGGATGATCTTTCAAGGACATTTCTTAAATCTCGGTGATTATATTTAATACCGCCGACTAAATCTGCATGACCTGGACGAGGTTTAGAAATAGTACGTTTCATTTGTTCTTGTTCCTCTTCTGAAATAGGTGCTACGCCCATTATATTTCTCCAATGAGTGAAATCGTCATTTGTTACGATAATGGTTACAGGACTGCCTAATGTATAGCCGTTTCTTACTCCTGAAACAATTTCTACTGCATCTTTTTCAATTTTCATTCTGCGACCGCGACCGTAACCACCTTGGCGTTTGAACATTTCTTTATTAATATCTTCTGCAGTTATTTTTAAATTGGCCGGAACACCTTCGATAATTACTGTTAGTTGAGGACCATGGGATTCTCCCGAGGTTAAAAATCTCATTACGCATTCACTCCATTCCATTATTTGAGTAATCTATTTATAAGTATACCCTCTATCATATCATAGGTAAAAAGTAGGCAGAACAATAGATTTAATAAAAGATAAAGAATTTAGAATGTTTTGATAACTTTTTTGACAGAAAGTGAAAAAACAAACCAGATTGAAATTACGAATTTCAATCTGGTTTGTTTGGATAAAATGAATTTTTAAATGTATACTTTTATATTAATTTTCGTATAACCATTCTTCGTCGTTTGCAGTATAAACACTGAGCTCGTTAGGTTCGAACCATAGGCTGATTTCTCTCTTAGCAGATTCAACTGAATCTGAACCGTGGATAACGTTACGGCCTACTGTAAGACCTAAATCGCCTCTGATTGTGCCAGGGGCTGCTTCAGTTGGATTTGTTTTACCAATCATATTTCTTGTTACTTCTACAACGTTTTCTCCTTCTACTACCATAGCAAATACAGGTGCTGAAGTAATAAATGATACTAACCCTTCGTAGAATGGCTTATCAGCATGTTCACCGTAATGTGTTTCTGCTTTTTCTTTGGAAACAGTCATAAATTTCCCGCCAACAAGTTTTAATCCTTTTTTCTCTAAACGAGTGATGATTTCACCGACTAATTTGCGTTGAACGCCGTCTGGTTTAATCATTAGAAAAGTTCTTTCCATTTCTCAAATCCTCCTGAATCAATGTGTATTTTAGTGCATTTAATTAAATACAATATAAGTTTAACAGTTTAGTGAAACGCTTTCAATAAATATTTCACGCTTTTACTAAGTGTTTCGTGATTCCATACGCTTGATTAACTTTTTAAACCAAGTTGATGCGGGGCTCGTTTCTAACTCTCCTAATAAATCCAAGGCTTTGTTCAAATAATGTTTACTTATAGATTTTGATTGTTCAATACTTTCAGATGAACGGATATAACGCACACAATATTCAAAGTCTTCTTTAGGACTTTCTGGACCTAATGAGTCAACCAAAGCTTTGAATTGTGGATTCTTTCGTCTTTCTAGGAGTACGGGCAACGTCAGATGACCATTCATTAAATCACTGCCTACGGGTTTGCCTAGCTGCTTTTCAGTACTTGTAAAATCTAAGACATCATCAACAATTTGAAAGCTCATTCCTATATAATGCCCAATTCTTTTCAGCTTGTTCGCTGTTTTTAAATCCGCATCAGCTGATAATGCACCGAGTTCAGTTGCTAATTGAATCAACAAGGCTGTTTTACGATTAATTCTGCGAAGATAATTTGTAATAGTCTGCTTAGTGTTGAATTGATCTTGGAATTGGAATAATTCACCTCGGCAAACATCGATAATCGCATTGGATAAAATCATATGTATCCTTTTATCTTGAATCGAAGAAATATGATTAAGAGCAAGTGCTAACAGATAATTGCCTGTTAAGATAGCAGTCTCTTGGTCCCACTTCTTGCTGATTGTATAGCGTCCTCTTCTTTTATCGCTGCGATCAATGACATCATCATGAACTAAAGTTGCCATGTGAATAAGTTCTAAAGAAACAGCAATTTTATATGTTTCTTCATTACGTGGATGTAATCCATATTCACTACTCAAGACAACAAAAGAAGGACGGACCCTTTTGCCGCCTGAAGATAGCAAATGTAAAGAGGCTTCTTCTAAGATAGGATTTTCACTTTTTATTGTATTTTTTAATTCTTTTTCAATTTTCTTGATTTCTTTATTAATGTTCAACTTCTCCACATTAATCACCTTTTGCAGTTTCTTTTTCCTTATACCCTAAATGCATCGCAGCTACCCCGCCAGTAAAACTTTTAACTTCAATGTTTTTAAATCCAGCAAGTTGGAATAGCGCTTTGAGCTCATCGCGGTCTGGGAAGTTGAAAGCCGATTGTTGCAACCATTCGTATTCTTCTTTTGATTTTGCAAAAAGTTTTCCGAAAATAGGCATTACAAATTTGAAGTAAAGTTGATAACCTTGTTTGAATACTGGGATTGTAGGTTGGCTTGTTTCTAAACAAACTGCCATTCCGCCTGGTTTAAGCACGCGGTTCATTTCTTTTAACGCAATAACGTAATCAGGAATGTTACGTAAACCGAAACCAATAGTAACATAATCAAATTCATTATCTTCAAATGGCAAATTCATTGCATCGCCTTGGACAAGTTGAATATTAGACATGTTTTTCGTTTTTTCTTCACCGACTTTTAACATGTTTTCACTGAAGTCTAAGCCGATAACTTCACCTGAAGGCCCTACAGCCTTGCTTAATGCAATTGTCCAATCTGCAGTACCGCAGCATACATCTAACGCTTTACTGCCTTTTTTGACTTGCATTGCTTTCATAACGCGTTTGCGCCAAACTTTATGCTGTTCAAAACTGATAATGTTGTTTAGTTTATCGTAGTTTGTAGATATATTCTGAAATACCGTATGAACTTTTTCTTTTTCTGCTTTATTTTTCGCCATTTTAATTACCTCTACTTTGTTTGATATTGCAATTCATTTCTTCAAAAACTTGGTTAAGCTCTATCTCAGAATATCCTTTTAAATAAGAAGGATGATGTTGTGCAGCATAAGCAGTTAAGCGCTCTGTCACTTCATCGAGTTCTGCATGCGGTTTAAAATGTTGAATTGTAATGATCGGAAATATAGTTTCAATATACAAAACTGCATTTTTCATTTCTTCTCTATCCAGCTTTTTATAATGCAATGAAGTTTTGTATTCATTTACCTTTATAATAGCACTGCTCATTGCTTCCAGATAAACTGAATCATTAATTTCGGCAGTAAGCGTATAAAAATGCGCACTGATTAAATCACCGATTAAAATCGCATTTTTCGACAAATTATTACCTGAAATGGAATCGAGATGACTCATTGATGTATCTATCGCGAGGCATGCCAATTTTGCTTGAATCGGAATGTTTTGTTCATCAAGTACATGAGCCAATTGCTGGTTATATTGAACTGGCTCATGACGCTGTATACCATTAAGTTTTTGTTGTATTTGGTTTTTTAATGTACTTAATGTTGAATCCATGTCTGCACCTCACGTTATTAATCAATAATCATCTTAACATTATATATACAAAAATAAAATCACTTTTGTTCAACTGAGGAATATATTCAAATTTCTAGAACTTTTCGTGCACAATTATTCGTTTGGTACTTTAATAATTTAACTGAGTATGTATTTTTAAATAGATAAAAAGAAAAGCCCCGAAAAAGGGCTTTTCATTTAAGTATTGAATTCATTATTTAACTGCATCTTTCAATGCTTTACCAGCTTTGAATGCAGGAACCTTGCTAGCTGGAATATCGATTTCTTTACCAGTTTGCGGGTTGCGACCTTTACGGGCAGCGCGTTCGCGTACTTCGAAGTTACCGAAACCAATCAATTGTACTTTTTCACCTTTAGATAATGAGTTTTGAATTGATTCGAATACAGCATCAACTGCTAAACCAGCTTCTTTTTTTGTTAATTCAGCTTGTTCTGCAACAGCGTTAATTAAATCTGTTTTGTTCATTATGAGTCACCTCCCCAAGGGTTTGGTAATGATATTGTTATATCATTATGCTATGACTTTAACACAAGGACTGTAGCTACCGCAATCATTTACAAGCGCAAAACCGCGATTTATAAGGATTTTTGCCAGTCTATGTGTAATTATACTATATATGGAAAATAATATATTTGTTATTCTGACTTTTTATCTCTACCCATAAGCAATTTAAGGCTCTTATCTAATGGCACATTTTCGAACAAGACGCCGTAAAGTGCCGAAGTAATAGGCATTTCAATATTTTTTTGTTTCGCTAAATGGTAGACAGATTCAGTTGTGTAAAATCCTTCAGCAACCATGCTCATTTCTGATAGTGCTTCGTCTACTGTTTTTCCTTGACCAATTTTATAGCCGAGCGTATAGTTTCTTGAATGGGTAGACGTACAAGTTACGATTAAGTCCCCTATACCGCCTAATCCTAAGAAAGTCATTGGATCAGCGCCTAATTCTTCGCCTAAGCGACTGATTTCAGCTAATCCTCTTGTCATTAAAGCTGCTTTAGCATTATCTCCAAATCCCATGCCTGCAACAATACCGCTTGCTACCGCGATTATATTTTTTAAAGCGCCTCCTAGTTCTACCCCTACTAAATCATCGTTAGTATAAACACGTAAATAATCATTCATAAATAAATCTTGAATTTGTTTGCTTACTTTAGGATCTGCAGAAGAAGCTGCTACGGTTGTTGGTTGTTGAATCACTACTTCTTCAGCATGGCTAGGTCCAGATAACACACCGATGCCACCGTTGTGTTCTGGAGAAAGTGAATCTTCAATCATTTCAGAAACACGTTCAAAAGTGGAGTTTTCAATCCCTTTGGCAACATGGATAAATGTTTTTTTGCTGTCTAATTCCGCATCAATTTGCTGTACTACTTCTCTAATAGCTTTTGTTGGTAAAGCAATTAAATAAGTATCTGAAAATTGAGTAGCTTCTTTAAGGTTTTGAGTTGCTTTAATTGCTTTATCTAAATGTGCTTCATTCAAATAACGTGAATTTGTATGAAATTGATTGATTTCCTCGATGGTTTGTTTGTTTTTTCCCCACATTAAGACGTCGTGGCCGTTTTGTGCAAGTACATTAGCAAGTGCAGTACCAAAACTGCCTGTACCAAATACAGCAACGTTACTCATAAAATCATCCTCTCAGTCTCTTTAATTTCTTTTTCTTGGAATAATATGGATTGGAGTTCCTTCGAATCCGAACGCATCTCTGATTTGATTCTCTAAATAGCGTTTATAAGAGAAATGCATAAGTTCTGCATCATTTACAAATACCACAAATGTTGGAGGCTCAACTGCTACTTGAGTAGCGTAAAAGACTTTAAGTCTTCTTCCTTTGTCAGTCGGAGTTGGATTCATAGAAATAGCATCTGTAATTACTTCGTTCAGAGTTGAACTTTGAACACGTTTTTTATGATTTTCGCTCGCTTCTTTAATTAATGGGAAAAGTGTACGCAAACGTTGTTTTTCTTTTGCAGATACAAAGGCAATTGGTGCATAGTCCAAAAATTGGAATTCTTGACGTATTTTATCTTCGAATTTCTTCATTGTTTTGCTGTCTTTATCTAAAGTATCCCACTTATTGACCACTATAACGATAGCTTTTCCCTCTTCATGCGCATAACCTGCTACACGTTTATCTTGCTCAATAATACCTTCTTCGGCATCCAAAACAACTAATACTACGTTAGATCTTTCAATCGCTTTTAAAGCACGTAATACTGAATACTTTTCAGTGGCTTCATAAACTTTACCTTTCTTTCTCATACCTGCAGTATCAATCAATACATAATCTTGGTCTTCATAAGAATATTCTGTATCGATTGCATCGCGTGTTGTGCCGGCAATGTTTGATACAATAACACGCTCCTCTCCTAGGATGGCGTTTACTAAGCTTGATTTGCCGACATTCGGGCGTCCGATAAGTGACAATCTGATAGTATCTTCATCGTAAGGATCTTCTTCTTCGTCTTTGAAGTGCTTGGCAACTTCATCCAATAAGTCCCCTAGCCCTAGACCGTGCGATCCAGATATTGGGAAAGGTTCTCCAAATCCCAAAGCATAAAAATCATATATATCTGTGCGCATTTCAGGATTATCAACTTTATTTACAGCTAAAACAACAGGTTTGTTTGTTTTATATAGCATTTGGGCAATCATTTCGTCAGTCTGTGTTAAACCTTCTCTTTGATTTACCATAAAAATTATTACATCAGCTTCATCAATAGCAATTTCAGCTTGAGCTCTAATTTGCGTCTGGAATGGTGCATCTGTCAGTTCGATACCGCCTGTATCAATGACATTAAAATCATGCGTCAACCATTCGCCGCTAGAATAAATTCGGTCTCTTGTTACACCAGGTGTATCCTCTACAATAGAGACACGCTCGCCGACAATTCTATTGAAAATTGTTGATTTACCGACATTTGGGCGACCAACAATAGCTACAACAGGTTTAGTCATAAGCTAACTTCCTCTCTTTAATATATCTAACTAATTTTATCACATGCGACATTTAAAGCAAAAGATTATTAAAAAATAAAAAAGCCAAGACTGAGATGTGCAAAATAAATATACACGATCTGCAGTCTTGGCCTCATATAGACGTATTAAATCTTAGAATTTAAGATTTTTTAATTTATCTCCAAACATTTCTCCTAATGTTGGATTATCGTCGTCATCATTGTTTTCAATATAATCACGAGATTCGTCATCATCAATTTGAAGCACTTCTTCTTCAGGAACAGCAGCTTTAATTGATAAAGAAATACGTTCGCTTTCTTCGTCGATACTTAATACTTTTACAGTAACCTCTTGGTTAGGTTCAAGTACTTCACTAGGAGTACCGATGTGTTTGCGACTGATTTCAGAAATATGCACTAAGCCTTGTACACCTGCTGCAATTTCAACAAATGCTCCGAAATCAGTTAAACGTACAACGCGTCCTTCGATAATTGAATCAGCGTGAATTTGTCCTTTGATACTTTCAAATGGACTTGGTAACGTATCTTTAATAGAAAGAGAAATACGTTCAGAATCTTGTTCTACTGATTTCACTTTAACGTTAACTTTATCGCCTACAGATACGACATCTTCTGGTTTATCAACATGTTCATGAGAAAGCTCAGAAACATGGACTAAACCGTCCACACCGCCGATATCAACGAAAGCACCAAAGTTTGTTAAACGTGCAATTGTACCTTCAATTACATCTCCTTCTGATAGAGATGATAATAACTCAGCTTTTTTAGCTTCGTTTCTTTCTTGTTCAACTGCTTTACGGCTTAGGATGACGCGATTATTTTCAGGATCAAGTTCTTCAACGCGTAATTCTAGCACTTGTCCATCAAAGCTTGAAAAGTCTTCAATGAAATCTGTAGAAATTAATGAAGCTGGAACGAAACCTCTTTGTCCTACATCAACAACTAAGCCGCCTTTAACGACTTCAGTTACTTTTGCTTCTATAATTTCATTATTATCTTGTTTTTCTTGTAAATATTCATAAGACTTCTCTTGTTCTAATTGACGAATAGAAAGGATATAAGCCCCTGATTCATTTTCTTCGTCAACTTCCACTTTAGTCACATACGCCTCTACTGCATCTCCTTCTTTCACCACTTCATTTGGGCTGTCAATATGATGCGTAGATAATTGACTAATTGGAACGATACCGCTAAATTTGCCACCGTCGACATCAACAATCACTTGTTTATCTTCGACTTTTTGGACTTGTCCAGAGATTTTATCTCCTTCTTTAATTTCATTAATCATTGATTCATTGAATTCTTCAGTCATCTTGTATGCCTCCTTGTACACTACATAATTATAACATCTTACAAACTGACAGAATTGTCAAGAAATTTAACTCTATTCACTTTTATCGTAATAATTTCTTGCCTATCTGTTGGTAATAAATATATTTGGATGATGTACCCGTGTACATTTATTCTCTTTATTTATATACCACAAATATTTAGATTTAATAATAATTATGCCGATTTATGAAAAAAACTTAATCAGGCGTCCACTTTTTCAATCAAATCAGAAATAATTTGAGAAACTTCTTCAATCGATTTGCCAGTAGTATTGACTGTTACTGCATCATCAGCTTTTCTTAACGGAGAAATTTCTCTGTTCATATCATATTGATCACGTTCTTCAATTTCTTTCTTCAATTGATTAAGTGAGGAAGGAATCCCATTTTCTTCATTTTCCTTTTGTCGTCTTTCAGCGCGTTCTTCAACAGAAGCAATCATATATATTTTAAGATCTGCATCGGGTAAGACTACAGTCCCGATATCTCTTCCATCCATTACGATGCCTTTTTCAGCTGCTAATTGCTGCTGTACTTTTACTGCAAAAGTTCTGACAGGAGCTTTAGAGGCCACATAAGAAACATTTTGCGTTACCTCGTTTGAACGAAGGTAATCAGTGATATCTTCTCCATTTAATAGAACGCGTTGACCTTTATCCTCGTCATAAATTAATTTGAGAGAAATATTTTCGATTAAAGATTGAAAGTCCTCGGGCTTGCCTTCTTGTAAATATTTATAGGTAATAGCACGATACATTGCTCCCGTATCAACGTAAATCATTGAATGACTTTCTGCTACTTTGCGTGCAATTGTACTTTTCCCAGCGGCCGCCGGACCATCAATTGCAATATTTATTAACTTCATATTTAGAAAACCTTCCTTGTCGTTTTATCTTATATATTTTATCATAAAAACGTATACAAAATATAGGAGCGTTGATTATGAAAAAAATCTTAGTCATCCATACTGGCGGAACCATCAGTATGTCTGAAGATGAAAGTAATAAAGTAATAGAAAATGAACAAAATCCAATCTCAAAACATCAAGATGTTATAAGCCGATATGCTGATGTTACTGAGATCAATCCGATAAATTTACCTTCGCCGCATGTTGGAATTTCAGATGTTGCAAAACTGCGTGATATTATTGAAAAAGCAAGTCAAGACGGTACTTATGATGGGTTTGTTATTACCCATGGTACAGATACTTTAGAGGAAACAGCTTATTTATTAGATTTGATAACAAAAACAAACCAACCTATTGTCATTACAGGGGCAATGCGCTCTTCTAATGAAATTGGTTCTGATGGTTTATATAATTTTATTTCCGCATTACGTGTTGCTGCAGCAGATGAAGCAATCGATAAAGGTGTAATGGTTGTTTTTAATGATGAAATACATACAGCTAGAAACGTAACCAAAACTCACACTTCAAATACAAATACTTTTCAAAGTCCTAATCATGGACCATTAGGTGTTTTAACTAAAACAAGTGTTCAATTCCACCATCGTCCCTATCATCATACAATTTTACATGAGGTCGACTCAGATTTATATGTGCCGATTGTAAAGGCTTATATGGATATGCGGAGCGATGTATTGAAATTTTATAGTGAGCAGAATGTGGATGGAATTGTAATTGAAGCTTTAGGACAAGGTAATTTACCCCCAAGCGCGTTAGATGGTTTAATGGCTTGTTTGGAAAAAGGAATACCGGTAATTCTAGTTTCACGTTCATTTAACGGGATTGTAGGACCGATATACGGATATAATGGCGGAGGATATGATTTAGAACAACGCGGGGTTATTTTTTCAAATGGCTTGAATGGGCAAAAAGCACGTTTGAAGTTATTAGTGGCTATTAGCAATCATCTTGATGAGCAGCAATTAAAATCTTATTTTGATGCACAGGTATAAAATGAAGCGGGAATGGAACAAATTAATGTTCCGCTCCCGCTTTTACTTAGAATTTAACTTTAAGATTCTAAAGGTGTTTGTTTTTTAGCTATAATGTTTTGAGCAATGATACCCCCATGGAATTTTCCGTTTTCAATAAAAATCGTATTAGCATCGTTACCTGCAGCAATTACTCCTGCAATATAACAATTCTCTACATTAGTTTCATACGTTTCTTTGTCGTAAACTGGAGCAGTTCCAAATTCATTAGTATGAATATCAATACCGATATTTTGCAAGAAATCATAATCAGGATGGTAGCCGATCATTGCAAATACGTAGTCGTTCGGTATAGTGTATGTTTCGCCCTCTTGAATATACGTGACACTGTCCTCGTCAATTTTTGTAACTTCTGCATTGAAGTGCATATCAATTTTTTCGTGTCGCACTAGCGATTCAAAGTTTGGTAAAATCCACGGTTTGATTGCTGCAGAATAATCTGCACCACGATATAGAACTGTGACGTTGGCCCCAGCTTTTTCTAATTCTAAAGCAGCGTCAACAGCAGAGTTCTTTCCACCGATAATGACTACATTTTGGTCGAAATAAGGATGTGCTTCTTTAAAGTAATGGAAAACTTTAGGTAATTTAGCTCCTTCTACTTCTAAATCATTATGTTGACCATAATAGCCAGTTGCTACCGTAAGAAATCTGCATTGATACGTGTCTTTTGTAGTTGTAATTGTAAAGCGTTTACCAATTTTTTTAACTGTGAGGACCTCTTCAAACGCATGTACATCAAGTTGATGATATTTTACAACTTCTCTATAATACACCAACGCTTGATTTCTGCGTGGTTTATATTCTTCAACGATGAAAGGTACATCGCCGATACTCAATTTATCACTAGATGAGAAAAAAGTTTGGTGGGTTGGATAATTATATATTGCGTCTACCACATTTCCTTTTTCAATTACTAGCGTTTCAATTCCTTTTTTCTTCTGTTCAATAGCGGCGCTTAAACCACAAGGGCCGCCGCCTATTATAATACTTTCGACTGTTTGCATCGTATTGTCCTCCTTCATTCACCTATAATATTATATCAGTCATATTTGAATTTGAAAGAGTTTTACTTTAATTATTGGTAAACATAAAAAACCAGAAACGAGGAGATACTCGTTTCTGGTATAGAAATGATTTATTGTGGAATAACAAGTTGTTGGCCGTTAGAGATATTATTACTATTCAAGCCATTAGCACGTTTGATTTTTTCAACGTTTTCTGGTGTACCTTCACCGTAATAGCGAATTGCAATGCGGTAAAGATTTTCTTTGCCATAAACAGTGTGAGTTTGACCGCCTTGTTGGCTTTGTGCTTGTTGATTATTTTGGTTAGATTGACCATTTTGGGCGTTTTGTTGGTTTTGTCCTTGTTGATCTTGGTTGTAACCGTTTTGGCCGTTTTGATCATTTTGACTATTCTCTCCGTAACCATTAGCGTTAGCAGATTCATTTGTACCGTTGTTATTTGCATTATCTTCATTTTGGTTATTCGCACTATCATCGGATTCAGCAGTTTTATCTGAATTTTTATCTTTGCTGTTTTTATCATCAGATTTCTTGTCTTTTTGAGCGTCTGATGATTTATCTTTGGCATCATCTTTCTTATTGTCTTTAGAATGATTAGCTACTTTATTGTCGTTACCATCTTTGTGGTCGCCTTGATTCGTTAAAGCCATGCCGCCAAAAATCGCAATTGCTGCAATAATAATCAATCCTAACAACAATGGCAATAACTTTTTCATTCCGCCTTTTTTCTTAGGCTCGTCATGGTTTCCGTTATTTTCTGGACCATTTCCTCCGTTACCACCGTTGCCGCCATTATTGCCGCCGGATCCGTGAGCGCTTGCTGCTTTTGTAGCTGCAGCTCCGCCTGCCGCGCCAGCACCAGCAGCTGCCGCTTTACCTTTGTTGTGTTTCTTATCTTTTGATTCTTCTTTTTTATTGTCTTTATGAGATTCAGCCGCTTTGCTTGCAGCAGCACCACCGGCAACACCAGCTCCAGCTGCCCCAGCTTTTTTAGCTTTACTATCTTTTTTGTCGTTTGGCTTTTCTGAATCTTTTTGTTTTTCATCACGATGATCTTTGGAATCTTTGTGGTCTTTAGCTGCTTTGCCAGCCATAGCAGCACCAGCGCCTACAGCTGCAGCACCAGCCGCTTTACCTGCATTATGCTTTTGCTTATCTTTAGAAGCTGTTTGTTGTGGTTCATCAGCATTTTTGTTAACTGATTTTTCGCTATTCTTTGCAGTTTTATTTGCAGCGCTGTTGCCTGCCGCACCGCCAGCTGCAGCACTAGTTGCTTGTTTACCTGCAGGGTTATCTTTTTCTTTAGCAGACTGTTCTTCTTTATCACTTTGTCGACTACTATTGTCATATGATTTGTCGGAACGATCGTCTAAACTTCCTACGTCGCTTTTTTCATTTTTTTGAGCTGAGGCTTTTTCTTTGTCTTCATGATTTGCATGCAATTTTTTTCCAATAATTCCCCCGCCGACACTTGCTGCAGCAGCCCCACCTGCTTTAGTTTTATTATCTTCTTTTTCAGCAGAGATATCTTTATCTTCTACACCTTTTTTATCAGTATGTAGTTCTTCTTCATTATTCGCTTCATTTGATTGGTGTTTTGCAGTTTCTCTTCTTCTGCGACGTCTGCGTTGAGAGCCTCTTGGCGGGAAATGAGTTGCTCCAGTTTTAGGTTCTTGGTTGTTTGTTTCATCATGCTCATTGGAATCAATCGATGTATCAGAATTTTGCTGATTGTCATCATTGTGCGTTGGATCGATTGACTGACGATTACGTTCGAAATCATCTTTAAAGTTGTTATTTGACAACGCCATCATCCTTTCTCTGTAAATTAGTGATTAAATTTCATATGTAGTATCCATACCCCTCAATATGAAAGTTAAAAATTTAAATCTTAACACTATTATTATAACTTGCACGGATAGCCTTCGACAAATAAAAGATGCATATAATATTACATTTTTTATCTTAATTTTAAAGGACAAATCCATCTTATTTATAATTTTAGCGTGTAGTAGAAAAGAAAGGATTTAAATTTGTTGATTAAGCATGTATTAACTACATTTCATCTACCATAACATGAAGTTTCATCTTAATTTTAATTTTTCATGAATATTTGATTGAGTTTTTCTAAATAATCCATCTTTCTTGTTACTTTTTTAGTATTTCTTTCATTAATAATTTCTACATTATGATCATTGTCACAACAAGATGCAGGTTTTTCGATAGTTTCACCAAAATAAGACATCAGATATTCTCGGCGACAAGTCGTAAGGTTTTTATATCCTAGCATTCTAATCAAACCGTCTTTTTTGCGTATTTCTGAGCGTTGAAATATTTGGCGAATTTCTTTTAGGGAAAAGCGTTGTCGAAGAACTTCAATAATACGTTGTTTTTCTTCTGGAAGTAAGCCACCTGCTTCAAACGCCTCAATATCGGCTTCGTTGATAACATCAGCAAACATTAAGGTGTCTAGTAAATATGCATCATCTGGCTGAAACAAACTTATAGCTTGACTGTATGTGCCATCTCTTCCTGCTCTGCCTATTTCTTGAATGTAGCTAGAGGGACTAGGAGGCAGATGATAATGTATTACAGTTCTGATATCAGGTTTATTAATTCCCATTCCGAAAGCACTGGTTGCTACAACAATTGGAATATCGTTTTGCAAAAATTGTTGTTGAACAGTTTGCCTTTCTTGATAAGACATGTCCCCATGGTAAATTCCAGTTAAATAACCGGCATTATAGATAAGTTGAGCAAGTTCACGACATTTTTTCTTAGATGAAACATAAATGATAGTAGGTCCACTTGAGCTTACCTTGTTTATTAACCATTCCGTTTTCTCTTTATCATTCTCGAAATTAAAATGTGATAATGAAATATTACTTCGGTCCATTTTAGTTTTAATTTCATGAAACTGCGTGCCCACTATCTCGTCCAAATCTTGTTTTAAGTGCTTAGGGGCAGTAGCAGTTAAAGCTAATACTGTAGCTTTAGGGAAACGCTTTGTAATTTTACCGACTAAGGCGTAATGAGGTCTGAAATCATAGCCCCATTCTGTAATACAATGTGCTTCATCTAAGACAATCAGACCTAAATCGATGTTGTTCAAGTATTTAATATTATCGCGATGTAATATAAATTCTGGGCTTAAAAATATAAATTTCGCCTTTTTAATTAACTTAAGATTTTGTATTTTTTCATCTATTCCCATACCGGAATGCACATAGCACACTGCGCGTTCACCTTTTTTTCTCATTTGCATCACTTGATCATCCATTAAAGAAATCAAGGGTGAAATGATTAAGGTTGGCTTTTGCATGATATAAGTCGGCAATTGATAACATAAACTTTTACCACTGCCGGTTGGTAAGATCCCTAGAGTATTTTGTTGACGTAATATACTTTCGATGATTGCTTCTTGTCCTGGTTTAAATGAATCGAAACCAAACCAATTTTCAAGGGCTTCTTGCAGCATCTCTATCCCTGCTACTAAAAACATATTCAAATGTTATTAGAGGATTTCTCTTTTCAATGAGGTTGATTTCGATTGAAATCAGGTCTATGAACCTCTCCCAGAGCGTTACTTCCGATGTAGCCCACCGTAGTTTGAAACTTTATCTATACATTTAAATTGTGTGATAACCTTTTAGCAGTTTTCCTTTCTTTATTTTATTACACTATCACGGTGTAATCTGTTGCTTGTTTCAAATTTATACTGGCATTGATGTCTCTGTCCTTCATCATTCCGCAATGATTACAATAATACGTTCTTTGATTCAAAGGCATGGGTTGTGTATGTCCGCAATCGGAACATATTTGGCTGGATGGATAAAATCTGTCGACTTGGCGTAATTCGATGCCATAATCTTGACACTTGATTTTCAACCATTCAACAATGTAACCGAGTCCGATCTGTTGAAAACTGTTGGCCAACCTTTTGTTTCTCATCATGCCTTTGATATTTAAATTTTCAATCGTAATAAATTGCGGATTTGTACGGAGAATAGAGAGTATGCCTTTGCGTTTGATGTCTTTTTTAATATTTTTAATACGTCGGTATAATCTTTGTACTTTCAACAACTGTTTATATCAATTACGAGAACCTTTTTTCTTTCTGGATAATTTTCGCTGCTGCCTTTTCAAAGATTTATCAAGTTTAATAATAGTTTGATTCGTTTTGAAGCTTCTGATTTTTACACCGGAGGGTGTGAATACAGCTTCTTTCAATCCTAAATCAATACCGATTCCCTCTGTCTGTTCCGGTTTGAAAATAGGGGGAGGCGGTTGATCAACTAATACCGACACATAATATCTGTCATATTCTTTAACGATGGTGGCAGATTTTATATTATTTGTGGGAATGTAACCTCTTTCTTTTAATTTAATCCATCCCAACTTCGGCAATTGGATGCGATGCCGTTGTACATGAATGGTACCGATCAAATAATAACTTCCGATACCCGATTTCTTTTTGAACTTCGGATAACCTTGTTTATTTTTGAAAAATGTCTGATAAGCACGATGCGCATTCATAATGGATTGTTTAATGGCTTTGCTGGCACTTTGTTTAACCCAATGTTTATCCGGATGACTTGGAAGATATACATTGTTCATCCATTTGCTGAATGTATAACCGTCCATATACGATTTTTCTTTTTCATATAGATATTGATTGGTTTCAATGAATTTGTTGTAAATCCAACGGCATGTGCCGATAGTTTGGTTGATGGTTTGACATTGTTCAAAAGAAGGATTGATTTCGGTTTTATACGCTCTCAGCATATTTTGTCACCTTCTTTTTTCAATGGACCAAAACCATAGATACAACCGCTAAAAGCAGGGATAGTTGCGGTGATGTGTTAAAATTTCCATTTTATTTTGTAATGCATCATGCGATGGGTTCGCAACCCGACTGTATGCTGTATATTTAGGGTTAGATGGGTAAGAAATTGCACTCCCTAATTTTCCGTTTATTTCTATAGTCTTATACATGATTGTCGCCTCAATTCAATTATAAATAGGTTTGGGTATGTTTATAAACATTTAATTATATTTTTAGTAACTGTCCTACTCCTCCCTGGCTGTGCGTATAATCGCAAGTTTAATTTCAAAATAGCTGTAATTTGGAAATTCTGTTTTAAATTCCTTGAGGCGCGATTCTTTCTGATTCTGATAAAAAGGTTTGAAATCTTTATAAAAACCCTCATGAAGATACTTGCTATAGTCTGATAAGTAACCTTTAATAAATAGTTCTAATATATGATCTTCTACTGTATTTTCTTTGACGTTTTCTAAATGAGCGATCTGGTTCATTTTTAATCCTTCTTTAACATGTTGATAAGTTTGATATGCGTTTTGGGATAAGACTGGTAGGATAATCGCTTCATTTAAAATAGGAAAATCGACTTTGTTTTCTAATTGATTCATCATTTCTACAAGATCGTTCATTTTTATACGTAATAAATCATCGTAAGTTAATGACTCTATCATCCCTACTTGTTGGTTGGTATACATCGTTTCTTCAAAACCTTGTAAAAAATAATGCAGGATGGAGCTATTATTTTCCTTATTAATTCGTCTGAACAGTAGATATATTTCCTCTTCAAATAATTTTTCTTTATGTTCTTGATTAATTTTACGAAAAATTCTTTTCACTCTATGCTGGACTTTGTTTATTTGTGAGACGGGTATAAAAGATAAAGTGTGATGATTATTATAAGAAATTGTTTGAATTAATAATTGAATCACTTGGAATGTCTGTTGTATGCTTTCAAAAGTATAGCGAGGAGTAATTTTTAAATCAATATTTAAATTGTCATCGCTTTCATTCAAACTATTGAATATTCGTTCGAATGACGGATATTTCAAATTTGGATGACTGTGATATAATGATAAAAGTTGTTGGCTACATGCATCAAAATAAGTTTGATGGGTTTTAGCACCAACGATGATATTATAAAGACTTTTAGCAGTTTTATAATGATAAGCATGTGTTTTTATGTATTGAATAATTTCTTTCAAATCAATCATCACCTTAATAATCTGTTGTATTGAAAAAAGAATTCCTGGTGTTAAAATAAAAATACGTTATAAGTGTAGCATTTTTGTAAAAGGAGGCGAAGTAAAATTGGCTAAATATACGATTGTAGATATGGATACTTGTATTGCATGCGGTGCTTGCGGTGCTGCAGCTCCAGATATTTATGATTATGACGATGAAGGTATCGCATATGTTATTTTAGATGATAATGAAGGTACAGCAGAAGTTCCTGAAGAACTTTATGAAGATTTAGAAGATGCAGATGAAGGTTGTCCTACAGACTCTATTAAAATTGCAGATGAGCCTTTCGATGGGGATGCATTAAAATTCGAATAATGACTATCAATCGTCTTTTAAGTTAGTATTCTTCGCTAAATATAGATGAATGTGTGAGATCAAAATATGATTCGTATTTTGGTCTCTTTTTGTTTCCTTAAGAATTAGTTGTCGCCAATTATATAGACAGGAGCTGGAACAAATCGATATGTTCCAGCCCCTAATATATGAATGAGCAATGATTATTTGTTTAATAGTTCAATGCTTTTTTAAGTCGTTTATAGAGTAAAAGGAAAATGATGGATACCGCAATTCCTTTAATTATATTAAACGGAATAATGCCTGATACAATGATAATTTTTAAGTTTTTTACTACATCAGCAAGGTTCATAATCATACCATATAAAGGCAATAAGACAAAATAGTTTAAGATACTCAGGACTAAAGTCATTACTAAAGTACCTGCAATTAAACCTATAATTATATTTAATTTGCCTTTAGATAATTTACTTACATAAAATGCAGTAAGCAAGAAACTGACTGCAGCTGCAAAATTTGCTACAGGCCCTATCGGATCTCCCATATTGAAAAGGAAGTTAAGCAGATTTTTGATGAGTTCTACAATCACGCCTGCTACAGGCCCAAATAGAAATGTTGCAAGCAATGCAGGAACGTCGCTGAAATCAAGCGTTAAGTATGGTGGTAAAAATGGCAGCGGAAATTTGATAAACATCAAAATAAACGCAATGGCACTCATCATACTTATAATGATAAAGCGTTTGTTTTTTTGTTGATTCATAAGTACTCCTTCCATTCATCTTACGCGAATAGGAGGAATTTACGCACAACAAATAAACCCTCCATCTTCTCCCATCCAGACTATACTGTCGGCTCTAGAGTCTCACTAGATCAGCCATATTTATGATTAATAAATACAGGTCGCAGGCTTTAATTACTGCCGGTTGGGACTTTCACCCGACCCCGAAGATGAATTTCATTATTATTTTATTTTCTTATCTATTATATCGGATTAGATGTTTTGATTCAATCCCGATGCTTAAACAGAAGAGACATTTTTCTGTCAACATAAAACTCCCCATATAAAGCTTGCACTTTTTAAGTGACTACTTTATATAGGGAGTTGATATCAATGCTTTAATACTTCTCAATTCGTTGAATTAATGCTTTGGCGGCTTGGGCAATTTAATAATAAAGGTTGTGCCCTCGCCTAAATGACTTTTCAAGTCAATCGTGCCATCTTGTGCTTCGATAATCATACGGCAGATAAATAAGCCTAACCCTGTTCCTTCTTTACCACGTTTTCTAGAAGCATCCACTTTGTAAAATCTGTCAAATACTAAATCAATATGCTCGGGTGCTATTCCGCTGCCTGTATCAGAAACATATAAGATATCGTATTGATCTGATTCGCCTGTACTGATAGTAATCGCATCTCCCGGTGAAGTATAGCGAGAGGCATTGTCTACTAAGTTAGTCAGTACTTGTTCCATTCTATCTGTATCATAGTACCAAAGTTTTCCATTAGTATCTGGTGCCAAATTAATATCAATCTGCAAATCTTCAGCTTGTTGACGATATTTCAGTTGCATGCGCTCCAATAAGTTATCGATAGGCTGCACTTCTTTATTTACTGATAGGCCTTCAGCATCCATTCTTGCTACATTTAACAGTTCATTGACGAGACGATTCAAGCGCTGTGTTTCGTCTAGAACAATTGAAAGTGAATCTCTGATTTCTTCCGGTTCAGAAACCACGCCGTCTACAATAGATTCTGTGTAACCTTGCAATAAGGCAATAGGTGTACGTAGTTCGTGAGAAACATTAGCAATGAAGTCTTTTTTCATCTGATCTAATTGATGCTCGTTGGTCATATCTCGAATAATCGCTACTACACCGCTTTGGTGAGGTTGGAATTGTTCAATATAACTCATAATAACGACATAGTAACGATTTTTGACTTCATATTCTTGGAACTGGATTTCTTTTTCTTCAAACGTACGATCCATCTGTTCAGTAAATTGTTCTTTTTTTGTCGCACGGAGCTGTTCGGCCATTTTTTTAGCCATTTCATTAGAAAGAATAATTTCTCTGTTTTCATTAATCCCCAATACGCCTTCGACCATTGAATTGATGAGGCTGTCTCTGATGTTTTTTGAAGCAGAAATTTCATCAATATGTCTTTGGATATCATTACTCATCTTATTGAAAGAATGTGCTAATTCACCAATTTCATCTTTCGAATTAATATTGTTAACTTGCGTATAGTCGCCTTCAGATACGTTCATTGCTTGAGTACGGAGTTGGCGAAGCGGTTTGGTAATTCTTGATGATAAAAAGAATGCAAAAACAGTTGTTATAATTAAGAAGATAACTGCTGTCGCTAAAATAATAATAGTAATCACATTATTGGTATCATCTATACTCTTTAAGTCTTGATAAATAAATACTGCACCGTTTGGAGTGGCAGCATCTATTTTTGTCGGATAACCTAACAATACGTAAGTTCTAGTTTTATCATCGACTTTTAACTTCACATGCTGTGAGGTTTTTTGATGGTCTTTAAACACCTTTTGATAATTAGAATTTTTAGTAATCACATTCATCATTTCGTTTTTCAACTTAGAATGTGAATTATAGAATTCATCATTTTTATTTTTCATGATAATCAAGCCGCTCGGACCTTCGATCAATGCTTTACTATGCTTGATTGCCAGTCCCTTGTTATCGGATTCTTCGAGTAATACACTGATGCGTTCGGCATCTTTAATTAAGGATTGTTCAGTATCTTGCGTATAATAGTTTTGAATAAACGTAATTAAAGCTGCACTGAGTAAAATTAAAACTGTCGTCACTATAAGAATTATAGTTAACCACAGTTTTATTACGACATTATTGAGCCGTTTCATCATTGCTGTTGACCTCGAATTTATAACCGACGCCCCAGACAGTTTGAATCATGTGCGCTGCATCTGAGGAAACACGATTTAATTTTTCTCTAAGACGTTTGACATGTGTATCTACAGTACGCAAGTCTCCGTAGAATTCATAATGCCATACATCTTTCAATAATTGTTCACGGTCAAAAACCTTGTTCGGTGTCTTCGCTAAGAAGATTAATAGTTCATATTCTTTCGGTGTTAAGTTGACTTGAGTACCATCAGCAAGTACGCGATGTGCATCGTTATCAATCACTAAATGTTTGAATTCAATCAAATCTCTAGCGTGTGGCTCATTTTGCTCAGAAGCTGCTGTTAAAGTACGTCTTAGTAAGGCTTTAACACGTAAAACAACTTCGCGCGGTGAAAATGGTTTGACGATATAGTCATCTGCCCCAGATTCAAATCCTTCCACGCGGTTTGTCTCTTCCCCTTTAGCGGTCAACATAATAATAGGTGTGTCTTTATACTCTCTTAAACGGTTTGCAACTTCTATACCGTCTAATTCGGGAAGCATTAAGTCTAATAAGATACAAGCATAATCATTATTCAATGCCATATCTAATGCTTCTTTGCCGTCTTGAGCTTCTTCGATATCAAAAGATTCTCTTTCTAAATATAATTTAAGCAGTCTTCGGATTCTTTCTTCATCATCAACGACAAGTATTTTTGTCATAGTTATTGCTACCTCCCATTTGAGTATCCAATTTTATATGATACTTTAAGACGAATTGTGTTTATTGCAATATCAATTTCGTTGTATCATTCATCTTTTTTATATGTTTAGAGTTGTTAGTATTGGATATTTTAAAATTTAACATCGTTCATTTGTCGATTAGTATTGCCTACTTTATAACAAATAATTTTTCACTACAAAGGATATTATATCATAAGCATATATCAACAAGATAATTGAAACTAAGAGTTTGCGAACACAACGTAAAATATTGTGTAAAGTTTCACAAAGATTTTGCTGCAATTTTATGCTTTTTCAGATTTAACCGTTCTCGGCCAAGTTTCTGAGCTTTTTAACTTCATGCGGCGTCATTACACGCCCTTCACCAGCATTTAAACCTTTAAGTGTTAAAAATCCGCCTAACTCAATACGTGAAAGTTTAGTAACTTCGTGCCCAAAATGTTCAAACATACGGCGTACTTGACGGTTTCTGCCTTCTGAGATTGTAATTTCTACTACCGTTGTATTTTTTTCTTGGTTTTGATTTTTGATTTTGATTTCAGCTGGATGCGTTTTACCATCTTCTAATTGAATACCTTTTTCCAGCGCTTTGACTTCATCTCTCATTAAGTATCCTTTTAATTTAGCAACGTACTTCTTCTTGATTTTATATCTCGGATGTGTCATTAGATTAGTGAATTCTCCATCGTTAGTTAACAGCAATAACCCTGAAGTATCATAATCTAATCTGCCCACAGGATAAATTCGCGTTTCCAAGTCATCGAAATAATCCGTTACAACTGTTCTGCCGCGATCGTCTGAAACGCTGGTAATGACTTGTGCCGGTTTGTAAAAAAGAATATAAAGTTTATCTTCTTGTTCTAACTTAACACCTTCTACTTCGACATTATCAGAAGCTTTAACTTTTGTGCCTAATTCAGTTACTGTTTCACCGTTTACTTTAACTTTCCCTTCAGTGATTAATGTTTCCGCTTTTCTGCGTGAAGTATAGCCGCTGTTTGCAATTCTCTTTTGTAATCTTTCTAATTCTTTACTCATTATTATCTCCTTTTTGGTTAATCAAATTATTGAAAAATGATTCTATTTCTTCTTCCTCTTCTTCGGTTGTCGGAAGCTCATCCAAGTTTGCCATACCAAAAACATTCAAGAATAACGGCGTTGTATAAAGTTGTTGACTGCGTGAGTTATCTTCTGCTTTAGCTTCAACTAAACCTCTTGCAATCAACGTCTTAGCTGCACCATCCGAATTAATGCCGCGAATTAATTCAATATCGCTTCTTGTTACGGGTTGATTATAAGCGATAATGGATAATACTTCCATTGCTGCTTGCGAGAGTTTCATATTCGATTGATTTTTAATCAACTTTTCAATATATGGAGCAGCTTCGGATTTAGTAGTTAAGACATATGTAGTACCATATTGTTGAATCATTAAACCAGGAGCTTGGTAGGATGCTGCAAGTTCATTTAACTCATCTTCGGTTATTTCCAATACTTCCATTATTTGTCTGGCTTCTAAGCCTTCATCCCCTGCTGTGTATAATAAGCCTTCTAATATCCCCTTATGCTCCAATGCCATAATTTACACCTCTTGTAATACTGATATCTGCAAAATCTTTATCTTGGTTAATTTGTATAATTCCCGATTTAGACATTTCTAAAATTGCTAAGAAATGAGTCACCACTTCTTCTGTCGTTTCTTTAAAAGTGAAGAGACTGAAAAAATTAAAAGAGTTAGAAAGTGCGAGCTTTTCAGTGACTTGTTTTGATGCTTGTTCAATAGTAAACGTTTCTTTTTGAATTGTTACACTTTTAGGTGTATTGAAAGAAGTTCTGGTTTTGATTCTTTGATACGCCATGATTAATTCTGTTAAATCAATAGTTTGAGTAGCGTCCCAGACTTCTACAGTCTCTAAATGACTTAAATCTGTAGGATGTTTGCTGTAATAATTCTCTCTTTGCGCTTTCATTTCATTCAGAAACTCTGTATATTCTTTATAGTTCTGATATTCAATTAATCGGCCGACTAAATCTTCACGCGGATCATCTAATTCACTTTCTTCCTCTACGTCATACTGAGGTAAAAGCATTTTGCTTTTAATCATCAATAATTCAGAAGCTACAACTAAATATTCGCTGGCGATATTAATTTCTAATTTTTTCATAGCGTGAATATAATTCATATATTGCTCTGTTAAAGCTTTCATCGGAATATCGTAAATGTCGATTTCATATTTATGTATCAAATGAAGCAATAAGTCCAAGGGCCCATTGAAAGCATCTAGTTTAACTTCGTACATTTCGTTCTCCTTTAATTGCATGTTACGTTTGTCATTCAGTAAAATATTATACATGAATAGTCTAATAAAATAAATCAGAAGCAGGAGGTGAAGACAATGGAAGAAGCATTACTATCTTATTTTTATCAATTTCATGCTAAACAACATTATTTTTTATGTCATGACATTTTAGAAGAAGCATGGAAAGCGCAATCTTCCTATTCTAAAAAAGATGCTGTAGTCAGTCTGATATTATGCGCAACAGGATGTTATCATTATCGTCGTGGCAACTACAAAGGTGCGGCAACTTTATTTAAACGGGCGTACCGTGTAGCAGATTATCAGAATAACAATATGGAAACCTTAGGAGTAAAGCATCAGGCCTATTTGGATTTGCTCACACAATTATGTGAAAATGCTAGCCAACAATGCAGTTTCCAAGTTATCGAATTACCTCTTCTCGCTACAACTATTAAGAAACTGCAGCAATGTTATCCATATTATACAGTGATGACCTATATTAATGAAAGACCGTATATTTATGACCATCATTTATTAAGAGATCGACATGAGGTAGAACAAGCTAGAATAGAAGCGTTAAAAAGAAGTAAATTAAAATGGCAGAAAGATAATAATAATATAGAGGGAGAATGATTATTTTGTACCTTTCTAAAAATTAAAAAATAGCTATGAAGAAACCTGCAATTAAAGATTTCTTTATAGCTAAACTAAGTATCTTCGGATTAAGCTCTAGGATGAAATTCGTTATACATTTTTCTGATTTGTGATTTTGAGACATGAGTATAAAGCTGTGTAGTCGAAATATCTGAATGTCCCAACATCTCTTGAACCGCTCTTAAATCAGCACCATTTTCGAGTAAATGAGTAGCAAATGAATGTCTAAGTGAGTGCGGTGTCAGTTTCTTTTTGATATTAGCTTTAACGCCATATTGTTTGATAAGTTTCCAAATACCTTGTCTAGATAAAGGTTTGCCATGCATATTTAAGAATAAAACGTCCGTAACTGTTTGTTTCAACAACTGCGGTCTGACTGTTTCGATATATTTTTTTAAATAATCTATTACAGTCTCGCCTAAAGGAATAATACGTTCTTTGCTGCCTTTACCGAAAACTCGCACAAATCCCATGATTAAATTGACATCTTCAACGCGCACATGAATCAATTCTGTCACACGCATTCCAGTCGCATACAATAATTCTAAAATGGTGCGGTCTCTGTAACCGTTATTTTTTGACAAATCGGGTGTTTCTAATAATGCGAGTACGTCCTCAACATCTAATACATCAGGCAAGCGCCGTTCATATTTAGGCGTTTCAATTAAAACAGTCGGATCTTTCGCTGCATAACGTTCTCTTAAAGCAAACTGATGAAAACTTCTGACAGTTGAAATAAAACGAGCAATAGACTTAGCTGAATGTCCATCATCATGCAAGTATCCTAAGCATTGTTGAATAATTTCACGGTCTATAAAGTCTATATTATTAATTTTCTTTAAAACCAGATACTCTTTATATTTATTCAAATCTCTTCGATAAGCGCCGATTGTATTCGCACTTAATCCTTTTTCAATTTGAATAAATTTTAGGTATTCTTCGATAACCACATCATAATTGGTTTCCATCACACTTCACCTTCTTACCTTGTCATACTTCTTTTTTCTTTTGTTGACATTCATTGCAAATGCCATGAAATGTAAGACGATGATCTAAGATTTTAAAATTAAATTCATTTTCTACGCGTTCTTCAACTTTCGGCAATAAATCTTCAGCAATTTCCTCAACTTTGCCACATTCCATGCAAACTAAATGGTGATGGAAGTGTTTTTCGCCTTCTTTTTTCAAATCAAAGCGAGATACACCATCTCCGAAGTTGATCTTATCAACGATCTTCAACTCTGCAAGCAACTCTAATGTTCTATACACTGTTGCCAAACCGATTTCAGGCGCTTTGTCCTTTACTTTCAAATAGACATCTTCAGCACTAAGGTGATCAGATTCATTCTCAATCAAAACTCTTAAAGTTGCTTCACGTTGTGGAGTTAATTTATAAGATGATTGTTGTAATTGCTGCTTCACGCGTTTTAAACGTTCTTCCACGGAAGCCTCACTCCTCTACTAATAATTATAATCATTTTAATTTGTTTAATGACTCAATTATTAAATTACCAGTATTTTGTTAAAAAAGCAACTCATTCTCACTCTTTATTTAGAATGATTATAATTTGATAATAGATGTTGAAGAGCTATTAAAGTTTTTGAATCTGTAATTTCTAAGTTTGCTACTAAATCATTGATTTCATCAATACTTAACTCTACTTGTTCGACAAATTCATCAGGGTCTAAATGGACATTTCCTTTCTTCAACTTATCTGTAAAATAAATGGAGATTTTCTCATTTGCGAAGCCTGGAGAAGTATAAACATCTGCAATTAATTCTAAACTTTCAGCGATATATCCTGTTTCTTCTTCTAATTCGCGATGTGCAGCTTCCTCAGGATCTTCCCCCTCCTCTAATTTTCCGGCTGGAATTTCTAATAATACTTTTTCAACTGGTTTACGATATTGTTTCACAAATACGACTTTATTTTCAGGTGTAAGCGCACAAACTGCTACAGCTCCTGAGTGGTTTACAATCTCTCGTTTGGATGTATCTCCGTTCGGCAACTGTACTTCATCGACATCAACATCAATAATTTTTCCTGAATAGATATGTTTTTTACTAAGTGTTTTTTCTGTTAAGTCCATTATAATCACGTTCCTTTTAACTATTTTGATTTATTGCTAAACTAGGATTGTTAGACAATTAAAGTGTATCGAAAGGAGTAGAAACATGCAAAAGAATGTTTTGAAGAGCGGATTAGAGATATCTGAATTAGGTTTAGGGTGTATGAGCCTAGGAACAGAAAAGAAGCATGCACAAGCTATTATTGAACGTGCAATTGAATTAGGAATTACTTATTTTGATACAGCTGATATGTATGATAAAGGGATAAATGAGAAATTAGTCGGTGAAATTCTGAAACCTTATCAAAATACGGATGACATTGTTATCGGCACTAAGGTAGGAAATCATCTGAAAGCAGACGGCACTACTTTCTGGGATCCTTCTAAAAAACACATTAAAGAAAGCGTTAAGCATTCATTGAAAAACCTTGGCGTAGATGAGTTGGATTTATATCAACTTCATGGCGGTACGATTGATGATCCACTAGATGAAACAATCAGTGCATTTGATGAATTGAAGAAAGAAGGTCTAATTCGTGCATATGGGATATCTTCTATTCGCCCTAACGTTATCAATTATTATTTAGAGCATAGTGATATCGATACATGGATGGCGCAATTTAATTTAATTGATAATCGTCCTGAAGATTTATTCCAAGCAGCACACAAAAAAGGCGTAAAACTCTTAGCACGTGGTCCAGTGTTTAAAGGATTGTTAACTTCTTCTAGCAATCAAGCTTTAGATGATAAATTCAATGACGGTATTTTTGATTACAGTTATCAAGAATTAGGCAGTACGATTGCTTCTCTAAAAGAAATTGAACATAACTTAACAGCATTGACGTTTAATTATTCCCGTGCTCAAGATGTGCTTGGATCTATTATTGCAGGCGCAAGTAGCGTAGAACAACTTGAAGAAAATGTAAGAAATCTTAATACAGAAGTAGATTTTAATCGTATTCAAGCAGCTCGTAAACGTGTAAAAGACCTTCATTACACAAATCATTTAAATTAATAGAAAACCAGATGGAGTGGCATGTTATTGGGAACCCCCCCTAATATGTCACTCTTTTTTATTATTAAATAATTTTGGAAAAGCGCGTTCTAACTTTCTGGGTGCTAATTGGTATAATTTAAGTAAACTGTTCAGCCATTTGGGTGCATTTAACTCAGCTTTATTACGCAGCATATAGATTATTATTTGGTTGGCTAGTTTATCAGGGTCTAACATCAACTTGTCCACTTGAGTTGCATACTTCAAGGTAGGATCTGCTTTTGCATGGAAAGGCGTACGAATAGGCCCTGCGTTCACTGTTAAAATATGATAATTCGGATGCTCGAGACGATAAGTATTCAATACTTGGTTGAAGGCAGCTTTACTTGCTGCATAATGGCCGCTATGAGCTTGTGTAGAGTGTGCAGCTAAACTGCTGATGCCTATAATATAAGGATGTTCTGAAAAACTATGAGCCAAATGATTTAATAAGATGTTGAAATGAACGACATTGATTCTGTATGTCTCAAGCATCTCTTCTTCGCTATGTGCACTGATTGACTTGAAATAACCTAAACCAGCACTATGTATAAGGCCATTAATTGTTGCATGCGCAAAGTCCAAACGTTTAATTTGTTCTGCTGAGTTCAAATCACATTGCACTGCCTGAAGTAAATGTGTGTTATGCGGAAAAAAAGTTTGCTTGAATTTAGTCATACTTCTGACGAGGAGGGTCACCTTTGCTCCCCTTTCCAGTAGTACTTTTGTTAAAGCGTAGCCTAGCCCGCTTGTCCCTCCTGTAATGACAAAATGCTTTCCAATTAAGTTCTCCATAGCGTGAATTACCTCCTGTTTATAACTTCAAAGATGTTTGATTAACACCATAACAGGTAAATAATAACATTGTTGTGTCAAATATGTGCATGAATTGTGCTATCATATAAAATATCTTATTACTAATACAGGGAGTGCTATTCAATAATGAAAATTGTATTTTATGGTTCAGGCAATATGGCACATGCTATTTTTGCAGGTATCATTGATTCTAACGTAATTGATCCTAATGATATTTATATTACGAATCGTTCGAATGAAGCGGTTCTTAAAGGGTATGCTGATGAATTAGGTGTGAATTATAGTTATGATGATGCTGCGTTACTAGCAGATGCAGACTTTGTTTTTCTAGGTACAAAGCCTTATGATTTCGAATCATTGGCCGACCGTATTCGTCCATACATTACTGATCAAAATAAATTTATTTCTATAATGGCTGGCATTTCAATTCAATATATCAGAAAAGAATTGGAACATGATAATCCAATTGCCAGAATTATGCCGAATACTAATGCTCAAGTAGGTCATTCAGTCACTGGATTGAGTTTCTCGAAAAATTATCCTGAAGACGCACGTCAAAAAGTCGTCGATATTGTGAATGCGTTTGGTTCAGAACTTGAAGTTCAAGAAGACGCGTTGCATCAAGTTACGGCGATTACTGGAAGCGGTCCTGCTTTCTTGTATCATGTATTTGAGAAGTATGTAGAAGCGGGCGTGAGATTAGGATTAGACAAAGAAGAAGTTGAAGAATCTATCCGTAATTTAATCATCGGTACTGGTAAAATGATTGAACGTTCTGATTTGAGCATGGAACAATTAAGACAAAACGTGACGTCTAAAGGTGGTACAACACAGGCCGGCCTTGATGCTTTATCTCAACATGATATCGAAGGTATATTCGAGGATTGTTTTAAAGCTGCTGTTAAACGTAGTAAAGAACTTTCAAATAAAGAATAATATATATGAAGAACCGCTAAAAAGAGTTGAATCTATTCATCCTCTGCTTCAGCGGTTCTTTTTAGATTGTAAAAGTATCAAAATCTCTGACAAATTTAAATTTTAAATCTGGGTATTGATTCTGTAACTCAGCATAGAGCTTATCTATATCATTTAGATTGTAACGATTGCTGATATGATTTAATAATGCTTGTTTCGCTTCTGATTCTTCTAGCAAAGATAAAACGTCAGCAATATGACTATGATGATGGTTATCTGCTAATGTTCTATCGCCATCTATATATGTAGATTCATGGACAAGAACATCGACTCCGTGTGCGATTTTAAGTTCATTTTCACACGGCATTGTATCTCCGAAAATTGCGATTTTCGGACCAACTTTTGCTTCCCCTTTAAATTCTGAAGATTGATAGATTTTATCATTGAAAATAAAGGTCTCAGAATCTTTTACTTCTTGATATTTTGGTCCAGGTTCCATTCCAATTTCACGTAAGGCAGCAACATTTATTTTTCCTGGTGTAGTCGGTGCTTCAATACGATAACCGAACGAAGGTACACCATGATTCAGATGGTACGCAGTAACTGTAATGCCTTCATGTTGGTAATGCAACTGTTCATCAATTTCAATAAAGGTAATTGGATAATTCAAACGTGAAAGTGAAGCTTGCAGTGTGATCTCAATGTATTCTTTGATACCTCTAGGACCTACTATTGTTAAAGGTTTATTTTCGCCGCCTTGGAAAGAACGACTGGTCAATATGCCTGGCAATCCATAGATATGATCGCCATGCATATGCGTTATAAAGATATGATTAATTTTTCCGAGTTTAATAGAATGATGCAGAATTTGATGTTGTGTCCCTTCCCCTGCATCAAAGAGCCAGATAGAATTAGAATATGGTTCCAAGTTGAGCGCTATAGCTTGTGTATTGCGTTCTTTGGTCGGCAAAGCGGCGCCTGTACCGAGAAATGTAATTTCCATAACAACGCTCCTCTCTATTCGTAAGTGTACCATAATAATATATCAGCGTTCACGTACAAATTTAAGCAAAAATGTGTTATAACATTTCTGCATAGTCTATAATAATAGCATAACTTATTAAGAATTGAGGTTTTGAATCTTGAGTAATAAAAGAAAGCATATACCATGTTTGATTACAATATTTGGAGCAACCGGCGATTTAAGTCATCGCAAACTTTTTCCATCGCTCTTTCACCTATACCAACAAGATAATTTAGATCAACATGTTGCAATCATTGGTATTGGCCGGCGAGATTATTCTAACGATGAATTTCGCAAACAAGTTAAAGCATCAATACAAGCTCACGTAAAAGATACAAAACATCTTGATCAATTTATGGAACATGTATTCTACTTTAAACATGATGTTAGTGACGAACAAAGTTATGACGAATTATTGCAATTCAGTAATCAATTAGATTCTGAATTTGGTTTAGAAGGCAACCGTCTCTTCTACTTAGCAATGGCTCCTAACTTCTTCGGCGTAGTTACTGATTATTTGAAATCCTCAGGGTTGACTAAAACACGTGGATTTAAACGATTAGTTATTGAAAAACCTTTCGGTAGTGATTTAGCTTCAGCAGAAAAGTTAAATAAACAAATCCGTAAATCATTCAAAGAAGAAGAAATTTATCGTATCGACCATTATTTAGGTAAAGATATGGTACAAAATATAGAAGTTTTAAGATTTGCAAATGCTATGTTTGAACCATTATGGAACAATAAATATATTTCTAATATCCAAGTTACTTCATCCGAAGTTCTCGGTGTTGAAGATCGTGGCGGTTATTATGAAACAAGTGGTGCTTTGAAAGATATGGTTCAAAACCACATGTTGCAAATGGTAGCATTATTAGCAATGGAGCCGCCTATTAGTCTGAACAGTGCTGACATTCGCGCTGAAAAAGTTAAAGTACTTAAATCACTACACCCTCTTGGTGCTGAAGATGTAAGAACTAACTTTGTCAGAGGACAATATGGTGAAGGAGAAATCAATGGTCAATCTGTAGTCGGTTATAGAGAAGAAGATCGTGTAGCAGATGATTCTGATACCCCTACTTTCGTTTCAGGTAAAGTGATGATTGATAACTTCAGATGGGCAGGCGTACCATTTTATATTCGAACTGGTAAAAGAATGAAACGTAAATCTATTCAGGTTGTAGTTGAATTTAAAGAAGTTCCAATGAATTTATATTATGAAAAAGATAAACACTTAGATTCAAACTTGCTTGTGATTAATATTCAACCTAATGAAGGTGTCTCTCTGCATTTAAATGCTAAGAAAAATGTACAAGGTATTGAAACAGAACCCGTTCAACTTTCTTACTCTATGAGTGCTCAAGATAAAATGAATACAGTAGACGCATATGAAAACTTATTGTTCGATTGCCTAAAAGGCGATGCAACAAACTTTACACATTGGGAAGAATTAAAATCAACATGGAAATTTGTGGATGCAATTCAAGAAGAATGGGATCAAGTGATTCCAGAATTCCCTAACTATAAATCAGGAACTAATGGACCATTGGACAGTGAGTTATTATTAAGTCGTGACGGTTTCCATTGGTGGGACGATATTCATTAATTAACAATTAAAGAGTTAATACTAAATATAGACAAGTTTGTGCTTATTTTTTGCGCAGGCTTGTCTATTCTTTAACCCTTTTTTAAAGGAAAAATATTAGGAAATGCGGTATAATAAAAAGCAAAAGTAATTTACGGTAATTTTAGGAGTGAAAAGTTTGGACGTTATCAAGCAAATTCAGCAGGCAATTGTTTATATCGAAGATCGCGTCATTGAGCCTTTCCATTTGCAAGAATTGAGTGATTACGTCGGTCTTTCTCCCATGCATCTTGATCAGTCTTTTAAAATGATTGTGGGTCAGTCTCCAAGTGAATATGCAGAAGCTAGAAAACTAACTAAGGCAGCAGAAGATGTTATTCAAGGTTCATATCGTTTAGTCGATATTGCTAAAAAATATCATTATGAAGATACAAATGCTTTTGCGAACGCTTTCAGCGACTATCATGGAGTATCGCCGATTCAAGCAAAGGTAAAAGAAGATGAATTACGCATGCAAAAACGTCTATATATAAAAATAACTACAACAGATGCTCCGCCATATACATATCGGTTAGAAACATCTGATTCCTATACATTAGTAGGCTATGCCCGTTTTATCAATACAGAAGATTTAAGCAATCCATTTGTAGTGGCAGATTTTATTGAAGACTTGCTGGATAGCGGTAGAATTAAAGAACTCCAAAGATATAATGATATGAGTCCGCATGAATTATTTGTTGTTAAGTGTCCGTTAGATAACGGTGCTGAGATTTTTGCCGGCGTACCAAGTGAACGTTATCCTGCCCATTTAGAGAGTCGCTACTTACCATCGAGACAGTATGCTAAATTTAATTTGCAAGGAGAAATTGATTTCGCGGTAAATGAAGCATGGCACTATATTGAGACGAGATTGCAATTGACCTTACCTTACGAGCTTAATAGTTTATATGTTGAAATTTATCCATTTGATATTTCATTTGAAGATCCTTTTACTAAAATACAATTATGGTTGCCGATCGACCCAGATATTACGAATGATTAAATAGAAAAAGCACGGTTGAAATTTTTCAACCGTGCTTTTTGCCTTATTAATTATTTTTCCTCTGCCCAATGTGTATGGAAAGTACCTTCTTGGTCTTTACGTTGGTAAGTGTGTGCACCGAAGTAATCACGTTGTGCTTGGATTAAGTTTGCAGGTAAGTTTTCTGAGCGATAGCTGTCATAGTAATTGATACTTGCAGCAAATCCTGGAGTTGGAACACCATTTACTACGCTTTCAGCTACAACATCGCGGAGTGCTGATTGATAATTTGTAACGACCTCTTTGAAGTAAGGGTCAAGTAATAAATTGTGTAAATCAGCGTTATTGTCATAAGCATCTTTGATTTTTTGCAAGAACTGTGCACGGATAATGCAACCTTCTCTCCAAATCATAGCCAAATCACCAAGTTGCAAGTTCCAATCGTGTTCTTCACTTGCTTTACGCATTTGAGCAAATCCTTGAGCATATGAACAGATTTTACTCATGTATAATGCTTTGCGGATTTTTTCTAAGAATGCTTCTTTATCTCCATTAAATTGAGGTGAAGGTCCTTCTAATTGTTGAGAAGCTTTCACACGTTCTTCTTTCATTGAAGAGATGAAGCGTGCAAATACTGATTCAGTGATTATTGTTAAAGGAACACCTAATTCTAAAGCATTGATTGAAGTCCATTTGCCTGTTCCTTTTTGGCCAGCTTTATCCATTACTTTTTCAACTAATGGTGTGCCGTCTTCATCTAGTTTATTGAAGATTTCTCCAGTGATTTCGATAAGATAGCTATCAAGTTCACCTTGGTTCCATTCTTTGAATGTTTTAGCAATTTCAGTATGAGACATGTGTAAAGCATCTTTCATAAGTGCATAGCTTTCAGCAATTAATTGCATGTCAGCGTATTCAATACCATTATGCACCATTTTTACATAGTGACCAGCTCCGTCTGGGCCGATATAAGTGACACAAGGTGCACCGTCTTCTGCTTTAGCAGAAATTGCTTCTAAAATATCAGATACTTTGTCGTAGGCTTCTTTTTGTCCGCCAGGCATAATTGAAGGGCCTGTCAAAGCACCTACTTCACCACCGGATACACCTGTACCGATAAAGTTGATACCACTTTCAGCTAGTGCTTTATTTCTGCGGATTGTATCTTGATAGTTAGTATTACCTCCATCTATTAAGATATCTCCATCATCTAATAATGGTAATAAGCCTTCAATAGTAGCATCAGTAGCTGGACCTGCTTTAACCATTAATAAAATTTTGCGTGGACGTTCTAATGAGTTGACGAATTCTTCTAAAGAATATGTGGGGTGAATATTTTTACCTTTAGATTCTTCAACCATTTGTTCTGTTTTTTCTTTTGAACGGTTGTAAACTGATACTGAATAACCACGTGATTCAATATTCCAAGCTAAGTTTTTACCCATTACGGCTAAGCCGACTACACCTATTTGTTGCGTCATATTACTTACCTCTCTTATTAAAAATTTTCTACCTCATTGTAACACAATTCAGAGTCTTCCTCACTCATTCAAACTTTACTTTGTATGACTGACGATTTTAACAATATTAATAAGTTGTTGTGCTAATAAATTTAATGATTTAATTTCCATTCTTTCTTCGGTAGTATGAATATTTTCATAGCCAATTCCAAGTATAACAGTTGGAATACCTAAAGCGTTGATTATATTTCCGTCTGATCCGCCACCAGAAATTACTGTATTTCCGCTCAATTGAAGTTCTTTGGCACTTTCTATGGCAATTTGTGTCACTTCTGCATCTTCAGATACTTTAAATCCTTGATAACTTTCTTCGACTTCAACGTCTGCTGTACAGCCGTATTTTTCTGCTGTTTCTTCAAAAACTTCTTTCATGTGTTGGATTTGTGTTTTGATTTTTTGAGGAGAATGAGAACGTGCTTCTGCATGCAATGTCACTTCATCTGCAACAATATTAGTTACAGAACCGCCATGAAAACTGCCGATATTAGCAGTTGTCTCTTCATCAATTTGTCCTAATTTCATCTTGCTGACTGCTTTAGCGGCAATATTAATGGCACTGACTCCTTTGTTCGGCGTACTTGCGTGTGCTTTCTTACCATGAATAACTGCTGCAATTTTCATTTGTGTAGGCGCTCCTAGAACTGTAGTACCTACTGGCGCACTTGCATCTACAGCATAACCAAACTGGGCATCTAATAAATCAGGATTTAAAGCTTTAGCACCTAATAATCCTGATTCCTCTCCAACTGTAATTACAAATTGAATTTGGCCGTGTTGGATATCTTGTTCTTTTAGAGTTCTGATTAACTCAAAGATTGCAGCCAATCCAGCCTTATCGTCTGCACCAAGCACAGTTGTGCCATCTGAATAGATATAGCCATCATCTTTAACGATAGGTTTAACGCTAATACCAGGAATCACAGTATCCATATGGCTAGTGAAATAAATTTTATCGATTTGATTAGAAGCATCTTTATGTGCTGGCAGTGTACATACTAAGTTGTTTGCGCCTAATCCTGGTTGTTCGCTAGCGTGGTCTTCTTTAACATCAAGACCTAAATTTTGAAATTTTTCTTTTAATATTGGTTGAATAAGTTCTTCATGACCCGTCTCTGAATCAATTTGTACGAGTTCTAAAAATGTATCGAGTAATCGTTGTTCATTAATCATGTCAATTCCCCTTTCTCTTATAATATTAGTGTATATGAATATTTAATTTCAGAAAACTTATATGTTTCAAAGTATGTAGTAAATTTGTGATATAATAGTGGGAAATCATGCCCATTGCATTGGTGCTTTATGTGTTTTAAAATGTAAAACATTACGTAATCAATGCGACAAGGCAAGCAATTATTAGAGGAGAGTTGAAAGTGTTTAAAGGTAAAGTATCTAAAATTGTTATTATCGTCATGTTAGTTGCAGTAATTGTTGCACTGATTCTTTCAAGTTTAGCACCATTAATGCAATAATTAACGCAAAAAAAGCTTGGGAGCGGGACATTAAAATGTCTCAGCCCAAGCTTTTTTATTTTAAACTTCATGGTACATTTTTAAAGAACCGAATTGAGATTTAATTTGTAAATATCTCTCTAATTCATTCACAATTTGTATTTCGTTTGCTCTATTAATAAGTGCTTCTTTACTATCCGGTAATGCCTGGTCATACAATTCAATATGGAGCTCATATAATGAATATAAACGCATTGCAGTATAGTCATTGCTGTTTACATTTTTAGCTATTTCTGCAAATAGTGTTCCTAAACGATGTAAAATGGCATCTTCAGACTCCATTGACTTTAAAATATACTGGATACGCTCTATAATTTCCAATTGTTCTTCGCGCATATCGAAATAATGGTAATAAGAATTTTCATTACGGACGTAATGATTTTTAACATCTCGGAAAGCAAAAGATTTCGCTTTTTGAATCTCAGTTGATACTTCTTTCAAAGGTACTTCAACACTGTAATTAACATCGAAACAAGCTTTGCTGAAAGTATAAAAAATCTCAGTGAATTGCTTTTCGATTTTATGTTTATATTCCTCTAATTTATTATCTAAGCTCGGCATGATCATATTCATTAAAAATGCAATGCCTAATCCAACAATTAATAATAATACTTCATTCACAAATAAATGAAAATCTATTACTTTAGCATTGAAAACGTGCAGTAGAATTACACAGCTTGTCACAATACCTTCTTGAACACCTAACATAACAGTTAACGGAATAAATAAGAGTACAATGAGACCTAATACAATGGCATTCTGGCCAAGTAAGCTGAAGATAACAGAACCTAATATAAGTATGAGAATACAGGATACAAAACGGGAAATAATTGCTTGTAGGGAATGTACTTTGGTGTGTTTAATACATAAAACAACTAAAATGGCACTTGAAGAAAAATTATCTAAACCAATTAATTTGGCAATAATTATTCCCAGTGCCATTCCTACAGCAGTCTTAATCGTTCTAAATCCTATTTTATAGGGATTTAAACGTTTCATCTGCTAACCTCTTAGCGTTCTTCGCAATATTTTTCAAATAAGCTTTGAAGTTGATTAATAACATCCATGATATCATGTCCTTCAATTTGGTGACGTTCAATCATTTCAGCAATTTTACCATCTTTTACAAGTGCAAATGATGGACTTGATGGCGCATAACCTTCAAAGTAGTCACGTGCTTTTTGAGTTGCTTCTTTATCTTGACCAGCAAATACTGATACTAAACGATCCGGCATTTTATCATAATGCAAAGCGTGCTCTGCAGCTGGACGTGCAATGCCGCCAGCACAACCACATACTGAGTTGACCATCACTAAAGTAGTACCGTCTTGTTTCAACACTGCATCTACTTCTTCCGGTGTTGTAAGTTGCTCGTAACCTGCATTTTCAATTTCATTACGTGCTTGATTCACAACATCATTCATATATAAATCGAAATTTAAATCCATATCGATATCACCTTTCAGTCTTAGTAAAGTTCATACTTTATTCTACTAATTAATTTGACATTCTTCAACATGCTTGTTCTAGTCGAAGAATATATTTTAATAAATATGCGTATGTTCAATAGAATATTGTTCAATACGTTCTTTGATATAATTCATAAATCTGCCCGCTTGCAAACCATCGAGTATACGGTGATCTATGGAAATACAAAGGTTAACCATATTACGGATAGCAATCATATCATCAATAACCACTGGTTTTTTGACAATAGATTCAACTTGTAAAATAGCTGCTTGAGGATAGTTGATAATCCCCATCGATGATACGGAACCGAATGTTCCTGTGTTGTTGACAGTAAATGTGCCGCCACTTAAGTCTTCTTGTGTTAATTTATTATTTCTGGCTTTCTGTGCCAATGTATTAATTTCACGTGCAATACCTTTGATGGATTTTTCATCTGCATGATGAATCACTGGTGTGAAAAGCTTATCTTCGACAGCGACTGCGATAGAAATATTAATATCTTTATGCACTTTGATTTCAGAACCTTGCCAGCTGCTATTAAGCATAGGAAAGGCTTTAAGTGCTTCTGCTGCTGCCTTTACAAAGAAAGCAAAGAACGTCAGGTTATAACCTTCATCTTGTTTGAATTTATTTTTATAATGGTTTCGTGTGTTAACTAAGTTTGTAGCATCGGCTTCAATCATCATCCAAGCATGCGGGATTTCAGTCACGCTCGTAACCATATTCTTAGCAATTTGTTTTCTGACACCGTTAACTGGAATAGAATCTGTATTTGAAGATGTATTATTTTGAGCATATGTTTCATTAAGAGTTGGTGTATCTGCAACTTCAATAGAAGTTTGATCTTGAACGTTTGATTGTTCGAGCATCATGTCTGGATTTTGAATCACATTTTCAATATCTTTTTTTGTAACTCTGCCTTCAAATCCAGTACCTTGAACTTGTGAAAGGTCTATCTGATGTTCAGATGCAAGTTTAAATACGACAGGTGAGAAGCGACCGTTATTCAACGGTTGATTAGATGTTAAGTTAGTATTACTTTTCTGATGTTCATGAGTTTCATTTTTAGAAGACTTTTCTTCGTCTTTCTTCTCTTCAGAGTTTTCTTTTTCAGGAGCTGAAGTTTGAGTGTTTTCACCTTCTATTTCGCAAATCGGAGTCCCAACTTTGATTGTCTCTCCTGCTTCTACTAAGATTTTAGTGATTGTACCTGCTTCTGTTGAAGGGACTTCTGCGGTTACTTTATCTGTTATAACTTCACAGATCGGCTCGTATTCTTCGATAGTGTCCCCTACTTCAACCAACCACTGTTCGATTGTTCCTTCATGTACACTTTCACCTAATTTAGGCATATTGATTTCCATTTAAAGTCCTCCTAGCGATTAAAAGCGCGCTAATTCAAGCATTTTTTCTTTAATTTTATCAGGGTTCATCATAAATTCATCTTCTAATACTGGAGAGAATGGCATTGCAGGAACATCCGGTCCAGCAAGTCGCATAATTGGTGCATCTAAGTCGAAGAGACAGTTTTCTGCAATGATAGCGGAGACTTCTGACATAATGCTGCCTTCTAAATTATCTTCAGTTACCAATAAAATTTTTCCAGTACGTTTTGCTCGATTGATAATTGTTTCTTTATCAAGTGGATATACTGTACGTAAATCAACAATTTCTGCGTCTATGCCCTCTTCAGCTAATACGTCTGCAACTTGCAGACAGTAATTGACACATAAACCATATGTGAATACTGTTAAGTCGCTGCCTTCACGTTTCACATCTGCTTTACCTAATGGCACAGTGTAATATTCTTCAGGTACTTCTTCTTTTAATAAGCGGTAAGCTTTTTTATGTTCGAAATAAAGTACTGGATCATCAGATTCGACTGAAGCTAATAATAAACCTTTAGCATCGTAAGGGTTGGACGGGATGACGATTGTAAGCCCGGGTGTTGATGCAAAGACACTTTCAATACTTTGTGAATGATATAAGCCCCCATGGATGCCCCCGCCGAACGGTGCACGGATAGTTAATGGCACGTTCCAATCGTTATTAGAACGATAACGTGTTTTAGCTGCTTCACTCATAATTTGGTTTGTCGCAGGTAAGATGTATTCTGCAAATTGAATTTCAGCAATAGGTCGTTTGCCAAGCATTGAAGCACCGATAGCTGTTCCGACAATGTTGGATTCTGCTAAAGGTGTATCGATGACACGTTCGATGCCGAATTTTTCTTGCAATCCTAAAGTGACGCCGAAAACGCCACCTTTTTTACCGACATCTTCTCCTAAAACAAAAACATTCGGGTCTTTTTCCATCGCTTGAAAGATGGCCTGTTGAATGGCGGATAAGTATGTTAATTTAGCCATTATTCCACTCCTCCTTCTGCATACACAAAGGTATAAGTCTCACTTGGATCTGGATAAGGGGAAGCTTCAGCTTCTTTAGTTGCTTTCTGTACAATTTCTTTGTTGGCCTTTTCAATTTCAGTTAACCAGTTTTCATCAATAATTCCAAGATCTAATAAATGTGTTTTGAACTTAATGTTGCAATCTTGTGTTTTTAAATCTTTACGAATTTCTTCGCTGCGGTATTTATCATCATCATCAGAGGAATGAGCTGTCATACGTGTACACATAGCTTCTAATAAGGTAGAGCCTTCTCCATTTAGTGCACGTTCTCGCGCCTCTTTCATCGCTTTATACATTGCGATAGGATCATTGCCATCTACTCTTTCACCGTGAATACCATAGCCTAAAGCTCTATCTGATAATTTGTCGGCTGCATATTGTAAATTAGAAGGAACTGAAATGGCATATTCATTATTTTCAATCACACAAATAAATGGCAACTTTTGTACTCCAGCAAAATTCAAGCCTTCGTGAAAATCACCTTGGTTAGAAGTTCCTTCACCTAGTGTCGCCATCGCAATGTTAGGTTTTTTATCCATTTTTAAAGCAAGCGCTGCCCCTACTCCTTGAAGAACTTGGGTACCTACTGGTGAACTTTGAGATAGAATATCCACTTCTTTTTTACTATAGTGTGAAGGCATTTGTTTACCAGCTGAATTGATATCGCCACGTTTACCGAATGCCGACATCATAGTTTCGGCAGGTGTAATGCCTAGATAAGTAATTAATGCTAAGTCGCGGTAATAGGGAGCTGACACATCCCCTTTTTCCATTGCAAATGCCATTCCGATTTGAGCGGCTTCTTGACCTTGACAGCTAATGACGAATGGAATTTTACCTGCTCTATTTAATAACCACATTCTCTCATCTAATTTACGACCTAAATCCATCCATTTATACATTGATTTTAAGTCTTCTTCGGTTAATCCGACAGATTGATAATCCATCATATTTGTTTCCTCCTTAATTTAAGCATGCACTGAGCGTTTTGCTGCTTTAAGTCCTGCTTCCATTAACACTTCAGAAATTGAAGGATGTGCATGAGTCGTCAATCCTAATTCTAGTGTTGATCCATTCATAAATTGCAATAAAGCAACTTCATTAATCAATTCTGTAACATGCGGGCCGATCATGCTTAAGCCTAATACAGTTTCTGTGTCTTGATCTACAACTAATTCACAGAATCCGTCTTGTTGTGTTGCGTCTTCGATGACAGCTTTACCTACAGCTTTAAATGGCACTTTAAAACTTCTGGCTTTTGTATAGTCTGCGTCCTTAGCTTCCTCTAAAGTCATACCGATAGAAGCAATTTCAGGATAAGTGTAGATACATCTTGGAATAGTATTATAATTAACAGGGATTGTGTTATCTTCGAACATGGCCTCTACAGCAGTTGTCCCTTCTTTAGAACCTGCATGTGCCAGCTGAAGTTTACCAATACAATCTCCTGCTGCATAGATATGTTGTTCTGCTGTTTGTTGATTTTCATTAACTTCAATAAAGCCTTTAGCATCTGTGGCAATCTTGGTATTGTTCAATCCTATATCAGATGTATTCGGCGTTCTGCCGATTGCTAGCAATATTTTATCTGCAGTTAGTTTTAAATCAGCTTCGTTAATTTCTATTGCTTCATCTTTTAAAGTAAAACTTTCTTGGGAAAGTTGAACATTTTCATAAATTTTAATGCCGCGATCAGTAAAATGTTTCTTTAAGTTACTGGCAATATTTTTATTTTCACTAGGCAATATACGCTCGCCGGCTTCTATCACAGTAACATCAGTGCCGAAATCATTAAGTAATGAAGCGAATTCCATTCCGATAACACCGCCGCCTACTATCACTATAGAGTCAGGCAATTGCTTCATATTGAGCAAATCAGTACTTGAAATAATTGTTTGATGATTGAATTTCAAGAATGGCAGTTCAGCTGGTTTAGAACCAGTAGCAATAAGCACATAATCATTAGGTAAGAGTTCGGATGCTCCATCTTCATATTCAACCGATATAGTGCCTGGTCTTGGTGAAAAGATAGAAGAACCTAAGATTCTACCTGTTCCATTATAAATATCTATGTGGTTATGTTTCATCAAGTGCTCAATTCCTGTATACATCTGCTGGATAATTTCATTTTTTCTATCCAAAATTTGTTTATAATTAATTGAAAAATGCTCTGTATCAATACCATATAATGAAGCTGTTTTCACAGTATGTAATACCTCAGCTGACTTTAATAATGTCTTTGTAGGAATACATCCTTTATGCAAACAAGTTCCGCCTAATAATTGATTTTCTACTATAGCGACTTTCTTCCCTAATTGAGATGCACGAATGCCTGCTACATATCCCGCAGTGCCGCCACCTAATATCACTAGGTCATATTGTTCTTCTGCCATAATCGAACTCCTAACTATAATTATTTACTTGCTCTTTATTATTCATCACATCATTTACTCTAAGTGCAAGTGTTTCCATTTCTTTCTCACCAGGAAATACAGAGACAGGCGCAATCCAATCTACATATTCAGTAATGTGATCAGTTAAAAGGCTGCTGTTAGCCAGTCCGCCTGTTAAAATAATCTGGTCAACCTTTCCTTTGAATATAATTGCTTTTTCGCCTATTTGTTTAGCAATTTGATATATCATTGTGTCGATTGCTAAATGAATAATCTCATTTTCATGATACTTTTCTATAAGTGCTCTTAGATTATTACTTCCGCATAAAGCAATAAGTCCTGATTCTTTACTCAATATATGATTCATCTCTGCTAGAGAATATTGATGGCTGTGCGCCCATTGATAAAGTGAATCGTTCGGTAAACTTCCTGAACGCTCTGGACTTAAGGGCCCTTCTCCTAATAAACCATCATTGACATCTACCACTTTACCATATTGATGAGCACCTATCGTTATTCCGCCGCCCATATGCGCGACAATAACATTCACTTGTGTATAGGTTTTATTTACAGATTCTGCATACTGTCGAGCTACTGCTTTTTGATTCAAAGCATGGAACACACTTTTGCGTTGTATTGCTTTAACACCAGTCAACTTTGCAATATCGATCATCTCATCTACTACAACTGGGTCTACGATAAAAGCAGGAATGTCAAACTTTTGAGCCAATTTAAAACCAATAATTCCACTTAAGTTTGATGCATGAGTGCCATATTTAAATTTACGTAAATCATCATACATTTTATAATTAATAGCATAGGTCCCTCCAGAAATCGGCTTTAATAAACCGCCGCGACATGCAATTGCATCGATTTCATTTAAAGCAATATCATGCTCTGCGAGGAATGCTTCAATAGCCTGTACTCTGTGTGCCTCTTGTTGTAATAAAGAAAGCTGCGTAATTTGTATATCATGTTGAAGCAATGCTTCAGCGATACAATGTTGTTGATTATAAATTGCGACTTTTGAAGAAGTGCTGCCTAAGTTGATGACTAATACCTGCGTCATATGTTCACCTGCTTTAATTTGAATTCTATGATGTTTTGATGTGAGCATTTATACTATTAATTAAATGAACCCTTTATATTTTACCTTAATTACTATGCCTTTTTAAAGTAATCATAATAGATAATAATAACTTGTTACCAACAAATAGTTATTTTCCAATAAAAAAGGAGCAGAATTATTTCATCTTCTTGTCCCAATGAAGCTAGCCAGAAACGAAAGTAGATTATAAAATAAGTGAGTTTCTTTTGCGATAGCTATAGAAAAATCGAGAAGAAGCTGAGACATTTTATGCCCCAGCTCCAAAAAAAATCAATATGATTATGAGAGAGTTCGTAATGCAAGTATTGCTGAATTCACTTTATTTTCAACAGAATCTGCTCGTGATGTCAGTACAACCGGAAACTTAGTTCCTAATATTAAACTGGCTACCTTAGCATTTGCAAAGTAAGTCAATGATTTATAAAGCGTGTTACCGACGTCTAAATGCGGTACCACGAGCACATCAATGTTGCCCGCAATTTTTGAATCGATGCCCTTTTCAATCGCACTTTCTTTATCAATTGCATTATCAAAGGCAAATGGTCCTTCTACAGTTAAGAAATCATCAGTTGAAAAGTGTGCTGAAATTTCTGCCGCATCTATTGAGGAGGGAATCTTATGTGTTGGATTTTCGACTGAAGATAATAATCCAACATTGAGATGTGCATAACCAATATTTTTAGAAAATGCTTCAATATTGCGTATCATTTTAATGCGGTCATCAATGCTTGGATGAATATTTAGCGCGACGTCACTAATCATTAACATTTGATGGTAAGACGGGATTTCAAAACAAGCAATATGATTTAAAAAGTTATTTTCATCGATAAATGATTTATGTTCGAGAATAAATCTCAGAATTTCAGCTGAGGTAACATTGCCTTTCATCAAAATGTTAATAGTAGCTTCTGATAAATCATCTGCACACTTATCATATACACTTTCTTTATCATCAAATATTCTCAAGTGGATGCGATTTAAAAATTCACCATCTACATTAAATGAACGTATGAGTTCAGTAGGATCTTTAACGCCGTAGAGTGTAACGTGACTCTGTGTTTGTCTGAGTATTTCGATGACAGAAGAAATAATGTGTTCATCATCTGCAAAAACAACACCGACATTGCCCGACAGTGACTTAGAATCAGATATTAAAGATTGAAATTGCATAAGTCAAACTCCTCTCAAATCATTATTTTATAAAGCAGCGTGATTTTGCTCAATCATCTCTTTAGCATTTTCTCGCGTGATTTTAGTGACATTGGCCCCAGATATCATACGTGCTACTTCATCAATTCTTGATTCCCCAGTTAATTCTTGGACTTGAGTAGTGGTGCGTTCATCTGTTGAAGCTTTACTGATTAATAAGTGATGATTACTCATAGAAGCCACTTGCGGTAAGTGGGAAATACAGATGACTTGGATGTATTGAGAGATATCTCGCATTTTTTCAGCCATTTTTTGCGCTGCTATTCCTGATACACCAGAATCTACTTCATCAAATAATATGGCAGTTTGTCCTCTGGATTTCACGAAGATACTTTTTAAAGCTAACATGATTCTAGACAATTCTCCGCCAGAAGCAATTTTGCCTAAACTTTTCAAAGGTTCGCCTTTATTTGGGCTAATTAAGATTTCTACTTTTTCAATACCCTCTGCAGTAGGCTCATCAAGAGATTTGAACGAAATTTCTAAATTAGCATCTTTCATTTGCAAGTTTTGTATTTCATCTACAATATGGTCCCTTAACTCTCTAGCTACTTTACGGCGTTCTTTTGAAAGTTTCTGGCCATCTTCTAATAATTTAGATTTTAATTGTTTAATTTCTTCTTTAAGATTTGCTGTACTTTGCTCATAGTTCTCTATCTTACCTATTTCATTAACCAACTTGTCTTGATACTGAATTAAATCTTGAATATCTTTACCATATTTTCTTTTTAAATTGTTCAACAAATTCATTCGCGATTCTAATTCGTTTAAATATTGCTCATCAAACTCAGTATTCGATATTTCATCGTATAACTGATGTTTCGCATCCTCTAACGTATAATAAAATTGATCTACGTGCTCTTTCAATTCGCTAAATTCATTCGGAATAATTTCGTTGATTGTTTCTAAATGCTGACTGAGTTCATATAAACGATCTGGAATTGCTTGTTCATCGGTTAAAGTAGTATGTGCTGCATTTAAGGCAACGCTTAAATTTTCAGAATTTTGTATACGTTTAATATCCGATTCTAATTGCTCAACTTCTCCTTCTTGCAAATTAGCTTCTGACAATTCGTCTGCTTGAAATTTCATTAAATCTAAACGTTGCAACAAAGCTTGATCAGCAGATTCCAGTTCATTTAATTCATTAGTTTTATCTTTATAGGTTTGATAGGTCTCTTGATATTGCTTCAGATAACGTTCGTATTTACCGTCTGCATAAGAATCCAATAATTGTAAATGGTATTTCTGTTTTAATAAGGATTGGGTTTCATGTTGTCCATGAATATCCAATAATTCTTGCATAATCATTCGCAAATCATGTAAAGTAACCGTTTGATTATTTACCTTGCAGATACTTTTTCCTGAACTGAAAATTTCTCTTTTTACTAAAAGAAAGTCTTCGTCGATATCGATATCAAGATAATGTAAAGTCTCTATGACTGACTGGTTATCATCAATATCAAAAATACCTTCAATTGTTGCTTTTTTTTCACCATGACGAACAAAATCGGAAGATGCACGCATACCAATAAGTTGACCGATAGCATCAATGATGATAGATTTACCCGCACCTGTTTCTCCGCTTAAAACTGTCAGACCGTCTGCAAAATTAATTTCTAATTCATTAATAATCGCAAACTGTTTAATTGTTAAAGTTTGTAACATGGCTTATCGCTTCCTTATAACAAATTAAAAATTCGTGTTTTTATTGCTGTTGCAGATGCTGCATCGTGACAAATCAAGAGACAAGTATCATCTCCGCAGATAGTACCTAAAACTTCATCCCAATCAATCTGATCTAAGATTGCTCCGATTGACTGTGCGTTGCCGGGCAAGGTTTTTAAAACTAATAGATTGCCTGTTCCCTCAATATTTACAAAAGAATCCATTAAATATCTGCCTAATTTTTCAAGTGGATGATATTTGCGATCATTCGGTAAACTGTATACATATTGACCAGTAGGAGCAGGTACTTTAATGAGTTGTAATTCTTTAATATCCCTAGATACAGTTGCTTGAGTAACGTTTAAATCAAACTGATTTAAACGTCGCACTAACTCATCTTGAGTTTCAACCTGTTCAGTGGAAATGATTTCTCTGATTTTTATATGTCTAACTGATTTTTTAGCCACTTATTAACACCTCAAATTACGAATATTTATACAAGTATAGTATCATAATTTTTGTTGAAAAGGCTAGTGATAGTCTTGAGGTTTAACTTTAGTTATGTATAGAAATGTATCTTTATAAACAAAGTTTTAAAAATAAATAAACTGAGACACCTCATAAAGCGTCTCAGTATTTTAAGTCTTTAATGATCACGTTGATAAAACAATTGAGTCAGATACTCTAATTGTGAGGTATCGTAGGATGCTTCTCTTAATTTTTCTAGGCATTTTTCGGCCTGTTTAACATGGTAATCAAGCTTTTGTTCTGTTTTATCTTGACCTAATAAAGTAACATAAGTATTTTTATGATTTTTTTCATCGCTGCCGACTGGTTTACCTAATTTATCTTCATCGCCATACACGTCTAATAAGTCGTCTTTGATTTGGAAAATTAAACCTAAATGCTGACTGTAATCCTCTAGTAACTCAGAAACGTCATCTGATGGTTGAACGATAGTTACCGCAGCCATAATTGCAAAAGTTAATAATGCTCCGGTTTTTTCCTTATGGATGTGTTGCAAAGTTTCTAGTGAAATATTCTGATTTTCACTTTCCATATCCAGTGTTTGACCGCCAATCATTCCTAAATGGCCACTGGCATCTGACAATAGTTCCACTAATTTAATACGTGTCTGAGCATCTATAGATCCATCAGTACTGATTAGATGGAAAGCTTTAGTTAAAAGTGCGTCACCAGCTAGTAACGCTTTCCATTCACCATAAACTTTATGATTCGTTAATTTACCTCTGCGATAATCATCATTATCCATAGCAGGTAAATCATCATGAATTAAAGAATAAGTATGAACCATTTCTAAAGCTAAAGCAGTTTGTATACCCTTTTCGTAATTATCGCTTTTAGAAAGCATTTTTAGCGTTTCGATTAATAAAACCGGTCTAATACGTTTGCCGCCTGCTTCTAAGGAATAACGCATGCTTTCTTCAAGATTTGTTTCTAGTGGAGATGATGGAATGGATTGTAAAAGTAGATCGTTGATTTGGTTCACTAATTTATTCATCAGTTTGCTCAACTTCTTCGTCATCATTTTTCATCAATTGATTTACTTTTTTCTCTGCATCTTTTAAAGTTTCATCACATGAGGCAGATAACTTCATACCTTTTTGATATAACTCTAATGCATCTTCTAAAGAGACAGCTTCGTTATCTAACTTTTTTACAATCGTTTCTAATTCTTCCATCATTTCTTCAAAAGTCTGATTATTGCTCATTATCATTACACCTTACTTTCTTAACAATTGCATCTACAGTACCATCTTTCATCTGTAAATTGATTTCGTCATTAGTTTTCAAGGATTGAGTGCTTGTAACAACTTGGTCTTCTTTATTTACAATTGTATAACCTCGTAACATTGTATTTGAAGGACTTAAGTTATTTAATGTTTCAACTCTTTGGCTCAATTGTTTTTTAGAATTTTTCAACACATTTGTAATAGATTTATTAAGTGATTCATGTAATTGAAGTCTTGTTTGCATGCCTTGCAAAGTTTGTTGTTTCAAGTCTCGTAAATTCAAACGATTGGCTAGTAATTGAAGTTGTTGTTGTGAACGTTCAAGTTTAGCCTTTATCGAAAGATTCATTTGACGCTCTAAGTCGTCTCTTCTTTGTATTTGCTGATCATATAATAACGATGGCTGTTTGAATTTATAGTATGAGGAAACATGTTCTAAGTGCTTTTTCTTATTATTAATGATTTGAAAAATTTGTCGGGAAAGATGAAGTTCCATTTGTTTAATGTACTGACTTAATTCGACTTGATCAGGAGTCGCCATAACGGCTGCTTGTGTCGGTGTAGCTGCTCTCACATCAGCTACAAAATCACTTAGTGTAAAGTCTGTTTCATGTCCTACAGCTGAGATGATAGGTGTTTCAGCTTTGAAAATAGCTCTAACAACTTCTTCTTCGTTGAAATTCCATAAATCTTCTATAGAACCCCCGCCACGTCCGACAATAATGACATCTGCTCCTAATGTGTCTGCATATTTGATTTTTTCAATAATATCATTTTTAGCTTGTTCTCCTTGAACAAGTGTACTGATTTGTATTTGCTCTACTAGAGGATAGCGACTATTGATAGTCGAGTGAATGTCCCTGATTGCTGCACCAGTGCTAGCAGTAAGCACAGCAATCTTTTGGGGAAATTTCGGTATGGGTTTCTTGTGTATTTCATCAAATAAGCCTTGTTTTTTCAGTTCTTTTTTTAGAGCTTCTAATTTTTGATATAGATTACCTATACCATCTAAGTGCATTTTAGATACGTAAATTTGATAATTGCCACGTCGTTCGTAAACAGATACACGTGCTTCAATTAGGACTTCATCGCCTTCTTTAGGTTCGAAATCCAACTTGTTTGCTTGCGCTTTAAACATCATCGCATTGACTACACTGTTTTTATCTTTCAAATTGAAATACAAGTGCCCGCTGCTATGCTTTTTGAAATTAGAAAGTTCCCCTTTTAATAGTACAGACTGCAAATGAGGATCTTGGTCAAATTTATATTTAATATATTTAGTTAGCGCTGTTACACTTAAATAATCAGACATAGTTATCACTCAATCTTATTGATTTAAATTACTTAGAACACCATTGATAAAACGGTAATGGTCGTCATCACTGTATTGCTTTGCTAATTCAACTGCTTCGTTAATAATAACTTTTGGAGGTGTATCGCTATTTGCAAGTTCGAATGCCGCCATACGTAAAATAATGCGGTCTGTTTTGAGCAAACGAGAAATTTTCCAATCTTTTAAATTCTGTTGGATTTTTTCATCTAAAACAGGTTGATGGTCTTTGACTCCAGAAACTAACCAATGAATAAAATCAAACTCTAAGTCAGGATGATCATCTTTTATAAAGTTAATTGCTTCATCGATAGATAAATCTGTATTTTCCATTTCAAGTTGGAATAATGCTTGAAATGCTTGGCTTCTTGATTCTTTACGACTCATGAGAGTTTCTCCTTTATTTCTTATTTCTTAGTATTTTCAACTTCAATATGTGTAATATGAATGTTGATTTGTTTAGGAACTATAGTAGTCATTGTACTTAAAGAGTTGTAAATCGTTTCTTGAATTTTCGTAGCTGTTTTAGAAATATTAATGCCATATTTGAATTCACAGAATACATCTATATAAATACCATCATCTTTTGTTTCTAATTTAATTCCTCTTGTTAAATTTTTACGGTTCAACTTTTCAGGAGAAGCATTTTTAAGTTCAGCAAAATGGCCATATAAGCCATCGATTTCTGAAGTTGCAATACTTGCAATTGAAATGAGAACTTCTGGGGAAATTTCAACTTTGCCTAAATCTTTATGGTTGTTATCTAAGACCTTTACCATATATATTCCTCCTTTTTAAGCTCTTATTCTAAGCTATTCTTCGTCATCCATAATGTTGTTTTGTTCTAAGAACTTAGTACTATATTCTCCGCCTCTAAAGATATCATTTTGTAAAAGACGTATATGGAAAGGAATAGTAGTATCAATACCAAGTACTAAGTATTCACTCAAAGCACGCATACCCGCCATGATTGTTTCTTCTCTATTTGGCTCATGCACAATAAGTTTAGCCACCATAGAATCATAATAAGGTGGGATTGAGTAGTTAGTATAGCAAGCAGACTCTACTCTTACTCCATAGCCCCCTGGTGCGAGATATTGTGTGATTTTTCCTGGAGAAGGCATAAAATTTTTGTATGGATTTTCTGCATTGATACGAAATTCCATAGCATGACCATTGATTTTGATATCATCTTGAGTAAATGGTAATGGTTCTCCCATGGCTACTAGTAGTTGTAACTTAACTAGATCCACACCAGTTACCATTTCAGTTACTGGATGCTCTACTTGAATTCTGGTATTCATTTCCATAAAGTAAAAGTCATCTGTATCTAAATCGTAGATATATTCAATTGTTCCTGCATTTTCGTAATTAACGGCTTTGGCAGCTCGAATAGATGCAGCTCCCATTTCAGCTCTCTTTTCAGCCGTTAGTATAGGAGAAGGTGCTTCTTCTACAAGCTTTTGCATTCTTCTTTGAATAGTACAATCGCGCTCACCTAATTGAATGACATTACCAAATTGATCTCCAATAATTTGAAATTCAATATGTCTGAAATTCTCAATGAATTTTTCCAAATATAATCCGCCATTGCCGAATGCAGTTTCAGCTTCTTGTTGTGTCATTTTATATCCGTTTTCCAATTCTTTTTCATCTCTGGCCACACGGATACCTTTACCGCCGCCTCCTGCTGTAGCTTTGATGATTACTGGATAACCAATTTCTTTTGCAGTTTTTTTAGCGGCAGCGATTGATTCAACTAATCCATCACTACCTGGCACTACAGGTACATCGGCATTAATCATTTCTTCTTTCGCTACGTCTTTGATGCCCATTTTTTGAATAGATTCATAACTAGGACCAATAAATTTTAGTTGACAGGCTTCACATAACTCTGCAAAGTCTCCGTTTTCTGATAAAAATCCGTAACCTGGATGGACCGCATCACAACCAGTTGAAGTTGCGATGGATAAGATATTCGGAATGTTTAAATAAGAATCCTTTGATTGTGTAGGACCGACACAGTATGCTTCATCCGCCATTTGAGTATGTAAAGCGTCTTTATCCCCTTCAGAATATATAGCAACTGTATGTAATCCTAAATCTTTACAAGCTCTTATTATTCTAACGGCAATTTCACCGCGATTTGCAATTAATACTTTTTTCATAATTATTTCACCTTGAACAACGGTTGGCCATACTCTACCATTTGTCCGTCTTCAACTAAGATTTCAGTAATTTCCCCAGAGATTTCAGCTTGAATTTCATTGAATAGTTTCATAGCTTCTAAAATACAAACTGTTGTATCATTGGATACGGTGTCCCCAACTTGAACGTAAGCACCTTCTTCAGGTGATGGTGATTTATAGAATGTTCCTACCATTGGTGCATTTATTGTTTTACCTAAATCTTCTTCACCGGCAGAAGCAGCTGGTTCATTGTTTGCTGTATTGTCATTTTGTACTGGAGCTGGCGCAGCAGCTTGAGTAGCCATTGGTTGTTGTGAAATCTGAGGTGTAATAATTTCTCGTTCTTTTTCTTTCTTTAAGTTAATAACGCTGCCTTTATTATCTTCTATATTAATTTCGGTAAGGTTTGAGTTATCTAATATCTCAATTAATTCCTTAATTTCTTTAAAGTTCATAGTACTGCTCCTTCAGATTGTTTTTACTCTTCTTGTACATTTTACTCGAGTGAAATTCCCAATTCAAGCATATCACTGCTACTATGTACAGAGTCCAGATTCAAAATAGTTATTAATTTTGTTAAAAGAAAAACCCTTCTTCTCTTAAACATCAATAACAAGTGCGAATAAAATTATAACATAATCTCATCTGCACTTGTTTGAAATTTGACATTTAAGCAAAGAAAGGTTTGATACATTAACAAATATTAGGCTCTAGAAACATAGCTTCCATCACCAGTATTGATAACAAGTACATCGCCTTCGTTAACGAAAAGAGGTACATTTAAAGTGTAACCAGTTTCTACAGTTGCTGATTTTGTTGCTCCAGTTGCAGTATCACCTTTAATACCAGGTTCTGTTTCAGTAACTGTCAATTCAACAGTTTTAGGTAATTCAACTCCGATAGTTTCGCCTTCATAACTTTGAATTTGAACTTCCATGTTAGCTTTTAAAAACTTCAATTCATCTTCAAGATAATCGCCAGGCAATTCTGTTTGTTCGAAAGTTTGATTATCCATGAATACATGCATGTCACCATCGTCATATAAATATTGCATACGGCGATTTTCAATCATAGCTTGTTCTACTTTTTCTCCAGCACGGAAAGTTTTTTCTTGAATCGCTCCTGTACGTAAATTACGTAATTTTGAGCGGACAAAAGCTGAACCTTTACCTGGTTTTACATGTTGGAAATCAATAACTTTCCAAATACCATTATCTACTGAAATTGTTAAACCTGTTTTAAAATCATTAACCGAAATCATTCAGTTTCCTCCTCATATACGCTTTCATTATAAAATAATAAGGTCTTTTGTGCATTTAGTAAAGACTTCATTACCATTTTCAGTAATTAATATATCATCTTCTATACGCACGCCGCCTAATCCTTCTATATAAATACCCGGTTCCACTGTAACGCAATTATTCGGAACTAATTTTGTATCCACTGTTTTTGCGAGCATAGGTTGTTCGTGAATTTCTAAACCGATACCGTGACCTGTAGAATGGCCGAAATATTCGCCATAGCCGTGTTCTGCAATAATATCTCGTGCAATAGCATCTGCTTCTTTCCCAGTCATGCCTGCTTTGATTTTATCTACAGCAGTTTGTTGTGCTTCTAGAACAATATTGTAAATTTCTACTAGTTTAGGATCAGGCTGGCCTATTGCAAATGTACGCGTGATATCTGAGACATATCCATTATAGTAAGCGCCGAAATCTAAAGTAATCATGTCTCCTTCTTCGATTTTCTTATCACTGGCTACTCCGTGCGGCAATGCGCCTCGATAACCTGAAGCGACGATAGTATCGAATGAAGGACCACTCGCCCCTAAATGCAACATTTTGCTTTCTAATTCAGCTTTTAACTCTTGCTCAGTCATTCCTACTTTTGCAATTGATAAAATATATTCGTATGTTTTGTCTACAATTTCAGCTGCTTTTTGGATAGTTTCAATTTCATATTGATCTTTTACAGCTCGGATATCCTCAATTGCATCAGAAATACTTTCTAAAGAAATTTTTGCTTTATTTAGTTCTAAGTAAGTATCGTAGCTTACAATGTGCCCTTCAAAGCCGACGTTTTCGACTTTCAATTGTTCTAATAAAGCAACGACTTCTGGAATTAAGCCTTGTGACCGATTAACGATTTCAAAATCAGGTGCTTGATTAGATGCTTGATCAATGTAACGGAAATCTGTTACTAAGTATCTTTCTTGAGGGGTAATCACTAAAGCACCGCTTGTACCTGTGAATCCTGATAAGTATCTTCTATTATAGTCTGATAAAACGATTACAGCATTTAGCCCTTTTTCATTCATAAATGAATTTAATTTATCAATTCTAGACATTCTGACTCCTCCTATGTAATGAAAACCAATGATTAATTATATTCTATAAAGTTTCCTCTGATATTCTATATTTAAATCTTATCATAAACACAGATTGAACTATAAAGTTATGTACTGAAGATTCAAAATTATTAGTTATGAACATTAAATACATCTCTAAGAGTAGCAATAATAAGATTCTCTGCAGAAAATATGATAAAATATGACTACAATTATTGCTTAGAGATTGGAAGATTATTATGAAAAAAGTATTAACCACTGTGCTTGGAGCATCTATTCTATTATCTGGTTGCGGGAGTCAAAATCTTGGGCCTTTAGAACATAAAACAACAAAGTTAAGAGAAGAAAATCATCAACTGAAATTAGATAATCAAGAACTCAACCAACAAATCAGTGATTTAAAAGATAAGGAAAAATCATTAAAAGCAGATAAGGATAATACCAAAACTGCAGCAGAAAATGATTTAAAAACAAAATCAGCTAATGCTTCTTCTAAGTATTACCAACAAGTAACGGAAACATTGAATAATTATCATGATCTCGAAACAGATCTTGATAAAAATAAACGTGACGAAAAAGTTGTCAGTAAACTAGATAAAGTTGTGACCGATTTGCAAAGTGCAAATGATAAGTATAAATTAGATCGGGAACAACGAAAAATGTCTGAGGAAGACAAAGCTGAAGATAAAAATATAGAGAAGTTAAATAAAGATTTAGTTAGTGCATTTAAAACAATTCGTGACGGATATTCAAAAAAAGATATAAAGAAAATTAAACAAGGACAAAATCAACTTTCACAAGTTAACGTTAAAAATCCTCAATCTTAAGGCAATAGTTTTAAAGAGGTGAAAAAATGATTAAAAAAATATTATTCTATGCTGTATTGTTGGTTGCATTGATTGGATTAATTACTAATTTAGATGCTATATTATTTTCATTAGCCAGAATGGTGATTAGTCTAGCAATATTAGCGGGCATAGCATATTTAGTCTATTTCTTTTTCTTCTTAACAGAAGATCAAAGAAAATATAAAAAAGCTCGTTGGAAATATAAATGGCGTAATAGATAAAAGAAGAGTGGAACCGAAATAACATTTATTTAGATTATTTCGTGATTCCACTCTGTTTTTTATTTTCGATAAGTCCATTCGTCAGATTTATATTTTGCTTCAATCTCTTTAATTTCTGCTTTTTGCGCTTCAGTTAACTCAAGTGGTTTGAAATTAACATTCAACCCTTTTTGGAATCCTTTTTCGAAAGCCTTTTCCATCTGTTCTAAAGTCACTTTAGTATCTGATATATCATTGATAGCTACTGCTTTATCAGTAAAGGCATTTTTCATTTTTTCTTTTAAGCGCTCATTTTTGAAAATAAACATATCAAATAAGTTATCGACGTCGATATCTTTTAAAATTGAACCGTGTTGCAAGATTACGCCCTTCTGTCTTGTTTGTGCACTTCCTGCTATCTTGCGCCCTTCCACAACCAGTTCGTACCAACTTGGTGCGTCAAAACAAACTGAACTTCTAGGTTGTTTTAATTTCTCACGTTCCTCTTTACTTCTAGGTACAGCAAAGTAAGTTTCAAAACCAAGTTCTTTAAACCCTTCTAATAAACCTTGCGAAATAACTCTATATGCCTCCGTAACTGTTTTAGGCATCTCAGGATGTGATTCAGGAACAATGACACTATATGTAAGTTCTTTGTCGTGAAGAACTCCTCTGCCGCCTGTTTGTCTTCTAACAAGCCCATAGCCCTTTTCTTTAACTTTTTCAATATCTATTTCTTTTTGCAGTCTCTGAAAATATCCAATAGATAATGTCGCTGGATTCCATGTATAAAATCGAATTACAGGGTCGATTTCTCCTCTTGAAACGAAATTAAGCAATGCTTCATCCATTGCCATATTATAATATGGATCATGGCTGCCTGAGTTAATAAAATTCCATGTCTCTGTCAATTTAAAAATCTCCAATCGCCTTTAAATTACTGTTATGTAAGTATATTAACATACTAAATTTAAATTAGTTCAACTCTTACTCATAATCATATAAAAAGACTTGAATTATTTAAGAAAAACATTTTGATAATTGCATGAAACAGTCTTATAATTGTAGTATCGGTAAATTAGGGAGGAAGCAAAATGAGTAACTTTTGGTTTATCATTTTAGCTGTTTTAATTATTATCGCTTTATATATGTTAATCCAATTTTTTGTAAATCGAAGAGCAGTTACTGAGCTTGATCAGGACGAATTCCATAAAGGATTGCGAAAAGCTCAAGTCATCGATGTAAGAGAAAAAGTTGACTATGATTATGGTCATATCATTGGTGCTAGAAATATCCCAATGACTTTATTCAGTCAACGTTATAAAGGTCTTCGAAAAGACCAACCAATCTATCTTGTTGATGCCAACGGAGTTGCAAGTTATCGTGCAGCTCGTATTCTTAAAAAGAATGGTTATAAAGATATTTACATGCTTAAAGGCGGCTACAAAAAATGGACTGGTAAAGTTAAAGCAAAAAAATAATCTACAGCACTATATGCAACAGCAACGTCTAGAAAAGATGGTTGCTGTTTTTTTATTGAAAAAACGGGTTGAGACTCATTAATGTCCCAACCCGTAATTTCTAAACTGGCATAGCTATCTGAATAGAAAAGATGCTTGTTTCTGCCCCCTCTTTTCTAGTTAGCTTTGCCCATTATTTTTGTGTTACTCTTTTTCTTCGTGAAGTTTATCAAATTTCAATACTGGATGACGTGCAGCTTGTGTTTCATCCAATCTATCGATTACTGTATTGTGTGGTGCTTCAAGCACTTTATCTGGATCTTCTTTAGCTTCATTTGCAATTTGAATCATTGCATCGCAGAAGTAATCTAAAGTTTCTTTAGACTCAGTTTCTGTTGGTTCAATCATCATACCCTCTTCTACGTTAAGCGGGAAGTAGATTGTAGGTGGGTGTACACCAAAGTCTAAGAGACGTTTAGCCATATCTAAAGTACGCACACCTTCTTTTTTCTGCTTAGAACCGCTTAGTACGAATTCATGCTTACAATATTGTGAATATGGAATCTCAAAGGCATCTTTTAAGCGCGCTTTAATATAGTTCGCATTAAGAACTGCTGCTTCAGATACTTCTTTAAGACCGATATTACCCATTGTGCGGATATAAGTATACGCACGTAGATAAATTCCAAAGTTGCCGTAGAATGGTTTAACACGTCCGATTGAATTTTCAATATCATTATCATAACGATACGTATCCCCATCTTTGACTACCATTGGTTTTGGCAAGAAACTTGCTAATTCTTTTTTCACGCCTACAGGACCTGATCCTGGGCCACCGCCGCCATGCGGACCAGTAAATGTTTTATGCAAGTTTAAATGTACTGCATCAAATCCCATGTCTCCTGGACGTACTTTGTCCATAATGGCATTTAAGTTAGCTCCATCGTAGTATAATAACCCACCTGCATCATGGACAATCTTACCGATTTCCATAATATTATGTTCAAATATACCTAAAGTATTAGGATTTGTTAACATAATAGCTGCGGTATTTTCATTCACAAGACGTTTTAAGTCTTCAACATCTACTTCACCGTTTTCGTCAGATTTAACCGTAACAGCTTTGAATCCAGCAAAAGCAGCTGAAGCAGGGTTTGTACCATGTGCTGAGTCCGGTACAATAACTTCATTACGATGACCTTCACCATTTTTCTCATGATATGCTTTGAAAATCATAAGCGCAGTCCATTCACCGTGTGCGCCTGCTGCTGGTTGTAGTGTTACTTCATCCATGCCAGTAATTTCTTTCAATTCTTCTTGCAAACTGTGAATGATTTCTAAAGAGCCTTGAACCTGTGATTCTTGTTGTAATGGATGTGATTCCGCAAATCCAGGAATACGAGCGACTTTTTCATTGATTTTAGGGTTGTATTTCATTGTACAAGAACCTAATGGGTAGAATCCTGAATCTACTCCGAAGTTTTTATTAGAAAGTTCAGTGTAATGTCTCACTAGGTCTAATTCAGCTACTTCAGGAAATTCTGCTTTGTTTTTACGGATAAACTTATCATCTAGTAGTTCTTTTACAGCATTGTTATCAATTTCTTTTTTAGGTAAAGAATAAGCATATCTACCTGCTCTAGAACGTTCGAAAATTAATGGACTTGATTTACTTACCATTAATTTCACCCACTTTCTTCACAAAAGTATCAATTTCATCTTTTGTTCTTAGTTCAGTTACTGCAACAAGCATTGCTTGTCCCAAATTTTCATTTACTTCGCTTAAATCAAAACCGCCGATGATACCTTCATCTAACAATTTATCATTCACTTCTTTTACTGGTTTATCAAGTTTAATAACGAACTCGTTGAAAGAAGTGCCAGGCAGTACTTCGATTCCTGCTTCTTCGAATTGTTTTTTAGCATAATTAGCATTTTCAAAGTTTTGCTCAGCAATATCTTGTAGCCCTTGTTTACCTAAAGCGGACATTGCTATAGATGAAGCAAGTGCATTTAATGCTTGGTTTGAACAAATATTAGAAGTTGCTTTATCACGGCGAATGTGTTGTTCACGCGCTTGTAAAGTTAAGACAAATCCGCGGTTGCCATGGTCATCTTCTGTTTGTCCAACTAAACGACCAGGTACTTTACGCATTAATTTTTTAGTTGTAGCAAAGAATCCGCAATGCGGGCCACCAAATTGTGCGGGGATTCCAAATGGTTGTGTATCTCCTACAACAATATCAGCACCGAACTCACCTGGAGGAGTCAATAAACCAAGTGAAAGTGGATTTGTATAAACAATGAACAATGTTTTTTTGCTCTTAATTAATGATTTAATTTTCTCTAAATCTTCTATAGATCCATAGAAGTTTGGATATTGAACAGCAACTGCTGCTGTGTCATCGTCAATTGCAGCTTCTAATTTATCTAGGTCAGTAACTGTACCGTCTAAGTCTACTTCTACAATTTCATAGTCATTTCTGATTTTTGCGTAAGTATGCAATACTTGTAAAGCTTGATAATGTAGACCTTTAGAAACTACAATTTTATTCTTTTTAGTTTGGCTGAAAGCTAAAATACATGCTTCAGCGAATGCTGTGATACCATCATACATTGATGAGTTTGCAACATCCATACCAGTCAATTCACAAATTAAAGTTTGGAATTCAAAGATTGCTTGCAATTCACCTTGAGAAATTTCAGGTTGATAAGGTGTATATGCAGTATAGAATTCTGAACGAGAAATCATAGCATCTACTACAGCTGGTGTGTAATGATCATATACTCCAGCGCCTAAGAAAGATGTATGATCTTCTTTAGTTATATTTTTATTTGCAATTCTGCTTAATCTTTTAAATAAAGTTGTTTCATCTTCACCATTTGGAATATCCAACTCTCTGTTAAGCAATATTTCTTTAGGTATGTCTCCAAATAGTTCTTCAACGGAACTTGCTCCGATTGTTTCTAACATTTCTTGTTTGTCTTTTTCAGTTAACGGTATATATCGATGACTCACCACTGCCACCCCTTCACTAATTATTTACTAATTTGATTTTTCTTGACAATCTTAGCTTTAACTTGTCTTTTTCTGATTTGTACGAGTACCTCACGGCCCATTTCAAATTCATCACGATTAATGATTGCTAGTGCAATACTTTTTCCAGTAGATGGAGATTGTGTACCAGAGGTAACTTGCCCTATTTTATTACCATCTAAATCTAATACATCATATCCTGTTCTTGGAATTCCTTTATCAATCATTTCTAGCCCGACAGTACGTTCTTTAGAACCATTTTCTTTTTGATCTTTTAAGACTTCTTTACCAATAAAATCTGCATCAATCAGTGGTTTAGCAGCGAAAGCAATTCCACCTACATAAGGTGTGATTTCTTCCGATAAATCTTGTCCATGCAATGGAAGTCCAGCTTCTAAACGTAAAGTATCACGAGCGCCTAGTCCTGCAGGAACAAGGTCTTTATTTTCAAGCAATCCGTCCCAGATATCAACGACATCATCTGAATTACAATAAATTTCAAAACCATCTTCACCAGTATAACCAGATTGAGATAAAATCACATTTTTACCGAAGATTGTTACGTCTTTTTTGAAATCAAATGGTTTCATATCAGTCACATCAACATCGACTAAACTTCCCACATAGTCTCTTGCTTTTGGACCTTGAACAGCCAATTGCCCATATTGATCTGACACATTTTCAACTTTTACGTCAAACTTATCAGAATGAGATTTAATCCATTCATAATCTTTATCAGTATTTGCTGCATTTACAACTAATAAATATTTTTGATCATCTAATTTATAAGTAATTAAATCATCAATAATTCCGCCCTTTTCGTTACAAAGTGCAGTATACTGAGCTTTGCTATCAGTAAGCTGATCTGTATCATTTGAAAGTACATATTGGATGAAATCAGCAGCATCTTTACCTTCAATTAATATTTCGCCCATATGGCTTACATCAAAGATACCCATTTCTTCTCTGACAGCATTATGTTCGTCTTTAATACTTGTAAATTGAACAGGCATAGCCCAACCGCCGAATTCCACAATTTTAGCATCGCTTTCAACGAAACGATCATATAACGGCGTCTTTTTTAAATCATTTGCCATTTTTTAACCTCCTAATATGTGATTAAATATTAAAAACAGGATAGCAAATAAAATTGCTACCCTGTAGTTACCTTCAGGAACGCGTCCCAGTATTATCCTTTTGCCTGAGAGATTCGAACAATATCTTGCCCCTTCGGCGATAAATTCTGATAATTCATTAAATAATTTAACAAAATTTATACTCTCCAATACTGATCATCCGCATTTAAAATATTCATCAAATTTTGATACAAAATATCAACTTCTATATTTGTATCTATTCTGCTGAATGCGATTTCATTATATCGTGAAAGTCTTGATAAATACAACCTTTTTAAATCATCAAATGCTTTATTATTAGCATTTGGTCGATTGCTATCATTTTTAATTCGCTCGTATATAACTTCGATATCAGTATCTAACCAAAAAATATTATTTAATTTAGATAAAGTATTCATAGATGTTACACTTTCGACGATTCCTCCACCTGTCGATATTATATCGTATTTTTCCAAAGAGTCGATTAAATATTTACTTTCAAGTTCACGAAATTTTAGTTCGCCTTCTTCTGCAAATATTTCCGGGATGCTCTTATTTGTTTCTTTCTCTATGATTTTATCTAAATCAGCAAAAGTTTTATTTTCTTTATGCGCTATATATTCCGCTAAAGTTGTTTTGCCTGTCCCCATGAAACCGACTAATATTACTGGTGCTGTTTTGCTAATTTCCTTTTTCACTTGCATCATCCTTAATATAAAGACTTGTTAACTGTTCGGTATAATACATATTTAAATTGTGTATTGTCTTTAATTTTAATCCAAATTGGATGTTATAGGAAGTGATGATTAAAATGAATAACATAAATACAATTGTAGTGAAAGGAAGCATATATGCGTGTGTCTTATATAATAAGTATTTTCTTATATTGCCGATTATTTTCAAATAAAGTTAAGTCCACCTTGATATATTTATTATTGATTTTTGTGAGTTTAAAGTCCTTTATATTTTGGATAAGAGTGATATTACCTTTTCCGTCTACTGTCTTATAAATCTTTTCCTTTGTAAAAGTGAAATTAATGAGCCGTGCTTTTTTCTTAGCGATTAAGTGATTATTATCAATTTCAATATTTTTAATCGAAACTTCATTAAGTTCTCTTGTTATATCTTGAGAAAAAAATTCAAAGTTTATAAGAGCTGTATCGTTTATTTGATTGTTAAGTGCATTGACAGATTTAAATAATGGAGGAATTAAACTAAGTGCCAAACAGAAAATTGAAAATGCAAGGAGAGTTTCTATTAAAGTAAAAGCAAAGAACTTATTATTTTTGGATACATTGTTTTTTACCAATTTCTGAATCAATAATACATATTTCTTTATAATCGCTTTTAATATTATAATGCTCAATTTCCACTCCTTGAGTTAATTCTTTAGTTTTAAAACGATGTATTGCAGTTATCAATATTCTATTCATTTCTGCAATATGAATTTCATTTCTAAATTGTTGGTGTTGATTTATGGTAAAAGGTAAAAATAGTAATATCAATGTCAATATGAGTCCAAAAGAAGTTAGTGCATCTAATAGAAAAGATGCTTTAAACTTTTTGTTTTTCAATTCTTAAACTGCCTTTCTCAATATGAAAAATAAACCTGAATAAAGTTTGGTCAAATTTAATATAAATTGAACCAAAACGATTGAGTTGGCCTTCTTTATCAATCGTAACAATATCCATATTATTGCTATCTTTTATTATTCCATTTTCTAGTTGGATAGTATTAATTTTATTTCTCTCTTCTACTACTTTTACTTCTTTAGATCCTCGATTGAATATTATTGTAATACTATTTTGGTCCTTAATTGCCTTTGATTTTAAATATATAATTTGTGATGCTAGGTTTTTGGCTTTAGCTTCACTTTGAATTTTAGTGTATTGGGCCTGATTTTGAGCTGATAAACTTAAAAATGTAAATAAACTTATTAGTGAAAGAACTAAAAGGGTTTCTAGCATAGTAAAAGCTTCAATTTTTCTAGCTAATAGAAGCTTCACCATTTTTTATAGTAATGCTTTCTCCGGATTTACATTTCTTTTGCCCTTCTTTTAAATATCCTTGAGTAACGAGATCATCAACTGAATCTGGTTTTCGATTATTTTTTAAAGTATAAGCTTCAATTTGACTATTTACCATTTTTTGTTGTGCTTCGCATCCGGTTGCTTGCACATGTTCAGATTGCTTTGCGATATTAGGAATGATTAGAATCAAGAGTACACTGATTACTAAAAGTACAAGTAACATTTCTAAAAGCGTAAAAGCCTTAATATTTCGTTTTTTTATTTTTAAATAAATATTTTTCATAAAATTGTTCCTTTCAGTTTATTTAATAGATTGCATCATATCAAACATAGGCAGCATAATTACAAGATATAAAGATACAATTAAAAGACCAAGAAGTAAGAAAATAACGGGTTGTATCAACCTGATTTGTTTGTTCATTTTTGTTTCGATTTGACTTAATAATATTTGTGTATAGATAGTCAATTCTACTTCTAGTTTTCCGCTTTTCTCGCCCTGCTCTATGAATTGGATTAAATCATTTTCAAAGCAGCCTATACTTTTGAAAATTTCTGGCAAGCTCAGGCCTTTTTGAATATGGTCAATTGTGTAATTGCCGATATAGTTAAGAAATAAATCGACATTTTGTTCTGTGTAAATTTTTGAAATTTGTTGCAATACAATACCGTTTCGAAAAAATAAAGAAAGTTCATTTGCAACTTGATACGTTTTAAAGAGTTTAAAATATTTGCTTACAATTGGTATTTTTAAAATGAATTTCAATCGCTGTTTGATTGTTAGTTTTCTATAAACTAAATATGCGAATATGCTCATAATAGAAATAAGGACGAGGAGAGATAAAATAATAAGTGGGAAATGTTGAATGAGGTTGTTTAAAAATCTTAACGTCGGAGATAAGTGAATGTCCATTGTAGAATATATTTGTTGGAATTCGGGGAGTATAAAATGATTAATTCCGAACAGCATCATCATAAAGACCATGATTAATATGAGAGGATATTGGATAGTCTTAATTAATTTTTGTTTGGTCTCATTTTTTCTATTAAGAAATTCATAAGCGTCCTTTAAATTTTCAGTAAGTTGTCCATATTTTTCAGAGAAATAGATTTGCATAATAATAGTTCGGGGAAAGTTGAGAAATTTCAGTATTGAGTAGCAAGATGCGCCGTTTTTAATAAGATGGATAATTTCTTTAGCAGTCTCCTTTTGTTTATATTGAATATGCATATTTAAAAAGGTGAAACATTCTATTAATGTAAAACCATGTTCTAAGAGGATATTCAAACGATACAATAAGATTAACTGCTCTTTGGTATTCAGCTTTTTTGAAGGGACCAAGGAATATTTAAGTATATCTTTCGAGAATCTCTTCACAGATAACGCCCTCTTCACTCATTTGAGTTAATACTTTACTTAATTTCATAAAATGTTTCGGCATTGTGTAATCATGCTTGAAAAAATACTGTATATCCGACTGATACATCGTTTCATAAGCGAGTTCGCGGTTGCCGTATTGATTTGTAACTAAACGCTGATTTGAAATTAACGCGATAGATTGTTGGGCTTCCTGCGGTGTCACACCCATTTCTAATAATCTTAATAATGCGCCTTCGCAATCATTAGAATGTAAAGTGGATAAAACCAAATGTCCGCTTAAAGCAGCATGGATTACGCATTTAGCTATCTGAGCATCTCTGATTTCACCAATAAGAATGATATCTGGATCGCAACGTAAGATAGCTTTGAAAGAGCTCTCATAATTAATACCCGCCTTTTCATTAACCGAAATTTGGGTGATACCAGTAATTCTTTTTTCCACAGGATCTTCGACTGTTATAATATTTAAATTCAAATGCTCTTGAGCAAAAGCAACCATTTCATACATCATCGTGCTTTTACCTGAACCAGTTGGCCCTGTAAAAAGTATGAGCCCTTGTTTCTTATTCATAAGATGATAGAAATTTTTAGGGCCTGCCATTTTAGAATCTTGGGAATAATACTGCGGTGAAAGACGTATTACACAGCTTTCCATACCTAAGGAAAGCGGTAAAGTCGATATCCGCAAATTATATAAAGTTTGATGCTTAAAAGTTGTTTGGCCGCTTTGAGCTTGATGATAATTTGAAACATCGAGTCCTGCTTGAAATTTCATAAAGGTAAGCAATTTTGAATAATTTAGAATCTCAATTTTATCGTAATTAATCAAATCATCATTGACTCTGAATTTAATCGAGACTTCCTTTTCAAGCGGTATAAAATGGATATCTGATACGTTCTTAGCGATTGCATCTTTCAAAATTTGGTCTAAAAGTTTTTTCATAAAAAATCACCTCCTACAATAATAAACGTAGAAGGTGAGGAAATTTCTTTTATTTTATGAAATTTATTTTACCCATGAAGATATGGATTTAATTGTTCACCATTGACAGTTGTTGAAGAACCGTGTCCTGGATATAACGGTAAGTCGCCTTCAATTTCAAAAATTTTGTCTTGAATTGAATCAACTAAAGTTTCATAATCACCGCGGTATAAATCTGTTCGACCAATACCGTTGTTGAATAATGTATCGCCTACAACAGCGAAATCATTAAATACATAAGTTAAACTGCCAGGTGAATGTCCTGGTGTATGCAATACTTTTACATCGAAACCGCCGATGTTATGCGTACCCTCTTTTAATGATTGAGGTTTCGCCGAACTCTTAACGGGTTCCAATCCATATTGTTGGAATTTTGATGACCCATTTTTACTTGTGTCAGTTAAGAAATCAAATTCTTCTTCATGTAAATACACAGGCACATCATATTCATTTAATACTTCGTCCAAAGCACCAATATGATCAAAATGGGCATGTGTTAAAATAATTGCTTTTAAGGGTTTATCGATTGATTTAAGCTTGTCTATGATTTTTTTGCCATCACTTGATGGATCTACTAGTAAAACACTATTTTCATCCTCAATAAAATAAGTATTGGTATCAGCAATACCAAGTGTTAAAGATGAAATATTCATTATTGATCACCACTCATTTTGTCTAATTGTTTTTGAACAGATACCAATTTGTCGTTCATTTTGCGAGATTTATCACGACGGTCATCTATTCTTATATTAGTACATACCCTTTCTAATCCTTTATCAAAAGGTAATTCATGAATAGCTTGAACAACTTTGAATAAATCTTCTAAATCACCTTCAATAAGTGTATTCATAGGTGTTAATTGATAATCAATCAAGCCTTGTTCCTTAAATTCTTTTAGCTTAGTTTGAATCTCAGCGATATATTTACTGACGCTAGGTCCTTCTGTTCCAACAGGAATTACTACTACATCTACTATTGCCATTATTCAACTCTCTCCTCATCTATCACGTAAGTTTTTATTAAACCAGCTGCACCTGCAATCCCTGCATCGTTACCTAGTTGAGCTTTCACTATTTCAGTTCCATTTTGAGCTGGAGTAAATGTCAAATTACGATACTCTGTTTTAATGTTCTCTATTAAAATATCTCCTGCTTCGGACATGCCGCCACCCAAAATGATGTATTTCGGATTACTCATTACACTAATAATACTGCAAGCATATGCAATATAGTTTGCCACTCTTTCTGTTATGAACAAACAGAATAAATCTCCTTTTTTAGAGGCGTCAAAAACATCTTTGGCTGTCACACGATCTTCTTTAATAAGTTCTAAAATAGAAGATTTAATCGTTAATTTAGGATGGTAAAATTTGACCAAATTAACTACACCAGTGGCCGAAGCAACTGTTTCTAAACAGCCGTATTTTCCACAATTACAAGCAAATCTTTGATCGAAATCTACTCTGAAATGACCAATTTCTGCGCCAGAACCATTATGGCCATGAACAAGTTTACCATTAGAAATAATGCCGCCGCCTACTCCTGTACCTAAAGTTATAGCCACAACATCATCTGCGTCATGACCTGCGCCTTTGTGTTTTTCGCCTAAAGCTGCTGCATTAGCATCATTATCTACAAATACTGGAAAGCTGACATATTGAGAAAAGATTTCTCTAATATTTACGTCGCCTGGCCAGTTAAGGTTGACTGCCCCATGAACTACTCCCGTTTCAAAATCAACAGGTCCGGGGACGCCCAGTCCTAATCCTATTACATCTTCTAATTTAAGATTAAGTTCAGTTAACTTTTGTACAAAAGCACTATAGACTGATTTAAGCAGAACGACTCCTGTCGGATCACTGATATCTGTTTGTATTGACCACTTCGCCAGTCTGTCTAGATGTTTATCAAAAATCCCTAACTTGCATGTTGTACCGCCAACATCCGCTGCCAATATTAAATTTTTCATTACTTACTCATCCTTCTTTGATTGATAATTAGAATACACTTAATAAACGTGTCTTTGGATATGAGCTGATATTCATGAAGCTCCCTTATTTCTTGCTCCATCATTTCTAGCATATCTTGTTTATCTTTAAAATAAATTATAAAACCAAATTGCTTTAATAATTGCTGCACATCATAAAAACTATTTATCTGCTGATTCATTGTCATGCGTCAACTCTTCTTTAAGATATTTGTATTTTTCATTGTGCGGGTGATTTTTATAAGCGATTTTAATATGCTTCAAAGCAGATTTTTTATCACCTAATGAACGATTTGCAATAGCTAATTCATAATGCAAAATGCCAGATTCAGGATAATATTTGAGTCCACGTTCCCATGTGGAAATGCCTTCTGCTTTAGAATCTTTAGTTGCTTTAATCAGGCCACTTAAATAATATGTCTCATCATCTTCATAACCTTTATTTATAGTGTGTTCTACAAGTTGCGATGCTTTATTATAATTCCCTTCATTCATTTCATCTCTTATTAACTTATCATAAATATTATCTTCTTTGATAGTTAAAGTTCTTATAAGTAGGAGAATTGTCAATATCACCATTATTCCAAGTGAAATCCAAAAATATTTGCGATTTACTTTATAATAATAACCTATAAATGTAATTAAAATTCCACCAATAAAACCGCCAATATGGGCGAAGATATTCACATTGGAAATAAATAACGAAACTAGCGTTAAAAGTAAAAGCACACCGATGAGTTGAAATAATGTTTTGCGCTCGTATTGTTTGCCAATAAACATCATAGCAAATAGCGCACCAATTAAACCGAAGATTGCACCGCTCGCCCCAACTGAGATAGAAGTGCTATCTATAGCGAGTGAAACAAGGTTTCCAAATACTCCTGAAATCAAATAGATGCCTAGCATCCGCCAATGACCGGCTATTGCTTCTACAAGCTTACCAAAAATAAATAATGAGAGCATATTCATCAGTATATGTTCAAAATTAAAGTGTAAAAACATCGAAGTAATTAATCTGTACCATTCCCCGTGTACCACATTAAAATGCACTAATCCTCCTACATCAATCATCCGGTTATCTGAGAATATATTGAGTATGAGAAACATATAAAGCCAAATTATCACATTTAAAGCGATTAATCCGTATGTTACAGGGGCAAATTTCATCATATATTTTTCTAATGGATTATCACTTAATACTCTTTTTTTATAATAAAGTGAAGTTTTATCATTATTTCGTGAGTAAAGACGAATAAGAAGTGGATTAGGAAATATCTTATTCAAATCTTTCATATTTCTAATCACATTGAACTTCATTTTAATTGGATGTACTTCGTTAAGATTTTCATATGTAAAAATCTTTTCAGTCAAATAGTAAAAATCAACCTCTTTGATTTTAAAACCTGTAAATTCTGATATTTCTTTTTCGTGCTCTTGGACACGACTTTTATCAAAGCGAATTTCCTGAGAGCTATTGACTTCGGTTTTAAAAATAACAATTTTATGTTTTCTTTTATTGCTTAACCATATTTCTGAATCTTCCTTATTTCTGTATGCAATTTCGTAGTTCAAATATCGAATCCAATAATAAATTAATTTCCAAAATTGTTTTTCTATTCTCATGAGGCCTCCAAATAACTTACTTTGTTTTAGCAATAATTAAGCGGTCAACTTTTTCATCATGACTTTCAGTATTGAAATCATTATTTAATTGAATATCATAAATCAAGCTGATAGTAGCTGCTCTATGTTGACTTAAAAATTTATCAAAATAGCCGCCGCCATAACCGATTCGGTAACCATAATTATTAAAGACTACGCCGGGTACTATAATTAAATCTAATTGATCTGTTTTTTCAGTAGGTGCGTTCACATATTTAATCCCTTTTTCATCTACTGCTAGTGTTGATAAATCTGTCAGACGCTGAAAAGTCATTTTCTTTGTAGAATATTCAGTAGCAGGAACGAAAGCTTGTTTATTTTGATTAATAATTTGTTTAATAATCGAATAGGTATCAACTTCATGATTCATTGCTAAGACAATCCCTATTTTTTGAGCATTTTTATATTCTTCTGTCGAAAAGAGTTGCTCAGCCAGCCACTGATCGGCTTTTTCTTTTATACTCTTATTTAAATTTTTCATGTGTTTCAAGGTTTCTTTTCGAAAATCAGACTTCTTCATAATACCCCTACTTTAATTAATAATTTGATATACATATTATAACGTTTCTCAGATTAAGTGTCATTAAAGTTAAAATAGAAAACTTCTCTAGTTATATAAGTATTTGATTACTGCTTATATAAAAAACTCCCTATAAAGTTTTCACTGTTTAAGTGTCTGCTTTATAGGGAGCACCTCATTTAGTCTCTTATTATATATTGCTTATTTTTCTTTTTTATCTTTAAAGTAATAATTGATAACATCTCTACCAAGGTCTCCACCTTGCAACCAAGGTTCTGGAACAGGTTGGTTAGTGTAAACTATAGAGAATGAAAGTTGAGGATCATCTTTTGGAGCATAACCAATATACGTTGAGTTAACTCTCGGCTCTCCATTTTGGAATACCTCAGCGGTACCTGTTTTACCAGCTGAAGGAACTACAGTGTTATGGAAACTTTGATACCCAGTACCTGGAGCTTTATTAAATGCCATGTCGAATCCGTCTTGAACTTCCTTGATTTGGTCAGGCGTGTTATTAACTCTATTTAATACATTGCCTTTTATTTTATGTTTCACAGGTCCTAAATTGTCTTTATTTGTTGCTTTTCTGATTTCTAAGCCGACATGTGGTTGAATACGATATCCATTATTAGCAATGGTTGATACGTATTGAGAAAGTTGGAGCGGTGAATAGGTATCGTATTGTCCTATTGCTAAATCTAAATAATTACCGCTATTGGTATCTAATTTCTCAATTTGTCCTGCTACTTCATTTGGTAAATCAATACCAGTTTTAACGCCTAATCCGACTTGATTTAAACCTTTTCTCAATTTTTGACCTGCATCGGCAATATTATTTGGAAGTGCCATATTATAATGGTATGGATCTTTCGCTAATTTTAAAGCAGTTTTAAACATATAAACGTTTGATGAGTGCATTAATGCTTCTTTATCATTGATTCTTACTTTGCCGTTTTGGTTGAAGTAAGAACGTTTAGTAAGACCCCCTTGGAAATGGAGCGGCTCATCAATCATTTCTTCTCCAACATGGATTGCACCATTTTGATAACCTGCAAGTAAAGTTCCGCCTTTTACAGATGAACCAACTGTATATTGAGATGTGAAGTTACCAATATCATAATCAGTCATTTCGCCATTTGGCTTAATCTTTTTACCTGCCATAGCAAGTACATCGCCATTTTTTGGATCTTGAACAACAATCATTGCTGTATCCATATTTTTAGCGCCTTCGCTACGTAATTTATTAATTTGTTTTTCTAGTGCATCTTCTACCTCTTTTTGTAAATCAACATCAATTGATAATACTAAGTCGTCACCGCGAGAACCAGGATTTATAACTTCTGTATTAGTTATTGCGCCTGATTTATCTGTTGTATATTTCATTTCTTTTTTCTTTCCTCGTAATATACTCTCATATTGATATTCGAGATAAGACTTACCTACACGATCGTTTCTTGAATAGCCTTTTGATAAATAGTAATCAGTTAATTCTTTAGGAATCCCTTCTTCAGTTGTTGATACATCACCGAATAATCCTTTTAACAAATTACCATAAGGATATTTTCGATCCCAATCCATGGACGTATTCACGCCTGGTAATTTTGATAGTTGTTGTGAAACTGCAGCATATTCTTTTTCAGTTACATCTTTGTTTTTAATAGTTTGCGGGTTTAATGTTGATCCGGCCATCATTTCTCTGTAGATTGCTAATACCTGCAAGTCTTTTTTAGTTAATTGTTTAAGTTGTTTTTCTTTAATCTTGTTGTGTAGTTCTTCGTCATACTGATCTTGAGAAATATCGCCATCATTTAACATTTTTTCCTCTTTTTTCATCATATCTGCTGCTTTATTAGGATGTAATTGGATCCAAAAATCTTGTTCGTCTCGCTTAGTTATATGATCAGTATCCATTTTAATCAGTTTTGATAAACGTTTTGCTGTATCTAAGATTTCTTTTTGTGAAGTTTTGCGGCCTCTTGTATATGTAATAGACTTTTTAGAAGCGTTATCTACCAAAATTTTACCATTTCTATCCAGAATTCTTCCTCTTGGTACTGATTCATTGACAGTAATATTTTCATCATTTTTAATGAGTTGCTTATAATGAGAACCTTGTGCAATTTGTAAGTAACCTAACCGTAAAACAATGATTACAAATACTATGACAACTAGACCAAAGAAGAAATTGATTCTCTTATCCATCAGATTTCTAGTTTTTTCATCATTTGATTTTTCTTTTAACCTTTTTAACAAAACAACCTACCTCAATTCAACAGTTCTCTAAACAAATGATATATGAAAACGAAACTTTTTTCTATGATTTGTATTGAATTCCTGTCATAAATTTGTAATTGTGCGTTAAACTGTATGTTATGTAAAATATTGTAAAAGAAAAACAGTAACCGGAATAACCGATTACTGTTTGTGTAGATACTAGTTTAATTTAAATAACCTAGTATTATTTTGTTGCAGCTTCATAAAGTTCGTCAACTTTATTCCAGTTAACAACATTCCAGAATGCATCAATATAATCTGGACGTTTATTTTGATATTTAAGGTAGTAAGCATGTTCCCAAACATCTAAGCCTAAAATAGGAGTTTTGCCTTCTGTAATAGGGTTGTCTTGGTTTGGTGTAGAAACGATTTCTAATTTACCGTTTTTATCTACAACTAGCCATGCCCAACCTGAACCAAATTGTCCAGCAGCTTTTTTAGCAAATTCATCTTTGAATTTATCTAAAGAGCCCCATTCTTCTTTAATTTTATCAATTACAGTACCTTTTTCTTCAGAATTAGGTGTAAGAAGTTGCCAGAATAATGAGTGGTTTAAGTGTCCCCCACCATTATTACGAACTGCAGTTTGGATGTCTGATGGTACGCTGTCTAAATTAGCAACGATTTCTTCGATTGATTTATTTTCTAAATCAGTACCTTCGATTGCTGCATTTAATTTTGTTACATAAGTGTTATGGTGTTTGTCATGATGGATTTCCATTGTTTCTTTGTCGATATATGGTTCCAATGCATCAAACTCGTATGGTAAATTTGGTAATTCAAAAGCCATAAATAATCATCCTCCTAATTTGTTTTCATCTTAACTATATCAAGTCACGAGAAAGCTTACAATTTAAATGCTTGTATTATAAGTTCATCATGACTTTATTATCTCCATCTAATGTTTATCACTTTATAGTGTATTTCAAACATAAAAAAACAAATTCTGAACTGGTAATGCTCAGAATTTGTTAGGATGCGATTATAAAATTATTATTGGCAGTTTTCGCAAATGCCATATACTTCTAATTTATGGGTGTGTATTAAAACCCCTGGCAATTGTGCTTGAATTTCTTCCATCGGACAATAATCAATAATTTTAGTTTCGCCGCATACTTCACAAATAAAGTGATGATGGTGATGATGCGCACATGCGATACGGAATTTCATTTCACCATCTAGCTCTGTATTTTCAATAATCCCAAGATCTTTAAATAAATAAAGATTTCTATAAATTGTATCGAATGAAATACCTGGAAATTTTGAATCCATGCGTTGTTGAATGGCTTTTGCACTTATATACTTATCTTCATGTACAAATATATCAATAATCATTTTTCGTTTATCTGTGTATTTATGACCTTCGTCTTTTAAAATTTTAATAGCGTCAGTCGTATTCATACTAATTAACTCCTTTTTTAACTTTCACACGCAATGTTTGAATTAACATTGTAGCTACTAATATCAATACTAATAAGACTACAATGACACCACCTGGCGATAAGTTGAGATAAAAAGCGATTATTAGGCCGCCGATTACCGAAAGTTCACCTAATATAATACTTAATATAATAAGTTGCTTAAATCCTTTAGTAATTCTCATAGCAATTGCAACAGGAAGTGTCATGAGCGCACTTACTAAGAGTATCCCTACTACACGCATAGATGCTGAAACGACCATTGCAACTATGATTATAAATAAGAACTGTATCCATTTCGGAATACCGATAACTCTGCTATATTCTTCATCAAAAGAAAGAATAAATAATTCTTTATAAAATGAGAAAATAAACACCATTACGATAATAGCTATGACAAGTACTGTGACCATATCACTTAATGAAACAGCACTGATAGAACCAAATAGCAAGCCTACCAATTCTTGATTAAATCCATCTGCTAAGGATATGAAGATTGCACTCAAACCTATACCTGCACTCATAATAATTGGTATAGCGATTTCTTGGTAATTTTTATAAGAAGTACGCAATTTTTCAATTAATAATGCGCCCACTACTGCAAAAAGTATACCACCCCACATAGGGTTGATAGAAGCAAAAATCGGTGACAGAGTGGTAAGCAGCATTCCGAATGAGATACCGCCTAAAGTTACGTGACTTAAGGCGTCCGCAATTAGCGATAATCTACGAACCACAATAAAGGCGCCTATAAAGGGTGCGATAAACCCGATAAGTATCCCACTGATAAGAGAGTACCTCATAAAATCAAAGTTTAATAATGCATCAATCATTAGTTACAGCACTCCCTTTCGTGTTGATGGTCCACAAATTTAATAGGATAGCCATAAATCTTAGAAATCTCAACTTGATCTAATGATTTAAATTCTTTTGCAGAACCGTGGAAATGTAAATGTTTATTTAAACATGCAACTTGTGTCGCTGTATCAACCACAACTCCGATATCATGTGTAACTAAAATTATGGTTACACCCTCTTGCTTCAATTGTTCTAAAGTTTCATAAAACTCACTTACATGCTTTGCATCGATGCCATTAGTCGGTTCATCTAGTATGAGGACAGACGGATTTGAAATAAGCGCACGGGCAATTAACACACGCTGCTGCTGTCCCCCTGATAATTCAGCGATATTTTTATGAAGCAGAAATTCGATGTTCAAGCGTTTCAATATATCTTTGACCTTCTGCACATCTTTCTTATTAAACCATTGAAATAAGTGCTTTTTTTTAGTTAGACCACTTAGAACTACCTCTTTAACACTAGCTGGGAATCCAGCGTTAAAAGCAGAAGCTTTTTGAGAAACATAACTGATTTTTAAATCAGAAGCTTTTCTTTGATATTTAATACCATCTATGTACATCTCGCCTGTTTGTAGAGGCAATAATCCAAGCATTACTTTAAGTAATGTAGATTTACCTGCGCCATTTGGTCCTACAATCGCTAAGAAGTCACCTTTATAAATTTTAATATTAATGTTTTCTAATACTTGTTTTGTACCAAAATGGTAATTGATGTTTTTTAATTCAAAAACAGGAGTTGTCATGATTTCACCTCGCTACAAATATAACCTTGTTTTCTAATTATGTAAATTGTAATGCTTACGATTAAGAAGATAAAATAAAAGTGGGACGGAAATAATATACATTCAATTTATTTCAACGCCCACTCTAATAACAGCATCTTATTCAGCCATAATGATTTCTTTCATATTAGGATTAAATGTTTGGGATTCTAACATTTCAATTTCATGTTTATAAGGAGGTCGCTTGTTTTTCTTATCTTCACCTACGAACGGTGTCTCTAAGATTTTCGGAATATCTTCGAACACTTCATGATGTACGATGTAGTTTAAAGCATCAAATCCAATATGACCGAAACCAATATTCTCATGACGGTCTTTATGGGCGCCTATTTCATTTTTACTGTCATTTACATGTAACACTTTGATTCTATCTAATCCTATTATTTTATCAAATTCTTCTAAAACAGAATCAAAATCATCTTTAACTTTATAACCAGCATCATGCGTATGACAAGTATCAAAACAAATAGAAAGTCGTTCGTTATGGTTTACTCCATCAATAATTTGTGCTAGTTCTTCGAAGGTTCTGCCGACTTCTGAACCTTTTCCAGCCATAGTTTCTAACGCAATACGCACGTCATTCTCATTTGTTAATACTTCATTAAGTCCTTCGATAATTTTCTTGATTCCTGCTTCTGAACCTGCACCAACATGTGAGCCAGGATGTAAAACAATATCTTTCGCACCAATTGCTTCTGTACGTTCAATTTCTTTTTGCAAAAAGTCTACACCTAACTCAAATACATGCGGCTTTTGTGTATTAGCAATATTAATAATGTAAGGCGCATGAACAACAATATTGGATAAGCCATATTCTTTCATTGCTTCATGTCCAGCTTCGATATTCAAATCTTCAATTGCTTTACGTCGAGTATTTTGAGGAGCGCCTGTGTATATCATAAATGTCTTTTCATTTAAACGATGTGCTTCTTCTGCAGAGCCTTGTAACATTTTTTTGCCATTCATGGAAACATGAGAACCTATTAACACTTTTATCCACCTTACCCTTATCTATTTTTACGTTGTTCTTTATTTTTGCGTTTGCTGTATTGCTTACGCTCTTGACGTTTTAAATTTTCTAATTCTTTTTTAAACTTTTTCTTGTAACCTGGTTTAACTTTTTTCTTGTTGCCACGTTTAATTTTACGCTTAACTTGAGTTGTTAAATGATCATCTTTGTTTTGACGCGTTTTTCGAGTGTTATGTGCTTTGATAGGTACGATTTCGCCATTTTTAATATCTACATCTTCAAAATGATAGCCTTTTTCTTCGATGTCATTTATCAGTTCTTCTTCATCTGGCGTGAACAACGTGAAAGCTTCCCCTTTGTATTGACCTCTACCAGTTCGTCCTACACGGTGGGTAAAGAAATCAATATCTTTAGGCACATCAAAATTAATGACATGACTCACTCCTTCAATATCGATACCTCTTGACGCTAAATCACTTGCAATTACATATTGGAAATCTAAATTTCTAATACGTTTCATTTGCTGCTTACGTTCACGCGGGGATAATCCACCATGAATCATACCGATTTTCAATCCATCGGCTGTAAGTTCTTCTGCTAGCTCATCTGCATTTTCTCTGCTGTTGCAAAAAATAATACATAAATAAGGATTTAATATTTTTATTAAGGACTTAGTTTTATCAACTTTCGCCGCACCTTTTGTTGGTATTAGGTAAAAGTCAATATTTTTCTTATTTTGCGTCTTATTATCGACTTCAATTAATTCTGGTTGATTCAAGTATTTATTTAAAAACGGATGTAATGATTTAGGTATCGTTGCACTGAATACTGCGATATTCGCATTGTCTTCTAATCGAGCAGCAATATGGTCCACATCTTCGATTAATCCTAAATCAATCATTAAGTCAGCTTCATCAACAACTAAGTAGTTTGCTAAATGTGTATGCAAAGTACCATCTTTAGATAAATCGTTAATTCTAGTCGGTGTGCCAATTACAAGTTGCGGTTGTATATTGCAACGCTGTTTATCTCTTTCAAAGTCAGTACCGCCGATAAACAAAGAAACTTTGACATCCTTTTTAAATTCGGCTAAATGCTGTGCCGCGTTATTAAGCTGTTGAGCCAATTCTCTTGTTGGTGCAACTACAATCGCTTGAGGTTCTTGGATAGATGGATCAATACTTTGCATTAATGGTAAAAGAAATGCATGTGATTTACCTGTACCGGTTTGAGATTGTCCGATAATACTTGTCCCTTTTAAAATTTTGGGAATAACTCTTTGTTGGATTTCAGTTGGCTGATTAAAATTTAAATCAGAGACTGCTTCTATAAGCTGATCATCTAAATCAAATTGTTCAAATGGATGTTGTTTGGCCATTTTAAAATCCCTCCTTTTTATTTATACGTAGCTAAATGGATCTGTATTTAAATCTGAAGCAATTATCTTAAACGCTGGTTGATTCAACCATTCTTGTAATAAGTGCTTAAGTCCTTCTTTCATAACATATTCACTATAGTGATTAATATCAACTAAATTAATATTATCTGTTTTTGCATCAAGTGCGTCGTGATGTTTAATATCTCCTGTAACAAAAACATCTGCGCCTTTATTAATAGCGTCTTTTTCAAAACCAATACCAGAACCGCCGATAATAGCGACTGTGTTAATTAATGAATTAGGATTACCTGTAAATCTAACACTTGGCAAATTTAAAGCTTCTTTAGCTTTGAGCGCAAACTCTTTTAAAGTTACTTGATTTTTTAAAGAACCTATTACTCCTAATCCTCTATCTAACTGTTTAGTTAAAGGAATAAAATCGTATACTGGAGTTTCGTAAGGATGCAATTCATTAATATAGTATTCAGCTTGATGACGTTGATGATTTTGAATCATAAATTCTATTTTAATTTCAGACACTGATTCTATCTCATTGAGACTTCCAATATGAGGATTCGCTTCTCCTACTGGTTTGAATTGTCCTTCGCCTGCAGTTGAAAAGAAACAATGTTCATAATTGCCTTCTGAAGCAAAGCCAGCTTGACTCATTTTTTCTTTAAAGTCGACAGCATTTTCCTTTGGAATAAAGACTTGAACTTTGTAGTAATTTGTAAATTGAGGTTCAAGGATGGCTGTATTATTAACACCAAGTGTTTGAGCCAACATTGCGTTTACACCATGTTGATATACATCTAAATTTGTGTGGAGTGCGATTAGCTGAATATCGTGTTGGATAATGCGTCTTATGATAGTTCCATAGCCACCTTCGTTAACATTACTGATACCTTTAAAAATCAACGGATGGTGAGCAATTATCGTATTGACATTATTGTTGATTGCTTCGTCCACGATTTCTGCTGTACAATCTAATGTTGTTAAAATTCCCGTAACTTCTTTTTCTTTATCTCCAATAAGCAAACCTACATTATCCCATTCTTTAGCTGATGAAAAAGGGACGTGCTGATTAATAATATTTAGTAATTCTGAAGTTTTCATTTTAACACCTCTTGAATCATTTTAATTTCGTTATTAATCTCTGATAATCTGTGGCTGTGTTTATTGCTGTCTAGATTACTTTTTATATTTTCCAAAGCTTCTAATTCTCTATTCCATTTTTTAAAGAATAAATCACTTTTTTGTCTTAATAGAATAGGACCGAATTTCAAATCGTATACATCCGTATCTTCGCTGCCAAATTCAGCAACGACGATTTCATAGATATGTCCTTTCTCTTCAATGAGTGCTTCATCAATAATATGATAATTAAGTCGATGTAGCACTTTTCTTAGAGTATAGGTCTGTATATTACTCTGTAAAATGAGACGTGGATGGTTTTTTAATTTGGATTTGCCATTCTCAATAATTGAAGCGATAAGAGGTCCGCCCATCCCGCAAATCGTAATAGAGTCTACTTTATTATTTTCTTCAATAACTTCTAGCCCATTGCCAAGTTTAACATCAATACTTTGATTTAGCCCGTATTTTTCGACATTTAAATGAGCTGCTTCAAATGGTCCTCTGACAACTTCTCCTGCAATAACAGTTTGGCAAAGTTCGTTTTGAATAGCATAAATCGGCAAGTAAGCGTGGTCTGATCCAATATCTGCAAGTATCGGTCCTTTAATATATTGGCTGACTGCTTGCAACCTTTGATTAAGTGCAATCATCTTCAATTCTCCTCTGAATAATAAAAAAAGCGAAACAATATAACCGGTATGTTTGTCTGCAAGTACAATACATGCATAAGAAGAGACTCTTAACTAAGACCTTCTGAGCCAAACATATTCAGCTTATTGTCTCGCTTAAATTTACATAATTAGTCCATGAAATCTTTGAGTCGTTTACTGCGACTAGGATGTCTAAGTTTTCTTAATGCTTTGGCTTCGATTTGACGAATACGTTCTCTTGTAACGCCGAATACTTTACCGACTTCTTCAAGTGTGCGTGTTCTTCCGTCGTCTAAACCAAAACGCAATCTTAGAACATTTTCTTCTCTATCAGTGAGTGTATCTAGAACATCTTCTAATTGTTCTTTTAATAGTTCATAAGCGGCATGATCAGATGGGCTCTGAACTTCTTGGTCCTCGATAAAGTCACCTAAATGACTGTCGTCTTCTTCGCCGATAGGAGTTTCTAAAGAAACGGGTTCTTGAGCGATTTTTAAAATTTCACGTACTTTTTCTGGTGGTAAGTCCATTTCTTCCCCAATTTCTTCTGGAGCAGGGTCTCTGCCTAAATCTTGAAGAAGTTGTCTTTGAACACGAATTAATTTATTAATTGTTTCCACCATGTGTACTGGAATACGAATCGTACGTGCTTGGTCAGCAATAGCACGTGTAATCGCTTGACGAATCCACCATGTAGCATATGTCGAGAACTTAAATCCCTTACTGAAGTCGAACTTTTCAACAGCTTTAATCAAGCCCATGTTACCTTCTTGGATTAAATCTAAGAAAAGCATTCCACGGCCGACATATCTTTTAGCAATACTGACTACTAAACGTAAGTTGGCTTCAGCTAGTCTTGCTTTAGCAACTTCATCGCCTTGTTCAATACGTTTTGCTAATTCGATTTCTTCTTGAGCGTTTAATAAATTAACGCGTCCAATTTCTTTCAAATACATACGTACAGGGTCATTAATTTTTACTCCTGGAGGTGCACTCAAATCGTGAGGATTTAATTTTTCGTCTGTATCTGAGCTGTCTTTTTCATTGACAAGATTGATATCATTATCATTTAATTGGTCAAAGAATTCATCCATTTGGTCAGAATCCATTTCGAAATTCTGCAATTTTTCAGCTATTTCTTCGTGACTAAGATGACCTTCTTTTTTACCTTTTTCTAATAATTGTTTTTTTACATCTTCCAAAGTCAATGTCGGATCGATGGTTTGTTTTTTTACTACTTTCACTTGGTTTTCAGACATAAAATGGCCTCCCGAAATTAATATAAGCACATCTTTATATTTAACAAAAAGGTAGAATACTTCTTGTTAATTACTCATAACTCATTATTTCATTCTATTCTTATTCATATTAACTATTTTCTCTAAATAGTATTTTTGTAGCTCCATATCACCAATGCGAGCTGCTTCTCTTAACTTTTCATTCAGGGTTTCTGAAGTTTCTCCATTACGATTGTCAGTGATGATATTAATGTAATCTTGTAGCTCATATTCGTAGGGATTCCTATTTAACAGAAGATTTTCAAGTGAAATCAATGTTTCTCTATCAGCTTCTTGATTACTATATAATAAGGCAGTACTTAAATCATAATGTTCATTTTCAGAATAATAGTCGTGCAAAATATTAAATATACTCTTAAAATGACTATTTGTAAAGTCATCTGATTCAATTTCTTTATTGTAATCCAAAAAAACATCTTTGCTAAACATGAAATGTTTTAGTAATTTACGCTCAGCATCTTCCTTTTTAGTGAACTGTTGTTTTTCGAAAGTTGGAATTGGCATTTTCGCATCATTATATCGAGGAGAATGCAGAGCCACTTCATTATTTAGACTATCAAAACTTACTTTAAACAATTCAGAAACGTCTTGCAATACTTTTTTTTGTAAAATGCCTGATTGCATTAGTGAAATATCATCTGTAATCTCTTTTAAATATTTTTCATATGCCATATCATTATGTTCAATTTCATCTTTATGCAAATTCACTTTATATAAAATGAAAGCTTTTCTTTCGTGATCTAAATATGCTCTGAAGGCGTCATTACCATATTTAGCAATATATTCATCTGGATCCATTTTTGACGGCATCTGTACAACAAATACATTCATACCTTGTTGCAATAAATTCTGTCCTGTTTTCAAAGTAGCTTCTTGCCCTGCAAAGTCTCCATCAAACAATAAAGTTACATTTGAAGTTAATTTCTTTATAAAAGATACATGTTCTTGCGAAAGTTGTGTGCCCATGCTCGCTACTACTTGCTTTATACCTGCTTGGTCAGCTTTAATAACATCCATGAATCCTTCAAGTAAAATGAGTTCGTTTTTTTGACGAATCGTTCTTCTCGCTCTATCAACGTTATACAGTAATTTTCTTTTTTGAAATATTGGGGTTTCCGGGCTATTTAAATATTTCGGCTCTTGATTTTTGTATGTCCGTCCAGAATAGCCTACTGTACGCCCTTGAGCATTTTTTAGAGGGAACATGATGCGATCTCTAAATCGATCATAATAACTGAAGTTTTCTTCGTTTCTGGAAAGCAATCCTGCTTCATATGCAAGTTCGATATCGTAACCTTTTTTCTGTAAGAAGTCATGGCAGAAATGAGAGTTATCAGGTGCGTAACCAATTTTTCTTTCATTTAGTAATTCTTCTGTAAATCCCCTAGATTTTAAATAATCTAACGCTTCCTCTCCTTCAACAGTTTTCATAAGAACATAATGATAATAATCTTGCATCAACTCATGCATTTTAATCATCATCAAGTCATCAGAAGCAATTTGGTTTTGAGCATCGGAATCATTGACGTCTATTTTTATATTTACCCTTTCTCCCAGCTCTTTAACAGCTTCCACGAATGAAACGCCTTTAATTTCTTGCGTAAACTGGAAAACATTGCCTCCTTTTTTACAACCGAAACAATGGCAGATTTGCTTATCTTCAGAAACAGTGAATGAAGGTGTTTTTTCATCATGAAAAGGACACAAACCTATATAATTGCGTCCTCTTTTTTCTAATTTCACATATTCACTTACTAGATCTAATATATCTGTTTTATCTTTAATTTCATTTATTACTGATTGTTCAATTCGCAAACTAACCACCTGCATAGATTTAGTCTTATTATTATATCATTTTATTTATAAATGGAAAGTGATTTGCTTGAAATAATTAAACGCTGATTGTAACACCAGCGCTTTTATCAATTGTCATGATTAATTCATTTTATTTTGTTCAATAATATACATAATATCGTTTGCAGTTTCTTCGATTGCTTTATCAGAGACATCAATCACCGGACAACCGATTTTTTCAACGATATTATTAAAATAGTCGAGTTCTTCTTGAATACGCTGACCTGTTGCATATCTTGCCGAATCTCCAAGCCCCAACTGTTTCAAGCGTTCTTTTCTGATTTTGTTCAGCTTTTCTTCGCTTATTTTCAAAGCTACACATTTTTTAGGATCAATTTCAAATAGTGCTTCAGGCGGATTTATTTCAGGAACAATAGGTATATTCATTACCTTATATCGTTTATGCGCTAAAAATTGCGACAACGGTGTTTTTGATGTGCGAGAAATACCAAGAAGAACAATATCAGCTTTTGGTAATCCTTTTGGATCTTTACCGTCATCATATTTTACCGCAAATTCGATTGCCTCGATCTTTTTAAAATATGCTTCATCGAGTTTATGCACGATACCAGGTTCGCAATATGGTTGCTCATCAATCTTATCTGTGAGAATACTCATTAATGGTCCCATGATATCGACATGCTTAATTTTGTGTTCTGCTAATCTTTCTTCCATATATTGTTTGATTTCTGGTTTTACTAAAGTGAACACCACAATATTCAATTCATTTTCTTTAGCTACGTCTATCACTTCATCCACGTTTTCTTTTGTTTCAATATATGGATAGCGTACGATTTCACTTTTAAAGTTTTTGGAACTGAATTGAGAAACACACGCTTTTGCAACTTGTTCTGCAGTTTCCCCTACTGAATCAGATGCAATAATTATTTTTATCTTTTGCATTAATATATTCACCTACTCGTCAAAAATAGATACAAATAACTTGGTTATTGTTGTTTTAGATACACGGCCGATAACTTCTAGCTTGCCATTATCTTTTCCTCTTACGATAGGTATAGAATCAATTTCTTTTTCTATCATTAATTGGGCTGCTAAAACGACTAAATCGTTTTCTTTAACATAAGTCAAATTTGGCATGCGTGTCATTATAACACTGACTGGCATCGTATGTATATCTTTACCAATCATTGATGCTCTTAATAAATCCTTTCTCGAACAAACCCCGATAAAATCATTATTTGGATTAACAATAAATAAAGTACTGACATCTTCAAGAAAGATAGTACAAATTGCTTCGTACACTGTTTTATCACTTTTTAAGATTATGGGTAGTGATTGATAGTCCTTTACTATATATTCTCTTAATTTCTCAGTCAACAATTGGTTAGTTGACTTACCGGAATAAAAATAACCTACGCGCGGTCTAGCTTCTAAAAAACCAGACATAGTAAGTATGGCTAAATCAGGTCTAAGCGTAGCCCTAGTCAAACTTAGTTGTTCAGCAATTTTCTCTCCAGTGATTGGGCCGTTATGTTTTACGATTTCAACTATTTCACTTTGCCTATTACTCAGTTCTATATGTCCTCACCCCTTCACACTTACTTTCTTATTATAACTTGATTTGTTTTGTCCTACAAATGTATGTATTTACTTGTATTTAATTATTCGATGCATTAAAATGAATATTGAAGCGAGTTAAGGACGGTGTGAGCTTAACAATTAAATTGGCCTGACAATTTAATAATCTAAGCGAGTGTCTACACTAAATTGGGTGGAACCGCGGGTTATATTTATTAATGATGAAATTAGATAACTCGTCCCAAGATTTCGAAATGTTTATTTCGTTATCTTGGGGCGTTTTTTTATTTAAAAAAGAGGAGTGTTGTAAAATGGCAAAAGATATGGATTCAGTTGTACAACTTGCGAAACACAGAGGCTTTGTGTTTCCAGGAAGTGAAATTTATGGTGGATTATCAAATACTTGGGATTATGGTCCGCTAGGTGTTGAATTAAAAAATAATATTAAACAAGCATGGTGGAAAAAATTTATTTCTCAATCTCCATATAACGTTGGATTAGATGCAGCAATCTTAATGAATCCGAAGACTTGGGAAGCTTCAGGACACCTTGGCAACTTTAATGATCCAATGATTGATAATAAAGATAGTAAAATCCGTTATCGTGCAGATAAATTGATTGAAGATTATATGCAAAATGAAAAAGGTGACGAAAACTTTATTGCTGATGGCTTAAGCTTTGATGAAATGAAACGCATCATTGAGGAAGAAGGTATTAAAGATCCAGTCAGCGGTACGGCAAATTGGACAGATATCAGACAGTTTAATTTAATGTTCAAAACTTTCCAAGGGGTTACTGAAGATTCTACAAATGAAATTTTCTTGCGTCCAGAAACTGCGCAAGGTATTTTTGTAAACTATAAAAATGTGCAACGTTCTATGCGTAAAAAACTACCATTTGGTATTGGACAAATTGGTAAATCATTCCGTAATGAAATCACACCAGGTAACTTTATTTTCAGAACACGCGAATTCGAACAAATGGAACTTGAATTCTTCTGTAAACCTGGCGAAGAAATTGAATGGCAAAACTACTGGAAAACTTTTGCTGAAAAATGGTTGTTGGACTTAGGTGTTCAAAACGAAAATATTCGTCTTCGTGACCATGATGAAGATGAGTTATCTCACTATTCTAATGCAACAACTGATATTGAATACAAATTCCCATTCGGTTGGGGCGAATTATGGGGAATTGCTAGCCGTACAGACTATGATTTGAAAAAGCATAGTGAATTCTCAGGTGATGACTTTAAATATCATGACCCTGAAACAAATGAAAAATACATTCCTTATTGTATCGAGCCTTCACTAGGTGCTGACCGTGTAACATTAGCTTTCCTTTGTGATGCTTATGATCGTGAAGGAGTAGAAGGAAGCAAAGATGAAAGAACTGTTTTACACTTCCACCCTGCACTCGCACCTTATAAAGCAGCAATTTTACCTTTAAGTAAAAAATTGTCTGAAGAAGCTATCAAAGTTTATGAACAGTTAAGCGAAAACTTTACTGTAGACTTTGACGAATCTCAATCAATCGGTAAACGTTATCGTCGTCAAGATGAAATTGGTACACCTTATTGTATTACATTTGATTTCGATTCACTTGAAGACCAACAAGTTACTGTACGTGATCGTGACTCAATGGAACAAGTACGTATGCCGATTTCCGAACTAAACGATTTCATTGCTGAACAAGTAAGATTCTAATAATTCCTATAAAAAACGGGGTTAGGACAACATAATGTCCTACCCCGTTAATTTTTTGTTTGATTGGTTTCTAAACGCTTTAATTGATTGATAAGTTTTTGACTTCTGAAGAAGATGCCAGCATATTCTCGATAAAGCATTATTAATAAATCCGACATTTCATCTAAAATTTCTTGATGAATATTGAGTTGATTCATTTTAGTGATGGAGAGTTTCTGTAAGACATCCAATAAATATAAGGTTTTATTTGAAATTGGAATAGCTTTAGGATCTCGATTTATATAATCTCTAGAAATGACACCATGAAATTTAAAACTGAATGCACTGAGTTTAGATTGATCGTTATCTGCAGAAATTGCACATTTGCCAAAATCAATGGTAAAGCCGAAATCGTTCATTTTCTTTAATAACACTATAACAGACATCAACTGTGCGCTATCTTTTTTATTAATGCGTTCTAAACAAAACGCTAGAAGTTGGAAGTTAAATTGAGAGATTTCTTCATCTTCCATAGATTTATCTATAATTTCAGCACATAAGGCAGCATAGCTGCTCTCATAGATATCTAATCTGAGCTGGTAATTTTGATTAATGACATCGACTGAATTAAGAACACCAAGCCCTCTCAGCTTGGCGTATATAAACAATCCATATACAAACAACTGTGTATTTGCTTGCAATCCAGTTTTGCTCTTCTTAGCTCTCTTAGCCATTAAAGGAACTTTAGCACCATTTTCATTTAAAATTGTGATTATCTTATCGGATTCTCCGTAGTCGACAGTTTTAATAATAATTCCTTTTTGTTTCATCAACATCAGGGGATTCACCGACCTTTACAATTTAATCTTGGTCCTCAATATAACCCATTTGGCGGATAAAGTTTACTTTATTTCGCCAATCTTTTTGTACTTTTACCCATAAGTCTAAATAAACTTTTGAGCCGAGTAAGTTCTCAATATCTAATCTAGCTCGTTTGCCGATTTCTTTTAATTTTTTTCCGCCTTTACCGATAACAATACCCTTTTGTGAATCTCTCTCCACATAAATGGTAGCTTCAATTCTAACTTTATCCTCAGATTGTTTGACCATACGTTCGACGTTAACTCCAATTGAGTGAGGAATTTCTTCACTTGTTAAGTGTAAAACTTTTTCTCTGATGAGTTCACTCACAACAAATTGTTCAGGGTGATCCGATATTTGGCCGTCTGGATAATATTGCGGACCTTCAGGCATATAAGATTTTAAGACATTAATAAAGTGGTCTACATTTAATCCTTCTAGTGCTGACATTGGAACTGCTTCAGTAAATTGCATATGCTTTTCATAACTTTCAATAATCGGCATTATTTGATCAGGATGCACTAAATCTATCTTATTAATAACTAAGAAAACAGGTGTTTTTATATTTTTTAGCATTTCCATGATATATTCATCGCCACGGCCAATTTCTTCATTTGCATTAATCATGAAGATTACAGCATCTACTTCAGAAAGTGTATTTTTTGCCACTTTCATCATATAGTCCCCTAATTTATGTTTAGGTTTATGGATTCCCGGCGTATCAACAAAGATAATTTGTGCGTCATCCTCAGTCATGACACCATGTATCTTATTTCTTGTTGTTTGAGCTTTATCAGACATAATAGCAATTTTATGTCCCAAAACTCTGTTCATAAATGTAGACTTCCCTACATTAGGTCTGCCTATAATTGCGACAAACCCAGATTTGTGTTCTGTCATAAATTCAAATCCTTTCCTGAAAAACCTAATGGTAATAACTCGTTTATATTTGTTTCAATTACTTCGCCTTTGTGATTTGTCAGATAGATAGGCATATCATCATCACATAATTCTTTAATCACTTGACGGCATGACCCGCATGGAGAAGACGGTGAATCTACATCCACAGTAATTGTCAATGATTCAAAGTCGCCCGGTTTGTAACCTTGACTGATTGCAGCCACTAAGCTTGAACGTTCTGCGCAGATTGCTTCACCATAAGCTGCATTCTCTACGTTGGCTCCAAAAAATTCTGAACCGTCTTTTGCACGTAAATATGCACCGACTTTAAATTTACTGTATGGCGAATAAGAACGGCTTTGTGCTTCTCTTACTTTTTTGAAATGTTCATCAGTATAAGCCATGTAGTGTGTCTCCTTTGTTATCTATTTAAAAATGTATGGGAAAAAAATAATAATACCTATAATAAGTGCAGCAATTGAGGTGATTAAAACACTTAAAGCTGCTATATCTTTTGCATACTTAGCATATAGTTTATATTCACCTGTTACTAAATCAACAACATATTCGACAGCTGTATTTATTGCTTCGAAAGAGAGCACTAAGCTTATGACAATAATTAATATAATCCATTCAAATTTAGTAATGTTGAAGATGAATCCTGCGGTAATAACTACTGCTGCCGCTAATAAATGCAACAGAAAATTTTGGTCTTTTTTTATGATTGTAAAAAGACCTTGTATTGGATATTTGAAACGATTCATCTAACTATTCTCTCGTTAAACCGTAATTGTCTAAAATAGTTTTTTGACGCCCGAACATTTCTTTTTCATCTTCTTCAGTCATATGGTCATAACCTAATAAATGTAAAAAACCGTGAAGCGCTAAAAAACCTAATTCTCTTTCAAAAGAATGGCCATATTGCTCTGCTTGTTCTTTAGCAACATCCGCACAAATAACGATATCTCCTAGTACTCTAGGCATATCTAAACCTTCTATTTCAGGCTCATCCTCTTCTAAGGCGAATGAGATAACATCTGTAACCTTATCTTTATCTCTGTAGTCTCTGTTGATTTGTTGGATTTCGTCTTTGTCGACAAATGTAACAGATAACTCTGCATCTTCTTCTATTTGTTCTTCGGATTTTGCAAATGTAAGCAATTTATCGATTTGGTCATACCACTCGTCTTTTACTTCGTTGGTATGATCTGTAAAATCAATTGTAAACATCTTGACTATTCATCTCCTTCATACTGATCAATAATTTTACTGACCAATGGATGACGTACTACGTCGCTTTGGTCCAATTTTTGGACACTGATTCCTTTAACACCAGACAGTCTTTTAACCGCTTGTTTCAAACCGCTTTTAACGCCTCTAGGCAAATCAACTTGTGTCATGTCTCCAGTTACGACCATTTGAGAACCAAATCCTAGTCTAGTTAAGAACATTTTCATTTGCGCATGAGTTGTATTTTGAGCTTCATCTAAAATAACAAATGCGTCGTCTAAAGTACGTCCTCTCATATATGCTAAAGGAGCTACTTCAATAATTCCACGTTCGATAAATCGTGCAGTCTGTTCTGGACCTAGCACCGTATGCAAACCATCATACAATGGACGCAAATAAGGATCTACTTTCTCTTTTAAGTCACCCGGTAAGAATCCTAGTGATTCGCCTGCCTCTACTGCTGGCCGTGTTAATACTATTCTTTTCACATTACCTTGTCGCAATTCTTTAGCAGCATATACTACAGCTAAGAAAGTTTTACCTGTACCTGCTGGTCCAATTCCAAAGACTAAATCATTATGCTTCATGGCATTTAAATATAATCTTTGCCCCATTGTTTTAGCACGTATTGTTTTTCCATAAGCATCTTTAGTGATTGATTCATCGTACAAATCGACTAAATGATTAATTGATCCTTTTTCAGCCATTTTGATTGCTGCTTCTACATCTTTTAGGTTGATAGATATACCTTGATCTATTACTTTCAATAGATTCTTAATAACAGCCTCAGCCTTCTTAATTTCTTCTTCTTGTTGCCCTTTTACAGCTATTTCTTGCCCTCTCGCATGTATAATAACTTCGAAAGCTTCTTCGATTGCTTGTATATTTTCATCATTATTACCTATAAGCGCTTGGGCTTGATTCATATCGTCAATAACTATGATTCCTGGCATACATTAACTCCTTTTCGTTAATACAGCTATCTTGTAGTCTGTAATATTAATTTTAAGATGCAGAATATTTATTCTCAACGGAAATTTACGGACTTAGTTATAATTTCCACATATTCATAACTCTATTATATCACGTTCTCTTAAATTAATAATCCGATATTGTTTACTTGAAATACGAAAAAAGGATTAGACCTTCATCAATGAAAAGATCTAATCCTATATCGATTTATTGCAGTTGTTTAGGCTTACTTAAAATTTCAGACCAAATAATTCCATTTATAACTTCATCCTCGTCAAAACGTAAATTTCCATCTGTATTCTTACCTAGCACATTGGTATCAGCAAATAGTTGTTTAAGTCTTGCTTTTTTTGCTCTATTAGAAAGATATTTGTCATTTATAATTTTTTGAGCGCGTCTTTCAATCATTAACAGTTGTTTTTCTTTCTCGCGATCAATATCAGTTCTATATGAGTGCAACTCTTGATTTAAGGAATGATTTAATTCTTTCATTTCCTCCATATCTTTCGGACTCATATTACGTGGTTTTTGTCTTTCTTCTTTAGGCTGTTCTTGAGTTGAAGCAACTCTTTTTTCAACTTTTTCGGGTTCAGTTTTCCCAAGTTGTTTAGAAGATGGTCGATTCTCACGCACTTCTTTTTGGGAAGAATTGTCGAATTCTCTTTGTAACTCTTCGAAAGTTTCGCCTAGTTGTTCAAAAATACCTTTTTGACTTTTTCTTTCTGCGCTTGGTTGTTGTCTCGGTTGTTGAGTCCTAGGTGGTTGATTTTGACGTTTTTTATGACTTTTATCATTGATGGCAGTTATTATCGAAATGATGATACTAATAATAAATATTATGAGACCAATACTCATTTAATCACCTCTTTTTACTTGTCTGGTGACTCGTTATTGTCATCTGTATGAGTTCGTTTGTTAATTGACTCTCTCATTCCTGTATCTGCTTCTATATTTTTCAAATTGTAATAATCTTTTACGCCGATATTACCTTTTCTTAATGCTTCTGACATAGCAAGCGGTACTTCAGATTCAGCTTCTACAACTTTAGCGCGCATTTCTTGAACTCTAGCTTTCATTTCTTGTTCAGATGCTACCGCCATTGCACGACGTTCCTCAGCTTTAGCTTGCGCAATATTTTTATCAGCAAGTGCTTGTTCTGTTTGAAGATCGGCACCGATATTTTTGCCGATATCTACATCTGCAATATCAATAGATAAGATTTCAAATGCTGTTCCTGAGTCTAAGCCTTTACTTAACACTGTTTTAGAAATATTATCTGGATTTTCTAAAACGACTGTATGATGTTCACTTGAACCGATAGTGGAAACAATACCTTCACCTACACGGGCGATGATTGTTTCTTCACCGGCACCCCCTACTAATCTGGAAATATTTGCACGCACTGTAATTCTGGCTTTGGCTTTCACTTCAATCCCGTTCATCGCCACCCCAGTAATAAATGGTGTTTCAATTACTTTCGGATTTACCGACATTTGAACGGCTTCTAATACATCACGGCCTGCTAAATCAATAGCTGCTCCTCTTTCGAAAGGCAGATTGATATCTGCACGTTGAGCTGCAATATTGGCATCTACAACTCTGTCTACATTTCCTCCTGCTAAGTAATGTGATTCAAGTTGGTTTGTTGTAAGATTTAATCCTGCTTTGTGTGCTTTAATTAAAGGGGCGATAACTTTTCTTGGAGATACACGTCTTAAACGCATACCGATTAATGTACCAATGCTAACTTTAACACCAGCAGCAATTGCTGAAATCCATAGTCCGATAGGCACAAATGAAAATAGTATTAATAACGCAATGATAGCAATTATTATAATAATAACTAGAGGTATTAACATAATTAATTCTGCTACTAAAAACATATTCAAATGCTATTAGAGGATTTCTCTTTTCAATGAGGTTGATTTCGATTGAAATCAGGTCTATGAACCTCTCCCAGAGCGTTACTTCCGATGTAGCCCACCGTAGTTTGAAACTTTATCTATACATTTAAATTGTGTGATAACCTTTTAGCAGTTTTCCTTTCTTTATTTTTATTACACTATCACGGTGTAATCTGTTGCTTGTTTCAAATTAATACTGGCATTGATATCTCTGTCCTTCATCATTCCGCAATGATTACAATGATACGTTCTTTGATTCAAAGGCATGGGTTGTGTATGTCCGCAATCGGAACATATTCGGCTGGATGGATAAAATCTGTCGACTTGGCGTAATTCAATACCGTAATCTCGACATTTGATTTTCAACCATTCGACAATGTAACCGAGTCCGATCTGTTGAAAACTGTTGGCCAATCTTTTGTTTCTCATCATGCCCTTGATGTTTAAATTTTCAATCGTAATAAATTGCGGATTTGTACGGAGAATAGAGAGTATGCCTTTGCGTTTGATATCTTTTTTAATATTTTTAATACGTCGGTATAATTTTTGCACTTTCAACAACTGTTTATACCAATTATGAGAACCTTTTTTCTTTCTGGATAATTTTCGCTGCTGTCTTTTCAAAGATTTATCAAGTTTGATGATAGTTTGATTCGTCTTGAAGCTTCTGATTTTTACACCGGAGGGTGTGAATACAGCTTCTTTCAATCCTAGATCAATACCGATTCCGTCTGTCTGTTTCGGTTTAAAAATAGGGAGAGGCGGTTGATCAACTAATACCGACACATAATATCTGTCATATTCTTTAACAATGGTGGCAGATTTTATATTATTTGTTGGGATGTAACCTCTTTCTTTTAATTTAATCCATCCCAGCTTCGGCAATTGGATGCGATGCCGTTGTACATGGATGGTACCGATCAAATAATAGCTTCCAATGCCTGATTTCTTTTTAAACTTCGGATAACCTTGTTTATTTTTGAAAAATGTCTGATAAGCACGATGTGCATTCATAATGGATTGTTTGACGGCTTTGCTGGCACTTTGTTTAACCCAATGTTTATCAGGGTTATTGGGAAGATATACATTTTTCATCCATTTGCTGAAGGCAAAACCATTCATATATGATTGCCCGATTTTATATAAATTTTGATTAGTCTCGATAAATTTGTTGTAAATCCAACGGCATGTGCCGATGGTTCGGTTTATGGTCTGACGTTGTTCAAAAGAAGGATTGATTTCGGTTTTATACGCTCTCAGCATATTCTGCCACCTTCTTTTTTCAATCGACCAAAATCATAGATACAACCGCTAAAAACATGGACAGTTACGGTGATGCATTAAAAATTCAAATTGATTTTGTAATGCATCAAGTTGTGATGGGTTTGTAATCCGAATGTATGCTGTATATTTACGATTAGATGGGTTGGAAATAGTACTCCCTAATTTTCCAATAATTTCTTTAGTCTTATTCATCATTGCCACCTCAATTCAATTATAACTATATTCAGAGATATTTACTGCCTTTTAATTACATTTTTAGTAACTGTACTGTGCCTCCTTTTAAATTAAGTATTTGTAGGTATTTCTCTGACTACTACTCGTGAACCCTCAACTTCAGTGACTTTGACTTTCACACCTCTCTGAATAAATGTACCATCCGATACAGCATCAATCCGTTCATCATTTAAGGAAATGATTCCTGCTGGTCGAAGCTCAGTGAGTGTTTCAGCAGTTTGACCTACTAAGTTAGAGCGGTCGTCATGTGAAGTATAGCCAGCTTCAGATGTTGTAGAGTCCCTTAAGATTACTTTTTCGAATAAAGAAATTTTTTTGTTAAATCCTTTCACCAATATCACCCATTCAACAATTGATAAAATAAAGGCAATTACTACGTTTATCAACATCCATAGTATACTGTCGCCTAACATAATAATACTGATTGTAATTAGAATAATTCCGGCTATCCCAATCACTGCACCTACTACAAAAAATTCAATGGTAAGAAGTATGACGCCTAGAATAAAAAGACCGATTGAAATTAAAGATACTTCTCCTTGAATTAAAAAACCTAGAAAGAGTGTCATCAAAGCTAATGAGGCAATAATTCCTGCAAAGTTGATTCGCTTTGAGTAAAGTTGATAAAGGAAACCGAGAAAAATAATACAGGTTAAAATCAAGGATATAAGTGGACTGGTAATAAACTCTCCAAAACGTTGCATTAAGGGGCTTTGACTTGTCTGAAATACCGAAATATTATGTAAAATTTCGATGGAATGTGACATAAATTCACCTCGCTCTCTTTTTCATTATACATGACAAATATAAAGAATTATAGTTTTAATAGAGTGAATTTATAGAAAATGAATTTAGGAAAACTTGTAAAAGAAAAGACCGTATAAACTACTGATTAGAGTAATTTATACGGTCTTCAAAAACTGCATTTATATAATTCATATTTGTTGTTGAGGGAGTCAACAGACATATCAATTATTTAAATTTACGTTTACGTGCAGCTTCAGATTTCTTTTTACGTTTAACACTTGGTTTTTCGTAAAATTCACGTTTACGTACTTCTTGAATTGTACCGCTTTTTGAAACTGAGCGTTTGAAACGGCGTAATGCATCTTCAAGTGATTCGTTTTTACGGACTACTGTTTTAGACATCTGTATTTCCCTCCCTCCAAATATCAACGGAACTTTATTTTTCGACTGCATAACACGCTATATGCTATGCAATCATAAGTATAATATATATGATAGTTGCGGTCAATTAGAATAATTAATTTTTTGAATCTTAGATAATAGCTGTGAATTCACTACGGTTGGATGCATGGTCGATTACTCTGACTACATGACCTTCATTTAACGGGTAACCTGCTTTGGTGATTTTTACACGAACGAGTTCACCAATCAGTGACTCATCGCCTTCAAATTCCACTTTCATATAGTTGTCAGCGTAACCTACAAGCGTACCTGGATGTTCTCCTGCTTCTTCAGGAATAACTTCCAATACTTCATCTTCAAAGTGAGAAGCATATTGTTTAGCTAATTGATTGCTTAATTCAATTAATTTATGAACGCGGTCATTTTTAATGTTTTCATCAATTTGATCATCCATTCTTGCAGCTGGTGTACCAGTACGTGCAGAATATGGAAAGACATGTAATTCAGAAAAATGGTGTTTTAAAATAAAATCATAAGTTTCTTGGAATTCTTCTTCAGTTTCACCAGGGAAGCCTACAATTACATCACTCGTTACTGCTAAACCAGGTAATGCGTCATGTAACTTCATCAAACGCTCAGAAAAGTGTGCCATAGAATATTTTCTGCGCATTCTTTTCAATACAGAATCAGAGCCTGATTGTAATGGCACATGTAAGTGACGTACTACTTTATTTGAATTTGAAATGACATTAATAACTTCGTCAGTTAATTGACTCGCCTCTATTGAAGAAATTCTAATACGTTCAAGACCTTCAACAGTTTCCAAATCTCTTAGTAACTGCGCTAAGTTGTAATCTTTTAAATCTTGACCATAGCCGCCTGTATGAATACCTGTAAGAACAATTTCTTTGTAGCCGGAATTAACAAGTGTTGTTGCTTGTTCAACCACTTTTTCTGGGTCTCTAGAACGCATAAGGCCACGTGCCCATGGAATGATACAAAAAGTACAGAAATTATTGCATCCTTCTTGAATTTTAAGAGAAGCTCTTGTTCTGTCTGTAAAATAAGGAACTTCTAACTCTTCATATTTACGATTTTTCATAATATTGCCTACACCATTGATAGGTTCTCGTTCTGCTTTGAATTCTTCAATATAATCTAGTAACTTAGTTCGATCCTGTGTCCCAACTACTACATCAACCCCTGGAATTTCCATGATTTCAGCTGATGATGTTTGTGCATAACAACCTGTGACACAGACCACTGCTTCAGGATTTTTTCTGATGGCACGACGTATGATTTGTCGGCTTTTTTTATCTCCAGTATTCGTAACAGTACATGTATTTATAACAAAGACATCTGCGTTGGTATCAAATTCCACTCGATCATAGCCAGCGTCTTTAAATAATTGCCAAATTGCTTCAGTTTCATAATGGTTAACTTTACAACCTAAGGTATGAAAAGCTACAGTTGACATTTCTTCACCCCATTAATTCTTTTTCATAACTTATTGCACTTAACGCATATAGCGGCGCAGTTTCAGCTCTTAAAATACGTTTACCTAATCCTACGATAAAACTTTTATCTCGGAACAAATCAACTTCTTCTTCGCTCAATCCGCCTTCGGGGCCGAAAATAATTAATATACGGTCTCCATTTTTAAAGTTTTGAAGTGCTTTTTTAAATTGGCTGGCTTCGCCTCCTTTAGCAGCATCTTCATACGCGATAAGAACATAATCATATCTATCTATATTAACATATACTTGCTGTAAATTCGATACAAATTCAATTGTAGGGATTACTAAGCGATAACTTTGTTCAGCTGCTTCTTTAACAATCTTATTCCAACGTACAAGCTTTTTATCAACTTTACTCTGATTTAGTTTTGCAACTGATCTCTGCATTTGGACAGGAATAAAATGGGCAGCACCTAATTCTGTGCATTTTTGTAGCAGCCATTCGTATTTATCAGATTTAAGTAAACCACTGCATATTGTAACTTCTACAGGTAATTCAGTATCAGAATTTTGTTGCTCTACTAATTCTACTTCAATTTCATGGTTCTCTATAGAAATAATTCTGCATTTAAAAACAACACTGTGATTAAAAGTAATAACAATCAAGTCATCAGGCTGATTTCGCATTACATTAGAAATATGATGTATATCCTCTTTGTCTGTAATAAAAAAACGCTGATTTTCATCAGCGTTTTGATTTATAAAATATCTTTGCATATTAATTGCTCGCTTTCTCGCCAACGATACAAACCCAACCGTTGTCGTGATTAATAGAAATGATATTAAAACCTGCACGCTTCATATGTTCAGTAATTTCATCGCTTTTTTCTTCTATAATTCCTGATGTAATAAAGCGACCCTTTTCATTTAAAGTATTATAAGCGTCTTCTATCATTTCATCAATAATATGCGCTAAGATATTTGCAATAACAACATCATATTTACCTGATTCTTCATGCAACAAGTTACCGGTTGTTGTTTCAATTGCCTTTTCACAAGAATTTTTTTCAAAGTTTTCCTTAGCTACCCTGACCGCCATTTCATCCAGATCAACTGCTTTAATGTGTTTTACGCCAAGCAAATGACACGCAATACTTAAAATACCTGAACCCGTACCAACATCAATTACACTGTCCTTAGGAGAAACATATTGTTCAATCGCATTTAAACACATGCTTGTAGTAGGATGATCACCAGTTCCAAAAGCCATACCTGGATCCAACTCGATGCACAACTCAGAGTCATCCTCTTTTTGATAGCTTTCCCAACTTGGAACTATTGTAAAATGGTCAGATGCTTTAAATGGATGGAAATAGTTTTTCCATTCGTTTTCCCAATCAGATTCCTTGATAATTTCTTCTTTATATTCAAATAAAACCTGATTAAGATCACTTAATTCTTTTATGCTCTCTAAGATTTTAGATTTAAGTGTCTGAGAAAAATCAAGCTCATTAAAATAAGCCTTAATTCGAACACCACTTTCAGGATAATCGTTAGGATTTAATTCATATATTTCGCCGAATTTATCTGCAAGTTGTCCATTTAAGTCATTTGAATCTTCAATAACGACGCCATTTGAACCATTTTCTTCCAGTATATTCGTTACAAATTCCTGTACATCATGATTTACTACAATTGAAAGTTCCACCCAGTTCATAGCTTTTATTCTCCTTTAAAGAATCTGCGAGCACGCTCTTTGAAGTTTGTTGGTTGTTCTGTAATTTCTTCTCCGCTTACATCGGCAAATTCCCGCATTAATGATTTTTGTTTATCATTTAGTTTGGTTGGTGTTACAACACTAATATTAACAAATAAATCACCATAGCCGTAGCCATGAACATTTTTTATACCTTTTTCTTTCATACGGAATTGTTTACCGTCTTGAGTACCTTCAGGCACACTTAACATGACATGGCCATTTAATGTTGGTACTTTAATTTCATCACCTAATGCTGCTTGAGGGAAACTGATATTTAAGTTATAGAAAATATCGTCTCCTTCACGTTCAAAGGTATCCGATGGTTCAACGCGGAATACAACGTATAAATCACCTTGTGGACCGCCGTTATGACCTGGAGCGCCTTTTCCTGCTAAACGGATTTGTTGGTCATTGTCGACACCTTCTGGAACTTTTACTTTAATTTTAACATTTTTAGTTTCAGTTCCTTTGCCATGACAAGTTGGACAAGGCTCTTCAATTTCTTCTCCTGTACCATTACAAACTGGACACACTTTTTCTGTTCTTACGCGTCCTAAAATCGTATTTTGTTCGACTGAAACATGACCTGATCCATTACAATAATGACAAGTTTTTTTCTTAGAACCTGGTTTTGCACCTGAGCCGCCACAAGTTTCACATTTCACTTGTTTACGTATTGAAATTTCCTTTTCAGTACCGAAAACAGCTTCTTCAAATGTTACTGTCATGGTGTATTGAAGGTCGTCACCTTTACGAGGTGCATTAGGATCACGTTGCGCGCCTCCACCAAAGAAAGAACTGAAAATGTCTTCGAAGCCGCCGCCGAAACCGCTAAAGTCCTGACCACCGCCGAATCCTTGGCCGCCAAAGCCACCTTGTGGACCGCTATGACCGAATTGGTCGTAGTTAGCACGTTTATTTTCATCGCTGAGTACTTCATAAGCCTCTGAAATTTCTTTGAATTTTTCTTCAGCGCCCTCTTCTTGGTTAATATCTGGGTGATATTTTTTGGACAATTTACGGTAAGCTTTTTTGATTTCGTCTTTTGACGCATCTTTGCTGACACCTAAGACTTCATAATAGTCTCTTTTTGCCACTGTAATCTCTCCTTATCTATAAAACATTTCATTTTTTACCTTATAAAGTATAGTTGTTTAAATAATAAAAAGTCAAAGCCAATGTACAATTGACTTTGACTTAAATTTTAATTCAAGAAGCCGCAAACGATTATTTAATTAATGTGCAGCTTGCACTATTGATATAAAAACAATTATTTATTGTCTTTTTTATCGTCGTCATCTTTGACTTCAGTGTAATCAGCATCTTCAACATCGCTTTGGTTTGAACCTGCAGCGTCTCCTTGTTGACCTTGTTGAGCTTGCTGTGCTTGTTGGTAAACTTTCATAGATAAGTCTTGAACGACTTTTTCAAGCTCTTCTTTTTTAGATTTGATATCATCTAAGTCTTGGCCTTCAAGTGCAGATTTTAAAGCTTCTTTTTTATCTTTAGCTTGTTTTTTATCGTCTTCAGAAACGTTGTCGCCTAAATCTTTCAATGTTTTATCAACTTGGAATACTAAGCTGTCTGCTTCATTTCTGAGGTCACTTTCTTCACGACGTTTTTTATCTTCTTCAGCATTTTGTTCTGCATCTTTAACCATACGATCGATTTCGTCATCTGATAATGCTGAACTAGATTCAATAGTGATATTTTGCTCTTTATTAGTACCTAAATCTTTAGCAGTTACGTTAACAATACCGTTTTTATCAATATCAAATGTTACTTCGATTTGAGGTACGCCGCGTGGAGCTGGTGGAATGTCAGTTAATGAGAATCTTCCTAAAGTTTTGTTATCAGAAGCCATCGGACGTTCACCTTGTAATACGTGAATATCTACAGCTGGTTGATTATCAGCAGCTGTTGAGTAAACTTGTGATTTAGATGTTGGGATTGTTGTATTTCTTTCGATTAATGTGTTCATACGTCCACCCATAATTTCAATACCTAATGATAATGGAGTTACGTCTAGTAATACAACATCTTTAACATCACCAGAGATTACGCCACCTTGGATAGCTGCGCCCATTGCAACAACTTCGTCTGGGTTAACGCTTTTGTTTGGTTCTTTGCCTACTTCTTTTTTAACTGCTTCTTGAACAGCTGGAATACGAGTAGAACCACCCACAAGGATAACTTCGTCAATATCTTTGCTAGTTAAACCTGCATCGCTTAATGCTTGACGAGTTGGTCCCATTGTACGGCGAACTAAATCATCAGATAACTCTTCGAATTTAGAACGAGTTAAAGTTAGTTCCAAGTGTAATGGTCCACTTTCACCAGCAGAGATAAATGGTAATGAAATTTGTGTTTGAGATACACCAGATAAGTCTTTTTTAGCTTTTTCAGCAGCATCTTTCAAACGTTGTAGAGCCATTTTATCTTGTGATAAGTCAATGCCATTTTCTTTTTTGAATTCTTCTACTAAATAGTCAATGATAACTTGGTCAAAGTCATCACCGCCTAATTTATTATCGCCGGCAGTTGATAACACTTCAAATACACCGTCGCCTAATTCAAGAATAGAAACGTCAAATGTACCGCCGCCTAAGTCAAATACTAATACTTTTTCATCTTGTTCAGTTTTATCTAAACCATAAGCTAAAGCAGCAGCTGTAGGTTCGTTGATAATACGTTCAACTTCTAATCCAGCGATTTTACCTGCATCTTTTGTTGCTTGACGTTCTGCATCATTAAAGTAAGCAGGTACAGTGATAACTGCTTTGTCTACTTTATCACCTAAATAACTTTCAGCAGTACTTTTTAAATTTTGTAAAATCATTGCTGAGATTTCTTGTGGTGTATATGATTTACCTTCAACATCAACTTTGTGATCAGTACCCATTTCACGTTTGATTGATTGAATAGTATTTGGATTAGTAATTGCTTGGCGTTTTGCAACTTCACCTACTTGAGTTTCACCATTTTTGAATGCTACAACTGATGGAGTTGTACGTGCACCTTCTGGATTTTGAATTACTTTTGGTTCGTCGCCTTCTAAAACAGCCACGCAAGAATTTGTTGTACCTAAGTCAATACCTATAATTTTACCCATAACTAAAAATTCCTCCTATTTTCATTTGTTGTATAGTTAGTCAGTAATATATTATTGATTTACTTTTACCATTGAAGGTCGTAAGACACGATCTTTCAATTTGTAACCTTTTTGCAACTCTTGAGTAACAGCATTTGATTCGAATGATTCATCGTTATCTTGCATTACAGCTTGATGGAAGTTAGGATCAAATTGTTGCCCAACAGCTTCAATTTCTTCTAAACCATTTTCGTTTAGAGCTCTTAGCAAGCTTTCATATACCATTTGTACCCCTTTTTGTAGAGATTTAAATGATTCATCGTCGCCTTCGATTTGTAACGCACGTTCGATATTATCAATTGTTGGTAAAATATCAGTAAGCACGCTTTGAGCTTGATAAGTTTTCAAAGTTTGGTTTTCATTTTGAATACGTCTTTTATAGTTTTCAAATTCTGCATAAAGACGTAGATATTTTTCTTCTTGATTATTAACTTCTTCTTTCAATTGTTGAATTTCTTCATCTTTGCTGTCATTTTCAGAAGTTTTTTGTTCCTCAAGAACTTCTTCTTGATTTACAGTTTCATTTTGTTCATCAGTATTCGAGTCTTTAGCTGTATTCTCTTGGTTTTCAGCAACTTCTTCATTATTAACTGATTGATCTTTTTCTGTCATTTTCTGTCCTCCAATACGACTTCATTACTAAATTTTATAGAGTAATTGAATAACATTTTGATAACGCATAGCAGTTGGTCCAATAACTGCTATATGTCCGGTTAAGTGATTTTCAATATGATAATCACTGAGAACGATAGAAATATTCTCTAAATTATTATCAATTTCCTGACCGATCTTTACATCGATACCAGAGTGATAATCATCTTCAAATAATTTCAATATCTTATTGGACTCTAAATATTGAAGAATTTGTTGTATGGAACTAACATTCTGTTCATTCAACATGTCGATTAAATTAGATTTGCCACCTAAATAAATATCCGATGTTGAATCCTTTAAACGCTGATTCAATAAGTCTATTAATTGAAGTACAGTTACTGAATCTCTTGAATGTTCAAATGCCATTTTTGAAATTTTACTTCCTGATTCATCGTTAAAATTATCTTTAATGTAATTAGCAATTTGAATTAAACGATGTTTAGAAATTTTTTCTGGGACTGCTAATTGCAGGTGTTCTACATCTCCTGATTCAAACACAATTACCATTATAACTAAGTTAGCAACTGTGTTAAATAAATGAACATCGGTAATCAAATCTTTAGTTTGATTCGGTTTCATAATTAACGTAGTATAATTAGTTGTCATAGACAATTCATTTGCATATGCACTTAAAGCATTGGACAAATTATAATTATTTTCAGCTAAAAGATCATTTAAACGTTGATTATTAGGTTTGCGAGAGTAATTATTCTCTAATAATTGATCAACATAATATCTGAAACCTTTGATAGATGGGAATCTACCTGAAGAAGCATGTGCTTTTTCAACTAATCCTTCATTTTCGAGATATTTCATCTCATTTCGAATAGTTGCAGGGCTCACATCTACGTTATGTCTATCGATAATTGTTTTTGAACCAATCGGCAGACCATAATCAACATAATCTTCAACAATAGCATTCAAGATGCTCAGTTGTCTATCGGTAATCATGTTTCCACCTCATTAGCACTCTCTTCTTTCAAGTGCTAATTATAATTTATCAAATTGGTCAAAGTAAGTCAACGTTAAAGCCTTGATTATTTCAATACATTTTAATCAATCAAAAAGGCTTCAAAAACTTCATTTCCAATAACTTTTCCACGTTCAGTCAATTTCACGAAATCTCTTTCATTTTTGATTAAATTATTTTTACTTAATTCTAGTAATTCATTTGGATAAATATCTTCAATCTTTTTGCCAAATCTATGTGCAAATAAATCCTTAGAGACACCTTGGTTCATTCTAAGACCTAGAAACATTTGTTCTTCCATTTGCTCTTTGATATTTGGTTCTGTCTGTTGAAGGATAGGAGTTTCATTATTTTGGATTTTTTTAATATAGTGGTTAACTGGGTTTACATTGGTATATCTCACACCATTTGTATAGCCGCTAGCACCAGCACCAAATCCATAATAGTATTCATTTTTCCAATATACTTTATTATGCTCGGATTCATGTCCTTGTTGACTGAAATTTGAAATTTCGTATTGATGAAGATTCGATGCATGAATTTTATCTAATAATAATTCATACATATCTTCTCCTAAATCTTCATTGGGTAACTTTAGCTTGCCCTTACGATATAAATTATAAAATTGTGTTTTAGGTTCAAGAATTAATCCGTAACTTGAAATATGATTGATATCCATGGAAAGTGCAATATCTAAACTTTCTTCAAATTGATTTAAGGTTTGATTCGGTAAATGATACATTAAATCAAGACTGATGGAATTAATATTAAATTTATTTGCCAAGTTGACTGCTTGGTAAATATCTTCTGTTTTATGAGTCCTGCCAAGAACCTTTAATAGTGAATCATCAAAAGTTTGTACTCCCATTGATAGGCGGTTAACTCCATAATCTTTAAGCAAACGAATTTTTTCATCTGTGAGTTCATCTGGGTTAGCTTCAAATGTGTATTCATCTCGAATGTCAAAATTATCTGCAATACCTTGTAATAATTTTTCTAATTGTGGAGTGCTTAGAGCGGTTGGCGTGCCCCCGCCTACAAACATTGTATTCAATTCTTTCTTTATCGGTTGATGAAATTCTTTAATTAAACAATCCAGATATTCATCGACAGGTTGGTTATGAATAAAGTACTTATTAAAATCGCAATATGTACATATTCTTACGCAAAATGGAATATGAATATAAGCACTTTTAGTTTCCATATTTCTTCTCTCCTTCAATGAAGAGTTTTCAAAATAAAAAGCTGGGACATGTTACTCGCCCCAACCTTATTATTAATCTTCATCCATTTTTAATACGGCTAAGAAAGCATCTTGAGGAATTTCAACGTTTCCTACAGCTTTCATTTTAGCTTTACCAGCTTTTTGTTTTTCCAACAACTTACGTTTACGGCTGATATCTCCGCCATAACATTTAGATAATACATTTTTACCCATTGATTTGATATTAGTTCTAGCTACAATCTTTTGACCTACTGCAGCTTGGACAGGTACTTCGAATTGCTGACGAGGAATAAGTGTTTTTAGACGTTCTACTAATGCTTTGCCTCTTTCATATGCAAATTCTTTATGTACAATAAAGCTTAAAGCATCAACTTTATCTCCATTTAGAAGAATATCCATTTTAACAAGATCACTTTCTTTGTAACCTGTCAATTCATAATCAAAGGAAGCATATCCTTTTGTATTCGATTTAATTTGGTCGAAAAAGTCGAAAACGACTTCAGATAAAGGAATATCATAAATAATATTCACACGTATATCATCTAGGTAATCCATATTAACGAACTGTCCACGTTTACGTTGACAAAGTTCCATTACAGCACCTACATAATCATTAGGAACCATAATTGTGGCACGAACGTATGGTTCATATATCTTTTCAATTTGATCTCTTTCTGGCATTTGTGATGGATTATCCACAACTACTTTGTTGCCATTTTTTAGTATACATTCATAGATAACTGAAGGTGCAGTAGCGATTAGTTCAATTCCGAACTCTCTTTCAATACGCTCTTGAATAATTTCCATATGGAGCATACCTAAGAAGCCAGTACGGAAACCAAAGCCTAATGCTTGAGAAGTTTCAGGTTCAAATTCTAGTGAAGCGTCGTTCAATTGTAACTTTTCTAGAGCTTCTCTTAAATCGTTGTAATTTTTATTATCTATAGGGAATAAACCACAAAAAACCATAGGATTCATTTTTTTATAACCCTTCAGTGGTTGTTCTGCAGGTCTATCGGCATGAGTAATAGTATCGCCGACACGAGAATCATCGACATTCTTAATACTAGCAGTAATATAACCTACATCTCCAACAGTCAATTCTTCAACCGGTAGTTGTTTTGGTGTATTAATTCCTACTTCGTTAACTTCAAATTCTTTTCCGCTAGCCATCATTTTAATCTTATCACCAGCTTTCACTACCCCATCCATAATTCTGATTGAAGAAATAACACCTCTGTAAGGGTCATACTCAGAATCAAAGATAAGGGCCTTGAGTAGAGCAGCAGGGTCCCCATCAGGTGCAGGAATGGTTTCTACAATCTTTTCTAATATTTCATCTATGCCTATATTAGACTTTGCACTTGCCAGTACAACATCGTCTTGATCTAACCCGATAACATCTTCTAACTCTTGTTTAACACGCTCTGGTTCAGCAGCCGGCAAATCTATTTTATTGACTACAGGGAGTAATTCTAAGTCGTTATCCAAAGCAAGATAAACGTTTGCTAATGTTTGTGCCTCAATACCTTGGGCAGCATCGACAACGAGAATTGCCCCCTCACATGCTGCTAATGATCTAGATACTTCATATGAAAAATCGACGTGTCCTGGTGTGTCTATTAAATGAAAAATATATGACTCACCATTTTTGGCGTCATACTTTAATTTCACTGCATTTAATTTAATTGTAATGCCTCTCTCACGTTCTAAATCCATTGAGTCTAGCAATTGAGCTTGCATATCTCTTGTTTCAACACTTTTTGTATTTTCAAGTATTCTATCTGCCAATGTCGACTTCCCGTGGTCGATATGTGCAATGATAGAAAAATTTCGTATATTTTTTTGACGTTCTAAACGCTCTTCATTATTCATTCTATCTACTCACTTTCGTAATATTCAATAGACCGTTATGTATGATATCTTTGATATAATAACGTGTTTACGTATTTAATGCAACTTATCTATTTCGAGTATACTAGCTACTATTACTCTCTATTTTACTTTAAAACAGACTATCTTGAAACCCATAGCCAAAATAAATGATTGCAGTTTAATAGTACATTTGATAAAATATTTCTTGTTGTAATCAAATATTTATTTGATGAGCATAGATCACTTTTAGGAGGTGACATTCAATGCCAAATATTAAATCTGCTATTAAACGTGTAAGAACAAATGAAACAGCTGAAGCTAGAAATATTTCACAAAAAAATGATATGCGTTCAGCCGTGAAACATGCGAAAGCAGCTATCGCTGAAAACGCTGATAACAAACAAGAATTAGTACGTGTTGCTGTTAAGAAAGTAGACAAAGCAGCTCAAGCTAACTTAATCCACGATAACAAAGCTGACCGCATTAAATCACAATTAATGAGCGCAGACAAATAATGAAAAAGTTCAAGCATTTGCTTGAACTTTTTTTATGCTCAAATAGATAAAATAAAGAGCTCAAGAATCAACTGTTTATCCATATAAGAAGATTTCAATTTATAATCAGTCTCTGCGCAAGCATTTATAATTTGCATTAACTGATTGAGTTGATATTGACGTGATGTTCTGAGCGCTAATTTAACTCGGAAAGGATGTGCTCCTACCGTTTTAGCAATTTGTTGTTGGCTATAACCTTTTTTGCCTAAAATCTTACATTGATAATAGAGTCTGAAATTACTGGTTATTAAAGCGAGTAATTTAATGGGTTCTTCTTTCATAATAATCAAGTCATTGACTAAATTAACAGCTTCCTCTTTTTGTCCCTTTTGAATATAATCTGTCAGTAAAAATACATTTTGTTCTAAACTTCTATTTACAATGGTTTCCACATCTTGTTTAGTGATTGTGGGTCTTTCACCTATAAATAAAATGATTTTTTCTAATTCTTGCTTTATCAAATTAAAATTGATCCCTGTCAATTCAATGAATAAATTCAAAGCGTCTTGTTTAATATCTTTATATTGTTGATTTAACTCATTTTTTATCCAATTCTTCATCTCATCTTCGGTCATCTGTTCAATTTTGATAAGTTTCGTTTCTTTTTTTAGTGTTTTAACTAATTTTTTTCGTTCATCTAACTTAGAATGGTAAACTTCAAAAATCACTAAAGTAGAGCCATCATACTTTTGAATAAATTCTAATAACTGATCGATGTTTTGATTGATATCTTTAGGACCTTTTTCTCCAGTGAATAAATATGCATTTTTTATAACTACTACTTTTTTATCAGATAAAAATGGTAGCGTCAGAATTTCTTCAATGCAAGTAGTGATTTCTGTTTCTGCTAAATTAAAACTAACATAATTAAAATCATCTTTGGGTTCTTGTAAGTAGTTGTCAGCTATTTCTTTTGTTTTTTTTTCTATTAATTCAGGTACTTCCCCATAAATTGTTATAATATTTTCGTTCACAAATAGCACCTCTCAGCAAATTACATACTGTAAAAGTATATCACTTACAAATGATTCCTACCATGATTGATTATTGTTCGGTTATTACTTTTATATCTTTGTCTAAATCAAAAGTAATTTCACCATTAATTTGTGTATTATAAGTTTTTGAATTCACACTTTTTAACCGCTCTATCACTTCTTTATTAGGAAGCTTATAAACATTATTTTTACCGCTAGATATTACGCTATAGGTAGGTTGAACTTTTTCAATAAAACTTTTGCTTGAACTCGTTTTGCTGCCATGGTGCCCTACTTTTAAGATATCAATTTTGGGAAGTGAATATTTATCTAAAAGTTTTGCTTCGTTGTTTATAGTAGCATCGCCAGTAGTGAGAATATTGTAACGAGGTGTCTTGATGATGGCCATAATTGAGTGTTCATTTAAATCTTTATTCCCGTTGTGAAAAGCTTCTAAGAATTGTATTTTGCTTTCATCAATAGCGATTTGATCAATTACTAAAGCATTTAACAACTTAATGCCATGATTGTTGCAGCTAGTTTTTATTGTGTTTAAAGTATCTTGAGGATAACTCGCGAAATTAATAATTAAGCCTCGTCGTACTTTTATATGATGTAATAAATACTCTAATTCTCCAATATGATCAGCATGAGGATGGGTGATAATAATATAATCTAATTTGCTGATTCCTCGTTTTTTTAGTGTTGGCATAATATGATATTTGCTTATAGAATTTGAGTTGTCTGTTTTCTTTTGTCCAAATTTAAACAAACTTTCTTGTTGGTCTGCCTTACCTCCTGTATCAATTAATACTCGATGACCATGATTAGTTTCAAATAGAAATGAATCGCCTTGCCCAACATTTAACGCAGTAAATCTTGTGTGAGGTTTGGTTGTAATACTAGTAAAAAGCAAGCTGCCAATAATAAATAAAATAAAAGAACTTTTGAATCGCCTTTTGGTTAATGTTGTGATGGTTGCTATCATCCAAGCTACAACTAAAACAACATGATATTGATTTAATTCACCAATAAACCAACGATATTGATTAAAGTGAGAAAATATTTTAATGAAATATTGATCGTGTAATGTATAGAAAAAATTAATAAGATTATTAAGATAGTTAGAAGAATTGAAGAATTGTATATAGATATAGGTAAAGATTGCTAAAGGGAAAAGAATAAATGAATAATAAGGTATAAATAAAAAGTTTGAAAAGAATCCAATCCATTGGATTTGATTAAAATAGTAAGCGCTGATGATAAAAGAAGAAATTTGAGCTATAAAAGTGATTGCTATTGCAGATTGAACTTTGTTTAAAGTTTTAATAAGTGGAGTAGATAATAGAATAAATAGTGTGATTAAAAAAGAAAATTGAAAACCAATATCAAATATAATACCAGGAGAAACGATACATAACATCAGAAATACAAGCGAAAGAATATCAAGGAGCGAGCCATAGAATTTTTTCGGCAGAATCATAACAAATGATAAACACAATATAGCTCTTAAAGCGCTTGGAGCAAAATTTGTGTAATAAGCAAATAAAAATAAGGCAATAATAATCAAACATTGTGTAAATGCTTTGGGAACGTTGAATCTATTTAAAGCAAAATAAAAGATACCTGCTATAACCGCAACGTGTGAACTACTCACAGCAAGTAAATGATAGATACCGAGCTCTTTCTCAATATCAAGTGTTTCTGCATCAATGTAGCTTACATCCCCTGTTACCAAAGCAAAAGTATTTTGCCAGTGTGAAGAATATTGCTGCAGTCTCTTTAAAGAGTATTGCTTATGCCTAGCAATGATTTGGGAAATATTTTTTGATTTATCAACTTTGCAAGTTGAGAGATTAATATTTTTAAGAATAACTGTCGGCTGATCAGAAAAAGACTCGTCTATTTTCAACTTACCATTAACGAAACACTTTGAATATCTTGGCAAATGCTCGAAATCCGTTAAAGCTTGCTTTTTGTTTGGAAAATAAAAAAATTTAAGATTATGTCCTTTGAATTTAAGATTACCTGCTACATACTTATTATTTTTCACTCGAAAATCAGTTAAATCAACAAATTCATTAAGGTTTTTAATATCCTTAAACCGATTATTTTCTTTGTTTACTTGATTTTTGTAGTCAGAAAACCAAATATTACTTATTATAGGTTGACATAATATAAATATCGTTAGTAAAAGCGAAGGCTTTTTTCTAGTTAAAATTAATAATAATAAGCCTGCGAGCAAAATAGCTAGCGGCTTATTATAAATTATCAAGATGCCATCTAAAATTGCTAATGCGATATATATCAAATAGTTATCACTTCTTTGTTAAATATTCTGCTACCTGTCTCGCATCGAATGGTATCTTTTTATATTCAATTCCAGATTGTTCCAGCAGTTGGATTGCATATTCATGATTGTGATAGTCTTGTGCATAGTAAATTCTCTTGATGCCTGCTTGTATAATTGATTTAGTACAGTTTAGGCATGGAAAGTGAGTAACGTATATCGTGGCTCCTTCTGTCGATACACCTTGCTTAGCACATTGCAATAAAGCGTTCATTTCAGCGTGTATAGTTCTGATGCAGTGGTTATCTTCCATCAAACATCCTTCATCTATACAATGTACTTCGCCAGCTACAGAGCCATTGTAGCCTCCTGCTATAATACGGTTATCTTTAACTATAGTTGCGCCTACAGATAACCTCGTGCATGTTGATCTTAAGGATAATAGGTGACTTTGAGCCATGAAGTATTCTTCCCATTTAATTCTGTCCATTTCTGTGCCCCCTATAGTAAATTCAGAATAACTCTATCTTATTACATTTTTTCGTTATTTCATATCGAAGTCTCTAAATTGTAAAATAATCTTTTAATTTCTCGAAAGACTTTTCTCCAATTCCCTTTACTTCTTTAAGTTGTTCAACTTTATCAAAGCTTCCCTTGCTTTCTCTGAATTCGATAATAGCTTTGGCCTTGGAAGGTCCTACCCCTGTCACTGTAGTCAATTCAGTTTCTTTCGCTGTATTAAGATTTACCTTTTGTTGAGTTGCTGAACTATTATCAGGAGCCCCACTACTAACTGTTGCCAAATTATTAGAAGCGTTTTTTCCTTTTTCGGGTATGTAAATCAGTTTTTGGTCTACTAGCTTTTCCGAAAGATTAATTTGATTTAAATCTGCTTTATCAGTCGGAACAGCTTTCAAGACAACATCTTTAATACGTTGAGTATCCGACATTTCATAGACGTTCGGATGCTTTACTGCTCCCTTCACATCTACCATTACTTTCTTCGATTTAGTATTTTGAGCGTTTTGTATATCCTTTTTATTAGATTGCATTTTATTGTCATTGTCATTATTTTTTAAATTATCTTTATGATTCCACTCAGTACCTTGTTTCTCTTGCACTTCATTTTCAGGTTGTTTAGGTTGTATAAAGAATAACAGTGCAATAACCAAAACTACTAACCCTGCTGCTATATAACGGTACTGTTTGTAATGCTCTAGATAATACTTCAACTTTTCTAACATAAAAATTCACTCCTTTACTATATAAACGTTAAAAGGAGTGAATTTACTTTATTTTTTTACAACAAAGAATAATCTATTACTCTCGGGATTGTGGTTATTTTGATCAAAGTCATAAAATGTTTTGATATGCTTAAAACCTGCAGCATGCAACATTTCTTTATATTCTTCTTCAGAATATGTTTGTTGATAGTGTTCTTCATCAAAACGATGATATCGACCATCATTTTGATTTTCAAAAAAGGTCATATAATGCCATACACTGTTAGGTTCATCTCCAGCTACAGCATCCCAGCCAAGAAAAACATGCTCTGTTTCATCAATATAACTTTGATTGTTGAACAGTGTCTGCATTTTATAAATAGTATGCACATCAAAAATGAAGATACCATCATCTTTCAGGTGGTTATAAACTTGTCTGAAAGTATCATTTACAGCCTCTAAATTATCTAAATAATTTAATGAGTCACAAAAGATAGTAATAACATCGAAGGTTTGACCTAAATCGAATTGAGACATATCTCCTTCTATCCATCTGACTTCATTGGATTTTTGTGAAGCTATGGCTAACATATCAGGACTTAAGTCCATCCCTGTAACTGATCCTAATTGAGTTAATTGATGAGTCAAACTCCCTGTACCACAGCCAATATCTAATATCGATACTTTATTTCTTACTATAGATTTTACGATATCCAACCAAGCATCATAGGGTTGATCTAAAGTGAGTTCATCATAATATTGACTGAATTCATGATATTGTTCCATCTTTAATAGGCTTCCTCATAGGTTTGCATCGGAGCATCTCTATAGAGCTTTTCAATGTTATAGTAACTACGTTCGTCTTTATGGAAAATGTGTACAATTACACCTGATAAATCAAGCAATACCCATCTTGCTTCATTCAGGCCTTCAAATACTGAAATATCAATACCTGCTTTATCAGCCGCTTCTTTAACCGCCCTCGCAATCGCCTGTACTTGACGTTCGTTATTACCATGACAAATTACAAAATAATCCGCCATATCATTGATGCCTTCTAAATCTAAAGAGATTACTTCTTCTGCTCTTTTACTTTCAACAGCTTGCACAGCCATATTTAAAATTTCTGTTTTTTGCATTTAATCATCCTCTATTCTTTCATCACTGAAATTATAGTAATTTAAACAATCAATTGTTGCTTTATATACACTAATATCATTACCTATTAAGAATAATACAGTACGCTTAGATATTTCATAAATCGTCTTATCTAAGTTACCTGGTTTGAAAGCCATTTCTCGTATTTCTTCCACACCAGGAATCGTTCTTTTAGGTTCAATATAATCAGCTATAAAAACAATTTTTTCGGTCTTCGTCATATGAGCACGACCCATCGTATGATATTGAATAGCCAGCAGTACTTCTTCGTCTTCAATGTCATACTTCTCTTTCATCATAACGGCACAAACTGGGCCATGTAAAATTTCCGAACCATAACTCAATAAATCACTATCTAAATTATATTTACGTACAATTTGATACATCGTTCCTAAATCATCATATTTGGAATAATCATGCAAGATGCCTGCAAGTTCTGCTTTTTTCACGTCGCCGTCATGAATTTCAGCTAATTTCTTTGCTGTTTCTGCAACGCGCAATGAATGTTTATAACGCTTTTCTGGCAACTTATCTTCTATCAGCTTTATTGCTTTTTTAGTCTTCATATAATCGCTCCCTCTTGATATAGGCTTCAACTTGTTTAGGAACTAAAACTTCAATGGGTTGTTGATGCTTGATGCGTGCTCTGATCATCGAAGAACTGATATCTATCCGGGGAATTTGGACCTCCAACATTCCCGCTTCCACCTCTTGTTTTTCTTTACCTCTATTGACCACTACAAATGTCACGAGTTCTTTCAATGCGTCTATTTGATACCATTTATCCAACTGATCGTATTGATCTGTGCCGATGACGAAATAGATTACGGCATCTCCCCATTCATCTTTTAACGCGCGTATCGTATCGAACGTATAGCTTTCACCTTTACGATCAATTTCTGCCAAACAGATTTCCCCAAATCCTAAGTCTGATGCAGCAAGTTCCAACATATTAATACGATGTTGAGTATTCAATTGAGAATCATGCGTTTTTAAAGGCGACATATAACTTGGTAAAAATAAGAAACGATCTGGACGCAACGTATGATATACCTCGCTGGCTACAACAGCATGAGCCGTATGGATAGGATTGAATTGACCTCCATATAAAACGATAGAATGTGTCATATTATGGCAATTCTATTTGTTTATTTTCATCAGATTCTTTATATAATACAATCATAGAACCGATGATCTGTACTAATTCACTATCAGTTGCTTTACTTACCGCTTCAGCCAATTCTTTTTTATCATCCATATTATTTTGCAGAATATGAATCTTAATCAATTCACGATTCTCTAATATTTCATTTAACTGCTCAATCATGTTTTCATTAATTCCCGACTTTCCAATTTGAAAAGTTGGCGTTACATGATGTGCTTTACTTCTTAAAAATCTCTTTTGCTTTCCTGTTAACATTTAATCTCTCCTTTTTAAGTGTTCTAGAACTGTCTCTTTCATCACATTTATATCCGCTGTTTGGCCTGTCCATATTTTAAAACTTTCCGCACCTTGGTTGACGAACATATCCAATCCATTATAAATCGGATTACCTTTAGCTTCAGCCAATTTCAAAATAGGTGTTTTAGCTGGAACGTATACAATATCGCTCACTAACGTATTTGGAGCAAGTTGGTCTAAACTTATCACAACATCTTGATTATCGCTCATTCCAGCTGGCGTCGTATTAATTACGACATCGAATGTATTGAGATGCGTTTCTGCTTCTTTCAACGACATAGTATTGACACTTAAATCCCAAGAATCGAAGCGCGACATCGTGCGGTTTGCCACAGTTAGTTGCTGTTCTACCACTTGATTTAAAGCTGCAGCCAAACCCTTGCTCGCTCCTCCTGCACCCAGCAGCAAGATACATGCGTCTTTTAAATTAGGATAGACACGATTTAATCCTTTAACATAACCGATTCCATCAGTATTATATCCAATCCATTTGCCATTTACGATTTTAACCGTATTAATTGCACCAATCGTTTGTGCATGCGTATCTATTTCGTCTAAATAAGGAATAATACGTTCTTTATGCGGTATCGTAATATTAAATCCGTCTATTTCTTTTTCGGTCATAATTTCTTTAATCAAATGAAAGTGTTTAGGCGGTATATCCAATGCTTCATACGTTGCTTCAAAATCTAATGCCTTAAAGTTTGCATTATGCATTACAGGAGATAATGAATGTTGAATTGGATGACCGATTACTGCATATTTCATTTTCTTCACCTACATGATTGAATTTCTTAGTACTACATCAACAGATTTAGGTACATGAACCACTACTTTAGCACCTGGGCCTATCGTAATAAAACCGAGACCAGAAATCATCACATCGCGTTTTTCTTTACCTGTTTCTAAACGCACCGCTTTGACATCTTTCAAATCAAAATGTTCTGGGTCATTTGGCGGTGTTAAAAGAGAACCAAGTTGCGTTTTCCATAACACATCTGCTTTTTCCGTTTTAGTACGATGTATCATCAAATTATTGGAAAAGTAGCATACTAGAGGTCTTTTTCCTCCAGAGACGTAATCAATTCGTGCTAGTCCTCCGAAGAATAAAGTTTGACCCTCATTCAACTGATAAACGCGTTGTTTAATTTCTTTATTGGGCATAATCTGCTTTAATTCTTTTTCAGTAACATAATGTGTCATTTGATGTTCTTGAATGATACCTGGTGTATCGAACATAAATGTATTATCGTCTAGAGGGATATCTATCATATCTAACGTCGTTCCAGGGAATCGAGAAGTCGTCACTACATCTTTCTCTCCTACACTTTGTTCTATAAGTTTGTTAATTAAAGTAGATTTGCCGACATTAGTTGTCCCTACAATATATACATCATCATTGTTACGATACGTATCAATAGCTTCTAACAATTCGTCAATGCCGTATCCTTTATTGGCTGAAATTAAGATCACCGCTTCCGGTTCCAAACCATATTTCTTAGCTGTCTTTTTCAACCATTCTTTAACACGGCGTTTATTAATTTGTTTTGGCAATAAATCAATCTTGTTTGCCGCAAGTACGACCTTTTTATTTCCGACGATACGTTTTAAAGCGTGTATAAAAGAACCTTCGAAATCAAATATATCTACTACATTGACGACAAGGCCTTTTTTATCTGCTAAGTTATTTAATAAATCTAAGAAGTCTTCACTGTCCATACCGACATCTTGTACTTCATTGTAATTTTTCAATCGAAAACAACGTTGGCAGATAACGTCCTCTTTATGCAAGCTATGTGCAGGCACATAACCTGGTTTTTTTGGATCTTCTGACTGCAGCGGTGCTCCGCAACCGATACATTTTAGGGTTTCAGTCAATCAATTTTCCTCCCATTTAATATAGCCTTTTCTTTTATATCTGTGTAACAGTCTGCGTTCTATCAAACGATTGCATTTTGTCATAAAACCATCTGTTTTTTTAACTGGAACAACCATTATGGTATACATACCGCGTCGATTGCCCCCAATTACATCCGTCATCATTTGATCACCGATGACAACTGTTTCTTCCGGCTTTAAACTCATATGTTCACATGCACGTTTAAACGATTTTCCCATTGGTTTTCTGGCTTCAAATATATAATCAACATTTAACGGTGTACAAAAATTAGCAACACGTTTTTGGTGGTTATTTGAAACGACAGTAACCTTGATATTTAAATCATTCAATTTATTGAACCAATGAATAACAGCAGGCGTAGGATCTGCTTCATCCCAACCTACTAACGTGTTATCCAAATCTGTAATGACACCTCGAATGCCAGATTTTGCTAATGCATCAAAATCAATTTGATGAATACTTTGAACGTACGCATTCGGCATACAAAGTCTGCTTAAAATTCCCATTACTGATTTCACCTTATCCTTATAAAGATTTCAACATTTCTAAAACAATGTTGCTAGAAGATTGTGCTGCCTCTCCTATAAATTCATCAAATGTAATATTTGCTTCTCCATTCGCTAAATCCGATACAGCTCTAGTAATAATGAAAGGCACTTTAAATTGATAACAAGTTTGCGCAATTGCTGCGGCTTCCATTTCGACTGCCATAGCATCAGGGAAATTTTCTTTGATTACTTTTCTTTGGCTGACTTCGCCGATGAAACTATCTCCGCTGACTATTAAACCGAGTTTTCCATTCAATTCTTGTTGTTCAACCACAGATTGTGCTAGTGTTGTTAAATCATCATCTGCAGCATATGCAATCGGCATATTCGGAATTTGACCTAATTCATACCCGAATGCTGTTGCATCAGCATCATGATACGTAGCTTCAGTACTAATTAATACATCACCGATTTCTAAAGAATGATCTAATGCACCTGCTGAACCTGTGTTTAGAATTACATCAGGAGAAAATGTGTTAATTAATAACGTTGTCGACATTGCAGCATTCACTTTGCCGATTCCACTTAAAGTCAACACGACTTCTTTATTATCAATTTGGCCTCTATAAAATTTAACATGTGCAATTGAGATTTCTTCAAGGCCCGTTATTTTTTCTTTTAATATTTGTATTTCTTCTTCCATAGCGCCAATAATACCTATCATTACTCTTTCCCCTTTCTGATTACTATCACGCTTATTTTATCATAATTTTGAACTTGCAACGACTGAAGTCAATCTTGTTGATTTACATCTATTTTTCATCGCACAAAAAAAGTTGACGCTTTATTTTGAGTGGAAACAGCCGAACATCTCATACAGCCTTTATCTCAAATAAAGTAACGTCAACTTTATAATGCACATTCAATTTTAGTCCTTCGTTACATTTCAGAAAGAATTATACCTTATTGTGATTGAATATTTGTGATTTTGACTTTCATTTCAGCACCATTTGGAAGCGGTACACGTACTTCGTCATCTAAATGTTTGCCAATTAAGCTTTGTGCAATTGGTGATTCGTTTGAAATTTTTCCGTTGAAAGCATCCGCTTCAGCTGAACCAACGATTTGATAAACTTCTTCGTCGCCGTCAGGAATTTCTATGAAGGTTACAGTTTTACCGATTTGTACGACATTATTGTCACCAGTATCTTCAATAATCAACGCATTTCTGATCATATGTTCAATACGTTGAATATCTTGTTCAATAAATCCTTGTTCATCTTTCGCAGCATCGTACTCTGAGTTCTCAGACAAGTCGCCGAAAGAACGTGCAACTTTAATTTTTTCTACGACTTCTGGACGTTTTACAGTCTTTAATTCTTCTAATTCTTGTTCTAACTTCTCAAAGCCTTCTTGTGTCATTGGATATTGTTTTTGGTTTTCCATATTAGCATCTTCCTTTACTCAAAAGTTACAGTTGATTGTTAATCAATGATTGGATTTTAGTTGTCATTATGTCGATAGCCACTTTATTACTGCCGCCCTCAGGAATAATAATATCTGCATAGCGTTTTGTAGGTTCGATAAATTGATTATGCATCGGTCGTACAACAGTAAGATATTGTTCGATTACCGACTCCATAGAACGTCCGCGTTCTTTCGTATCACGCATCAAGCGTCTTAGGATACGTAAATCAGCATCTGTGTCGACATAAATCTTTACATCCATTAAATCTCTTAAAGTTTTGTTTTCTAGTGCAAATATTCCTTCTACGATAATAACATCTTTAGGTTGAAATGCAATGGTTTCAGAACTTCTTGTATGATTAACATAATCATATGTCGGTACTTCTACAGAATGCCCATTGCGTAAATCCATTAAATTTTGAATTAATAAATCATTATCGAAAGCAAACGGATGATCATAGTTTGTTTTCAAGCGTTCTTCAAAAGTTAAATGGGATTGGTCCTTATAATAGTAGTCTTGAGCAATTAATGCAACACTATGACCTTCTAAATTGTGCAATATTTCATTGGTAACAGATGTTTTACCTGAACCTGACCCGCCTGCGATACCGATAATCGTTGTTGGATTCATGATTATACTTCCTTTCGCATCATGTTGTTAGGATAAATAGGATGATCAACTTTGAATTGAACAATTTGAAGTGGATGACGCGCAGCATCTAATTCGTTGCCTTCTTCATCATAAATTGTTTCAACGATTTGTTTGAATCCATCTATTTCAGGCCCGAAGAATTCTACTTCTTGCCCTGGTTTGAAGTGATTGCGTTGTTGAATAGTCGCAATGTGTGTTGTTTCATCATAGTCTAATACTAAGCCGCAAAAATCATAAGGTGATTTTTTATTCGATTCATTGCCGAACATCTGTTGTTGGTAACCTGGTGTGCCTTCAAAGAATGAAGAAGCTGTATCTCTATTGGCGCACTTATCGAGCTCAATTAACCACTCAGGTTTAATTTTGAAATTTTCAGGGTCTGCAGCGTAGGCATCGATAACTTTACGATAAACCGAAACCACAGTTGCAATATAGTGAATAGATTTCATACGACCTTCAATTTTTAAAGAATCAATCCCTAAATCCATCATATCGGGAATCGATTCAATTAATTTCAAGTCTTTCGGACTCATTGCAAAAGGAGTAACATGTCCGTCTTTATATAATAAATCCAATTCTCCGTCTTCATCTACTTCTAATAAATCATAATCCCAACGGCAACTTTGGCAACATCCGCCTCTGTTGGAGTCACGTGCCGTCATATGATTACTGAGAGTACAACGACCAGAATAAGCAATACACATTGCACCATGTATAAAGGCTTCAATTTCAATATCTACCTTTTCTTTCATTTCCTTCATTTCCATTGCACCCGTTTCACGAGCTAGCACTACACGGTCTAATCCCTCTTCTTTCCAATATTCTATTGCTTTATAGTTGCTGAGAGATTGTTGTGTTGAGAGATGTATTTCTAACTTTGGCGCCACTGCTTTACATGTTTCAATGATTAATGGATCTGCAACAATAATACCTGTAGCACCTGTAGCTTCAAGGCTCTTCAAGTAATCTTCCAAACCGTCCATATTTTCATCATGTGCAATAATGTTAGTCGTTACGTAAATTTTCGCACCATATTTATCAGCGAATTCTACGCCTTCTTTGATTTCTTCCATTGTAAAGTTATCAGCATTAGAACGTAATCCGTATTCTTGTCCGCCTAAGAAGACCGCATCCGCTCCATAATGTACTGCAATTTTTAATTTTTCTAAGTTGCCGGCAGGTGCCAGCAATTCAGGTTTCTTCATTTGGCTTTTTGATTTTGACTCATCTTTTTTTGCTTGTGTAATCAAGAGATAGCCTCCTTAATAAACTGTGTGTTTGAATAAGAATCCTTCATCAAACGGTCGATGTTCAGGTTGGATTTCTTCAATCGGGTCCACTAGCATGAATTTTTCATCTTCATATGCTTCAGGATCTTCTTGGTATAAGTCGATAGCTTCTCTGTATTGTTCTGTACATACATTAATATATTCTTCAGTGTGCAACACACCATCTATTTTCAAACTATCGATTCCCGCTTCCAACAATGGATCTAATTCTTCAATCAAACATATATCGTTTGGCGACATAATATGTGTCCCATTATAATCTTCAAATACTGGATATTGATTTTCACGTTCTTCATCATATAACAATAAATCTTTCCCTGAATCTTGACGTTGAATTTTCATTTGACGATCTTGGAAAGTATAGTAATTACCGAGCAACATACGTTTCGATTGGAACATACAAGTCATCCCATGCACTTGTACTTCTATTTCTACCTCAGCATGTGCTTTAATATTCAAGATTTCTTCCAAGCTCAGCTCACGCGCAAGTACCGCACGTTTAGCGCCGCGTTTGCCCCAATAATTACATTGGAAATAATTTGTAACAATCGTCTCTGCATCCCAATTCAAAGGAATAGGCTGTGCTTGCGCTTTAACATACATGACTACTGCTGGATCACCGAAAATAATACGATCAACTTTGATTTCATGCAGAAATTGAATATAATCTTCTAAAGCATTCAAATGATAATTATGAAAAATACCATTTACAGCTGCATAGGCTTTTTTACCATGGCTATGAATGAGTTGTACCGCTTCACGCATGGCTTCTCGATCAAACTCTCCCGCTAAACGCAAACCGAATTTTTGTTCTCCGATTACAAAAGCATCTGCACCTTTTTCAATCAACACTTCAATATGCTCAACTGATTTAGGTGTCACAAGTAGTTCTGTCATTTTGACTCTCCTTTAATCGCGATGGCTAAACCATCTTCTATATCTAAAAAGTTAGTTTCATAGTCTGGATGATCATTTAACCAGGTATTAAACTTTTGAATTTTCTTCACCATCTGCTTAACGTTACGACTGCGTACCACTTCTATATCTGCTACAAAATCATGGTAGAGAATATTATCTACAATCACCAAACCGCCTTTTCTCAATAGTGGCGTATAGAGTTCAAAAAATTTCTGCGATTGTGCTTTGGCCGCATCAATAAAGATCATATCAAAAGATAAATCCTCAACTGCCTCAAAAGTTTCCCTTGCATCTCCTTCAATGAGATGAACTTGCGAACCATAGGTATAATTCGCTAAATTTTCTTTAGCAGCTTTCTGCATTGTTTCATCACGTTCAATTGTCCATACATTAATGTCTTCATTGACTGAAGCAAAATGCATAGCGCTATAACCGATAGCTGTTCCAATCTCTAAAATATGTCGTGATTGATGAATTCTTATCAATTGTTTAATCATATCCAACGACAAAGGATGGATAATCGGAACATTATTTTCTTCAGCGTAAGGTCTTAAGGCCTCTAACTCATGTGAGTGTTTTTGCGATAAATTAATCAAGTAATTTTCATTTTTATCCATAATACGCTTCCTTCATCGAAAAATTAACAAAAATAAATCAGCCACGCTGACTGATTTAAAGATGTAACCAACTTCATAAACTTTTCTTATAATTTAACTTTACATATTTTACCACAAAAAAGATGTAAAATTAAGTACCGACTTTAAATTATTGTAAAATTATCTTTTCAGAGGAATAACAGCCTATAATTCTCATTTATATATCTCAAAGTGCCGAATTTACGAGGGGGAGAACAAATGTTCTTGTGTGTAAAAAAGAAAAGACGGAGCACCTGGCTCCGCCTCAATTAACCTCAATTATTCCATTTCAGTATTGACTACTTCTTCAATCATATCCCATTCTTCCTCAGAATCGACAGGTAAGAATTTACCGCCATCGCCTTCTTCATCAGGAACATTAATCATCGGAATCAATTCAATCATATCGTCGTCATCAGATGTTTCGCCTTCTTCAGCTAAAATGACATATTCTTTGTCAAATTCAGGATGATAGAACTCTAGCACTTTACGATATAAAACTTCGTTACCATCTTCATCGTATAAAGTTAAAAGTTCCTCATCGTTATTCACTTTTAATTCTGCATCTTGGTTTTTATTATTTTCAGACATAAATAATGCTCCTTTTCATGGTTTATTGTAATGAGTCTAAATAACCTTGCAATATAAACACAGCAGCCATTTTATCAATTACTTTCTTACGTTTGTTTCTAGAAACATCCGCTTCTAGTAACGATCTTTCTGCTGCCATCGTACTTAAGCGCTCATCCCACATTACAATTTTGATATCTGGTAATGCATTTTGGAGTGCTTCCTTGTATTTTAACGAAGCTTCGCCTCTAAATCCAATAGAATTATTCATATTCTTCGGTAATCCTATTACAACAGTATCCGCGTCTTCTTTTTTTATGATTTCTGTTAACTTTGAAATACCTAATTCATTTTCTTCTTCATTGATTCGGAGTGTATCTAAGCCTTGAGCGGTCCAACCCATTAAATCACTGACAGCAACGCCGACTGTTTTACTGCCAACATCTAAACCGATAATTTTATGTGTGAGCATATACTATTTATCTTTAGACGCATTCAAGTAATTTGAAACAAGTTCTTCCATGATTTCATCACGGTCAATTCTTCTGATTTGGTTTCTTGCTTCATTATGACGCGGAATATAGGCAGGGTCACCTGATAAGAGATAACCGACAATTTGGTTGACTGGATCGTAACCACGTTCATTCAAGGTATTATACACGTTAGTCAGCACTGATTTAACATTTTCTTTAGGAACATCTTCAAGATTAAAGCGCATTGTTTTATCGTAATTGTTCATTTTCTTGCACACTCCTTCTACTTTAGTAGGCTGATACATCTACCATTCTACATGAGAGTGTCGATAAGTTATAGCGTTTTAATGTAGTTTTTAATGAATTGTAATGCCTCTGTTATCTTACTTGGTTCACTTCCGCCGCCTTGAGCCATATCAGGACGACCGCCGCCTTTACCGCCGACCACTGGTGCCATGTTTTTAATAATGTCCCCAGCTTTAATTTTATCTGTTTCAGCTTTAGGTACTGTGGCAACGAGTGCTACTTTACCGCCGACATCACTTGCTAAAATAATCACTGTATCTTGTAATTTTGATTTGAAATCATCCATTGTCTGACGTAATGCTTTTGCATTTTCAGCTTCTACTTGCAAGGCTAAGACTTTCAAGCCGTTCATTTCTTCTACTTGATCATCAATATTACCCATTTTCAATGCAGTGATTTCTTGATTACGTTGTTCTAATTGTTTATGCAATTGTTTTTCGTTGTCGATGAGTTGATTTACTTTTTCAGCTACTTGGTCATCTTCTTTAGCTTTTACTTGGTGCTTAACTGCTTTAAATTTATTTTGGATAGCTTCAAGATATAAGAAAGCAGCTTTACCAGTTAATGCTTCAATACGGCGTACGCCTGCACCAGTTCCTGATTCACTGACAATCTTGAATAAACCAATCTCAGATGTGTTGTTAACGTGAATACCACCACATAATTCAATAGAGAATGGTGACATATCTACTACACGCACAATATCGCCATATTTTTCTCCGAATAATGCCATTGCTCCAGATGCTTTCGCTTCTTCTATCGGCATTTCTTTGATAGTCACATCAATGCCTTTCCAAATTTCCTCATTAACACGGCGTTCAACTTGTTCTAATTCTTCTTCTGTTACTGGACCAAAGTGTGAAAAGTCGAAACGTAATCGGTCGCCTTCAACTAGAGAACCCGCCTGATTCACGTGATCACCTAGTACTTCTTTTAAAGCGGCATGCAATAAGTGAGTCGCACTATGGTTTTTCTTAATGTCGCGACGATCTGCATGGTTCACTGAAGCTTCAACTTCCGCACCTTCAGATACTTGTCCGAATTGAACTACACCTTTATGCAAGTTTTGACCATTTGGAGCTTTCGTCACTTCTGTCACTTCAATTTCAAAGTTTTCGTTGCTCACTGTACCTTGGTCAGCCACTTGTCCACCGCTGACAGCGTAAAATGGTGTTTGTTCAAGTACAAAGAATACCGTATCGCCAGCGTCTGCTTTCTCTACACGTTCACCGTTTACAATGATGTCTGTAATTTTAGTGTTTTGATCCATCACATCATAGCCTGTAAACGTACTTGCTGTAGTGATATTTTTTAATACTTCACTTTGGATTTGCATAGATTCTGATTTTTGACGTGCTTGACGAGCACGATCTCTTTGTTTTTGCATTTCCGCTTCGAAGGTTTTCATATCTACAGTTAAACCTTCGTTATCGGCAATTTCTTCTGTTAATTCAATTGGGAAACCGTACGTATCATATAATTTGAAAGCATCTTTACCATTGATCACATTACCGCCAGCTTTAGCCTCTTTAATCATATCGTTCAAGATAGCTAAACCTTCTTCTAATGTTTCGTGGAAACGTTCTTCTTCAGATTTAATAACACGTTTGATGAAATCTGCTTTTTGTTTCACTTCTGGGTAATAAGGTTCCATAATCTCTGCTACTGTGTCGACTAAGCGATACATGAATGGCTCATTAATATCTAGAGATTGACTGAAACGTACTGCACGACGCAACAAGCGACGTAATACATATCCGCGTCCTTCGTTTGCAGGTAAAGCACCATCACCAATAGCAAAGGCAATTGTACGGATATGGTCTGCAATGACTTTAAAAGCAACATCTTGTTCTGCATTTTCTTGATATTTTTTACCTGAAATTTGTTCTACATCTTCAATAATCGGCATAAACAAGTCTGTTTCGTAGTTGGTACGTACATTTTGCGCGATAGAAGCCATACGTTCCAGACCCATGCCGGTATCAATATTTTTATTGGGAAGCGGAGTATAGGTATGATCTTTATTATGATTAAATTCACTGAATACTAAGTTCCACACTTCAAGGTAACGTTCATTTTCACCGCCAGGGTACATTTCTTCAGCTGGATCGTCTTTACCATATTCTGGTCCACGATCATAGAAAATTTCTGTGTTCGGACCAGATGGACCTTCACCGATATCCCAGAAATTGCCTTCGATACGAATAATACGACTTTCTTCTAATCCGATAACATCATGCCATAAATCATACGCTTCTGTATCCTCAGGATGAATCGTTACATATAATTTTTCAGGTTCCATTCCCATCCAACGATCACTTGTTAAAAATTCCCAAGCAAATTCAATCGCTTCACGTTTGAAATAATCACCGATAGAAAAGTTGCCAAGCATTTCGAAAAATGTATGGTGGCGTGCAGTGAATCCTACATTTTCAATATCATTGGTTCTAATGGCTTTTTGAGAGTTGACAATTCTTGGTTTTTTCGGAATTTCACGACCGTCAAAGTATTTTTTCAGTGTTGCAACACCTGAGTTGATCCATAATAAAGAATCATCATTAATCGGTACAAGCGGTGCGGAAGGTTCTACCATATGTCCCTGTTCTTTAAAATAATCAATAAAATTTTGTCTGATTTCACTAGCTTTCAATTGCTTCATATATCCTCACTCCTAATTTACGATGATAAGCTCCGTATACTTGAGCATAAAAAAATACATTCATCCAAAAAGGGACGAATGTATCGCGGTACCACCCTAGTTATGTGTACAATCCACACTACACATCACTCATTGTTTATACGGACTGACATAAAGTAGCGTTCATCAATGTTTGCGATACCTTTCACCAACCGGCACCTCTCTCAAGCATAGTACATTGACTACTCATCTTTATGTGAATTTAATTTTATTTTAGATGGATGGTGCTTAAATGTCAATTATATGTTGTTTCGAAGGTGACTTTATTTTTCAGGCGCAAAACTATAAGGTGTAACATCGCCCATTCCAATCATCGGATCGATTTTGAAAATAGTAGCTTCTGACAGTTCGATGACTTTAGTATTTTGTTCTGCAGTTGAAGTTGAATGGTTCTCTTCAGTTTCACTTGACGATGCTTCCGTGCCGAAATAATCGCGCAGTAGTTGTGCCATGCGGGTCATACGCACCTGTCCGTACGTTTGCATTCCAATATCAAAGGCTTGGCTGTCTCCTAAAAAGACTAATGATTGTTTTGCGCGAGTCAAACCTGTATAGATAATCGGTCGTTGCAGCATACGATAATACTGTTTAACAATCGGCATAATCACGATTGGAAACTCTGAACCTTGTGCTTTATGAATTGAAGTACAGTAAGCATGCGTCAATTCCATCATGTCTTGTTTCGTAAAAGTGATTTCATTACCTTCAAAATCCACAACCAAGACGTCTTTATTTAATTCATTTTCTTTTGCCCAGAAAATACCTTGAATAACTCCAATATCACCATTGAAGATATTATCATTCGGACGGTTCACTAGTTGTAGTACTTTATCGCCTTTTCGAAAAACAACATCGCCAAATTCTATTTCTCGAGTATCTTCTTCTTTAGGGTTCAAGATATCTTGAAGTACTTTATTTAAGCGTTTAATACCTGCGCTTCCTCTATACATAGGTGCTAGCACCTGTATATCGCTCATATCATATCCTTTTTTAACAGCGGAAGTCACTACTTTATTAACGACATCAGGAATCTGATCGGCACTGCATGGGATGAAACTGCGATCATGGAAGCGTTGAGTAATATCAATTGGTTGTCCTAATTTCATTTTATGCGCTAATTCGATAATGCTTGAACCATCTTGTTGCCGATAAACTTCGGTCAAATTCACGCGTGGTATCACTTTAGAATCAATCAAGTCCTTAAAGACTTGACCTGGTCCTACAGAAGGTAATTGGTCTTCATCACCAACTAGAATAACTTGCGCATCAATCGGTACGGCATTTAAAAATTGATGGAACAACCAAGTATCTACCATCGACATTTCATCAATGATAATCAACTTAGCATTAATTTCATTTTCTAATACATCTTCTGGTTTCGTTTCTTGACTCCAACCAATCAAACGATGAATCGTCATGGCTTCTAAACCCGTAGATTCTTGTAATCTTTTAGCGGCTCGTCCTGTAGGCGCTGCTAAGGCGATAGGATAATCGTCTTCATTATAATCATCATAATCGAGCGATAAACCGTGGATTTCTGCGTAAAGTTCCACAATCCCTTTGATAACCGTAGTTTTCCCTGTACCTGGACCGCCAGTCAGCAGCATTACTTTAGAATTGATTGCAGTCTCTAAGGCTTCCTTTTGCGAAGCGGCATAATTCACTTTATTCATATCTTCAATTTCACCGATATGCATCTGCAAGTCTGATTGCTCGATAGTTTCTAATTTGGTTTGATGTGCTTCTATACGATATAAATTCTGTACACTTTTCACTTCGGAATAATATAAACTTGGAACAGAAAGGGTTTCATCCGCTTCCACCAGCTTCTCTTCCTCTGTCAGTTGCAAAATCATCTCTTCCAACAATTTAGCATCAATAGATTCGCTATGTACTTGCGATAACGTATCTTGAGAGGCTTCTATGACATAATCTTTCGGCAAATAAGTGTGGCCTTGTTTAATACATTCTTCTTCAATGGTATACAATAAGCCAGCTTTCAATCGCTCGGGGTCGTTGTATTCTATCCCAAGATTTTTAGCTAAAGTGTCAGCTTTATTAAAACCGACACCTTTCACATCATAGACCAGCTGATATGGATTCTTTTCAATTTCCGATAATGTCTCTACTTGATAGACCTGATAAATATTCATAGATAATTTAGGGCCGAAACCTAAATCATGCAGACGTATCATAATCTTTTCTACTTCTTGGTTACTATAGATTTGTTCGGCAATTTGTTTTTGCTTTTTCTTAGATAAATGTGGGACTTCAGCCAAAGCTTCTTCGTTATCCAAAATTTTATTAATCGCGTTTTCGCCAAGTGTAGCGACAATATTTTCTGCTGTTTTCTTTCCGATACCTTTAAATAAATCACTAGACAAATAACTGACAATAGCATCTTTTGTTTGCGGTAATTCTTTTTCAAAGGTTTCTGCTTTCAACTGTTTGCCATACTTCGGGTGTGTAACCGCTTGTCCTTTGAAGGTATACACATCACCTTCTGCAATTTCAGGAAAGAACCCTACAATTGTCGGCATACTATCAAATTCTTCATTCGTTTCAATAGGATCTACTTTCAGCACAGTATAGAAGTTTTCTTTATTTTGAAAAAGAATGGCTTCGACCGTACCTTTGACCATAGAGTAATCAAATAATGTAGGGTTGCTCAAGTGTTATTCCTCCTCTTGCTCAAGTTGTTTAAACGTTTTAATTGCGTGCTGACTTAACAAATGCTGAGGATCAATTTTGACTGCGCGTTCAAAATATGGCAGAGCATCGTTAGTATTTTCAGATTGCATATAGCCTGCAAGACCACGATTATAAAGCGCATCTGTATTTTCAGAATTGATATTTAGCACTTTATCTAACTGCTGTATTGCAGCGTCGAACATTTCTAAATGGCACAATACTAAACCATATTGAAATTGAATTTCTTCATCATTCTTCTCATCAAGTTCAGCTGCCCGCATTAAAAATGGCAACGCTTCTTTGAATGCGCCTAATTGATTGAATGACATACCAATCATATAATTGGTATCCGCTTCATCTACTCCTTTTTGCAAAGCTTGCTGATATAATTTAATCGCATCATTATAGCTTTCAGCATTATAGTAAACATTTGCCAGATTATAATAAATTGCACCATTATCAGGATTAATAGTTAAAGCTTTTTGGAAAAATTTCTCTGCTTTTTCTACTTCTCCAGCTTCAGCAAGCAAGATTCCTGAATTAATATAGTTTTCAATAGCTTCAGGGTTTTGTTCTATATTTTCAAATAAAGCTTTTAAAGCTTCTTCAAATTTGCCTTCTTTTATGAGTTGATAGATTGCTTCTTGTTCCATTTTTCAGTCCTCATTTCTATCTCGATTCAAATATATATTTTAACAGAAATAAAGCATTTTATGTAAAAAAAGAGACGAGGTATTGTCTCGTCTCTCTACTATTCCTTTATACAATATATGTTAATTGACCTGCTTCTTTATAGACATCATCAATCGTTGCACCACCGAGACATACATCTCCATCGTATAGCACTACTGCTTGTCCAGGCGTAATCGCACGCACAGGTTCATCAAAGTCTACGCGAATTTGGTTTTCTCCGATACTTGTAACTGTAACTTTTGTATCTTTTTGGCGATATCTGAATTTTGCTGTACATTCTAAGCCGTTTGCTAAATCGATATCATTCACAAGTGAAACATCTGATGCAATTAAGTAATCACTGTAAAGTGCATCATGATGGAAACCTTGTTCTACATATAAAACATTGTCTTCTAAGTTTTTACCGACTACAAACCACGGATCTCCATCTCCGCCGATACCTAAACCATGGCGTTGGCCGATTGTATAGTACATTAAGCCACTGTGTGTACCCATTTTCTTACCATTTAACGTACGCATATCGCCTGATTGCGCTGGTAAATAATTGGATAAGAATTCTTTGAAATTACGTTCTCCGATAAAACAGATACCTGTGGAGTCTTTTTTCTTAGCTGTTGCTAAATCTTGTTCAGCTGCAATACGACGTACTTCAGATTTTTCCATACCACCTAACGGGAACATGACTTTTGATAATTGTTTATGTGTCAATTGATTCAAGAAATAGGTTTGGTCTTTATTGTTGTCTACACCACGCAACATTTCAACATTTCCATTTTTATCCCGTCTCACTTGTGCATAATGTCCTGTTGCAACATAATCTGCACCTAACTTCATTGCATGATCTAAAAATGCTTTGAATTTAATTTCTTTATTGCACATTACATCTGGATTAGGGGTACGTCCTTTTTTATATTCATCTAGGAAATAAGTAAATACTTTATCCCAGTATTCTTGTTCAAAGTTAACAGCATAATAAGGGATGCCGATTTGGTTGCAGACAGCAATTACATCATTATAATCTTCAGTTGCTGTACAAACACCATTTTCATCGGTGTCATCCCAGTTTTTCATGAAGATACCGATGACGTCATAGCCTTGCTCTTTCAGCAAATATGCTGTAACCGAACTATCAACGCCGCCTGACATACCGACAACAACTCTTGTATCTTGGTTGCTCAAGTTTATTCCTCCTTAAATCTATGATAAATCTTTTGAATTTCTGCTACGATATATTTTATTTCCAATTCAGTTGTCAGTTCATTGAAACTGAAGCGGATAGATTGTTTTGTTCTTGGATCTTCGCCATACATAGCTTCTAACACGTGTGACGGCATAGTAGAACCTGCAGTACAAGCTGAGCCTGATGATACACTGATGTTAGCTAAATCTAACAAAGTCAACATCGTTTCTACGTCAATAAAAGGGAAATAGATATTTAACACATGTCCCGTGGTATCCGTCATGGAACCATTGACTTCAAAAGGAATACTACGTTCTTGCAATTGCACTAAAAATAACTCTTTTAGATTCATTAAATGAATATTATTTTCGTCACGATGAGCTGCAGCAATTTTCAATGCTTCTGCCATTCCAGCAATTTGAGATACATTTTCAGTTCCCGCACGACGTTTGGTTTCTTGACTACCGCCAAGCTGAGAAAATTTTATGGGTGTTTTTTCTTTTACTAATAAAGCACCTACGCCCTTTGGACCGCCGAATTTATGTGCAGTTAAACTCATACTGTCAAACTGAAATTCATCAAATTTAATAGGCAAATGTTCTATAGCTTGCACCGCGTCAACATGCAACATTGCATCACATTGCTTTACAATTTCTTCTATTTCATACATCGGTTGGACAGTGCCGACTTCATTATTTACAAACATAATAGATACTAATATGGTATCTTCGCGCATCGCTTCTTTAAGTTGTGCTAAATCCACAATGCCTTCTCGGTCAACATCCAGATAAGTAACTTCGAATCCCTCGCGTTCAAGTTGTTCAAAGACATGCAAAACAGAATGATGTTCAATCTTAGAAGTAATCATGTGCTTGCCCTTATGCTGGTTTGCATAAGCTAGACCCTTAATTGCAGTATTATTAGATTCAGTTGCACCACTGGTAAAAATAATCTCATTAGGCTTTGCCCCTAAAAGAGAACCCATTTCTCTACGTGCTGCATCTAAATACTGGCGCGCATCTCTGCCGACACTATGAATAGATGACGGATTACCATAATGATGCGAATATAACTCCATCATTTTCTCTATAACTTCTGGTTTCACAGGAGTAGTTGCTGCATAATCTGCATATACTTCCATTAGTCAGACACTTCCTCACAATTTTATCAATGTTCCAATTCTAGCACCAACATGTCAATTTTTCTAGTGCTCTGCTTGATTTAATTATAACACCATGAGCTATTTTGATAAGCAATTAAATATTTTCTTTTACAAACCACTGTTATAATGAGGGCATAAATTATATAAGGAGGCTAAATTTGTGAGTGATATTAAACTTTCCGCTTTAAACTTAGTACCTATTCGCGAAGGTGGCAATGAAAAAGAAGCAATTGATGATATGGTTAAACTTGCTCAGGATTTAGATGAACTGGACTATGAACGTTATTGGATTGCAGAACATCACAATGCACCCAATTTAGTTAGTTCAGCAACTGTATTGCTTATCCAACATACTTTAGCGCAAACTTCAAATATCCGTGTAGGTTCTGGAGGGATTATGCTTCCAAACCACGCACCATTAGTCGTTGCTGAACAGTTCGGTACATTAGAAACTATTTACCCAAATCGCGTTGATTTGGGACTTGGCCGTGCTCCTGGTACAGATATGATGACTGCTAGTGCTTTAAGACGCGATCAACACAATGGCGTTTATGCATTCCCTGAAGAAGTCGCTCAACTACAGAAATTTTTCGGCCCTGAAAAACAACAAGGCTATGTACGCGCTTATCCCGCTGTTAACAAAAATGTTCCTTTATATATCTTAGGTTCTTCTACAGACTCTGCACATTTAGCAGCTAGACAAGGATTGCCGTACGTATTTGCAGGACATTTTGCACCGCAACAAATGAAAGATGCTATTGAAATTTACAAAGAGTTATTTGAGCCTTCTGACGTACTTGATAAACCATATGTTATTGTATGTTTAAATGCTATCGTAGCTGATACAGATGAGGAAGCTAAAAAACTATCAACTTCATTAGCACAAGTGATGATTAGTATTGCACGAGGCAGAATGCAGCCACTGCAACCGCCAACTGATGATTTAGCTTCACTTTTAACGCCTGCTGAATTGCAGATGGCAGAAAAACGTGCTCAAGATTCTTTAATCGGTTCTGAAGAAACTGTGAAAGCACAGCTAGAAGATTTTATCGATTTCTATGGAGAGATTGATGAACTGATGGCTGTCAGCTATATCTATGATCAAGATAAACAAACAGAATCGTATAAACGTTTGAAAAATGTCATCGAAAAATTATAGCATAAAAAAACGCCCATTTTCGGGCGTTTTTTTGTTTACATACTTATTTATCTTTATTGAATTTATCTTTGACTTTATCAGTGAAGTCTTTGACTTTATCAGCAGCTTCATCTACTTTTTCATTAATTTTACCAGAAGTTTTATCTGCTTTACCTTCATTTTCTAAATCTTTATTATCAGTAGCGTTGCCTACTGTTTCTTTTACATTGCCTTTTGCTTGTTCGAATTTATTTTCTTCTTTGTTAGCCATTATGAATCCCTCCAAAAGTTATTTCAGATATTTATTTACCTTTAAAGTCGTACATTAAACATTATTTGCTCGGTTTATCTGGACCACCGTGTTTTACTAATTCATCGTGCATTTCATCCATAACATGCTGACCCTTCTCTTTATTAGATTCATGTTCTTCCATTTTTTTCGGATCAGCATGTTTTCTTGCATATTCTTCATAATCTTTAATTTTATTTTTTTCGTCTTTCATCATTATCTTCCTCCTCGAGATAACATCTAAGGTTATATCTTCTTGATGTGATATATTTACATACCCCAGAAAAATATTTTATAAACAAAACGATTAAATTAATTATACAATTATAAAAAAGGTTCACCAACCTAACGTCAGTTGGCAAACCTTTCTCAATTAAATATAGAACATATAGTTATCAAGTTTATCGGAATCATTGAACTCTGCTAAATATTTTAACGTCGTACCATCAAGTACTTCTCTTACTGCGTCGCGCATTCTTAACCATAATTCTTTTTGTGCTGGTGGCTCAGAATCAATACTTTCAACAAATGATATCGGACCTTCTAATAGACGGATAATATCGCCGGCTTTAATTTCTTCAGCTGGTACGCGAAGTTGGTACCCGCCTTTTGCCCCACGAACACTTCGTATAAGACCGGCATTTCTTAACGGCCCCACCAATTGTTCTAAGTATAGATCACTAAGATTGTTCTCTTCTGCTATTGTTTTTAAGGATACGCAACCTTGTCCCTCTCGCTTAGCTAGGGAAATCATTAAAGTTAATCCGTATCTCCCTTTAGTTGAAATTTTCATGTTATTACCTCGCTTAATCCGATTTTGTTTTATTCAATTTTAGCATTTTTTACGTTAATATAGTAACAGAAAGGTGTGAAACGATATTGAATAATGAACCATTAGCTTCCAGAATGCGACCCCAAAACCTGGATGAAATCATTTCGCAACAACACCTGGTCGGACCCAAAGGAGTTATCAGAAGAATGGTGGAGGCTAAACGGCTCACATCTATGATTTTCTACGGGCCACCAGGAATAGGCAAAACAAGTATTGCTAAAGCTATTGCAGGCTCAACACAATTTAAAATCAGACAATTGAATGCTGTAACTAATACAAAGAAAGATATGCAAATGGTAGTTGAAGAAGCCAAAATGTCTGGCCAAGTTATCTTATTATTAGATGAAATTCATCGATTAGATAAGTCGAAACAAGACTTTTTATTACCCCATTTAGAAAATGGAAAAATCGTCTTAATCGGTGCTACGACATCTAACCCTTATCATGCAATTAATCCGGCAATTCGCTCAAGAGCACAAATTTTTGAATTATATCCTTTGGAGGAAAATGGTATCAAAACAGCTTTAGAACGTGCACTTTCGGAAAAAGAACGCGGTTTAGCTGACTATAACGTCAAAATTGATGACGATGCACTCCAATATTTTTCTACACAAAGTCAAGGAGATGTGCGCGCTGCTTTAAATGCCTTAGAGCTCGCTGTCTTAAGTGCTCAACCTGAAGATGATGGCACAGTACACATTACGCTTGAAGATGCACAAGATTGTTTGCAAAAAGGAAGTTTCATGAGTGATAAAGACGGTGATATGCATTACGATGTTATGAGTGCGTTCCAAAAATCTATTCGCGGCAGTGATACAGATGCAGCATTACATTATTTAGCGAGATTAATTGAAGCGGGCGATTTACCGACTATAGCTAGACGTTTGCTGGTAATCAGTTATGAAGATGTAGGTTTGGCTTCTCCAGGTGCTGGTCAACGTACCCTAGCAGCTATAGAATCTGCAGAACGCTTAGGCTTTCCAGAAGCACGCATTCCGCTCAGTCAAGCGGTCATAGAGTTATGTCTGTCGCCTAAATCTAATTCAGGTATCAAAGCTATCGATGCAGCTTTATCTGATATACGAAAAGGCCAAGCCGGACAAGTACCTAATCATCTTAAAGATGGCCACTATGCAAGTGCTAAAAAATTAGGTAGAGCTATCGGTTATCAGTATCCGCATAACTCTGAAAGTGGATTTATTCCGCAACAATACTTGCCAGATAAATTAAAAAATCGTCAATATTATCATCCTAAATCTACTTCAAAAGCAGAACAGCAATTCAAACAAATTTATGATAATATTACCAAACAACAAAAACATCTTTAATAAAATGGTTGTATAATGAAAAGCTGAGGAATTCATTCTTTCTCAGCTTTTTAATATACAATCTTTATTTATCTTGTTTTCTGTCTTTAATGCGTGTAACTGGAATATCTTTTAAAATATCATTAATCACATAACCTGCACAAATCAACCCTACTACACTAGGTACAAATGCATTAGAAGAAGGTGGGATTTGTCCTTTTCTAGTGGCTGCATTTTTATCTCCGACTGTTTCTTTAACATCTTCACGAATGACAATCGGGCTTTCATCGGAAAATACCACAGGTACACCTTTACGAATGCCTTCTTTTTTTAATTTTTGACGAATGATTTTAGCGATTGGATCTGTATTAGTTTCAGAGATATCAGCCACTTGGAAGCGTGTCGGGTCTGTTTTATTAGCCGCTCCCATGCTCGAAATGAGCTTAACATTACGTTTCAAACATTCTCTCATTAAATGTACTTTATACATAATCGTATCACTCGCATCGATAAAATAATCGATATCGTAATCATTAAACAGCGCCTCATATGTATCTTCATTATAAAACATATGGAGTGAAGTAACCTTGCAATCAGGATTGATTAATTTAATACGTTCTTCCATCAATGTCACTTTGCTTTGACCGATTGTCGTTGTCAAAGCATGGATTTGACGATTGACATTAGTAATATCTACATCATCTTTATCAATTAAAATGATATGGCCGATATTGGTTCTAGCTAAAGCTTCTGCCGCAAACGAACCTACTCCGCCTACTCCTAAAACTGCAACTGTTTGACTTTTAAGTAAATCCAAACCTTCTTTTCCGTAAGCTAATTCATTACGTGAAAACTGATGTTTCATTTTTGGAAAACTCCTTTAATCCTTATTTTTACATCTATTTATTATAGCAAATTCTAATTTTTAATAAACTGGGGATGAATAGCTTTATAAATAAAAAAATACGCAAGGCAAATGCCCTGCGTACGATAGAATCCGTTGTACCGTAGTTATAATAGCTTGATCATTTTGGCCTGCTATATACAGGTGGGTGCCCTGTTTCTTGTTTTGCACGTCCTCCTAGAGAGGCGTGTGCGCTGCAAGAAAACCTATTGGGCTCCCTGATCAAAGAGTGTTAGGTCAAAATACATACAGCAAACTACGAGTATTTCAGACGACTATCTTATGAGTTAATATTACCACATTTTAACCGAATTGCAAATTTAAACTATCGAATCTGCGAATTTTGTATTAATGACGAATACGGAGTGATAGTTCTTCTAATTGTTTATCAGATACTTCACTTGGTGCTTGAGTCATAAGAGATACTGCAGATGCAGTTTTAGGGAATGCAATTGTATCACGTAAGTTATTACGTCCTGCAAGCAACATCACGAAGCGGTCTAAACCAAGTGCGATTCCGCCATGTGGTGGTGCACCGAATTTGAAGGCATCTAATAAGAAACCGAATTGTTCTTGTGCCTGTTCTTTTGTGAATCCTAATACTTCAAACATTTTTGATTGGATATCTGCATTATGAATTCTGATTGAACCGCCGCCAAGTTCATAGCCATTCAATACAATATCATATGCTTTAGCTTGTGCTTTTTCAGGTTCTGAATCTAATTTGTCTAAATCTTCATCTTTAGGTGAAGTAAATGGATGGTGGGCTGCTACATAACGTTTTTCATCTTCGTCATATTCAAGTAACGGCCAATCAGTTACCCATAAGAAGTTCAATTTGTCTTTGTCGATTAAACCTAATTCATGTGCTAATTTCACACGTAATGCACCTAAACTTTGTGCTACAACACTAGGTTTGTCAGCTACAAACATTACTAAGTCGCCTGGTTCTGCGCCAGTCAACTCTTTCACTTTTTCAACATCTTTATCTTCAAAGAATCTGGCAATCGGGCCACTGAAGCCGTCTTCTACAACTTTGACCCAAGCTAAACCTTTGGCACCATAGATATTTACAAATTCTGTTAAAGCGTCCATGTCTTTACGTGTATATTTATCAGCAGCGCCTTTAGCAGCTAAAGCTTTTACTTCTCCACCTTTTTCAACTGTATCTTTGAATACTTTGAAGTCCATAGTACGACCAAGTTCAGATACGTCTTTCAATTCCATATCAAAACGTGTATCCGGTTTATCTGAACCGTAACGTGCCATTGCTTCTGCGTAAGTCATACGTGGGAATTGATCAGTCAACTCAACACCTTTAACATCTTTCACTACTTTTTTAAGCAAGGCTTCGCCCATTTCCATAACATCTTCTTGATCTACGAAGCTCATTTCAACGTCGACTTGAGTAAATTCAGGTTGTCTGTCTGCACGCAAATCTTCATCACGGAAACATTTAACAATTTGGTAGTATTTATCAAAACCACTAATCATTAGTAACTGTTTAAATAATTGTGGTGATTGCGGCAAGGCATAGAATTGCCCTTCGTGTACACGAGAAGGTACTAAATAGTCACGCGCACCTTCTGGCGTTGATTTAGTTAAAACCGGAGTTTCAATATCTAAGAAACCGTCTCCATCTAAGAACTCACGTACTGAACGTGTAATTTGATGACGCATTTTGATAGTTTGCGCAAGCTCTTGTCTTCTTAAGTCTAAATAACGATATTTTAAGCGGATATTTTCATCTACTTGTTGGTTTTCATCGTTAATTGAAAATGGAGGTGTTTGTGCTTTATTAATAATATTAATGTGATCCACTTGCACTTCAACATTACCAGTTTTGATTTTAGGGTTGACTGTTTCAGGATCACGTTTGGTAACTGTACCTTCTACTTCAATCACATATTCACTACGGATAGATTCCGCAATTTCTAAGGCTTCTTTTGAAAAGTCAGGGTTAAATACAATTTGTACATATCCTTCACGGTCACGTAAATCCACGAAAATCAAACCGCCTAAGTCTCTGCGGTTATGCACCCAACCTTTTAATGTAACACGTTGTCCTAATAAATCTTCAGTTACTAGACCACAATAAGTTGTTCTTTTACTCATATATTACTTCTCTCCTTGTTTTTCTTTCTTACTTTCAAAATAAGAAACTAAGTCAGCTAAATGAATAGAATCAGATTCTCCACTATCCATATGTTTAATATCAATATTACCATCTTCAAGTTCTTGCTCGCCGATAACGATTGTATATTCTGCCCCTACACGGTTGGCTTGTTTCATTTGACCTTTAATTTTGCGTTTCAAATAATCCTTGTCGGCTTTAATACCGTGATGACGTAAATCATTTAATAAATTGACTGCATATCTATCAGCTTTTTCACCCATTGTGACAATGAATAAATCTAAATGTTCATCTTCTTCGATTTCAATGCCTTCTTCTTCTAAAGCTAATAATAGACGTTCGATACTCAAGGCGAAACCGATACCTGTTTGTTTAGGTCCTTCTAGTAATTCTAGCAATCCATTATAACGTCCACCCCCACATAAGGTAGTAATAGCGCCATCATAATCGGGACTGTCTATCATTAATTCGAAAGCAGTGTGCGTATAATAATCAAGACCGCGCACAAGATTTGGATCCTCAACATACGGAATATTTAAGTCGTCTAAATATTGTTTAACTTGGTTAAAATATTCTTTAGATTCTTCATTGAGATAATCAGTTATACGCGGAGCAGTTTTTACCGCTTCTTTATCTCTATCTACTTTACAATCTAAAATACGCATCGGATTAGTATGCAACCGTGCTTGACAATCACTGCAGAACGTATCGATAACGGGTTCGAAATGCTCAATTAATGCTTCATTGTATTGTTTACGAGAATCGAAATCACCGACGCTATTGATAACCAATTTAAGATGTTTTAAACCAAATGATTGGTATATATGCATCACCATTGCTAAAATTTCCGCATCGATACTTGGATCTTCAGCACCGATAGCTTCTACACCAAATTGGTTGAACTGACGATAACGTCCCTTTTGCTTACGCTCATAACGAAACATCGGTCCATTATAATAAAGTTTAATCGGTTGATTAGGATCTCCTTGCATTTTATTTTCAATATATGAACGTACTACCGCTGCTGTACCTTCAGGTCGAAGTGTAATACTTCTGTCACCTTTGTCTTTAAAGGTATACATTTCTTTTTGTACCACGTCTGTAGAATCACCGACGCCTCGAGCAAATAAATCAGTACTTTCAAAAATAGGTGTACGAATTTCTTTATAATTATATAATTCCATTAATTCATCTAATTTAGTTTCGATATATCTCCATTTTCTGCTTTGGTCAGGAAGAATATCTTGTGTCCCACGCGGGATTTTAATCATAATGTCACATCCTTTAATAAATAAAAAAATCCCTTGCATGATATCACTATCACACAAGGGACGAAAATTCCGTGTTGCCACCCTAATTGAGCCTAAACGTATTCTATGGCTCCTCTTTCAACAATTAACGCTTGTAAAACGAGAGTTGATTTCGCAAAATCAAACTCCACCTCTTCTTGTGTTCAATCATGACAAAAATACTCTGAATAATCTTTCAGCCACGGATTATTTCTCTAATTGCATTTCTTAATGTCTATTCAAGAATAATAACAGTTTTCTTATTTTCTTTACTATTCAGATACTATCATAACGATTTTATGATATGTTTGCAACTGTTTAATTTGAAAAATAGGTTCTAAGCCCATCAACAATTGCTTGTTCTACAATATGACGATGCAATTCATCTCGAATCATCATCTCATCAGTAGGATTACTAATATAACCTAATTCAATCAATACTGCTGGTATTTTAGATTGGCGCAGTACTTGATAATTTTCTTGTCTCGCGCCTTTTGGAGAAAGTATAGCTTTCTTTTGAATACTCATACTTAAAGCTTCAGCCAAGCCTTCTTGTTGTTTTTTAAACCAATAGACTGTTACTCCATTTGCATCAGGTGATTTCAGCGCATCATTATGTAAGCTGATAAATGCGTCGCCGCTCAAATTACGATCTTTGAGTTTGACGTATTCATCTTTATCACGCGTCATTTTAACTTTTGCACCTTCTTGTTCAAGCAACTTCTTTAGCTCTTGACCTGTTTTAAGCGTGTAATTTTTTTCTAAGGATTTAAAATGAGTTGAACTGGAAGCACCTTGGTCACCGCCTCCGTGACCAGGATCCAGCACAATCTTTTTATTCTTTAAAGGTTTGGCATTTGGGTTGTTATCTGGTTCAATATTCAAATCAGTATGCCATCCAGCAATCCATCCCTTTTCTTTGCCATCTTGTGTTGTTACATAAATCCACTTGCCTTTTTTATCCAGTTGTTTAAAGGTTTCACCTTTTTCAGCCGGATAAATTTCTGGATAAACAGCATTGGGACCTGTACGTAGTTCAGCATCTTCTTTCATTGTTACTTTATCATCATGATCAGTTTGATAATTTGCTACTAAGATAATGATAAATAATAAAATAATTAAAGCGATTAAGGCAATAAATATAGGAATCGGTTTGAGTTTACGTTTCTTAAACCAATTTTCGATACGGTTCATATAATTTTGCCATCCTGACTTTCATAAATAATCGTCACAGGACCGTCATTTTCAATATTAACCAACATATCTGTGCCAAATTCTCCAGTTTTCACTTCAACACCATATTGTCTGAGGGCCTCATTAAAAGCTTCATATAAATGATTGGCTTCCTCAGGTGGTTTAGAATTAGAAAATCCTGGACGATTACCTTTTTTCACATCTGCATATAATGTAAATTGAGAAATCGACAAAATTGCTCCATTTACTTGTTGGACATTTAAATTTAATTTGCCATTTTCATCTTCAAAAATACGTGCATTAATAATCTTCTTGGCTATTGCTTCTACGTCCTGTTCAGTAGAATCTTGACCAACACCGACTAAAAGACAAAGTCCTTTGCCGATTTCTTCATGTATTGATTCATTTGTGACGGATGCTTGTTTCACACGTTGTACGACAATTTTCATTATTTAACACCTCTGTTAATTCCAAACTCTTGTTACTGTATATACATCGCCAAGTTGTTTGATGCGTTCTACAACTTTAAATACTTCGTTGACATTTTTAACCATGACGCTTAAGTTGATGATTGCATTTTTTTCAACATCGGACTTACCAGCAACTTTAACTAAATTACTATCTGTTGCATTGACGGCTTGCAGTACTTCGTTGAGCAAACCATTGCGGTCATAAGCTGTTACTTCTAAATCAACTTGATAGCGTTGCGTGGAGTCTTTAGATTTAACCCACTCAACATCAATCAAACGTTCTGTTTCATTCTTGATATTCGGACAATCTGTTCGATGTACTTTAATGCCGTGGCCTTTGGTAATATATCCCACAATATCATCACCTGGAATCGGATTACAGCATTTTGACAACTTGATCAGTACATTTTCGATACCTTCCACGTATACACCGCTATCAGTAGTAATGTGATCTTTTATTGGCACCGACTTTGTTACTTCTTGTGCTGCATTCAATGCTTTTTGCTTATCTAAAATACGTTGTTTTTCCGTTAATTTATTTACAATTTGAGAAGATGTCACGCCACCGAATCCGACTGCTGCAAATAAATCATCTTCGTTAGAAAAATTATATTTATCATTGACCGCTTCAATATTATCTTCAGTTAAAACATCTTCAACTTTAAAGCCTTGATCTTTAATTTCAGCTTCAACCATAAATTTACCTTTTTCAATATTAGAAGAACGATCTTGTTTTTTGAAAAAGCTTTTAATTTTACTTTTAGCACTAGATGATTTTACAATTTTCAACCAATCTCTGCTTGGCCCATAAGAATGCTTACTCGTACGTATCTCAACTATATCTCCTGTTTGCAATACATAATCGATAGGTTCTATTTTTCCATTGACTTTTGCCCCGATCATTTTATTTCCGACTTCACTGTGTACTGCGTAAGCAAAATCAATTGGCACAGCACCGTACGGCAATTCAATGACATCACTTTGAGGTGTAAAGGCATACACTTTATCACTTTGTAGATCGAATTTAAGAGATTCCATAAATTCTTGTGCATCATTTGCTGTTTTATCCGCTTCTGCTAAATCTTTAAGCCACGATAATTTTTTAGCATATCCCGAATTATCTTCTGTAACTTTCTTGCCCTCTTTATAAGCCCAGTGTGCTGCTACACCATGTTCAGCAATTTCATGCATTTCTTGTGTACGAATTTGAATTTCTAAAGGATCACCATTTGGACCTACTACTGTGGTATGCAAAGATTGATACATATTTTGTTTCGGCATGGCAATGTAATCTTTAAAACGGCCCGGCATAGGTTTCCATAGAGTATGAACTAAACCAAGTACTGCATAACAATCTTTAATAGAGTCTACTATAATACGTACTGCTAATAAATCGAATATTTGATCAAATTGTTTCTTCTGTTTCATCATTTTACGATAAATACTATAGATATGCTTAGGTCTGCCGTTTATTTCACCGTTAATTTGCATCTTATCCATTTCAGCTTGTATCCGATCGATTGCATTAGTGATATATGCTTCTCTTTCGCTACGTTTCTTTTTCATTAAATTGACAATTCTAAAATATTGAACGCCATCAATATATCGTAAAGCAATATCTTCAAGTTCCCATTTAATAGTATTGATACCTAAACGGTGTGCAAGCGGTGCATATATTTCTAATGTTTCTTTAGAAATACGAATTTGTTTTTCTCGCGGCATCGCTTTAAGTGTTCGCATATTATGCAATCTATCTGCTAATTTAACTAAAATTACTCGTACATCTTTAGCAATTGCTATAAACAATTTACGATGGTTTTCAGCTTGTTGCTCTTCTTTGGAACGGTATTTAACTTTTTTAAGTTTAGTTACCCCTTCTACTATCATTGCAACTTCATCGTTAAACATTGCTTTAACATCATCAAATGTGTATGGAGTATCCTCAATCACATCATGTAGAAAACCTGCTACGATAGTAGGTCCATCCAAATGCATTTCAGTTAAAATTCCTGCTACTTGAATTGGATGCATGATATAAGGCAGACCATTCTTTCTGAACTGTCCTTGATGTGCTTCATAAGCAATATGATAGCTTTTCAGTACATGCTCGTATTCTTCCTTGCTTAGATAAGATTTAGCTTTATATAATACTTCGTCTGCGCTATATGGATATTCATTATTCACATTAGACACCCCCACATATTCGTTAACTTTTAAAATGTTCGTATGAGGTATGTAAAATATAATCCAATTTGAATTTATTTTAGTATTGCGAAAATATTGCGGAAAGCTACCAACTTTCGTTCGCATACTTTACCTCGAACCTCTTTTACCTATTGTCCACATTTATTAAATAATACTTCTATATTACTATAAATTGAAAGATAAATGAACCTTTTCAATTTACAGTAGTTTTACATCCTACTTCTAAACTCACCCTTTTAACTTAAGAAGTTTACTTACAATTCTAATGAGATATTAATTTGAATGCAAATCAATATAAATAAACCGTTTACTGTGTAATCAGCAAACGATTTATTTTCTCTTATCTATTTAATTACTCATCATAAGAAATTAAGCTTAAAACGTCATAACCATCAAGTTTATCAATACCGTGCAAATATTTTAATTCAATAATAAATGCAATTCCTACAACAATTCCACCTAATTCTTCAACAAGTTTAATTGTAGCTTCAATTGTTCCGCCAGTCGCTAACAAATCATCAGTAATCAATACACGTTGACCTGGTTTAATAGCGTCTCTGTGCATAGTAAGTACATTTGTGCCATATTCTAAATCATATTCGTAACGAATGACTTCACGAGGTAATTTGCCCTCTTTTCTGACTGGAGCAAAACCGATTCCCATAGAGTAAGCAACTGGACATCCGATAATAAAACCGCGCGCTTCAGGCCCTACAACAATATCTACTTCTTTTTCTCGTGCAAATTCTACAATTTGATCTGTCGCATAACCATATGCCTTGCCGTTATCCATAATTGTTGTAATATCTTTAAAATCGACGCCCTCTTTCGGCCAATCTTGTACTTCTGAAACATACTGTTTTAAATCCATTTTTTCTATATCCTCCTAAATTACTTTGCTAGCTGCTCTTTTATCCATAATTTAACTTTTGAAAAATCATCATAAAGCAAAAACTTCTCTACGTCTATTCGATTCATTCTTGCTTGATAGAGTCGACTAGAAGTAATTTCTTTCTTTTCTACATCCTTGTTCACTGTTATTATACCATTATTATCTTCAATGAAATCCAATTCATTAAAGACTTTGAGCATAAAAATAAGTACATCTGGTTTTACATTCAAGTATTCACATAGTTGCATACCATCTTGTTTTAAATTCACATTATTTTTTGAAAGTAACGCTTTATAGCACTTCTTAAATTTATTCAAATCCGGCATGCCATCAAAATAAATGGAATTTCGATGGTTGAGTTCTAGTATAATTTGACTTTGCGGTAAAGAAGCCAGCGTATTTTCCATCGCCGTAATGGTTAAAGGCAACTCTTTAAAAATATAGCGTTCATATTCGTTTTCAATAACATCACCATAAAAATATTGATGCTCGTGTTCTTTTTCAGGCTTTTTATTTACAATTTCAGCAACAGGAACATCGTCATGCAGTTTTAACTGCTGTCTGGCTTTCCCTCTGAAATCTAATATTTGCAGCGTTTCAGATGCCATATCTTGAACCATAAACTGAGGAGATTGATTACCATTCCATTCGTTAATTTGTAATGTTCCTATCATGTTAATAGGTTGATTAGGTTCAATTTGGCTTGCGTAATCCCCATGCTGCCAATAAAGACTCTGTAGTTTGGAATTACCAAGTATCATTTTCAAATGCTTACCTTCTTGACCGATTCCTTTCGCTTGCATGATTTTAATATCATTAAGCTGAAAAAGCGGGCTTGTGAAGTCTGTACCAAAAGGTCTCAACTTTTGAATATCACGAATATTTTTTACTGTAATATCGTTTTCATCTAATACTAAATCTACGGTTTTACGTGGAGAAATATCTTTAGTACGAGAAATTTCCATCATATGTTGATTTAAAGCTTCACTTAACTGTTCAATATTTTCGATAGGCAACGTCATACCGGCCGCCATATGATGCCCTCCGAATTTGGTAATAAGCTCGCGCTCTTTGTCTAAAATATCATACATAGAGACTTGCTCGATACTTCTTGCTGAACCTTTAGCAAAATTTTGTGCGTTATCAATATTTAATATAATTGTAGGTAGGCCATAAGTTTCCACCACTTTGGAAGCTGCAATGCCCAAGACACCTTCGTGCCAATTTTCTTGTGCTAATACTAAAAATTGATTGCCTTTCTCAACTTGATTTGCTGCCATCAGTATAGCTTCGTCTGAAATTTCATTCACAATATCCTTACGCTCTTGATTAAAATGTTCAACTTGCTCAGCTAGAAATTCTGCATCTTCTGGGTTCTCAGACATTAACAATTCGGCTGCTAAACTTGCATCATCCAATCTTCCTACAGCGTTTAATCGTGGACCAATCACAAATCCTATTGTTTCTTCTGTAATAGTGTCTTTGTATCCAGCATGATTAAGTAATGCTTGAATAGACGGGAATTCTGTCTGATTTAATATATCTAAGCCGCTTTGTACAATTGCACGGTTCTCATCTGTCAAAGAAACTAAATCAGCGACTGTTCCGATCGCGGCTAAAACCGTAAAGTAGGATGCAGGATGATCTAACAAGGCTTGCGCTATTTTTAATGCTACGCCCGCTCCACTTAAGTATTTAAAAGGATAATTAAATTCAGGATGCATCGGGTGGACAATAGCAAAGGCTTCTGGTAGTGTTTCACCGATTTCATGATGGTCTGTCAGAATCACATCCATACCTAATTCTTGTGCTGCTTTAATTTCCTTATGGCCTTGGATTCCGTTATCTACGGTAATAATCAAATTAACGCCCTCATCATATGCATTTTTGAATGCAGCTTCGTTAGGGCCGTATCCTTCTGTAAATCGATTAGGAATGTACCAACCCACTTCAGCACCTAACTCTTGAAGTGTAGAAACTAAAATTGACGTTGAGGTCACGCCATCAGCATCATAATCTCCATATACTAATATACGTTCTTGATTATCAATAGCCGTGTTAATCCGATCTATAGCTTTTTTCATATCACTCATTTCATAAGGATCATGATGGATTGTAGATTTTTGCAATACCGCTTCAATATCTTCTTTTTCAATTATATTTTTGCTTTCTAAAATCTTCTGTACAATTGGTGTTATTTTCATTTCTGAGACGACTTGTTCAGAAATTTCTTTTGAATTCTGTTTCAAATCCCATTTGAATTTTGCTTTAATCATAAACCGGCTTCCCTCTTTTCCACATGTCATTATACAAAAGAACCATTTAAATAAAAAGTAACTTCTCTATCTTAACATTTTTTAACGAGAAAAGGGGCTAGAACAAATTAATGTCCTAGCCCCTCACCAAATCGATTATACGAGTATTTTTTCATCATTACTGCGTTTTTCACGATGAACAACTAATCTATGATCAGGCGTTTTTTTCAATTGACGTTTCTTCATCATGCCCCATAAAGGAACAGCAATAAAGATAGATGAGAACACCCCTGAAATTAAACCGATTAATAGCGCGAGTGCAAAGTTAAAGATACTTGATGCACCAAAGATTAATAATGCTACTACTACGATTACAACTGTTAATACTGTGTTAATCGATCTTGTTAATGTTTGTCTAATAGAATGGTTGACAATATTATCGATTTGTTCTGGTTTCGTAATGACTTTAATCTTACTTAAGTTTTCACGAACCCTATCGAAAGTAACGATAGTATCATTAATGGAATAACCGATAATCGTCAGTACTGCTGCAATAAACGTTACATCTACTTCTATTCTAAATAAGCTGAAGACAGCTACAATCATAAAGGCATCATGTAATAATGAGATGATTGAAGATAGTCCCATACGCCATTCAAATCGTAATGAGATGTATATAATCATACCGATTGAAGCATAAATTAATGATAACAACGCATTTTTAGCGATTTCTTGTCCAATGACAGGCGAAACAGTATTTACTGTCGGATCATTACCGAATTTATCATTAATAGTTGATTTTACTTTAGCAACTTCATTTTTACTTAAGTCATGTTTAAACTGCACTGAAGCACTGTCATTGTTTCCAGATAGTGCCACTTGGTCTGGCTTCATGCCCACTTTATCTAAAGTATTTGTCACACTTTGTTGTGTGATTTTATGATCAGCCTTCATATCGATACGTGTACCACTTGTAAAGTCGATACCTAGATTCAATTTAAAGATAAAGAGAATCACTATACCTGCTAATATCACAATACCACTGAACCAGAATAACGGTTTAGCAAGTTTCATAAAGTTCCAATGATCATATGGCGTTTTCAATTGATAAACATCAATACCTTCGTTGATATTATGTCTATCTTTCTTGTTAACACCAAATAACCAGAAGCTGTTTTTGAAATAATTAGACTGAACAAGCAAGGATAATAAGATACGTGTTAAGAATACTGCTGTCACGAAACTCATTAAGATTGCTAGTAACAACATCGTCGCAAACCCTTTAACAGCACTTTCACCAAAGAAGAATAGCACTGCAGCGGCCAGCACTGTAGTCAAGTTGGCATCCAAAATAGTGATAAAGGAACTTTTATTCGCCTTATGGAATGCTTGTTTGAGGGTTCGGCCAATCCTCAATTCATCTTTAATCCGTTCATACATAATAATGTTGGCATCCACAGCCATACCTACACCTAACACTAATGCGGCCAAACCAGGCAATGTTAACACGCCATGGATAAAGTTGAAGGCTACAAGAGTGATATAAATATATGTTGTTAATGTAATCACTGCAATAATACCAGGCAATCTATAGAAGCCGACCATGAATAAGTAAATAACGCCGACACCTAATAAAGAACCAAAGATTGTTTTATCAAGAGCATCTTGACCGAACTGTGCACCAACTGAGTTAGAGTACAATTCTTTCAAGTGAACTGGTAGTGAACCTGAGTTCAATAAGTCCGCAATTTGTTTTGCTTTTTGAACACCTTTTTCACCATTGAATCCACCAGAAATTTCTACACTGTCTGAGTTGATTGGTTGGTCAACAGAAGCTGCAGATACATATTTCGGATCTTTTTTATCTTTTTCTTTTTGATAACTGTCGCCTTTTTCATAGTCTAACCAAACAACCATAACGTTATCTTTACGTTTGGAAATTTCTTCTGTTACTTTTTTGAATTTTTTGCTGTCTTTCAATTTAAAAGTAACGGCAGGTTGGTTCGTATTTTGCTTGAATTCTTGTTTTGCAGAACCTTGTACTAAATCTTTACCTGTCAATTTAACATGATCGTCAGAATCACGAATGGTTAAATTGGCTTGAGAAGATAGGATGTCTCGCGCTTCATTTTGATTTTTAACACCGGCTAATTGAACACGAATCCGGTTATTATTTTCAACTTGAATTTTAGGTTCGGAAACCCCAAGCACATTGACCCTGTTTTCTAAGGTTTTTGCTGTTGCTTGAACAGCCTTATCGTCAATTTTCTCACCTTTTTCCAGTGGGTTGACTTGATATAATACCTCAAATCCACCTTGAAGGTCCAATCCTAAACGGACGTCTTTAACTACACTCTTGTAAGTTGCTGCCATACCTGCAAAAAGCAAAACAACCAACAGCAAGAATGCAATTATTCTACTGTTTTTCTTCACATGAACACCTCATTATTTACTTATGTAAATAGCATACTCGATAATTCAAACTTACTGCAAGTCAAAACAAGTCAAAAGTATTGTTTCTCTTTGGATTGCAGTATTTAAATGAACCACACAAGTTTACTATATCTGCATATGTCTTTCAAAAATCACGATTAAATTTAAAAAAGTCTCAAACAATCGAGATTTCAAAATAACATTACCTTACGCAAAGTTTATAATATTTAAATTACAGTTAAATCGTGTACCAAGAGTACATTATACACGCAATTATTTTAATTTAAAACAATGTTTCAGAATCGCAACGAAATAGTAATATTTCTTACAAAAGAAACACCTTCTCATTATCGTTTAAATAAAGATAATGAGAAGGTGTATTTTCAATATTATGTATAGAGCTACCCTTAACATTGGAATCTATACGTATGAATATTGTTTTATTATTTAGTCTGGATTAACTTGTTTGATTGCAGGTTTCTCAAAAGTTAATTGAGTTCCTTTATCATTAACTGAAATCACGACTGAAGTTTCGTCTAAAGAACGTACAACACCTTTAATACCACCAATAGTAGTAACGTGTTGACCTGCTTCTAAACGATTAATCATTTCACGGTGTTCTTTTTGACGTTTTTGTTGTGGTCGAATCATAAAGAACCACATAAGTGCTAATAATGCTATAGGTAAAATAAGACCAGTTAAATTCACAAAAATTACTCCTTTAAAAGTTTTTAGGATTTTCCACATTCAATCCATATTGCTCAAAGAATTCCTCTTTAAAATCTAAAAGACGATCTTCCCTAATGGCCTGTCTGATATCCTCCATTAATTTTAACAGAAAATACAAATTATGGTAAGTAGTAAGACGTATGCCGAAAGTTTCTTCGGCTTTAATCAAATGTCTCAAGTATGCACGTGAATAATTACGACATGTATAGCAATCACAATTAGGATCAAGCGGACCTAAATCATCAGCATATTTCGCATTTTTAATGACTACGCGACCTTCTGATGTCATACAAGTACCATTACGCGCAATACGTGTAGGCAAAACACAATCGAACATATCCATTCCACGGATACTACATTCGATTAACGCATCCGGGGAACCGACACCCATTAAATAACGAGGCTTATCTTTCGGCATAAATTGTTCTGTATGTTTAACCATATCGTACATAACAGGTTTCGGTTCGCCTACGGATAAACCGCCAATAGCGTATCCAGGAAAGTCTAATTTGACCAATTCTTCAGCACTTTGCTGACGTAAGTCTTTATACTCTCCGCCTTGAATAATGCCGAATAAAGCTTGGTCTTCTGGACGAGCATGTGCTTTCAAACAACGTTCTGCCCATCTTGTAGTTCTTTCAATTGAATCTTTAACATATTTATATTCAGCTGGCATTGGTGGACATTCATCAAATGCCATCATAATATCTGAGCCTAAATCATTTTGTATTTCCATTGATTTTTCTGGGCTTAAAAATAATTTCGAACCATTTTTATGATGTCTGAAATAAACACCCTCTTCAGTAATTTTTCTTAAATTACTTAAACTAAAGACTTGGAAACCGCCGGAATCCGTTAAAATCGGTCCATCCCAATTCATAAAACGATGCAGACCGCCTGCACGTTTAATTAATTCATTTCCAGGTTGTAACCATAAGTGATAAGTGTTTCCTAAAATGATTTTTGCATTAATATCATGCAACTCTTCAGGGCTCATAGTTTTTACAGTTGCTTTCGTACCAACTGGCATAAACATAGGTGTTTCAAAAGAACCATGAGGTGTGTGAACAATACCTAATCTTGCTCCCGATTGCTTACACGTTTTAATGTGTTCATATGTTACTGCAGGCATAAGCTGTATTCAACTCCCTTAAATAATTAACATTGCATCACCGAAACTAAAGAAACGATATTTCATTTCTACTGCTGTTCGATAAGCATTTAAGATATACTGTCTTGAACTGAAAGCAGAGACCAACATCACTAAAGTTGATTTCGGCAAATGGAAATTAGTAATTAATCCATCTATAGCTTTAAATTCAAAGCCTGGATAAATAAAAATATCGGTCCATCCGCTGACTGCTTTAAATTCATCATAATCACGACGAATCGTTTCCAATGTTCTCGTAGATGTAGTGCCTACAGAAATAATTCTCTTTCCGTTTTCTTTAGTTTGATTCAACAAATCAGCTGTTTCTTGAGTCATTTGATAGTATTCGCTATGCATTTCATGATCATCAATATTCTCGACACTCACGGGCCTGAACGTACCTAACCCTACATGCAAAGTGATGAAAGCAAGTTGCACCCCTTTAGCTTTGAGTTCGTCTAGTAATTCATCAGTAAAATGTAAACCTGCTGTAGGAGCTGCTGCTGAACCTGTTGCTTTCGCATAAACAGTTTGATATCTGTCTTGGTCTTCTAATCGTTCTTTAATATAAGGCGGTAACGGCATCTCACCAAGTTCGTCCAAGCGCTCTTGCAAAATACCGTCATATGAAAGACGCATAATTCTTCCGCCTTGGTCTAATTCTTTGATACACAAAGCCTCGATTTTACCTTCACCAAAAGATAACTTTTGGCCTACTTTTATGCGTTTAGCAGGTTTTAACAATACTTCCCAGTCATCGCCTTCAATTTGGGTCAACATCAGCATTTCTACTTTTGCTTTTGTTTCTTGCTTCACTCCAAATAATCGAGCAGGCATAACCTTTGTATCATTTAATACTAAAGTATCTCCTGGATTAATATATTCAATGACATCTTTAAAGTGACGATGATCTATTTCACCGTTTTCTCTATTCAACACAAGTAAACGACTTGTATCTCTATCTTTTAAAGGCGTTTGTGCAATCAGTTCTTCTGGCAAATCATAATCAAATTCTTCAATGTTCAAAATTGTCCCTCTTTCCATACTCTGCACTGAAATGGTCATATGCTAATGGTGTTGCTTTACGCCCTCTAGGTGTACGCTCTAAGAAGCCTTTTTGTATTAAAAAAGGTTCATAGACATCTTCAATGGTAATACGCTCTTCTCCTATTGAAACCGCAATGGTATCCAAACCGACGGGGCCGCCATTATATTGATTGATAATACAACTCATCATTTTATGGTCAATATAATCTAACCCGTAATCATCTACTTGCAGTAACTGCAGCGCGCGTTTGGTTGTTTCGATATAAATTTTGTCGTCTTCGTTGACTTGTTGGAAATCTCTCACTCGTTTCAACAGTCGATTTGCAATACGTGGTGTTCCGCGACTTCTTTTAGCTAATTCTATAGCACTTTCCTCATCAATTTCTGTATTAAGCACTTCAGCTGTGCGAATAATAATATCTTTTAACTCAGATTCTTTATAGTATTCTAAGCGCAAGTGTACGCCAAAACGATCACGAAGCGGTCCTGTCAGACTGCCAGCTCTCGTAGTTGCGCCTACTAATGTAAATGGTGGCAAGTCAATGCGGATACTTCTCGCTTCTTCACCTTTGCCAATGACAATATCTAAATAGAAATCTTCCATAGCTGGGTAAAGTACTTCTTCAACTACACTGCTGAGACGATGTATTTCGTCGATAAATAATACATCCCCTGGTTGCAATCCAGACAAAATTGCAGCTAAATCTCCTGGACGTTCAATAGCTGGACCTGTAACCGTCCGGATGTTAACCCCCATTTCATTAGCGATAATATTTGATAAAGTAGTCTTACCTAAACCTGGAGGTCCAAATAACAGCACATGATCGAGAGGTTCTTCTCTCAATTTGGCAGCTTTAATAAACACTTCTAAATTAGATTTAATTGAAGCTTGGCCAATATATTGTCTAAGAAGATGGGGTCTTAATGATAATTCAAACGATGATTCATCCTCATGCAATGATTGATCTACCATTCTATCATCCATTGTGTCCCCTCCATTTCATCATATTATGATACAAGTATTTTTAAACCTGCTTTTACCGCTTCATCCACTGAATGATATGTTTCAGCTTGGAGCTTTTTCTCTACTTTATTCAACTCACGTTTAGAGTAACCTAAAGCTTCTAATGCAAGCAGTGCTTCTTCAAGTACCGGTGATGCATTATTACCTTGAGGGTTATCAAAGTTGAGTAATGTGTCAGGATTTTCTTCTGTGATTTGCACTTTACCTTTTAAATCCAAAATAATTTGACGCGCAGTTTTCTTGCCGATTCCTGGAAATTTTGTTAGATAAGTTTCGTTTTCATTTTCAATCCCGATTTTAACTTCAATAGGCGTACTAGCAGCAAGAATTGCTAAAGCAGATTTAGGACCAATACCTGTTACTTTATTTAAGCTTAAAAACATTTCTTTTTCTTCTTCACTCATAAACCCGTATAACAGTTGTGCATCTTCTCTCACTACTAAAGAAGTGAAAATAGTTACTTCTTGTTGATAATATTGTTGAAAACGATATGAATTAGGTGTTTGAATTTCATAACCTATGCCATTAGTTTCAACCACAACATGCGTTGGGAACAATTGTGATAGTTTACCTTTTATATATGCGTACACGTGGTCACTTCCTTACATCGACATACTTATTATTTCTACTTTATAAACATTATCTATATTACGCAGCGCAAAAATTACATCTTCAATTGAAGTAGGACTTCCTGCCGTATTAATCGACAATGTGATAGTAGCTTTATCTTCCATGGGAATACTTTGATGAATCGTAAGTACTGACATATGAATTTGCGATATCGTATTTAAAACTTGAGCTAACATGCCTACTTTATCATGCACATAAAGTATAATCGTAAACTCTTTAGTTTCTTCTATTTTTTCATCTAAGGGAAAAATAGTATCTTTATATTTATAAAAAGCACTACGAGACAGTCCGTATTCTCTGACAGCTTCATAAATTGAGAGTTCAGGATTTTCTTTTAAGGCATCCTTAATTTGCAAAGTCTTGATCACTGACTCCGGCAAAACATCCTCTCGTATCAAATAGAACTTTTTAACATTTTTCTCGTCCACTTAGACACCTCTATTCCACGAATTCAAACTCTCCGCCAAGTATTCTTACAATATCGCCATTCTTAGCACCGCGTTCTCTTAGTGCATCATCAATGCCCATTGAACGCATTTGACGTGCAAATCTTCTAACAGCTGGATCGCTATTGAAGTCAGTCATCTTGAACATACGTTCAATCGCTTTACCGCTTACGACATAAGCAGCATCATCATCACGCGTGATGGTGAAAGTATCTTGTGAAGGTGTATGTTTGTATAATACTCTGTTAACACCAAGCGCTTCATCGTCTTCTTTAGTAAAGTCGACATCTTTGTATTCATCTAATTTATCAGCGATTGCATAAAGCAACTGGTCTATATTCTCTTTAGTGTATGCAGAGATAGGAATGATTTCGACATCTTTACCTACTTCTTCTTTAAATAATTCTAAGTTGTCTTCAGCATCTGGTAAATCCATTTTATTCGCAACCACAATTTGCGGACGTTCTTCTAAGCGTTGACCATAAGATGATAATTCTTTATTAATGGTCTTATAGTCCTCTAAAGGATCTCTGCCTTCAGAACCACTCATATCAATAACATGCACAATTACTTTCGTTCTTTCAACATGTCGTAAGAATTGATGGCCTAGGCCTACGCCTTCAGAAGCACCTTCAATTAATCCTGGTAAATCTGCTAAAACGAAACTTCTGCCGTCAGGTGTGGAAACGACGCCTAAATTAGGTTTGATTGTTGTAAAATGATAAGCGCCGATTTTAGGTTTTGCTTTTGAAACTACAGAAAGCAATGTTGATTTTCCTACGCTTGGGAAACCAACTAATCCTACATCTGCTAATAATTTCAATTCTAAGGTTACTTCTATTTCTTCACCTGGTTCACCATTTTCACTAAAATCAGGTGCAGGATTTCGTGGAGTAGCAAAACGAGAATTACCACGTCCGCCACGTCCGCCTTTCGCTACTACTGCTTGTTGGCCATCTTCTACTAAGTCCGCTAAAACTTCTTCTGTTTCAGCGTCTTTAATCAATGTGCCTGGTGGTACTTTGAGTATTAAATCTTCAGCATTTCTGCCATGCATATTACTACCTTGGCCGCCTTCACCGCGTTTCGCTTTGAACTGACGTTGATATCTGAAGTCCAATAATGTACGTAGCCCTTCATCCACTTCGAATATGACTGAAGCGCCGCGTCCGCCATCTCCGCCTGCTGGTCCTCCAAATGGAACATATTTTTCTCTTCTATAAGCTGTAATTCCATTTCCGCCGTCGCCAGCTTTTAATAATATTTTGACTTGATCGACAAACATGTTTCTCACCTCTTTTTTATTAATTTACGTTTGAAATATCTTGATTATTATATCATTTTTCGTGTCTTGAGAGAAATAAAGACAAAAATAAAACACCAGAAGTATGACTTCTGGTGTTACGTTAACAAAAATTACTCAGCTACAGCGTAAACTGAAACTTGTTTTTTGTCACGGCCTTTGCGTTCGAATTTAACAACGCCGTCAATTTTAGCGAATAATGTATCGTCACCGCCGCGACCTACATTTTCACCAGCATAAATTTTAGTTCCGCGTTGACGGAATAAAATTGAACCGCCTGTTACGAATTGACCGTCAGCACGTTTAGCGCCAAGACGTTTGGATTCAGAGTCACGTCCGTTTTTTGTAGAACTTACCCCTTTTTTAGATGCGAAGAATTGCAAGTTTAATTTTAACATCTGAGTACACCTCACTTATAATTTAATTTTATATTATCGTGATACTCTTCTTCAATAGTTTGAAGTGATACGAGCATTGCTTGTAAGATTAATTGTGCTTTTTCATCGTTAACATGAACACTTCTATAATGGAAATATCCTCCATCATCATCGTAATCAATATCAGGTCTTTCAGATGTTAATCCCATGATGGCGTTAACACTTCCAAACAGAACTGCTGAGGCTCCAGCACAGACAATATCATGACCATACTCACCATGTTCAGCGTGACCATCCATGATGACATCTGTAACCTGACCATCATTATTTAACGATATATCAATATTAATCATTATTAAGCGTTGATTTTGTCAATTGTTAATTTAGTGTATGGTTGACGATGGCCTTTTTTACGTTTAGAGTCTTTACGACGTCTGTAAGTAAATACAGTAATTTTTTTACCGCGACCTTGTTTATTAACTGTAGCTGATACAGTAGCACCTTCTACTGTTGGAGCACCAACTTTTACAGAGTCTCCACCTACAAATAATACTTTGTCAAAAGTAAAAGCGTCGCCTTCATTTACGTCTAATTTCTCAACGTAGATTTCTTGACCTTCTTCTACTTTAATTTGTTTACCGCCTGTTTCGATAATAGCAAACATACTTTGCACCTCCTATATAATAAGTCACGCCATATATAGGTGATATTCTTCAATATACTTATACCTATATTTGAGCGGTTGTATGTAGCTATAAACTACTCAACTGCTAAAGCTTACCATCCTTATGCCTTCGTGTCAATTGTTGAAGTTAATTTTTTGATAAGTTTTCTCGTTAATGTAAATAGAATGACAAGCAATATCAGATTAAGTAATGCAGTCGGCACTAATCTGAATAAAATAAATTCTATAAAATTAAACTGGATGAGTCCTAATAATCCATATATCAATGCTGTGTAAATTTCAAAAATGACAGTAAATATCCATACTCCTAAGAAAATCATGGCATGATCTCTATAATATACTTTGAAAAAATAATTCATCAGCACTACAAACAGTAAATACCCAAATGTATTTAAACCATAAATAGTCCCATAATATAAATCAGTTGTAAGCCCGAAGATAATAGCGAGAGTAATCGCAATACTTGGTTTCTTATATATTGTCAAAATCAAAAGATACATTAATAAAAGATGAGGAACGAAAACGATTTCTTTATTACCTATATGCATAGGAATAATCAAAGCAATAAGTGAGTCAATGTAAAAAAGAACTGCGCCAAATAAAAAATAGCTGAATGCGCGCATTATTGCTCACCGCTTTCATCCGTCAAAGTTTTAGGATCTCTCTTCGCTACATACACATGGTCTAAATCACTCAAGTCTGCAGCAGTTTTCACACGCACTTCTTTAGCAAGTCCGTATTCATCATTATTTACTTTGGTAACCTCTCCGATGTATAAGTCGCTTGGCAGTTGGTTAGCTAATCCGCTAGTAACTACTTTATCGCCTTTACTTATTTTATCTTTATTATCAATATCACTAATAACCAATTCATTTGTTTTGCGGTCATAATGATTAATTAAACCGAAAACTTTTTTTGATTTATGTTGAATATTAACAGAAATTTTTCCTGTTCTAGAATTAGTTGACAATAAATCCACTTGTGAAGAGAACTGATTTACCTTAGCAATACGGCCTACTAATCCTTCAGAAGTAATAACTGCCATATTATTTTTTATGCCGTCTTTTTTTCCTTTATCGATAATGACTTTATTCATCCATTGATCAGGATTTCTGGCAATGACAGTAGAACTAATTGGATCATATTTTGAAATATCTTTAACTTTTAGTTCTTTTCTAAAATCACTGTTTTCAGATTTTAAACGTTGATTTTCCGCTTCTAGTTGTTTGATTTTATTTGTATCTTTCTTAGAACTTCCCCCATCGAATAAGCCGTTAATTGAACCTGTAACGATATGTATTGGATAGGCTATTGCACGTTGTGGAACAGATACAGAATCCCCTACAAATTGTTCCACTGAAGATTGATGATGTGATCTGATCGATAACCCTATTAAAGCTATAAATAGAATTAGGGAACAGAAAATAACAATCAACTTGTTATTTTTAAAAAAATTGGACAACCCGAACACCTCTATTACCTCGAAATTTCGTATCACAATTTATTTTATATTACTACACCTAGTAATTAAAGTACTTACCCCTCATATTTATATTTACTTAACAAAAAAGTGTATCGACAAAAGTCTCTAACTAAAATTTGCCGATACACTATCAATAATATGTTATTAAATAAAATTTCAAAAGCCGCATTTAATGGATTCAATATCGACTCTATTTGCTTGCTTTTTCATTATCGTTATCGTTTTCTTTTTCATCTTCTTTATAAAGTGTTTCTTCTTTTCTCCATTGCTCGAATAATTTTTGAGCTTTTGATTGTTCGTCAGCATTCTTTCCATTATTTTGCTTACTCATAATTAATCAACCCTCTCTATAATTAATTCAACCATAGGTTAACGTAATCATTTTTCTTTTTCAAGATTATCACTTTATTATTAGAAGAAAGATTAATAAGCATTAATAGGTTTCATTTCAATATTTTGCTGCATGGCATTTAAGTCTTGAAACAATTCTATTTCAGTGGCATATACTCTGATTTTATCTGAACCGAAGCGGTACATAATAAATTGGTTGCCACGTTGGCCAATTAAATATTTATCATTATAGCCCATACGGCTCAAATCACTTACATGCATAAATTCTTTTTTATTGATCATATTAAAAATATTTTTTGTTTGACTGGCAGGCATATTATTTAACAAGTCATTTTCTTCGATTGCATAATGCTGACCAGGTTTAAATTCATCTACAGGAACACTTTCAGTATTATAAGATGAATGGACGCCTTTATTACCGACAGGATTCCAGTCTTGTTCTTTAAGAAACGGCGCATATTTCAAAGCAAAAAACACAATAACAATAATACCTGCTACAGCGATGATATTTTTTATTAAATTAAGTATAAAACGCATCTTCTACACCGCCTACTGTTATTATATGTACATATTAAAGTATAACCTTAATTTATACATCGGCCTACAGAATGATAATATAGTTATGACTTAGGACTGATGTATAGGAAATTAAAATACGCTACTATAATATAAAAGGAGTGGCCACGATGACAATTTTATCATTAATTTTATTAGTATTACTTGTCGGCTTATTATTTAGAGTTGGATTATCTATCTTAAGATTTTTAATTAAAGCTGGCATACTTGTATTAATTATATATTTAGCTTATCAGGGTGTCCTTTGGATTATGCAATATCTACAAAGCCATCCACTTTAAAGACAATCAAATATTTTCATTTATAAAACCTGATTACAAATATAAAAGTGATTAGGTTTTTTAGTTTTCCAAATATCCTCCTTCTACCATACTTAAATATTTAGCATCACCGATAATAATATGGTCTAGCAGTTCAATACCTAATACTCTGCCGCATTCTTGCAATCTTTTAGTAGTAGCTATATCTTCTTTAGACGGTGTAACGTCTCCTGAAGGGTGATTATGCACCACGATAATAGCATTGCTTGACCATTTAATTGCCGCCTTGAATACTTCTCGAGGATGTACAATAGATGAATTCAAAGTACCTACAAATATAACTTCGTGGCGGATTACAATATTTTTAGAATTTAAAAAGAGAACTTCAAATTGCTCGTGCGTCAGATGCATCATTCTTGCTAAAAAATAATCTGCAGCATCTTGCGGAGATGATATCTTAATTTTTTCCTCTATGTCCGGAACGTGCATGCGCTCCCCTAATTCAAAAGCAGCTTTCAGAATCACAGCCTTATTTAACCCAATGCCTTTTACCTTGGTTAAATCATTTAATGAAAAGGACTTTAATTCACGTAAGCTATGCGCCAATTTAATTAAATCTTGCGCCACTTCTATACTAGAATGACCTTTTCTGCCGGTGTTGATGAGTATCGCAAGTAATTCTGAGTCTGCTAAATTTATTGCACCTTTCGCAATGAGCTTTTCTCGCGGTTTATCATTATCTGGTAAATGTTTAATCATCATTTAAATTTATCTCCTAAATGTAAAAATATTGAATTAAGTAAGTGTGGAAAATTGAGGTGAATAAAAAAGCTAGAAAAATAAATGGAATAAGAGGGATTTTAGCGATTTTCTTTTTTGAGATAGACATTAAAATGATTGCTAAAAAACCTGCGAAAATAAATGTACAGCAAAATATATAAAGAAATAATGGAAATGGTATTACTATAGCTAGAAGAGAAAATATAGCAATATCACCATAACCTATAGAACTGCTTGAGATTATATATAAGAAATGCAGCAAGAGGATAATTGGGATTTGATTATAATAAATATGATTGGATAAAGCTAAAACAGTTATTGTAAAAATAATTAAAAAGTGGATTGGTATAGAGAAAGTTTTGTAGTCGTACAGTGCAGCCGCTAGTAACAAAAGATAAATGGCTATAAATAAGCTTGCTTTTAAGTGGATAAGTTGAAAGGAGATTAGAGGTATTGGGATCCAAGCTAGAAGTTCTCCTATTAAATGGATGACTGGAATTTTACAGTTGCAATAGCGACATCTGCCACGCAGCCATAAAAAACTAATAACAGGGATTAAATCGAAATGATTAAGAACATGTTTACAACTCTCACATTTTGAGCGACGTGTTAAATAAGTAAAGTTTAACTGCTTAACGTGACAAAATTGCAAGAGAAAGCTTTCTAAAATAATACAATAGCAACTTAAAATAGTGATGGACAAATACTATCTGCCCCCTTCTGTTAGTGTCATGCAAGTATTATAGCTCCATTCAAGTAAACAATCAATTATTTTTATTACTTTATCATTTTTTTAAAATATGACTCGATTATCCTTAAATTTTGCATTTTCTACATGTAGTTAGCATTAAAATCTGAATTAATAACACATAAAAAAGTTGAAGCACAAAACATGTTTATGCTCCAACTCTTCTTTTATTTATTGAAATCTATTTTCGCTTTTACTTCACTGATAAAATAAAGACTACCTGTAATTATCAAAGCGTTGCCTTGATAATTTTCTACAAAATCAACATAATCATCGATAAGTTCTGGTGTAAATGTTTCCGCTTCTGCAGCAATTTCTTCTTTAGGCTTTGCTCTATGAAAATCGAAATCAGTAATATAGATATGATTAGAAATCGTTTTTAATTTCTCTAGCATATGTGCTATCGGTTTACCGCTTACAGCTGAAAATAAAATATCTACATTATCTTTGTCATAATAATTTTTGATTGTACTCACCAATGCTGCTACACTTTCATTATTATGTGCTCCATCTATCACCATTAAAGGTTCTTCTTTGACTCTCTCGATTCTGCCTGTCCAACTTACTTTTTCCATTGCATTAATCATTTTATTGAAATCTAGTTCTATTTGCCCTTGTTCAAACAAAATAATTAGCGCAGTAATAGCAAGTGCTGCATTTTCTTTTTGATGTTCACCCAACATATCTAATGCGATGTTTTCAAGTTCATAATCTTTAAATCTATAGATAAATTCATCATCTTCAGAAACGATTGATATATCTCGATCTAGTTCAAATGCTGGTGCATCTTGTTTTTCTGCATACTCACGGAAATACTTTAAGGCATCTTCATTTTTAACAGCATAAACAAAAGGTACGTGATGTTTAATGATATCGCCCTTATCTTTTGCAATATCGCCATAAGTTGACCCTAATAAATCTGTATGATCTAAACCAATGCTGGTAATAACAGACATAATAGGTGCAAATACATTTGTAGAATCATTTTTAATTCCTAAACCTGCTTCTATTACAACGAAATCTACTGGTCTGATTTCTCCAAAGTATAAAAACATCATAGTGGTAATGATTTCAAATTCAGTAGCAGTACCATATTCTGTTTCTGCTTCTAATTCCTCGCTTACTGGCTTGACACGTGATACTAATTCTACAATGACGTCATTGCTGACGGGTTCACCATTTAAACTAATACGTTCATTAAAGGTTTCGATATATGGTGAAGTGAAAGTACCGACATCATAACCATTCTCAACTAAGGCTGAGCGCAAATAAGCAACAGTTGAACCTTTGCCATTTGTTCCCCCAACATGGATACCATTGATATTATTTTCAGGATGTCCTAAACGATGCAACATCCATTCCATACGTTTAGTACCTGGTTTAATACCGAATTTATCTCTTTCATGTATCCAATATAAGCTGTCTAGGTAATTCATAATCAGGACTCCTATGCTTTTAATTGTTCAATTCTAGCTTTTACGCTATCGTATTTTTCTTGATAATCTTGCTTTTTCGCTTTTTCTTCATTGATGATTTTTTCTGGAGCTTTATTAACAAAGTTTTCATTAGACAACTTTTTGTCTACACGATCTAGTTCACTCTGCCATTTATCAAGTTCTTTTTCCAAGCGTGCAATTTCTTTATCCATATCAATTAAGCCTTCTAATGGTAAAATAACTTCCCCTGCACCTACTACAGAAGTCATAGCTTTATCAGGTGTTTCAATATCAGTTGAAATTACAAGCTCGCTTGGATGACCGAATCTTTCAAGATAATGTTGATTTTCATTTAACATTTGTGTGATTTCAGCATCTTTAGTTTTGATATAGATAGGAATGGCTTTAGATAGTGGTGTATTCACTTCAGAACGTGCTTGTCTTACTGCTTTAATGATTTCAACCACATATTGCATCGCTTGTTTGCTTTCTTCAAACATGAATTCCTCTTCTACTTCTGGCCACGCACTTGTTACAATTGTTTCTCCTACATGAGGAAGGTTTTGCCAAATTTCTTCAGTAACAAAAGGCATGTAAGGATGAAGCATACGCATTGTGCGATCTAGCACATAGCTTAACACTGAACGTGTGACTTGTTTTTGTGCCTCATCTTCGCCATTCATAGGTATTTTACTCATTTCAATATACCAATCACAGAATTCATCCCAGATAAAGTTATATAACGCACGTCCTACTTCACCAAACTCATAACGATCACTTAAATCAGTAACTGTTTTAACCGTTTCATTTAAGCGTGTCAATATCCATTTATCTGCTAACGATAAATTATGAGTTAAATCGATATCTTCAAATTTGAATTCTTCACCAATATTCATAATACTGAATCTCGCAGCGTTCCAAATTTTATTGATAAAGTTCCATACAGATTCTACTTTTTCAGTTGAATAACGTAAATCATGACCTGGTGATGATCCTGTTGCTAAGAAATATCTTAAGCTATCTGCGCCATATTCATTGATAACATCCATAGGATCTACACCATTGCCCAATGACTTACTCATCTTGCGACCGTCTTCAGCACGAACTAATCCATGTAATAGCACATCATCAAATGGACGTTCTCCTGTAAATTCAAGTCCTTGGAAAATCATACGTGCTACCCAGAAGAAAATGATATCGTATCCAGTCACGAGCGCGTTGGTTGGATAATAGCGCTGATAATCTTCAGATTCAACATCTGGCCAGCCTAATGTTGAGAATGGCCATAAACCACTAGAGAACCAAGTATCTAAAACATCTTCATCTTGTACCCAATTCTCTGCATCTTCTGGTTCAGTTTCACCTACATAGATTTCTCCAGTTTCTTTATGATACCAAGCCGGAATTTGATGGCCCCACCACAATTGGCGAGAAATTGTCCAGTCTCTAATATTTTCCATCCATTGATTAAAGGTATGTTCGAAACGTTCTGGAACAAAATTAATACGGTTATCTGTTTTTTGATTATCTAAAGCTTGTTTAGCTAAAGGTTCCATATTGACAAACCATTGTGTAGATAAATACGGTTCAACTACTGCACCTGTTCTTTCAGAATGTCCGACTGCATGTACATGATCTTCTATTTTAATTACTAAATCTTGTGCTTTTAAATCTTCGACAAGTTGAGTTCGGCATTCGAAGCGGTCCATACCTTCATATTTACCTGCTTTATCGTTCATTTTACCTTCTTCATCCATTACAATAATTGATTCTAAATCGTGTCTTTGACCGATTTCAAAGTCATTAGGATCATGAGCAGGTGTTACTTTCATCGCACCACTACCGAATTCAACATCTACGTATTCGTCTGCAAGAATTGGTAATTCGCGATTTACGATTGGTAAGATAACTTTTTTACCGATAACGTCTGTGTATCGTTCGTCATTAGGATTAACTACAATAGCTGTATCGCCAAGCATTGTTTCAGGACGTGTAGTCGCAATTTCAATATAACCTTCTCCATCCGCATACGGATATTTGAAGTGATAGAATTTACCTTCTACGTCTTCATGCACCACTTCAATATCAGATAAAGCAGTACGCGCTTCCGGATCCCAGTTGATGATACGTTCACCGCGGTAAATCAGTCCTTTGTTATACATATCTACAAAGACTTTTCTAACCGCTTTACTCAATCCATCATCCAAAGTAAAACGTTCTCGGTCATAATCTAAACCTAAACCTAATTTCGCCCATTGTTGACGAATGAAAGATGCATACTCATCTTTCCAACTCCACACTTCTTCAAGGAATTTCTCACGGCCGATATCGTGGCGTGAGATACCTTGTTCATTTAATTTTGCTTCTACTTTTGCTTGAGTCGCAATACCAGCATGGTCCATACCTGGTAAATATAATGTATCGTATCCTTGCATACGTTTCATTCTAGTCAGAATATCTTGTAAAGTTGTATCCCAAGCATGTCCTAAATGCAATTTACCAGTTACATTCGGAGGCGGAATAACAATTGTATAAGTTTCTTTTGATTTATCACCGCTGGGTCTGAAATAGCCTTTTTCAACCCATTCTTGATAACGTCCGGCTTCTACTTCAGTCGGATTGTATTTTGGTTTCATTTCCATTGAATTTCCTCCTTAAAAATAAAAACACCCGTTCCTAAACATAGGACGGATGTTCCGTGGTACCACCTAAATTCAACATAGCATCTACTATGAAGCACTTATATTGATTAACGCTCAATTACGCTTTATCCTACTTAGGTTCAAATAAAGATCCAAGCGGGCTACCTTCAACAGCTTCATTATACATTCTCACCAACCATGTACTCTCTTCAAAAATGAAAGACTGTGTACTCTTCCCGATTTGTATTATTCACTTACTTATTTATAGTATAATAGAACTACAAAATAAGTCAATGAGGTGGTATAAAAATATGTCAGATTGCGCCTTTGGAACAACTGATCCAATTTATAAAGAGTATCATGATAAAGAATGGGGACATCCGCTTCATGACAGCAGAAAGCTTTTTGAATTAATGGCTCTAGAATCTCAGCATGCAGGACTTTCTTGGTTGACCATTTTGAAAAAAAGAGAAGCTTACCGAGAAGCCTTCTATAATTTTGAACCTGAAAAAATTGCTTCTATGACGGATGAAGATATCGATAAACTGATGGAATTTCCAGGAATTGTACATTATCGCAAAAAATTAGAAGCTATTGTGAGTCAAGCTAAAGGTTATTTAGAAATTGAAAAAATACATGGCAGTTTTAGTAAATTCTTATGGGCTTATGTAGATTTTTACCCCATTGATTTACACTACAAAACGCCTACTGATCGTATTACGGTAGACAAGCGTGCAAAACAGATGTCTAAAGATTTGAAAAAATATGGTTTTAAATTCATGGGCCCTGTAACCATGTTTTCTTTTTTAGAAGCAGCTGGGCTATATGACGCTCATTTAGAAGATTGTCCATTTAAGCCTTCGCAAAATTAACTCTGTTTACTCTTGCTACCAGTAGCGAGAGTTTTCTTGTAATAAATTCTAAATATTCATAAAATTAAGATTTATTTATGTTATTATAGCTTCTATACTCATTTTTTATACGAGGAGGAACTATAATGGAATGGATTAAATTAATTGGTATTTTAATTATTATCTTGGGATTCTTATTTAAAATCGATACTATTGCTGTTATTTTAACGGCAGCAATTGTGACTGGTCTAGTCTCGGGTATGGATTTTTTCAAAATTCTAGAAGTTCTAGGAAAAGCTTTTATTGATAATAGACTTGTATCATTATTTATTCTTACTTTGCCAATGGTTGGATTAATAGAAAGATTCGGTTTGAGAAAACAGGCTGCAAACTTGATTGGTAATATTAAATCTGTCACGAGTGGTAGATTGCTTTCGCTATATCTGCTTATTCGAGAGATAGCTGGTTTAGCATCTATCAGAATTGGCGGGCATCCACAATTTGTCAGACCATTGATAAATCCAATGGTGCAAGGAGCTCTTAAAACAAGATATAAATTATCGGATAAACAAATTGAAAATAAGGATGTTGAAAAATTAAAAGCTGAAGCTTCAGCAATGGAAAATTATGGTAACTTTTTTGGACAAAATTTATTTGTTGGTAGTGCAGGAATTTTATTAATGGTTGGAACATTTAATTCACTACATATTAAGACAAGTGCTGTCGATTTAGCTCTTGCTTCTGTACCTATTGCGATTATTACATTAATAATTGTAGGAATAAAAAATTATTTCTTAGATAGATATTTGAGCAAAAAGTATTTAAGTAAGGAGGATAAAAAATGAGCCAGCATACTTTAAATGTCATACTTGAGTTTTTCTATATTTTAATAGGTTTACAATTATTTTATACTGCTTTTCGTGCTCTTCTTTCTAAAAATAAAGATAAAAAAATAGGAACTGCACTATTTTGGACATTACTTGGAATTACCTTTATTTTTGGTCCCTATATACCAAATATTATTAATGGTCTACTCATAATATGTATGGGATTACTCACTTTATTTAAACAAGTAAAGATAAAAAATATTGTAGATGTAACAGAAAAACAGGGCGATAAAGGCGCTAGAAAATTTAAAAACAAATTATTTTGGCCTGCCGTAGTTTTAGCTATAGTTGCCGTAGTTATCTCCAATTGGACTCCTTTAGGTGGCGCAATTGGTCTGGGTATCGCATCAGTAATTGGACTTATTTCAGCTTATTTTATTATTCGACCGAAATCCAAATATATTCTATATGACAGTGACAGATTAACGCAACAAGTCGGAACTGTAGGTATATTACCCCAATTTCTTGCTGCTTTAGGTGTTTTATTTACAGTTAGTGGTGTCGGTAATGTAATTTCAAAAGGTATTTCACACTTTGTACCTGAAGGTAATCATTTAATCGGCGCAACTGCTTATATTTTAGGAATGGTAATTTTTACTATGTTGATGGGTAATGCTTTTGCGGCTTTTACAGTGATTACTGCCAGTATTGGCATACCATTTGTAATTGCCCAAGGTGCTGATCCTGCAATTGCTGGTGCATTGGCAATGACTGGCGGGTTTTGCGGAACACTGCTTACTCCTATGGCAGCCAATTTCAACACTCTGCCTGTCGCGCTATTAGAGATGAAAAATGAGTTTGGTGTTATAAAATCTCAGTTTCCAGTTGCATTTCTATTAATCATAATCCATATTGCTTTAATGTATGTTTGGGCATTTTAATATTTAAGGAGATGAAATTACTATGAAAATTTTAGTTACAGCTTTTGATCCTTTTGGTGGAGAAGCCACAAATCCTGCTTTAGAAGCAGTTAAATTATTACCAGAAAAAATCGCTCAACATGAAATTACAAAATTAGAAATTCCTACTGTATTTCATAAATCTGCAGATAAAATCGATGAAATATTAAAAGAAAATAAGTACGATGTAGTACTAGCAATCGGTCAAGCCGGTGGACGATACCATTTAACACCTGAACGCATAGGTATTAATATCGATGATGCACGTATTCCAGACAATGAAAATAATCAGCCTATCGATGTACCTATTCAATCAGATGGTGCAGCTGCTTACTTTTCGAATTTGCCTGTCAAAAAAATGACGCAGGCAATTAAAGACGCAGGAATTCCAGCATCACTATCTAATACTGCAGGTACATTCGTATGTAACCATATTCTTTATCAACTCGGATACCTGCAAGCTACACAATATCCTGATATCCAATTCGGCTTTATACATGTTCCGTACATACCAGAACAAGTTGTAGATAAACCTGATAAACCTTCAATGGCTTTGAGTAGTATTGTAACAGGATTAGAAGCTGCTATCAGGGCAATATCCAAAGATAGTAACGATATCAAAGAGCCTCTAGGTGAAATCCAATAAGAGAGAACAAGGGCTTGGAACATAAGTTTGTTCCAAGCCCTTGTTTCACGCTCTAAATTTTACACTAAATATTTCTATACCTATTTTTTAGCAGCACGTTCTGTGTAATTTAAGAAGTATTTAATTGCTGGTGCAATTAAGAATAAGATGAAGAAAATTCTAAAGATATGGAAACTAGAGATAATCGCCACATCCGCATGGGTTTCTAAAGCTACCAGTACGATTTGACTCATACCGCCAGGAGCTGCCCCCAAGAATAAATCATTGAGTGACATATGATTTAATAAATGCACGAAGTATACCATAATTCCCGCACATAAAATCAACATTACATTTTGAAAGGCAATGGCAACGGCAACTCTGCCCTTTAAATCACTCAATAATTTAGAAATTTGTATACCAATGCGTATCATGTAGGCAACTTGTGCGCCTGCAATAAGGTAATTATCTAAAGTAAAAGTAGCATTGGTAACCATATTCCATGCAATTAAAACGACAATAGGAGCTAATAATTGTTTTGTAGGAAAATTAATTTTATCCATCACAATATAAACCACTGCTACCGCTATAATTAAAAAGACAACTTGCCAAATCGAAAGTGCTTCACTGAGCGGTTTTAATTTTACTGCTTTCGCTGCGCCGCCTTCTGAATTCCCACTAGACATAAAATAAGAAAGCATCGGGATTAAGATCACCACAAAAATAATCCGCGAAGTTTGAGTCAAACTTACAACTAAAATATTTGCTCTTTTATCTTCTTCAGCCATAATCAACATTTGACTTAATGCGCCTGGAATTACACTTAACAACGCTGTTTCAGTGTTGACTCGTGCTATCTTTTTAAAGAAATAAGCAATTAAAATAGCTAATACTAGTAGTAAAACTGTGACCAAAACAATTGAGAACCAGTTTTGAGTGATATCATTCACAACGGTCTTTGTAAACGTTGAACCGATTTGTACCCCAAGTAAAATCAACCCAAGCTGACTGATCCAAAATGGCCATTGAATATCCATTTTAAAGACTCTGATACAAATGATACTCGCAACAATTGGTCCAAACATAAACGGCAACATAATATGCAAAGCCGAAAAAACCAAACTGATTATTACTGCTAATAATAATACAATTATATTATTAAACCATTTTTTATTCACTTTTATCACTACCCTTTGGCCCTGACTTCACTTTTGCTACGTTAATAATAACATTTTTCATTACGTATCGTTACTAAATTGTATCATAATAAAAGTACATACCTATCGGCATGTACTTTTATTATTTTAATATTCATTTTAATTCATTATTTATTTGCAACTTTTTCAAAAGCTTTATCAAATGCTGCAATTGTACGTTCAATATCTTCTTTAGTGTGAGCAGTTGATAAGAATGTACCTTCAAATTGAGATGGTGGTAAGAAAACACCCTCATTTGCCATTTCACGATACATTTCACTGAATAATTCTAAGTCACTTTGGTTTGCTTGTTCAAAGTTTGTAACAGGACCATCATTTAAGAAATAACCAATCATAGAGCCTGCTCTGTTTACTGTCATCGGTACATTATGTTTGGCAGCTACTTTTTTCAAGCCTTCTTCTAACATATCTCCTAATTCATTAAAGTATTCATAACTTTCAGGAGTTAATTGGCTTAATGTTTCATAACCGCTTGTCATTGCAAGTGGGTTACCTGATAAAGTACCTGCTTGGTAAATCGTACCTACAGGAGCAATTTTATCCATGATTTCTTTTTTACCACCAAAGGCACCTACAGGAAGTCCGCCTCCAATAACTTTACCAAGACAAGTTAAATCAGGCATAACGTCAAAGTAGCCTTGTGCACAATTGTAGCCGACTCTGAAGCCAGTCATGACTTCATCGAAAATCAATAGAGAACCATATTCGTTAGTGATATCACGTAAACCTTGCAAGAAGCCTTCAATCGGAGGTACTACTCCCATATTGCCTGCTACAGGTTCTACAATCACTCCTGCAATATCATCGCCATATAATTCAAATGCTTTACGGATAGCATCTAGGTCATTGTATGGAACTGTGATTGTACTTTTAGCTGTACCTTCAGGAACACCTGGAGAGTCTGGCAAACCTAAAGTTGCCACACCAGATCCAGCTTTAATTAACAATGAGTCACTATGACCATGATAGCAACCTTCGAATTTAACAATTTTATCTCGACCTGTGTATCCGCGTGCAAGACGAATCGTATCTTGTGTAGCTTCTGTACCAGAAGATACCATTCTTACTTTTTCAATAGAAGGAACGCGGTCAATTACTAATTCAGCAAGTTTAATTTCTTCTAAAGTTGAAGCACCAAAACTCGTACCTTTATCTACTGCTTTATGCAAGTTTTCAATGACTTGGGGATTCTCATGCCCAAGAATTAACGGACCCCAGCTGAGTACATAGTCAATATATTCATTGCCATCAATATCGTAAATTTTAGAACCTTTACCGTGGTCCATAAAAATTGCTGGCATATCTACAGATTTAAAAGCTCGGACAGGACTATTCACCCCGCCTGGCATTAATTTTTCTGCTTTCTTATAGGCTTCAATAGATTTTTCGTAACCCATCTTAATCCTCCTTCTGATCTAAATAACGACAAATATCTTTTGAGAAATAAGTGATAATCATATCAGCGCCTGCGCGTTTCATAGAAGTCATTTGTTCCATCACAATTTGTTCTTCGTTAATCCAACCTTGCATAGCAGCTGCTTTAGTCATACTATACTCACCACTTACGTTGTATGCAATAACAGGCACGTTGGTTCTTTCTCTGACATCTCTGATAATGTCTAAGAAACTTAATGCTGGTTTGACAATTATCATATCCGCACCTTCATGCAAGTCGCTTTCTAATTCTAACAATGCTTCGCGACGGTTTGAAGGGTCCATTTGATATGTTTTGCGGTCACCGAATGATGGTGCAGATTCAGCAGCATCACGGAATGGACCGTAGAAACTTGATGCATATTTAATACCGTAACTCATAATAGGAATATTATAATATCCCGCTTCATCTAATCCTTTTCTGATTTCAGTAACGAAACCATCCATCATATTACTTGGGGCGATAATATCTGCGCCTGCTTCAACTTGAGAGACAGCTGTTTTAACAAGCAAAGGTAAGGATTTATCATTATCAACATCATGTGTATGTTCATCAATCAAACCACAATGGCCATGGTCTGTATATTCACATAAACAAGTATCCGCAATCACTAACATATCCGGATATAATTGTTTAGATTTACGTGTTGCTTTTTGAACAATACCTTCATGTGCATATGCACCAGTACCAACGGAATCTTTTTCATTTGGAACACCAAAGAACATCACGCCTCTGATACCTAGATCATAAGCTTCTTTCAATTCTTCATCCAAACGATTCAAGCTGATTTGGTAAATACCCGGCATGGAAGGAATTTCTTCTTTAACGTTATCTCTTTCCACTACAAATATTGGATAAATCAAATCTTCTTTTCTAACGTGATTTTCTCTGACAAGGCTACGAATTGTTTTATTTGCACGTAGTCTTCTATGTCTATCAAAACTCATTTACGATTCCTACTTTCTTTAATAATGTTTAACAATCCATCAATAGTTTGTTCATTCGCTATTTCAGCTTTAAAACCAAACTGCTTTATTTTTTCAAAGGTGGGCTTACCAATTGCATAATACATATAATTTGCACCTAAATTTGCCTCTTCAGCTTCCTCAAAAAAATAATCGGCAGCAGAGGAACTTGCAAATGCGATTCCGCTTGCAAGTCCTCTTTTTAATAATGAAATAGCTTGTTCTATATTCTCAGTGTAAGCCTCAGGTTCATATAAATCTATTTTAACGACTTCGGCATCCTGTTCTTGAAGTTTAGTTTGTAGTAAAGGGCGTGCAGCCGCACTGCTAGGAATCAATATCCTACTATCCTTATTCACTGTAAATTCATTTATAAATCCTTCTTGTGAGAAATTTTCAGGAAAGAAATCCACCGTAATGTCTCTCTGATTACAATACTTCTTGGTCTTCTCACCGATTGCCGCTACATGACTCACATCAACCTTTGGATAATATTCATTGAAAAATTTCACTGCATTTTTAGAGGAAAAAATAATCCAATCATAATGGTCATTTAACAGTTCTTGATTAAATGATAACTTTTTCAATCTAATGAAAGGCAAATGAATTACTTCTTCAACGTTTTCATTTAAATTGCTGGTTTGTGTCATAATCACAGGTGCTGCCATTGATACTCAACTCCGATGTTTATGAATTAAGACTCTTCATTCAGTGCATCGATAATTTCTTTTGCACCTTGTTCTTTTAAGATATTACTTACTTCTTTGCCTAATTCTACTGGATCGTTTCCTGTAGCTGTTTGTTCATAACGTTCTTTGCCATCTGTTGACATAATTAATCCCGTAAATGAAAGACGGTCATTATCATCTTTAGTGGCATAACCGCCGATTGGTACTTGGCAACTTCCATTCATTTCTTTTAAAAATGTACGTTCAGCCGTTACACATTCAGCAACGTCTTGATTATGAACTTTTTTCAGTAATTCTAATAAATCAGTATCATCACTACGACACTCAATTCCAAGCGCTCCTTGACCGATTGCAGGCAAGAGCAGCTCAGGATCAAGATATTCAGTAACGATATCGTCTGACCAGCCCATTCTGCGTAAACCAGCAGCAGCTAAAATAATCGCATCATAATCGTCAGTTTCTAATTTGCTTAGGCGCGTATCAATATTACCTCTAATCCATTTAATTTCTAAATTCGGATATTTAGCGAGAATTTGAGCACCTCTGCGAAGAGAACTTGTTCCTACAATACTTCCATCAGGTAAATCTGCTAATTGAACATGATTTTTGGAAATAAATGCATCAAAAGGAATTTCTCTATCTGGTATACACCCTAAAGTTAATCCTTCAGGCAATTCGCTTGGGACATCTTTTAATGAATGTATTGCCATATCTATTTCATGGTCAAACAATTCTTGTTGGATTTCTTTTACAAATAAGCCTTTACCTCCAACTTTAGACAATTGCTTGTCTACGATACGATCACCTTTAGTGACAATTTCTTTTATTTCTATTTCTAAGCCAGGCTCAGCTTCTTTTAACTTTTCTATGAATTGACGGCTTTGCGTCAATGCTAATTTACTTCTGCGCGAACCTACTACAAGCTTACGCATGCTCATTCCTCCGTTTCAATCTGGTCACTCACTAACCAAAGAAATTCGGAAAGTGAGATATAAACATTAAATTAAACATACTTAACATATATATCAGCATATTGAATAATACATAATTCAATGGACTCACTAATCTCTTAGTTCTAATAATAATGTATACGACATAGCAAATCATAATAATAATAGATGAAATTACTTTGGGATCGAAGAGTATTTTAAGACCGATTGTCTGAAATCCCCATTGCGCTCCTAGAATAACACCGATTATAAGAATAATTAAACCTATGAGCGTTGAATAAAACATAATCTTTTCTAAACTGAAGACACTGCCTATTCTAAAATACTTCTGATCAAAATGCTTTTGTTTAAGATTGCGATACTGAAGGATATACAGCGCACCGTTTACAAAAGCTAATGAAAAGAGCGCATAACTGATAATAGCTAACGAAACATGAATGATTAATAACTCATGATTCACATTAAATTCAGCATGACGTATAAATGACTCATTTGGGCGGAAAGTATGAATTGCCATTACTATAAAGCCGATTGTATTAAATAAAAAGATTGAAAAATCAAGTTGCTTCACAACGCTGATGACTATCGAAATCGAGAGTATCAGCCAATTTAAAAAATAGAATACATCAAAAACTGAACCTAAAGGGACTGCATGTATACTATTGATATATAAAGATAAAGAGATTGTTTGACACAACCAAACAATCCCCAAAGTGTAGAAACCTACCATTCTAATTTTATGATTCTTTTTGAAGAAATCATAAAAATAGCAAGAAATACTAAGTAAATAAATCAGCAACGTTATTTCATGGAAACGTACGAAAAATACATCTTGCATATCATCACCATACTAAGGCTGTTTATTCAAAACCTAAAATATGTCGTGCCGAGAGTTTACGTTCTTTTTTCTCTAGACTTTTTTTGTATTCACTTTCAGCTTCAATATCAAAAATGTTTTGAAACAGCTCTAATTTTTCACTGCTATTCTTATCGTTACTCAATTCTTTAGCCTGTTTAATAGGATCTTTCAACATTTGGTTAATGATGCTTTTAGTATGTTTAGATATAACCTTGCGTTCACGTTCGCTTAAATCCGGTAATTTACGGTCGATACTCGCCATGGTATCTTGTTGTATATTCATGGCTTTTTCACGAAGTGCACGGATAACAGGAACAACACCTAACATATTGACCCAATCATTATGTTCATTAATTTCTGTTGGAATTTGGTCAGCAATTTGTGCAGCAGCTGCTTCACGTTCTCTAAGGTTAGCATCTACTAATCCTTTCAAATCATCAATATCATAATTAAAGATATTCATATCAGATTCGATTGCAGGATCGATATCTCTAGGTACCGCTATATCGATTAAGACCATAGGCTCATGACGACGTTTTCTTAAAACTTTGTTCATCATATCTTGAGTAATAATATAGTTTTGTGCACTTGTTGAACTGATTACAATGTCTGCATTCACAAGTAATTCATCTAATTCATTGATGTCTGCATAATTTGTTTGATGTTTCTCAGCAAGTTGTTGTGCACGTTCTTTAGTTCTATTCACAACTGTAATGTTATCAAGACCAGAGCCTAGAAGATTAAGCAATGAAAGCTCACTCATTTCTCCAGCGCCAATAATTACTGCATGTTGTGATTTTAAATTTCCAAATACTTTTTTAGCTAATTCAACTGCAGCATATGATACACTGACCGCATTGTCTGCGATATCTGTTTCATGATGCGCACGTTTAGCAAATGTAACCGCTTGTTTAAATAAATGATTAAAAATTGTACCAGTCGTACCTTCTTCTTGAGCAATAAAGAATGCATCACGCATTTGTCCTAGAATTTGCGTTTCCCCCAACACAATTGAATCTAGTCCAGATGTCACTCTGAATAAATGCTCTACCGCTTCATCCCCTACCAAAGCTTCTGACATTGCTTTGATTTCTTCAACTTCTAAACCGAATTTACGTGCTAAAAAGCGTTGGATGTAGTAACGTCCTGTGTGAATTTGGTCTGCTACCGCATAAACCTCTGTGCGGTTGCAAGTTGATAAAATAACATTTTCTAATATCGACTTAGTTTCAAATAAGTCCATATGTGATTCACGTATGGCATCAGCTTTGAAAGCAACTTTTTCTCTAAGTGCTACATCTGCGGTACGATGGTTGATGCTAATCGCAATTATATGCATTTATAACGCCCTCCATACTATTGACAATACTCATATTATAACACACATGTGACAACCATAAAGTTATCAATCCACATTAATTATAAATATTCTAATCTAGCAAATATTTCATTCATAATTTCGTCAAATTTCTCCTATCACATATCTTTGTTGTCATAAAAATGTCAAATCTTCTTGTTGAAAATTATAAATAATGCTAAATTCGTTGTTATTTAAGCTTTCCCCACTTTTAGTATAATTAAAGCATGCTCTTCATTATAATTTTATCATGTAATAATTATTATAAATAACGTTGAATTGCATTCCAAATCGTCTGCTGATTTTTGTTATTAATTGATGAATAGCTTATAATTGTATCTTCTTCTTCAAGTTCTAGGCGCTCTTTGATTGCTTTAAGATGCTTTTGAATTTTACCTTTAGCAATTTTGTCTTCTTTCGTAGCAATAACCAACACAGGCAGCTCATAATATTTTAAGAAATCGTACATTAAAATATCGTCTTCAGTAGGGTTATGTCTAATGTCGATTAATTGGATGACTAATTTTAATTGTTCACGTTGTGTAATGTACTTTTCAATCATTTTTCCAAACTGCTCGCGTTGTGTTTTACTTACTTTCGCATAGCCATAACCTGGCACATCTACAAAAACCAGCTGATCATCTATATTATAAAAATTTAAAGTTTGCGTTTTGCCTGGCTGTTGAGAAGTACGCGCCATATTTTTTCGGCCTATCATGCTGTTGATAAAAGTAGATTTACCTACATTAGAACGGCCGCTTAATGCCACTTCTTCTAAACCCGTCTCAGGATATTGATCTGGCTTTACAGCACTTATCAATAATTCAATATTATTAGGATTTACTTCCATTTTCTCCCTCTTTTCTTTTAGTAATTCTTATCTTAGTCGCGTTATATTATATCAGAATTTTACAGAGTTTTGATATTTTTTTGTAAAACAAAAAACACCCCAAACTACTCATGATTGAGTAATTCGGAGTGTAGCTTCAAATTATCAATTAAGCTGATGTTTTTTCTAAATTAACTTCATTACCTTCAGCGTCATATAAATCTGGATTAGATTCGTTATTGATTGTATTTTCAGTGATAACCACTTTGGCAACATCTTCTGTTGACGGGATATCATACATAATTTCGATTAACGATTCTTCAATAATTGAGCGTAATCCACGTGCCCCTGTTTTACGTTCAATTGCTTTTTCAGCAATTGCAGTTAAAGCTTCTTCTGTGAATTCTAATTCTACGTGATCTAGCTCAAGCATTTTTTTGTATTGCTTAACTAAAGCGTTCTTAGGCTGAGTTAAGATATTTTTTAGCGCAGCGATATCTAATGTCTCTAAATTTGCAACGATTGGAATACGACCAATAAATTCTGGGATTAATCCGTATGATTGCAAATCTTCTGGACGAATGTGTTCAAGTAGTGCACTTTCGTCGTATTTAGCTGCTTCATTGCTTGCAAAGCCGATAACTTTTTCACCTAAACGGCGTTTGATAACTTCGTCGATACCATCAAAGGCACCACCTAAGATGAATAAGATATTAGTTGTATCGATTTGAATAAATTCTTGGTTTGGATGCTTACGACCACCTTGTGGCGGTACACTTGCAGTAGTACCTTCTAAAATTTTAAGCAAGGCTTGTTGTACACCTTCACCAGATACATCACGTGTGATTGAAGTATTTTCAGATTTACGTGCAATTTTATCGATTTCATCGACATAGATAATGCCTTTTTCAGCTTTATCAATATCAAAGTCAGCTGCTTGTATTAAGCGTAGTAAGATGTTTTCAACATCTTCACCCACATAACCTGCTTCAGTTAAGCTTGTAGCGTCGGCAATTGCAAACGGTACGTCTAACGTTTTAGCTAGTGTTTGAGCTAATAATGTTTTACCACTACCTGTTGGACCAATTAAGGCAACATTACTTTTTTGCAATTCTACCTCATCATCTTTAGGTCCAAGTTGTTGGATACGTTTGTAGTGATTATAAACAGCAACAGACAATGATTTTTTCGCTTTATCTTGTCCTATAACATAGTTATTTAATTGATCCATAATTTCTTTAGGAGTCGGTAAATCTGTGAATTCTTCTGTGGCTGTTTGAGCAAGTTCTTCTTCTACTATTTCAGAGCATAACTCAATACACTCGTTACAAATGTAGACACCGCTGCCTGCAACAAGTTTTTTAACTTGGTCTTGGTCCTTACCACAGAATGAGCATTTTAATTTTTCTTCATCTTCATTGAATTTGAACATTATTTTTTACACCCCTATTCCATAAAGACTATACTAAAACACTCTCAATGTTTCAATTGATGTGTTTATAACCTTTATATATTTCTATTTTGGGTATCCCTTTCTAATAAACTTTTGGGTAAATAAGCTTAATCAAGACACCCCATCTCATCGGAAAGATGGCTCGTATCGATAATATAATTTCATAATTTGAATATATCATTTACGCCAACTTATGCAACAAAATTGCTTACAATTACTATAACACAACTTAATCCAAATCAGAATTATTCCGATTATAAATCAAGTGTAGAGGATGAGATAGTAAATAATACTTATCTCACCCTCTACATGTCTAATTATAAATCTGATTCAATTCAATTATTAATCTTCTGATTTTTCTTCGTCGTCTTTTGAAGGTTCAACTAATTTAGCTTTATCTAATAATAAGTCGATTACTTTTTTAACACGTACATCGCCTTTAACGATATCAGTGTTGCCTAAAGTTTTCTTAATATCTTCTACTGAGATGTTGAATTGAGTGCTCATTGCTTCTAATTCTTTATCAACATCTTCTTCAGTTGCTTCAATTTCTTCTGCTTCTGCAATCGCAGTTAAGGTTAAGTTAGTTTTGACGCGTTCTTCTGCGTCATCTTTCATTTGTTCTCTCAATTGAGATTCATCTTGACCAGAAATTTGGAAGTAAGTTTCAAGATCTAAACCAGATTGTTGGATACGTTGTGCAAATTCTTGCATCATACGATCTAATTCATTATTAATCATAGCTTCAGGAATGTCTACTGAAGCATTGTTAACAGCTTTGTTGATAGCTTCTTCTTTTTCATCGTTTTCAGCTTTGACTTTCTTTTCTTCAGCCAAACGTTTACGAAGATTTTCTTTATATTCTTCAACGCTATCAGCTTCAGAGTCTAATTCATTAGCGATTTCATCGTCTAATTCTGGAACGTTTTTATATTTGATTTCATTAATTTTAACTTTGAATGTTGCTTCTTTACCTGCTAGTTCTTCAGCATGGTATTCTTCTGGGAATGTAACTTTAACGTCTTTTTCATCACCAGTTTTTAAACCAACAAGTTGTTCTTCAAAGCCAGGAATGAACATGCCAGATCCGATTTCTAAATCGTAACCTTCTGCTTGGCCGCCTTCGAATTGTTCGCCGTCAACATAACCGTCGAAATCGATATTGACAGTGTCGCCTTCTTCAACTTCACCGTCTTCTTTAATTACCATTTCAGCTAAATGACCTAAACTATGATCGATTGCTTCTTGTAATTCTTCGTCAGTTAATTCAGCATTTTGTTTTTCAATTTCAAGACCTTTATATTCACCAAGTTCAACTTCTGGCTGAACAGTTACAGTTGCATCGAATTTCAAATCTTTGCCTTTTTCGATTTGAGTCACGTCGATTTCTGGTTGATCAACAGGTTTGATACCTGTTTCTTCAATTGCTTCACCATAAGCTTCAGGAAGCAAAATATCTACTGCATCTTGGTATAAAGCTTCCACGCCAAAACGTTGTTCGAAAATTTGACGAGGTACTTTTCCTTTACGGAAACCAGGAATATTTACTTGTTTAACTACTTTCTTGAATGCTTGATCAATTGCTTGATCTACTTTTTCAGCTGGAACGGTAACAGATAATACGCCTTGGTTACCTTCCTTTTTTTCCCATGTTGCTTTCATGTCCAAAAACCTCCATAATCTTCCTATTTTAATTTTTTCAACTTCATCATTATAGCATACGTATAATATGGTTACAAACGTTGTGTTTAAGGTGTTCAAGCACGATTAAACTTACGATACAATATTAATTTAGTACCCTATTTATTGCTTAATATTCTTTTCTACTTTCGAAATCCATGCATAGACATCTTGATTTAAATTTTCAACAGATGCAAACGATAAATTCAGCATTTGCTCAATGTAATGATAAAATGTATTTACCCATACGTTTACGGTTGCTACTTCTTCTATCTCTAATGGATATAGTGCAATTGCAAAACTTTGGAGCATTTGAGAAATTTCACTTCTTAATTGGTCGCCATAGTTATCTTCGAATCTTTCTAATACTTTAGGTATCACGTGTTGCGTGAAAGAAGCGTACTCAAGCCCTGGCAGTCTAGCTGGATAAGCACTGAAATCAGTCTCATATTTACTAAAGTCAACTTTTTTCTCGTATTGTCCTTTTTTGAGATACTCTAATATAATGGTTTGCACATTAGAATGAAAGTTGTGGCTGGATAGTAATTCTGCAAATGTATCTATGAATCCGTACTGTCCTTCATGCATTAAATCAAAAATCAAATATAATTGTTGATTTACATTTAATTCGGTAAATTGCTGTATTCTAGCAATATAATGTTTCTTGTTTTCATTTAACTGCATTTGCGCATCTTCTTTAATGGGATACAATTGCATCCGAATATTATGATCTTCAACTTGTTCAATAATCTGATTAAATACTTCTATGCACTCATAATACTGTCCTAAACCATGTAAACTTGTTATATAATAAACCATCAATTGATTGTAAGCGTCAAAGCCTTGTTTTAATAGCACAATTGCTTCTTCTCTCAGCTCCAAATATTGTTCCATTCGCAACAGCATTTCACATTTTAATAATGCAAGTTCAGTTGTTAATTCAAATTCCTTTTCATATTTCATGAAAGTATCATACATTGGTTCATATTTTTCTTGTTCAAAATGTGTTTTAATATCTTTTATTAATTTTTCTTTGTTTTGCGGAAACGGAATGATATCTGACATTTATTACACCTACTTTTAATTAAATGCTTTCAGTATTAAAGCACTCCACGTTTCAAAGTCATCGTAATTTTCAATACGTCCTTGGTGCATCCAGTTAATTTTAAGTGTATCTGTCTCTTTTACTTCTACATTTTGAGTATCCACTCTTATTTTGAACACAATACCTAAATGTACTTCTCCTACTTCGTTAGTATCATCGTTAATAAATCCAAGGTATTCCATGTTTTGAGTTTTGCTCGGACTTAACCCGATTTCTTCTTCTAATTCTCTTTGAGCATTGACGCGCAATACTTCATTAACATTTTGAGCATCCATGACATCATTCATATGTCCGCCGACGCCAATTGATGATTGACCATGCAAACGTTCTTCGCCACCGCCAGAAAGTCGCTCATATACTAAAGTTTCACCTTTTTCGTTTTCTAATAGGCAGTAGGAAATCAACTGTTTATAATTTGGATCTTCTTCCATATCTCCACGTCGTTTAACTTCATATTGATCTAACGTATCAAAGATTTTTTCACCCATCGGATCATTTTTAGGTAAGAATCCATTAAAAGCATTCTTCTCATTATTAAAAACAACTTCTCTAGGTACTACTATAATTTTTTCATCGAATTTAGACATCTTAATCTCCTTTAAGTTTTTGTTATGTACTTGTTTGTATTTTATCAAAAATTTCAAAAACCCGTAAAGATGAACTCTATTATCATATAAAAAATACTCAATCATCGAATTTCTATCAATGATTGAGTATTTTAAAATAAGCTTATTTTAAAGCAGCTTTTGCTTTTTCTACTAATTCACCGAAAGCTTTGTCATCTGAAATAGCAATTTCAGAAAGCATTTTACGGTTGATATCGATGTCAGCTTGTTTTAAGCCGTTCATCAATTTAGAGTAGCTCATACCGTGGTTACGAGCTGCTGCATTGATACGAGTAATCCATAATTTACGGAAATCACGTTTTCTTTGACGGCGGTCACGGAATGCGTATTGACCTGATTTCATTACTTGTTGTTTTGCTGTTTTATATAAAGTACGTTTAGCGCCGAAGTAACCTTTTGCTAATTTGATTACTTTTTTACGACGTGCTCTTGTTACTGTTCCACCTTTAACACGTGGCATATTAAATTCCTCCTTGGTTATGTTTATAACACTTATATTTTAGTCGTTTTGAGTGATGGCAACCTTTGATTCAAAGCTGTTGTTCACTGATTTTGTTATCTATACGATCAATTATTTTTTGTAAGCTAATAATTGTTTTACGCGTTTCATATCACTTTTAGATACTAAGCTAGCTTTACGTAATTTACGTTTTTGTTTAGTGCTTTTGTTAGCGAATAAGTGAGATGTGAAAGCTCTTGAACGTTTTAATTTACCTGAAGCAGTTCTTTTAACACGTTTAGCTGCTCCGCGGTGTGTTTTCATTTTAGGCATAATGAAATTCCTCCTATAAATTTTAAAAAGTTATTTTTCTGCTGTTGGTGCAAGCATGATAAACATTTGACGACCTTCCATTTTAGGGCGTTGCTCAACTGTAGCGATATCTTTGCATTCGTCAGCAAATTTTTCTAATACACGTTGACCAATTTCCTTATGTGTAATGGCGCGTCCACGGAAACGAATTGAAACTTTACATTTATCACCTTTGCTCAAGAATTTACGTCCATTTTTCAACTTAGTTTGGAAATCATGTTCCTCAATTGTTGGGCTTAAACGAATTTCTTTAACATTGATAACTTTCTGTTTCTTTTTCATTTCTTTTTCTTTTTTCTGTTGCTCGAATTTATATTTGCCGTAATCCATAATACGAGCAACAGGAGGTTTAGCATTTGGCGCGACAACTACTAAATCTAAACCTACACGTTCAGCCATTTCTAATGCTTCACGTTTTTGTTTTACACCGATTTGTTCACCGTCTTGACCAATGACACGAATTTCTCTTGCGCGAATTCTTTCGTTAACTTGCGTTTGATCCTTTGCTATGGTTAACACCTCCGTTATATTTACGAAATATCCCAAGTAAAAAGAGCGGACACAGAAGTGCCCGCTCTTTTTCCATTACTCAACATGATAAGATTATCACGTTGTATTGGACCTGCCAACAGCTTCAATGCGTCGCTACAGGTGAGAAGCGGGAAGCTTCTACTTGGTTCGTTTCGTATTCAACGTATATAATCATATCAACTCTATTACTCAAAGTCAATCATTATTTTATTTTTTATTTGAATTGGCTCATATCCACATCTTGACGTAAATCCACATCTTTTAATGGGATTTTTTTAGTTTTATATCTTAGTTTGTGATAAATAAAGAATGCTAAGAATACAGGAATTCCCATATAAGTGATAATGAATCTATTTGGATCAAAATCACCTGTTTTAATGAAATCAACATCTTGTCCAATGATTACGATAACACATAATATGCCTGCAAAAATCGGACCGAATGGGAACCATTTTGCTTTGTATTTCAATTCGTATTTACTGTGCTGCTGTACATTAAATGCACGACGGAAACGATAATGACTTACTGCAATTCCGACCCATGCGATAAAGCCTGTCATACCACTTGCTGCTACAATATATTCATAGGCATCTCCACTTAATTTTTGCACTAGGAAAATAAGTACTACTACAAGTCCTGTAGCGAATAGTGAGATATAAGGCACCCCGCTATTAGACGTTTTACCGAAGGCTTTCGATGCAAGTTTGTCTTTACTCATTGAATATAACATTCTTGTAGAAGCATACATTCCTGAGTTACCAGCCGATAATACGGATGTTAAGATAACGGCATTCATAAATGATGCTGCAAATGCCAATCCTGCATTTTTGAAAACTAATGTAAATGGTGAAGTAGCAATGCTATCTCCACCACCCATAAGTGCTGAGCTTGAGTATGGAATTAACATACCAATAATGAAAATAGCTAAGATATAGAATAACAAAATTCTCCAAAACACTTGTTTAATCGCTTTCGGTACGGCTCTTTCAGGGTTCTCAGACTCTCCTGCAGTAATACCGATTAATTCAGTACCTTGGAACGAGAATCCAGCAATTAAGAATACACCTAATATAGATAATAAGCTTCCACCTAAACTACCTCCAAGAATTGGGCCATCACCAGATGTAAAGACTTCAAATCCGATAAATTTACCGCCCATAATACCGAAAATAGTTAACAAGCCGATAATGATAAAGATAATAACAGTTACCACTTTAATAAGCGCAAACCAATACTCACTTTCACCGTAAACTCTAACTGATAACGAGTTCAAAGCAAAAATAATGATAATAAATAGTACGCTCCAGCCCCAAGCCGGCATTATTTTCATTGGTTCCCAATACTGAATCACTTGTGCAGCAATTGTAACGTCTGCCGCTACAGTGATGACCCAGTTAAACCAGTAATTCCATCCTAATGCAAATCCAAGCGATGGATCGACAAAGCGTGTCGCATAAGTACTGAACGAACCTGAAACCGGCAAATAAGTGGCCATTTCTCCAAGTGATGTCATTAAGAAGAATACCATGATGCCAATAATTGAGTATGCAAGTAAAGCCCCTAACGGCCCTGCATCATGAATTGCACCGCCAGATGTCATAAATAAACCTGTTCCGATACATCCGCCAATCGCAATCATGGAAATATGGCGATCTTTCAGGCCTCTTTGAATGCCTGCATCTTGACTAGTTTTATTTTCCATAAACGTTTCCTTTCCTAGGATTAGAGGCTTGCAAAAAATAAAAAAACAATGATTGCAATTCCTAGATATGCAACCATTGTTTGACTTTATAAATATACGGTAGCACATCACATTTTGTGACAGTCCAGTTTCTATTCGAAAACTGTCCCAATATACAATAGTTATGGTTATTATATATTTCGGCATCTTTGCCTTTGACTCATTCAACCTACGCTCCACACAGCTTCTGATAAGTTACTCATCAAAGATGCAACCTCTAACACTTTTTTTAATATTTATTCAACTACATTGTAATATACCTTAATACCTCAGTTATTTCAAGGTCTTATTGTTGTCTTTGTTTTTTTAAACGAATTTCATCAACTAAATTCCAAATAAATTCATCTTTTTCTACAGTTTCTTGATCTTTAGAACCGTATTTTCTAACGTTTACTTCATTATTTTCAATCTCTTTATCACCAATTACAAGTTGATAAGGAATTTTATGCATTTGTGCTTCACGAATTTTATATCCCATTTTTTCATTACGATCATCGATTTCCACACGTACGCCTTGAGATTTCAATTCATCTTGAATTTGTCTTGCATAGTCGTAATGTAAATCAACGTTTACCGGAATAATTTCAACTTGTTTTGGTGCTAACCAAGTTGGGAATGCCCCTTTTGTTTCTTCAGTTAAGAAGGCAACAAAACGTTCCATTGTTGAAACCACACCACGGTGAATGACTACAGGACGATGTTCTTCACCATCTTTACCGATATAAGCAAGTTCAAATCTTTCAGGCAATAAGAAATCAAGTTGCGCTGTTGATAATGTTTCTTCTTTACCCATTGCTGTTTTAACTTGGACATCCAATTTAGGGCCATAGAATGCCGCTTCACCAATCGCTTCTTCATATGGCAAGCCCATTTCATCGACCGCTTCTTTCAACATCGCTTCTGCTTTTTCCCACATTTCGTCATCGTCAAAGTATTTTGCTTTGTCTTCAGGATCACGATAGCTTAATCGGAAGCTGTAATTTTTAAATCCGAAGTCTTCATATACATCAAGAATTAATTCAACAACTCGCTTGAATTCTTCTTTGATTTGATCAGGTCTCACAAAGATATGAGAGTCATTTAAAGTCATACCGCGCACACGTTGTAAGCCTGATACAGCACCACTGGCTTCATAACGATGCATTGTACCTAATTCTGCAATTCGGATTGGTAATTCTCTGTATGAATGTGGTTTATTTTTATAAATCATCATGTGATGTGGACAGTTCATTGGTCTCAAGACCATTTCTTCTGTTTCATCCAATTTCATTGGCGGGAACATGTCGTCTTGATAATGTTCCCAGTGTCCAGAAGTTCTATAAAGGTCAACATTAGCCAATACTGGAGTATATACATGGTCGTAACCTAATGCCACTTCTTTATCTACAATATAGCGTTCGATTTCACGACGGATTGTGGCACCATTCGGCAACCATAATGGCAACCCTGCACCTACAAGTTGACTATTCATAAACAAGTCTAATTCTTTACCGATTTTACGATGATCGCGTTCTTTACGTTCTTCCAACATTTTCAAGTGTGCTTTTAAATCTTTTTTATCGAAGAAAGCAGTACCATAAATACGTTGTAGCATTTTATTGTTGCTGTCGCCTCTCCAGTAAGCACCTGCAGTTGATAATAATTTGAATTCTTTAATTTTAGAAGTAGATGGAACATGGACCCCGCGGCATAAATCAGTAAATTCGCCTTGTGTGTATAATGTTACTGATTCGTCTTCTGGAATTGCATCTATTAATTCCAATTTATAAGGATCGTCTTTAAAGAATTCTTTTGCTTCTTCACGACTCACTACTTTACGTTCAATTTTATAATTTTCATTCACAATTTGTTTCATTGTTTTTTCAATTTCAGGAAAATCATCTGAAGAGATTTTGACATCTGTATCGAAATCATAATAGAAGCCTCCGTCAATTACTGGTCCTACTCCGAATTTCACATCTCCATACAAACGTTTTAATGCTTGTGCCATTAAGTGGGCAGTAGAATGACGTAAAACTTCTAAAGCTTCGTCACTTCCTGGAGTTACAATTTCAATTGATCCATCTTCTTCTAATGGACGAGTCAAATCCACCATTTTGTCGTTGAATTTACCAGCCACTGCTTTTTTACGAAGTCCTGGGCTGATAGACTGAGCAATTTCCTCAGTAGTAATACCTTTATCAAACTCTGTACTGTTTCCGTCTGGGAAAGTAATATTGATTTTATCCATTCATAAACGCCTCCAATATATAATCCTCTACGTAAAAACAAAAAAACCTCCTCCCAATAAAGGGACGAGGTTATCGCGATACCACCCTAGTTCAGATAAAAACATGATTCCCGCATGTCTTTATCTATCTCTGCATAAGATAACGGTCTTGAGCCGGATATTCATTACGAATATCGATATCAACGAGGGAGTAATCAATTGCTATGATAACTGTATTCTCATCACTAACAGTTTTCTGTGTATCAGGAAACAATTCATCTTATCCTCGATTTGTTTACGTTAATTCAGATTTAATTCTATTATAACTCATTTTTTCAAAATTTCAATCGTCACGGTAATTCTCGCCGACAAGTTCATACGGCGCTGCTAAAGATTTAATGCGTTCCATTATTCTAGCAGCTTTTGTTTTTTCTGCACCATTACGTGTGATAGAAAGATGGTGTTCAAGTTCATCAAAATCTAAATTTGAGCTGAACAGCGTCGGGAGTTCATGCACCATACGATAGTGAAGTAATGGCCCGATAACCTCATCTCTCACCCATGGCGTTACTTCTTCTGCACCAATATCATCCAGCATCAATATATTCGCTTCTCTGATACGTTGTAATTTCTTTTCAAATGAACCATCTTTGAATCCATTTTTTAAAGTACGAATAAATTCAGGAAGATAAACAATGGTTGAAGGTATTTTTTTCGACTTTAATTGATTGGCAATGGCACCTAGAATAAAAGATTTCCCCGTACCAAAAGAACCATATAGATATAAGCCTTTCACATTCTCTTTTCCTGCAATAACATCTTTACAAAACTTATCAGCTACCATTGCAACATTTAATCTATCACGCTTGTCCATATAAATATCTTTTAATTTAGCATTCAAAGTATCTCGCTGCATATGATGAGATGTTATGAGATGTGCCTCTCGCTGTTCCTCATCATGTTTGATTTTGCATGGACACGGAAGATATTTGATTTTAATCCGTCCGTTTTCAATATAAAGTTCTGGTACATGGCCTTTCACAAAGTTAGGACAGTCTGCAAAATCATGTCCATCATAATGCTTCTGCTGATCTTTATATTCTTGCAAGATGTTTAAATCTTCATCAATCATTCGATTAGTTAATTCAGCTCGATGATTTTCTAAAAACTTTTTGACATCTGGATCATTAATAACGTCTTTTTTAATCTTTTCGAATCGTTTCTGAAAATCAGGAGAGGTTTGCATTATATTACTGAAACGTTTCATTCGTCATCCTCCTTCCATGTTTCTTTTAAATGTTTAAGAAAGTTCGCTCTATCTTGAGCCAGACTTTGATCTTCAGCATCATCTGCTTTTCTTTTATTTTTGCCGCTTCTCTTCTTATGTTCTCCTTTAATCAGCCAATCAGGAGTAATTTCCTTCGAAGCAATTTGCTGACCATAATTCTTAAATCTTGGCGGATTATTTTTTTGTTTAGCTTTTCGTTGTTTTTCAGCTTCTTTCATATCCATTACATGTGCATGCGCTTCAGCAGCTGAAGATAGTTCTTTCTTCTTCCAGTTAGAAGCGATTTCTTGGATATAAGTCTTCGGCAATTGCATATCATTATTGAGCATTACGTATTGGAGCAACATATTGATAACGCCAAACGGCAATTGTTCTCTCACTATTAAATCTTCTACTAAATACTTCTGTTTCAATGTAGGTTCAGATTTCGCCCAACTTGTTAGCATATCAATCGGACTTGTGGCATCCATCAATTTAAACCAGCTTTCATATTCCTCCGGTGTTTGTGGCGCTTTCGTTAACTCAATGACTTCTTCTTGCTGTTGAGGTGATGTAGGCAAATTGGCTTTAGCTTCTAAAGCAGGCAATTGATTTTCGTGCTCAATGGCATAAAAAGACCGCGCTTGTTTGCGGAGCTCTTCATAAGAGATACGTTGATTGCTAGTAAGCGATTTTAAAATAAGCCCTTTCATCCCTTCTGGTGTAATACCATATAAAACCGCAAGTTGTGTAATCAGACCTTTCGCTTGCTCTTCAACAATTTCTGAACTGACAAAGTGATTGCTCAATAGTTGGTAGAGCGATTCAAAGTCAAATTGCACTCTATCTAAATTAATTCCTTTGTATGAAGCGGTTTGAGTAATATTATTTTCCTGGACATTATCGAAAGCTTGATTAGGAACTTTGAAAACATCTGTAAAATTACGCGTAACCTCTTGATAATTACTTAAATCCATTTGAGTATGTTCAAAGTAACGTTTCAATTGATGGTACCGTTTATTCTCTACTTCTTTATAAAGGTAAACAGAAAGCATGGGATCATTGAAAAATTGTTTAGGAGTTGGCGGTTGTACTAATTCATATACAAAATGTGAATTATCTTTGTTATGTTTCACAAAAGTTTTAATTAAACCGATTGCTTCTAAACGATTCATTTCTTCCCGAAAATCTCCCAGATTAATTTTCAATTCACTCATAATGACATAATGAGTGACTGCTTGATTATTGTTAGGATACGCAAATTGCGATAAGTAATGATAGACACCAATCGCTCTCGTACCGATTAATGGAGTAAACAAACGGTTCAAAACCTCTAATTGGGCTTCTGATAATTTTTCAGATTGTATTACATTAAACGGATCTTGAGGTCGAATACCGAAATCGTCTTGGTTAAACATAATTAATTGTCACTCCGATTATTCTTTTCTTGCAAGATACCTTGCATGGATTCCAGTAATTGGTCAACGTCTTTAAATTCTTTATAAACAGAGGCGAAACGAACATAGGAAACTTGATCGACGTGCATCAGCAAATTCATCACATGTTCCCCGATTTCTCGAGATGAAACTTCAGCTTGTCCCTCATCTCTTAAACGCCATTCTACTTTATTCGTAATATCCTCTAATTGCTGATAACCGACTGGACGTTTCTCACATGAACGAACTAGCCCATTTAAAATCTTTTCTCTTAAGAATTGCTCACGTGTCCCATCTTTCTTGACAACGATTAACGGACTCATTTCGATATGTTCGAAGGTAGTAAATCGGGTACCGCAATTTTCACACTCTCGTCGTCTGCGAATCGCATTGGCTTCGTCTGCATGTCTTGAATCCACTACACGAGAATGTGTTGAATTACATTTAGGGCATTTCATTCATTTTCACCTCTCATATTAATTATGCCTATTATACTATAATCTTACTTAACACAAAAGAAAGCGGAACTTTTCAAATAATACACAGCAAAAAACCAGCTGATTGGAGCCCTACTTCCAATCAGCTGGTTTATATATATGACAGCAGCAAATATTAAGCTGTTGCTTTTTCTTTAGTATTCAATAATTCTCCAATTTCTACTGCAATATCAACGACACGGTTTGAATAACCCCATTCATTATCATACCAAGCGATTACTTTCACTTTTTTATCATCCATTACTAATGTAGACATTGCATCAACAATAGCAGAATTAGGATTTGTATTGAAGTCTACTGAAACTAATGGCTCATCTGAAACAGCTAAAACACCGTTCAAATCAGCATCTTCAAATGCTTGGTTTACTTCTTCAGCCGTAACTTCTTTTTTCAAGTCTACAACTAAGTCAACTAAAGAAACGTTTTTAGTTGGAACACGAAGCGCCATGCCATGTAATTTACCTTCTAATTCTGGTAAGACTTCTTTAAGTGCTTTTGCAGCGCCAGTTGATGTAGGGATAATACTTTCGTTGCAAGAACGCGCACGACGTAAGTCTTTATGCGGATTATCAATGTTTTTTTGGTCATTTGTAATAGCATGTACTGTTGTCATCAATCCATTTTCAATACCAAAATTATCATTTAATACTTTGGCAACTGGACCGATACAGTTTGTTGTACATGAAGCATTACTAAAAATGTCATACTCTTCAACATCTAAGTTATCGTTATTTACGCCTTTAACAACCATTTGTACATGACCGCCTTTTGAAGGTCCTGTCAATAATACTTTTTTAGCGCCAGCATTGATATGTGCTACTGCTTTGTCGCCATGGTTGAATTTACCTGTAGCTTCTATGACAATATCGATATCTAATTCTTTCCAAGGTAAGTTTTCTGGGTTACGGTCTGAAACTAATTTAATATCATGACCATCGATACGAATACCGTTTTCAGTTGGTACTACCTCACCATCATATTTACCATGAGTCGTATCGTATTTTACTAAATGTGCAATTGTTTCTGGAGGATAGCTCGCATTAATCGCTACTACGTTTAAATCATCATTTTTAGAAGCGATACGTAGTACCATACGCCCAATGCGTCCCATTCCGTTAATTGCAATATTCGTTGTCATAAAAAGCACCCCTCGTTTTTATATGTGTTATACTTTATGGAATCAGTATAGCATAATTCCGCAAAAATGAAAGCGTTTTACAAAAATAAACAAAAAAATTACTTATCACTTACGATAAGTAATTTGACTGAGGGTATATGCGGATGAAAAGGCTTACTTATTCACCTATTTCCTCTTGATTTTCTCCTGTTTGTTGAATATATCCTTCATCCATTAATAATTGTTCAAGATTTTGTTTTAATTCTAATAAGGTACCACGATTATCAATAACATGATCAGCCATGCGTTGTTTCTTATCAATAGAAATTTGACTATAAACTCTAGCTTTAGCTTCTTCTTGAGATAAATCGTTACGCTCCATCAATCTTTCTACTTGAATACTTTCAGAAGCATATACCAACCAAGTTTCATCTACTGTATCTTGGAGATTATTTTCAAAAAGTAAAGGAATGTCCATAATCACATTATAACCTTCACTTAAATACTTTTCTTTTTGATTTTCCATAATTTCTCTGACGATAGGATGTACGATTTGATTCAACTCTTTACGTTTTTCCGCATCATTAAAAACAATTTCGCCGATATATTTGCGATTCATTTCTCCATTGTCATCGATAGCTTCTTCCCCGAAGACTTGTTTTACTTGCTGTAAACCTTCAGAGCCTTTTTTTACCGCTTCTCTAGATGCTACGTCAGCATCTACAATTTTAAATCCATGTGCTGCTAACAACTCTGATACCGTTGACTTTCCAGTGCCAATTCCGCCTGTTAATCCAATTACTTTTCCCATAACATGTCTCCTTCGTTCTATTTTTGACATTGCGGGCAGTAATGTGAGTTTCTGCCTGCTATTACTTTAGTATGAATGGGTCCGCCGCATACTGGGCAGACTTTCTTTTTATAAACTTTCAGATAGTGTTGCATTTGGCCTGTCTTTCCATCAGCATGACGATAAGAAGATACGCTTGTACCGCCATTTTCGATACCCAAACGCAAAACTTTTACCACTTCATCAAATACACGTTTTTGTTCAACTTCTGTTAATGAGTAAACAGGACGTTCAGGATCAATCTTGGCATTAAATAAAGCCTCGCAAGCATAAATATTTCCGCAACCCGCAATGACTTTATGATCTAATATCACCTGTTTGATAGGTTTTTTACGATACGTTTTTGTACTTAACTGAAGTTTGTAATGCGCAAATGCAGTTTCATCAAATGGTTCAGGCGCCATGTCGGAAAAAGAAGAATGTACAGATAAATCTGCTACATTCTTAATTTCTCCGAAACGACGTATGTCTGAAAAGATAAGCTGTTTGCCATTGCTCAGCTTAAAATTGACGTGCCAATGCTTTTTGTAGTTCGGAACAATAATATCATCTAACGTATCCACAATGAAAAAGCCGCCTGACATCCCTAAATGACTCACGAGCACCCTTTTATCTTTATCTGTTTCTATATAAAAAAGAATATACTTACTTCTACGCTCTATACGTGTAATTTTATATCCTTCTGAATACAATTTAAACATCGGCAAATCCATTTGTTTAATAATTGTATCTTTACCGATTTCTTTTCCTTTAATCACAGCATCTGAAAATTCTACTTCTTCAATATACTGATTGATTGCTAACGGTTCAATGCCGCGTTTTACATGTTCTACTTCTGGTAATTCCGGCATTTATATACCTTCTTTCTATTTTGCATCATACCAAGTTGGACCGTAGTTCGTATCCACTTGTAATGGTACATCTAAATCTATTGCATTATCCATAATATCTTCAATAAACTTACTGAATGCTTCAACTTCTGCTTCTGGAAGTTCAAAAATCAATTCGTCGTGCACTTGTAAAAGTAAATGCACATGAAAATCTTGATTCTGAATTTCCTTATCAAAATTGACCATTGCTAATTTGATAATATCCGCAGCACTACCTTGTATCGGTGTATTCATTGCAGTTCTTTCTGCAAAACTTCTGCGGTTAAAATTACGACTCGTAATATCGGGAATATATCTCCGACGATGTAAGAGTGTTTCTACATACCCTTTCGCTTTCGCATCTTTAACAATATCACTCATGTATTGTTTGACCCCTGGGAAACTAGCTAAATAATCATCGATAAATTGTTTCGCAGCTTTTCTAGAAATACCCAGACTCTGGCTTAAGCCGTAATCACTAATACCATAAACAATGCCGAAGTTAACTGCTTTAGCTTGGCGACGCATTAATCCGTCTACTTCATCAGGTTCTACACCAAATACTTTCATGGCAGTGGCCGTATGAATATCATGTCCTTCTCTAAAAGCTTTAATCATACTCTCATCTTGTGTAATGTGAGCTAGCACCCGTAATTCGATTTGTGAATAGTCTGCTGAGAGAATTACATTGCCTGGTTCTGCAGGCTTGAATGCTTTTCTTATTCTTCTTCCTTCTTCTAAGCGAACCGGAATATTTTGTAAGTTCGGATCTACAGAAGATAAGCGCCCAGTCTGTGCCAAAGTTTGATTGAAGTGTGTGTGTATGCGGTGGTCTTTTTGTATCACCTTTTGCAGTCCTTCTATATAAGTGGACTGTAATTTAGAGAGCTGACGATATTCAAGTATATCATCTATAATAGGATGTTCTCCTTGTAATTGCTCAAGCACATCTACTGCGGTAGAGTATCCTGTTTTAGTTTTCTTGATTACTGGTAATTCAAGTTTTTCAAATAGTACTACTCCCAGTTGTTTTGGTGAATTGATATTAAATTCTTCCCCAGCCGCCTCATGAATGCGCTCAATAAGAGTATCCAGCTTTCCTTGAATTTCTTTTTCCATTTCTTGCAGTTCGTCAACATCCGTATAAATCCCTAGTTCTTCCATTTCTCCTAAAATACGTGCGAGTGGAAGTTCTAGTGATTTAAAGAGTTCAAGTTGATTGTATTCTTCCAGCTGGTCATACATAAGCGGAGTACTTTCAGAGACAGCATCTAAGATTGCTGCAATATAAGGATTCATCACTTCGTCATCAGGTATTTGACGTTTCCGACCTTTACCATAAATGTTGACCGCTTCAGCCACATAATTCTGACCATAATGCTGAACAACTGAATAGACATCATCAATACTTCTAGATGGATCTAAGATATAACTTGCTAACATAATATCAAAAGTAATATTTTGAATATTTATATTTAATCGATGCGCTTCAGCATATGTTTTCTTAGCGTCATAAACAAGTTTTCGCGTGTTTTTATCTTCCAACCATTTGACCAATTCAGGGTAATCTTGAATAGTATCGGCATCGATCACAACAAAGTGACCATCAGCCTTCATTCCGAATTTAAGGATATCGGCCGTTAAATAGTCTCCTTCATCCACTTCGAAATGCACTGCTGCTTCAGATAAGTCATTAAAATTAATATTATTGAAGTCGTGTTCAACTTCATATTCACGTTTTTCTTCTGTTTTATCTTCTGCATCTACATCGATTTGATTCAACATTTGTTTGAAATCTAATTCTTTAAATAAATCAATTTTCGCTGTTTGGTCCACTTCTTCAGGAAGTTTTGTGTCTTTTAAAGTGACTTCAATCGGACTGTCTCGTTTGATAGTCGCTAACTGTTTGCTCATTAAAGCATCGTCATGACCATTTTCGAGTTTTTCTTTTAATTTTTTACCTGAAACTTCATCTATATGCTGATAGAGATTTTCTACAGAGTCATATTGATTCAGTAATTTGATTGCTGTTTTTTCTCCAACACCAGCAATGCCAGGGATATTGTCAGAAGTATCACCCATTAAGCCTTTCATATCTATTATCTGTGAAGGCTGTAGACCGTTATACTTTTCAGCAATAAATTCAGGTGTATAATGGTCCACATCTGTTACGCCTTTTTTCGTATAATAAATTGTTACGTTTTCAGAAGCTAATTGCGTCAAGTCGCGATCTCCTGTAACGATAATCGTTTTGATACCTGCTTTATCCGCTTGTTTACTCAAAGTCCCAATAATATCATCTGCTTCATAATTTTCTAGTTCATAATGCTTAATTTGATACGCATCTAATAATTGGCGAATTAAAGGAAACTGCTCGCTTAATTCTGGCGGTGTCTTTTGACGTCCGCCTTTATAATCACTGAAAGTTTGATGTCTGAAGGTGGTTTTGCCTGCATCAAATGCCACTAAAAAGTGTGTAGGCTTCTCTTCTTTTTTAATTTTTTCTAATAACATCGCGAAACCATAAATAGCATTTGTATGGATACCCGCACGATTTGTCAAAAGAGGTAAAGCATAAAATGCGCGGAAACTTAAACTATTTCCATCAATTAATACTAACTTTTCCACGTTATAACCTCCTGAATTGATTTAATTCTATTTTATCATAAGTATATCTTTGCTCATAAAATTAGCGCCGGACTTCTATCCGACGCTATTACATCTTATGAATTTCGTGATTTATTATCGAAGAAAATAATACGGAAAGTGGTACCGACATCTAGTTCACTTTCAATTTGTATGCGGCCTTGGTATGCTTCAACAATATGTTTAGTAATTGATAAACCAAGTCCTGTACCTCCAGAATCTCTGCTGCGTGCCTTATCTACCCTGTAAAAACGTTCAAAGACATGCTTTTGGTCTTCAGGTGCTATGCCAATTCCATGGTCTTCCACTTCTAATATCTTCTTATCACCTTGACTGGATACTCTTACAAAAACAGTACTTTCATTCGGTGAATAATTAATCGCATTACTGACTAAGTTTGTAACCACTTGTGCAATCTTAGAAGCTTCAGCGTCTATATAAACGTCATCTTGTATGTTTGCATCAATAGTAATATCTTTTCTTTGAGCGTAGGCGTATAACGTATCAACAGTAGTTTGCGTAACTTCTGATAAATCTACACGTTCTGTTCTGATTTCAGTTTGCTGTTCAATATGTGATAAGTCCAACAAATCTTCAACCAGAGATTCTATACGGTTAGATTCTTTTAAAATGATATTTAAAAATTCATCTAACAAATGTTCATCTTCTTTTGCTCCGTCAATTAATGTTTCAGCAAATCCCTTTATCGAAGTAATAGGCGTCTTCAATTCATGGGATACATTCGCTACGAATTCACGACGCAGATTTTCGAGTTTCTTAAGACTTGTAATATCATGGAGTACAACCACCATACCTTGAAGCCTTTTTTTATTACGAGATAAAATCGGGACACATGCTGTATCGAAATACTTTTCATGGACATTATTAATATAAATTTCAACTTGTTCATTAATCGTCTTTTCAGTTTTAAAGGCATTAATAATTAACGTATTCAGCTTACCTTTAATCACACGATTATAATTTTTATTCACTACGCTCGCTTCAGGATTGAACATATCGTAATACGCAGTGTTGGCTACTACAATTTTACCGTATTTATCAATCATTAAAACTGAGCTTGGAATATTTTCTAAGGTCGTTTTCAAACGATTAGATTGAATCTTTTGTTCGTTATGCATCTTTTGCAAACGACGTGCCAGTTCATTAGTCGTTACAAAGAGATCTCTCGTTTCTTTTACATTACTTTCTGGCACTCGGATGTGATAATGACCTTGAGCTAACAGTTTAGTTGCATAGGTTACATCATTAATAGGTCTGATATAAGTCCTATTGATGTTTCTAACAATCAAAAATACAACTGTCAATATAAACATTCCTATAATAACAATGTATTTCCAAGCTTCAAACTGCAACTGTGAAATTTCATTATTGTATCCTGAAATAATAATGTGATGATTATTATCAATATATTTATAAGTAAATCGATGATTTCCTTTATGTGTGTCATAAATTAAATTAGATGGATTACCGACAACATTAATATTTTCATTTGCAGGTACATTATTCCCCGCCTTGAATAAAACTTTATGATTTGAATTGCTATGTATAGAAATCGCAAAATCATTTAATCGTGCGTATTCTTCAATAGCTTTAGTTTGATGTGCCTTATAAGATTCATTTACTCTTTCTGAATCATTTTTCAGGTTTTCACTATCTCTGCTGGATATCGTCGTATAAATCGCATGGTTGATGAGCAAACCTAGAGCAATAAGACAAGAGACAATCAGTGTTACCAGTGTAAGCAGTAATCGAGTATAAAACTTCAATTAGCAGATTTAGGTCTTTCTAATTTATAGCCTAAACCACGTAGCGTTTTAATCAATTTTGGCTGCTTAGGGTTTTCTTCTAATTTATCTCTCAAGTGACTGATATGCACATCGACAATACGTGAATCACCTGTAAATTCATAGTTCCATACAGAGTTCAACATATGTTCTCTTGTAATTACGCGACCTTGACGTTCAATTAAGTACAATAACAATTCAAATTCTTTAGGTGTCAGCTCTAATAATTCATTATTTTTGTATACTTCAAAATACTCGGGTCTAATCTTGATGGAACCAATGATAACGTCCTCATTATCATTTTCGTCTTCTTGGATACTTTGAACTTGTTGAGAACGTCGCAAAATAGCTTTTACACGTGCAACTACTTCTCTTGGTGAAAATGGTTTAGTCATATAATCATCTGCACCAAGCTCTAAGCCTAGTACACGATCAAACTCGTCATCTTTGGCAGTCAACATTAGAATAGGAACTAAGTTCTTATCTGAACGAATCGTTTTACATACTTCAATGCCGTCTAATTTCGGAAGCATTACATCTAAAACTACTAAATCCGGCTGTACAGCATTTACTTTTTGAAGCGCCTCTTCTCCATCATAAGCAACTTCTACTATGTAACCTGCAGTTTCCAAATTGTATTTCAGTAAAGTTACAATTGATTGTTCATCGTCGACTACTAAAATTTTTTGTGACATGGTCGTACCCCCTGTGTATTTTTCAACCTAATTATAACTTATATTTTCATAAAGATAACATACTATGTATTAACTTTACAGAAACTTAACAATTGATTAACATTCTATAATTTTTATTTTGAAAAAGAAATAAGAGGAGCTGGGACAAATGAATGTCTCAGCTCCTCTCTAAGATAGATTAAAGGTTTTTAATTAATTCATCAGCAAATTGTGATGTTTTAACTTCAGTTGCACCATCCATTAAACGTGCAAAGTCGTAAGTTACAACTTTAGATGCAATTGTTTTTTCAATTGAAGCTGTAATTAAGTCAGCTGCTTCTTGCCAACCTAAGTGTTCTAACATTAATACAGCACTTAATAGTTCAGATGAAGGGTTAACTTTATCTAAATCAGTGTATTTAGGTGCAGTTCCGTGAGTCGCTTCAAAAATTGCATGACCAGTGTCATAGTTGATGTTCGCACCTGGAGCAATACCGATTCCTCCAACTTGAGCTGCTAATGCATCAGATACATAGTCACCATTTAAGTTCATAGTCGCAACTACATCGTATTCAGCTGGACGAGTCAAGATTTGTTGTAAGAAGATGTCAGCAATAGAATCTTTGATGATAATTTTACCATCTGCTACTGCTTGATCTTGAATTTTGTTTGCTTCTTCTTTACCTTTTTCATCAACTAAACGATCATATTGTTGCCATGTAAATACTTTGTCACCGAATTCGTTTTCAGCTAAATCGTAACCCCATTGTTTAAAAGCACCTTCAGTAAATTTCATGATATTACCTTTGTGTACTAAAGTTACTGATTTGCGGTTGTTATCTAAAGCGTATTGGATTGCAGCACGTACAAGACGTTCTGTACCTTCTTTAGAAACTGGTTTCACACCGATACCTGAAGTTTCAGGGAAGCGGATGTTTGTTGCACCCATTTCTTCTTGTAAGAATTTAATTAATTTCTTAGCTTCTGGAGTGCCTTCTTTAAATTCGATACCTGCGTAGATATCTTCTGTATTTTCACGGAAAATAACCATATCAGTATCTTCTGGACGTTTAACAGGTGAAGGTACACCTTTGAACCAACGTACAGGACGTAAGCAAGTAAATAAATCTAATTCTTGACGTAACGCAACGTTCAATGAACGAATTCCGCCGCCGATTGGTGTTGTAAGTGGTCCTTTGATAGCGATTAAATACTCTCTGATTGCTTCAAGTGTTTCTTCAGGAAGCCATTTTCCAGTATTATCATACGCTTTTTGACCTGCTAAAATTTCTTTCCATTCGATTTTCTTTTCGCCATTATAAGCTTTTTCAACTGCAGCGTCTAAAACACGGCGAGATGCTCTCCAGATATCTGGGCCGATTCCATCACCAATGATGAATGGAATAATTGGATTATTCGGTACTAATAAACCGTCTTCTTGTTTAACAATTTTTTCTGGTGCCATTAATAATTCCTCCGTAACTTAATTAATAAGGTGTTTCAATTTCAGAATCAAAATTAATATATTCTATCTCTCTTCGATTGGAACATATTCACGATTTGTTTCACCAATATATTTCGCACGTGGTCTCATAATACGGTTATCTCTGTATTGTTCAAAGATATGTGCTAACCAACCTGAAGTACGGCTGACCGCAAAGATTGGAGTGAATAAATCATGTGGAATATCCATGCTATGATAAACAGTTGCACTATAGAAATCGACATTAGCAATAATACCAGTACGTTCTTTCATAATATCTTCGATTTTCACTGAGATATCATATAAGTGCTTTTGACCTGTTTCATCTGTAATTTTCTTACTCATTGTTTTCAAGTATTTCGCACGTGGATCGCCGTCTTTATAAACACGGTGACCGAAGCCCATAATTTTTTCTTTATTTGCGAATTTTTTGTCTAAATATGGTTCTACATCATCAACTGATTTGATTTCAGAAAGCATATTCATTACGCGTTCATTAGCGCCGCCATGTAAAGGCCCTTTCAATGAACCAACTGCAGCTACGATACCTGAGTACATATCTGATAATGAAGATACTGCACAACGTGCTGTAAATGCAGAAGCATTCAATTCGTGATCTGCATGCAATACTAAAGCTTTGTTAAATGCTTCTTCTTCGATATCAGTAGGTTCTTCCCCACGTAACATATACAAGAAGTTTGCTGCGTAGCTTAACCCTTCTTTAGGTTTAACTGGTTCTTTTCCTTCACGAACGCGTTGGAAAGAAGCTACTAACGAAGCCATTTTAGCTTGAATTCTAATTGCACGTTCTAATTTTTCTTCATCAGTTTCACCTTCTGCATTTTCATCGAAATGTGCAATGTATGAAACTGAAGTTCTTAATGCTGTCATCGGATGTACATTATCAGTAGCATAATCTTCAAAGTGTTCATATACTTTGTCATCTAATGTAGCATACTCGTATAACTTTCTTTTCAATTCATCTAACTCATCTTGCGTAGGAAGTCTATAGTTCCATAATAAAAAGATAATTTCTTCAAATGATGCGTTTTCTGCTAAATCATCGATGTCGTAACCGGCATATGTCAGTTGGCTATCGATAATTGAGCTCACTTTTGTTTCAGCTGCAATTACCCCTTCTAAACCTTTTTGCAATTCTGCCATATTAATTTCCCCTTTTCTATAACAAATTGAAATGGCTTTCATTTAGTATTATATCCAATTATCGCGATTTTGTGAACAATTAAGCAACTCTTATAAACATGTAAATCTACATACTTATCATGTGTTTATAGAAGAATCGTCTACTTATAGCCTTGCATCCATGCACTTATTACATTTTAATTGTTTTAAGTTCCTTAAAACATAGTTTTAGGATATGTCATTTTAAATATTTATCATTCATAATAACTATATTTCATTGCGAATTGCATGAAAATTTGTATTATTCTCAAAAAACATTTGTCATTACCTTCAAATATGTGCATAATATTGATGAGGTGCAAAAAGGGAGTTGTTTGTATATGGCAAATAATAATTTACAAAGAGAACTGAGCAATCGTCACATTCAACTGATTGCTATCGGCGGAGCAATCGGTACAGGGTTATTCTTAGGGGCTGGACAAACGATTGCTATGACAGGTCCTTCCATATTACTAACATACATTATCGTTGGATTAATGTTGTTTATGTTTATGAGAGGATTAGGAGAAATTTTAGTTTCAAATACTAATTTTAAGTCTTTCGCAGATGTTACAAATGAATATATCGGGCCTTTTGCAGGATTTGTAACAGGATGGACATATTGGTTCTGTTGGATTATCACAGGAATGGCCGAAGTTACAGCCGTTGCGAAATACGTAAGTTTCTGGTGGCCGGCCATACCTAACTGGGTAAGTGCACTATTTTGTGTACTATTACTGATGGTATTCAACTTATTCAGTGCTAAAATTTTCGGGGAATTAGAATTTTGGTTTGCAATTATCAAGGTTACCACTATTATTGTACTTATCGTTGTAGGTCTTGTCATGATTGTCATGGCCTATAAAACACAATTTGGACATGCTTCATTTACAAATTTATATGAACATGGCATTTTCCCTAAAGGAGCAACAGGATTCTTTATGTCCTTCCAAATGGCAGTATTCTCCTTTGTTGGTATAGAAATCATAGGTGTAACTGCTGGAGAAACTAAAGATCCTACTAAGACTATACCTAAAGCAATTAACAGTGTGCCTGTGCGTATTCTTTTATTCTACGTTGGTTCGTTAGCGGTTATTATGTCAATTATTCCTTGGAACAAAATGGATCCTTCAGAAAGTCCGTTTGTTCGCTTGTTTGCCTTAGTCGGCATTCCGTTTGCAGCTGGAATTATCAACTTTGTAGTATTAACTGCTGCTGCATCATCTTGTAACAGTGGAATATTCTCTAACAGTCGTATGTTATTTGGTTTAGCGAGACAAGAACAAGCACCACCGATTTTCAGATCTACAAATAAAAATGGTGTACCTCATATCGCAATTTTAGTTTCTTGTGCGCTATTATTAGTAGCTGCTTTACTTAACTATATCTTCCCAGATGCTACATTAGTATTTACTTATGTTACTACTGTTTCAACAGTATTATTCCTTGTAGTATGGGGATTAATTACTTACGCATATATTCGTTATCAAAAACGTGATCCAGAGCAACATAAAAAATCAATTTATAAATTACCTGGCGGAAAAATTTCTGGTTACCTTATTCTAATATTCTTTGTGTTTGTACTAGGATTACTTTTCGTCAACCCGGTAACTCGAGTTGCAATTTTCATTTCACCTATTTGGTTTATTCTTTTAGGATTCATGTATTGGAGATATACGCAGCAAGTGAAGAAACACAATGGCTAATTTTTATTGAATTAAGCACCTTTAACAATAAAATAAGAGTGAGCACCCTCAGTAAAAGTTTGGCGATTCCAAAATTTGAACTTTTGGAATCGGTACAGTTTCTACGTGGGGTGCTCTTTTTTTATCTCTTATTTTCATTAATATAAGTTGGAATCAGTTGCGTAAAGTAGTCAACGAACTGTAAGTAAGTATCTTTATTAACATACTCGTTTACTTGATGTGCTGTGGCACCTGGACCAAATGTTAAAAATGGAAAACTTTCATCTTTGCCACGTAACAAATTCGAAGCATCCGTTACCCCAGGCATCGGTGTGACACCTAACGATTTATGAAACATTGTTTCCCCTAGCTGATGTCCTAATTCCACTAAATTATTCTTTCCGGTCGTGAGTGCTGGTTCTAGATCAAGATAAATATCCGCTTCTAAATGTGCCCCTTGCTCATTTTCTTTATCTAGATAGTGTTGAAATAATTGTTTTACTTTTTCATTATTGTATTCAGGAACCGTACGGATATTAAATTCTGCAGTAGCTTTATCTGGGACAGAATTGACCTGAGCGCCTCCATTAAATATTGTATTAGTAATAACCAGACCAGATAACATGTTTCTGACTTTGCTCATATCAGTATTATCACCAAGTACTGAAGCCAAACGATTTTCAAATTTTGAACAATCAATTTGGTTCATTGACTGTGTTTGTATAATTTCTTCGTAAGCGTTATCTATATTTTGTACGAAATTTATTAATGGCTTTATGGCATTTTGCCCCGCAATAGGCATAGAACTATGCGCAGCTTTTCCAGTAGAAATAACTCGATAATCCATTGAACCTTTATTTGCATATATCAAATTATTTTCTGTTGGCTCTGCTATTAATAATGCATCTACATCATCCATATAACCTTTTTCATAAAGTTGTTTGGAGCCCAATTGTTCCATTTCTTCACCTGTTGTAGCCATGAATTGAATAGATCCTTCTTTCAATAAATGTTGTTCATGTATCTCTATAAAAGCAATGGCAAGTGCTGCTAAACCAGATTTCATATCTGCTGCTCCACGACCATAAAGCTTTCCATTCTCTTCAGTGAGTTCGAATGGTGGATAATCCCATTTATCGATATCTCCTTCCGATACCACATCCATATGGCCTGAAATGCCCATAACCGGATGACCGTTATCAATTTTTGCAATCAAATTCGCTCTGTGAGGACTGATTGAATCAATTTCTGATTCAATACCATGCTGAGCAAATAAATCTTTTAAGTAGTTAGCAACTTGAATTTCATTATCATTAACACTTTTTATTTTTACGATATCTGCTAGTATTTGTACTTTCTCTTCATTTGAAAAGACTGCTGTCAAAACGTCTCAACCTCCTATAACTTGGCTAGAATGAAAATGAAACTAGCACTCATTTTATAATTAAACGAAACTTTATCGTTTTTGTGGTGGATCGAGAAAATGCTGAGACCATGATAGAAACCTCAGCCTATTTTCTCACACAAGCACTTTAACATTTATAGTTAGCTAAGCAAACTAATTTGATAGGAACAATTATAATAAAAAAACGAACTGCATCTTCAAGTTTCTGAAGAGCACAGTTCGTTTAATTGATTAATATTTAATATTATATTCGGCTATTAAAGTACGTTTGCATATCCATCATAGACACGACCAGTATTGGCATCAACTGTAATCACTACATCATTAGCAATTAATTTAGTTGCATTATTAGCGCCTACAATTGTTGGAATGCCTTGTTCTAAACCGATGATAGCACTTGGAGAAGTAATTCCGCCTTCTTCAGCTACTAATCCAGCAGCTTGTTCAATATAAGGTACGAATGTTTCATCTGTAGAATGTGTCACAATAATTTTATTTGAAAGATCTTTACCTTCTAATTCAATAGCATCTTGGACTACGACTGCATTTCCAACTACTGAGTTGCGGCCGACACCTTGACCTTTAACAATTTCATCGCCAACTAAATGTAATTTCATCATGTTAGTAGTACCTTTTTCACCAGTTGGAACACCAGCAGTGATGATTAGTAAATCACCATTTTGCACGCGACCTGTTTCGATTGCTGTAGCTACTGCATTATTTAATAAGGCATCAGTAGTTTTACGTCCTTTTTTAACTACTGGGAATACGCCCCAAACTAACGCTAATTGACGTGCAGTTTCTGGACTTGGTGTTACAGCGATAATATCTGAATGTGGACGGAATTTAGAAATTGTTCTAGCAGTAGAACCACTTTCAGTAGCAGCCACAATTGCTTTTACTTTCAAGTTTAAAGCTGTATGCGCTACAGAAACACCAATTGCATTTACAAGGTTAGTTTCTTCAAGTTTAGTTCTGTCATTCAATAATTTTTTATAATCTTGAGCCGCTTCTGCAGCAACAGCAATATTTCTCATTGCTTTCACTGCTTCTTCAGGGTATAGACCAGCAGCAGTTTCGCCTGATAACATTACAGCATCTGTTCCATCATAGATAGCGTTGGCAACATCACTTGCTTCGGCTCTTGTAGCACGTGGGTTACGTTGCATAGAATCTAACATTTGAGTTGCTGTAATAACTGGTTTGCCTAATCTATTACATTGTCTGATTAAGTCTTTTTGGATAACTGGTACATTTTCTGGTGGAATTTCTACACCCATGTCACCACGAGCTACCATTAAGCCATCAGATACTTCTAAAATTTCTTTGATGTTATCGATACCTTCTTGGTTTTCAATTTTAGGAAGAATACTGATATTAGTATTGCGTTCTTCTTCTAAAATTTTACGGATATCTAAGACGTCACTTGGGCGACGCACAAAGCTTGCTGCGATGAAGTCTACATGTTCATCGATACCGAAGCGGATATCGTCTGCGTCTTTTTCAGTGATACCTGGTAAATTAACTTTCACGTTCGGCAAGTTAACACCTTTTTTATTTTTAATTTCACCAGAGTTTAATACTTCGCAAAGTACTTCGCCTTTTTCTTTATCTTTAGCTTTAACTTCTAATTCTACTAAACCGTCATCAAGTAAAATGAAAGAACCGATTTCAACGTCGTTAATTAAATCTTCATAAGTTACTGAGAATTTTTCAGCAGTACCTAATACTTTATTCATGCTGACAATAACTTCATTGCCTTTTTCTAAATTAATCACGCCGTTTTCCATATCATGAGTACGGATTTCTGGGCCTTTAGTATCAAGCATGATAGCAATTGTTTTCTCTAAACGTTGTGAAACTTTACGAATGCGGTCGATACGCGCTTTGTGTTCGGCATGGTCACCATGTGAGAAGTTCAAACGCGCAACATTCATTCCAGCTTTCATTAATTTTTCTAACATTTCTTCAGATTCTGATGCAGGTCCAATCGTACATACGATTTTAGTTTTTCTCATTATTAAAGCCTCCTAATAAATTCACTATAAATTAAATAGATAGTTCTTGAGCAAGTCTATACATTTCTGTATCGAATTTACTTACTTTAGTATTGAAGATTTCTTCAAACTTAGTTTGAGTAAGCTGGTTTTGCTTGATGCCAACGCCCAGTGCTGTTTTGCCTTCCATCAGCAGTTCTACTGCATGGCCGCCCAATCTTGAAGACAATACTCTGTCTTGACCAGTAGGACTGCCGCCACGTTGCATATGTCCTAGAACTGATACACGCGCATCTACATGAATATATTTTGCTAATTCGTCAGCACATTCTTGTCCGCTCATCACCCCTTCTGCCACAATGACAATAGAGTGTTTCTTACCGCGTTTGATACCCGTTTCAATTTTTTCAGCCACATCTTTAATATCTGTTTTTTCTTCAGGAACGATAATTGTTTCTGCTCCAACAGCTAAACCAGCCCAAAGTGCAAGATCACCACAATCTCGACCCATTACTTCAACAATAAAAGTACGTGCGTGGCTAGATGCCGTATCTCTGATTTTATCGACAGATTCAATAATTGTATTCAATGCTGAATCAAAACCGATTGTAAAATCAGTGCCTGGTATGTCGTTATCAATGGTACCCGGTATACCGATAGTTTGAATTTCAGGACACTCTTCACTGATACGTTGAGCACCTCGATAACTACCGTCACCACCGATAACAACAAGACCATCTATACCTCGTGAGCGTAAATTCTTAATTGCTCGTGCACGAACTTCTTTGTCCTTAAATTCAGGGCAACGTGCAGAGAATAAGAAAGTACCGCCTCGTTGGATAATATCTCCCACAGATCCTAATTCAAGTTTCTTAAGATCATCATTGATTAATCCAAGATAGCCTTGATACACACCATAAACTTCAATCCCATTATAAATGGCAGTACGCACAACTGCTCGAACAGCAGCATTCATTCCCGGTGCGTCTCCGCCACTTGTTAAAACTGCAATTTTTTTCATGACGACTGACCTTCCTAACTTGTATGATTTACATTAAAAATACCATAAAAATAGCGGCTTATCCATAGAAATACAATGCATTCTATAATGTAAACGTTTTATATTTATGATTTCAAAATATAGCCATAATCTTTATTATATTTTTGCGTAAAACAATAGATAAAAATAGTTTATTTTATAAAAAACATCAAATCAATTACTTATTATTAGTATCAAACAGCAGACTATAAATTCAAATAAGAAAAAAGAGACGCTACACATCTCCTAAAATAACGTGTAGAATCTCTTTACCCTTATTATTCTTTAAATTCACCAATTTGACGGAACTTTTCAAAACGATCATCTGCTAATGCTTGACCAGATAAGTCTTTAAGTTCTGCTAATTGCTTAGTGAAAGCGCTTTTAATTTTCTTAGCTTGCATAGCAATGTCTTTATGGGCACCGCCAAGAGGTTCTTGTACAACCTCATCAATAATTTGCAATTCTTTCAAATCAGGTGCAGTAATTTTCATTGTTTCGGCAGCAATTTTAGAAAGATTGCTATCTTTCCATAAAAGTGCTGCTGCTCCTTCTGGTGAAATCACGGAATATGTACTGTTTTCCAACATCAATACACGGTTAGCAATGCCAATACCTAAAGCACCGCCACTACCGCCTTCACCGATGACAATTGTAATAACCGGCACTTGCAAACTTGCCATTTCAATCAAGTTTCGCGCGATAGATTCACTTTGACCTCTTTCTTCAGCCGCTTTACCAGGGTAAGCCCCCTTTGTATCTATGAAAGTAAAAATAGGGCGATCGAATTTCTCAGCCTGTTTCATTAATCTCAAAGCTTTGCGATATCCTTCCGGATGAGCCATTCCGAAATTACGATAGATATTATCTTTAGTATCTTTACCACGTTGTTGGCCGACTACAGTAACTGGTTGACCATTTAAATAGCCGATACCGCCAATCATTGCAGGATCATCACGATAATTTCTGTCACCATGCAGCTCCATAAATTCATCAAAGATATACGGAATATAATCTAAAGTTGTAGGTCTTTCTTGTAATCTTGCTAGTTGAACACGATCCCATGGTTTTAAATGCATGTAGATTTTTTCAGTTTCTCTTTCTAAAGACGCTTCAAGCATATCGATTTCATCTTGCAAATCAACATCATTTTTCTCTTGAGATTCTTTCAAAGCATCTATTTTATTTTTAATATCAAATAACGGCTTTTCAAAATCAAGCATCTTTGTTCACCTCTTGTCCCTCATGCAATTTCAGAATTGATTCTAAAGTGCTGCGCATTTCTTTACGATGTACCACTTTATCTAATTGGCCATGTTCTAACAAGAATTCAGCAGTTTGGAAATCATCCGGCAGTTTTTCATTAATAGTTTGTTCAATTACTCGGCGACCTGCAAATCCGATTAAAGCTTTAGGCTCTGATAAATTGATATCTCCGACTGAAGCGAAACTTGCAGATACACCACCTGTAGTCGGATTTGTAATGTATGAAATATATAATAAACCAGCATCAGAATGACGTTTCAAGGATACACTGGTTTTCCCCATTTGCATCAATGAGATAATCCCTTCTTGCATTCTGGCACCGCCACTTGCTGAGAATAAAATAAACGGTAAGCGATGCTCTGTACAATAATCTATAATTCGGCATATTTTTTCACCTACTACAGAACCCATGCTTCCCATTCTGAAACGGGCATCCATCACTGCTACTCCATAAGGGATGCCTCCAAGTTCTGCAGTCCCTGTTACAACCGCTTCATCCAATCCTGTTTTTTCCTGATCTTTTTTAATTTTATCTTCATATCCCGGAAAATCTAAAGGATTAGCAGAAGTCATACCTTTATCAAATTCTTTAAAAGTACCTTCATCTGAAATAGCCTCAATACGTTTATATGCAGTTAATGACAAGTGATGGTCACAATTGAAACATACATTGAGATTTTCAGAAAGTTCTTTAGTATACATGATTTTTTTACATTTCGGACATTTCGTCATGATACCTGTTGGAACATCGTTCTGTTTCGAATCTTGAACAGTAACGTATTTTTTCTTTTTACTGCCGCGATTAAAAAAATCTTTAAACATTGGTCAACCTCCACACCACTATTATGCCGCCTCAAACCGCATAACAGCTCTTTGAAAAATAAATTTCTAATTAAATATCAGTTAATCTCATCGTTTTATTGTATATTTCATCTGGATCAACTTCAACCCTTGACACTCCAGACTCCATTGCTGCACGTGCTACATTGCGTGCAACTGATGGTGCAACACGTCTGTCAAATGGTGCTGGAATACAATAATCTGGTGATAACTCATCAGGCTGAATTAAATCTGCAATTGCTGAAACCGCTGCTTGTTTCATTTTTTCATTGATATGCGTTGCTTCCACATCTAATGCCCCTCTGAAAATACCTGGAAATGCTAAAACGTTATTAATTTGGTTAGGATAATCAGAACGTCCTGTACCCACTACTTTAGCCCCTGCTTCCTTAGCATCATCCGGCAAAATTTCAGGATTCGGATTCGCCATTGCAAAAATAATACTGTCTTCATTCATTGATTTTACCATATCTTTGGAAAGCGCGTTTGCTACAGATACACCGATAAACACATCTGCTCCCTGAATGACATCAGAAAGTTTGCCCTCTTGTTTATCTTTATTCGTCCATTCAGCCACAAAATCTTTAGTTGGATTCATGCCATAAGAACGTCCTTCATAGATAGCACCCTTAGAGTCGCACATAATCATATTTCTCACGCCATAAGAGTATAAGAGTTTAACTATAGCGATACCTGCTGCTCCTGCACCGTTTAGGACTACTTTAATATCTGAAAGAGATTTATCTGTAACTCTTAATGCATTGATTAAACCTGCCATAGTTACGATAGCTGTACCATGTTGATCATCATGAAAGACCGGAATTTTCGTTTCTTTTTTCAAGCGATTTTCAATTTCAAAACAACGTGGTGCTGAAATATCTTCTAAATTGATGCCACCATAATTAGGTTGGAGATATTTGACCGTTTTAATAATTTCTTCTGTGTCAGTAGTATCTAAGGCAATCGGCACGCCATTAATACCCGCAAAGCTTTTAAACAAGACTGATTTACCTTCCATAACAGGAATACTTGCCTCTGCTCCGATATTACCAAGACCTAGTACTGCAGTGCCATCTGTTACTACTGCTACTGTGTTGCCTTTAGCTGTGTAATCATAGACTTTACGCGGATCTTCATAAATTTCTTTACAGGGTTCTGCAACACCAGGAGAATAAGCTAAACTTAATTCTTCTTTATTCGTAACTTTTACTTTCGGGGTAACTTCTAGTTTCCCTTGATGCTTTTTGTGCATTTCAAGTGCTTCATCTCTTAATGACAAGTCAATCGCTCCTTTTTCAATATTTATGTGATTTGAATGAAACCATCTATTTTAGTCTCAAGAATATTATATGATTCAATATAAAAACTGTGTTTATACCTTTATATCATACATTTTTTTGAATTAATTTCAAAATATAGACGATTATAACACATCGTCTCCTCTTTCAAGCAATGCTTTCTAATTGCTTGATATACCATCGTTAATATTTTATAAAAAATGGGCTCAAGACAATTAATGTCTAAGCCCGTCGTTAAATAATTCTAATATTTTCAGGAGGAATAGCGGCCATAAAATCCTCAAGTGCTTGGATATCTCTCTCGATATAGCCTATTTTCTCCATTTGGTTATTTTTTGTGTGATAAAGATTAACCGGGATAGAATTTTTATTTCCGTCGTCATCCGTATCTAAGTTCAATTCTTCCTCAGCGACATTACGCAAAACCAGCATTTTAGCATGTTGAAATTTTTGTTTTTCATAATGATCTAACGTATCAAGATGATTAATAATCAACTGCATTTGGTTCTGGCGCTTTTCAAATTTACCACTCACAATAAACGTTTTGCTTTCTTCTAATATATCTTCAATTTGTTTAAATACATTCGGGAAAATGACACCATCTAATGTATTAGTACCATCATTTAAAGTTACGAATGCCATTGGTTGACCATTCTTAGTACGAATTCTATTAATTTTATCAATTTGCACTAAAATCGGTTGATTATTTTGAGCATTAGAAAGCTTATAAATCCCTAATAATTGCTTGTTCTTAAACATTTTCTCTACCGGATGCTTGGAAATATAAAATCCAAGATGTTCTTTTTCAAAATCGCTGAGCACCTGATCTGGCAATTCTTCTTTTTCTTCATAACTTTCTTTAGGCGTTACAAATTCAAATAACAATTCATCTTGTTCAACATTGCTTGCACCGTCTAATACTTGGTCTAAGGTTGATAAAAGCGTTGCACGATTTTCTTTGAAGTGGTCAAACGCACCTACTAGTATGAGTGCTTCAAGCAGCTTACGTGTCTTCACTCTATTTGGCAATCTTCTAGTTAAGTCAAAGAAGTCTTTATATTTTCCATGTGCATATCGCTCATCTACAATGGCCTTCACGCTTTGAAAACCCACACCCTTTATGGCACCCAAAGATAAGTATATTCCTTCTGATGTTGCTTTATAATACCAGTGGCTTTCATTAATATCCGGCGGTAATATTTTTAAGTCCATAGCCTTAGCTTCTGCTATCATTAACTCAGTCTTTTTCTCGTTGCCGATAGAGTTCGTAAGGATATTTGCATAGAAATAATTAGGATAATGCACCTTTAAATAAGCCATAATATAAGCTACCTTAGAATAACTTACAGCATGCGCTCTTGGAAAACCATAATCGGCAAATTTCAATATTAAATCAAAGATCTGCTTACTCAGTTGTTCTGAATATCCATTTTGATTAGCACCTTCAACAAAATGTTGTCTTTCACTTTCTAAGACTGCTCTGTTTTTCTTACTCATAGCACGTCTCAAAATGTCCGCTTCGCCATAACTGAATCCAGCAAACTTACTGGCAATCTGCATAATCTGTTCTTGATAAATAATGACACCATAAGTGTTTTTCAGAATAGGTTCTAAATCAGGATGCAGATACTGCACTTTCGAAGGATCATGACGACGCGCAATATAAGTCGGTATTTCTTCCATTGGGCCAGGTCTATAAAGTGAAGTCATCGCTACAATATCTTCAAAATGCTGCGGTTGCAATCTTTTCAAAGCCTGTCTTACACCATCTGATTCTAATTGGAACAATCCCGTAGTGTCGCCGCGAGAGAGCATTTCAAACACCTGAGTATCGTCAAAAGGAATTGCTTCAATATCAATAGACACATTTAAATCTTTTTTAACTTGGTCAATAATTTGATGAATGATAGATAGGTTTCTTAATCCTAAAAAGTCAATTTTCAACAAGCCTAACTTTTCATCTTCAGTCATAGTCCATTGCGTCAGCAGACCAGTATCTCCCATCAGTAAAGGAACATGCTCATACAAAGGTCGATCATTAATAATGATACCCGCAGCATGAGTCGAAGTATGTCGCGGTAAACCTTCTAATTTTTTACTTAATTCAAACCATTTTTCATGGCGATGGTTACGGTGTACAAACGCTTTAAAGTCTTCATTTTGATAAGCTTCGTTTAAAGTAATACCTAATTTTGATGGAATTAATTTAGAAATTTCACTTAAAGTTTTTTCTTCGAAGCCCATAATTCTGCCAACATCTCTAGCTACAGCCTTTGCGAGCAAATGACCGAAAGTTACAATACCTGAAACGTGATATTCACCATATTTTTCTTGAACATATTGAATGACCTTTTCTCGACGCGTATCTTCAAAATCAATATCAATATCTGGCATTGTGACACGTTCTGGATTTAAAAAACGCTCAAAAAGCAGATTGTAGCGCAATGGATCAATTGTTGTTATATTCAGCAAGTAACTCACTAATGAACCTGCAGACGAACCCCGTCCTGGACCGACCATTACATTATGTGTTTTAGCGTAATGTATTAAGTCACTTACGATTAGAAAGTAATCTTCATACCCCATCTTAGTAATAATATCAAATTCATATTCTAACCGTTCACGGTAAACAGGTTGATCTAAATCCATTTCTTGCAAAGATTGTTCCAACAGACCCCATAAATATGTTTTAGAAGAAACATTGTCTGGTGTTGAATATTGAGGGAGAAGCGGTTGGTGATAGCTGATTTCAGCAGTACACATGTCTGCCAGCGATTCAGTATTTTCTATAATATCTGCAGAAAGCCCTAAATCTTGTACTTCGCTTTGGGAGTAAAAATGGGCGTGTTCATCATTGCCAGGATGAACTAAGTCTATCGTTTGATTATCTTTAATCGCTTTCAAAGCACTTACAGTATCTGCGTCGTCCGGATTCAAATATCTGGATTCTTGCATGTAAACTCTGTTTAAATCAAGTCTCTCAGCCGCTCCGCTACTTTGGTGGTCTACATAGATATCTTGATGCTCAACGAAATTTTGCACCAGATTCAATTGTTCAGAAGTGACATTTTTAAAAATAAGTGCTAAATCCTCTTGATAACGTTTCAACCATTCTAACGGTGTGGCTTGCTTTTCCTGCACTTTGATAGCGGATGATAATTGATACAGTGATTTTAAACCTGTTTCATTTTTAGCTAGCAAAACTGTTTCTACTTCCGTCAAACCATCACTTAAATAAATTGTCATTCCGAAAATCGGCTTAATTCCTGCTTTAATACTTTCATCATAAAATTGAGGAACAGCATGCAGTACGTTTGTATCTGTAATGGCTAAAGCTTCGTATCCTTCTTGCGCAGCCTTTTGGATAATATCCGAAACTTTTAAACTTGAATTCAGCAAGTCATAAGCGGTATGAATATTCAGATGTGCTTTCACTGCAAACAGTCCCCCTTTTTTATTGATTGTCTAGCGCTCTTTGATTCAATTCTGCAGCAAGTTTATCAAACTCTTGCCAATTGTCTACAGAGACTCCTGAAGCGTTCGGATGGCCGCCTCCTCCGAATTGTTGAGCAATATCATTAATAACAATACCTTTTGAACGTAATCTGCAACGAATCTCCGTACCTTCATCTACGGCAAACACCCATATTTTCAAGCCACGCAAATCAGAAATCGTATTCACAAATTGGGAAGCTTCATTTGGCACTAAACCGAATTGTTCTAAGACATCTTTAGTAATTTGTACTTTGGCAAACCCATTCTCATTGAGATCAAAGTTTTGTAAAACATAACCTTGGAAAGGCGCCAATTTAGGATCTTTCTCAGCCATTTTGTTTAATTCTGCACTGTGATCGAATGGATATTTCAATAATTGGGCTGCAACTTGCATAGTGTGCGGCGTCGTATTATTAAAGAAGAAACGTCCTGTATCTCCTACAATTCCTAAATACAATAAGCGTGCAGTGTTTTCATTAATTATGGATGTGTCATTAAAATGTGTAATCATATCAAAGATAATTTCGCTGGTAGAAGAAGCCTCAGTATTTACATAATTCAGTTCTCCGTATTGATCTACAGGAGGATGATGATCAATTTTTACTAACGCTTGGCCTTTATCAAAGCGTTGATCGTCAATTCTAGGAGCGTTGGCTGTATCACAGACAATAACTAACGCTTCTTTATAGTCATCATCTTCCACTGCATCGAACGTGCCCATAAAATCTAGTGAAGGTTCGCTTTCTCCTACTGCAAAAATATTTTTATCTGGAAATTTAGATTGCAGATAAGATTTCAAGCCTAATTGTGAACCGTATGCATCCGGATCCGGACGAACATGTCTATGAATAATAATTGTGTCGTATTGAGAAATCTTATCCATTATTTCATTAAAGTTATTCATTTTTCTTTCAATCTCCTTTTCTAACTTTCAAGCATTTGACAGATTGTTAATGCTTTAGCTACAGGCGTTTGCCCATTCATCATGCTGACTTCTATTTTAGCAAAGTGTCTGCCTATATCTAACATGTTGTAGTGTATTTCTAATTCTGTTTCAATAGAAACTGTTTTCAAATACATAATACTTAAACTTTCAATCATAACTTCTTGTTTTTTTAATTGACGCATTTTATAACGAATCGTTTCTTCGATAATCGCTACGAAGGCTCCTTTACTTAAAGTGCCATATTGACTTGTTAATTGAGGTGCGACGTCGACAGTAATACTATCTTTATTGATCGAAATATATTTAGCGACTTGATCATTGATCGTTTCGCCTACTTGCGGTTGTCGTCCAATCAATTGCATAGCTCTTAAAACATCTTCTCGGGAAACGACACCTAATAATTTTTTATTAATAGTAGTGACTGGAAGCAATTCAATACCTTCCCAAATCATCATATGTGCACAACTTGCTACTGTAGTAGAGTTCTGTACATTTAAAACTGGTTTAGTCATAACCTTGTGTATACTTTCATCTGAATCTTTTGCAATAATATCTTTGCTGGTAACGATACCGACTAATTTCCAATCTTTGTCTACAACTGGAAATCTGGAATGACCAGTTTTTTGAGATTGCTGTTTCAAATCTGATACCAGCATATCTTCTTTTGCAACCGTTTCTTCTGTTACTGGTTTAACGATATCTTCAACAATCAAAATTTCTTTACGTATAATTTGATTATACATTGCTCTGTTAATCATATTTGCCACTAAATAAGAATCATAGTTCGAAGATAGAATCGGTAAATTATGCTCATCTGCATATTTTTTTATTTCAGGTGTGGTATTAAA